>CAYQDB010000001.1:0-234935 GCA_964416195.1 uncultured Ignavibacteriales bacterium
TGGAATCGGTCTCGGCCTGGCTCTGGCCAAGGTGATCTCCTTTTACGCCGAATGGTCGACTATTGTGTCGATCTACTCCATCTTTCTGGCGGTGGGAGTATCAAGTACCGTAGGGGTCGTCTTTGGTCTTTACCCGGCCCGCAAGGCCGCCAGGCTCAACGTCATAGAGGCGTTGAGATATGAGTAGGGCAACCGGGGTCAAAAATCTATACGCGTTACAAAATAATGACAATATGTACTTTTTTACATGATATGAAAGAGGAAAGGAATATCTATGACTACAAGGAAATACTGTTATCTTCGACCTGTCTGCATAAGCTTTGCGGTGTTTCTAATTTTGTTGCAGGCATCTTACTCACGGGAATTGTTGCTGGATGAGGCTGTCACTTTAGCAGTTAATCGCACCAGCCGCGCCGAGATTATCAAAGGCAACCTTGAGGTCGCTGAGAAAAACTACTTCGCCGAACGTGTCAATTTCTATCTGCCGGAGATCAGCATAAATGGTAACATACCCGCCTACAGCGTAAATGAATCATTTCGTTTCTACGGTGGGCTGCCGAGAAAACAGTTGATCAAGACGACGGATTTCGACTTTACCGGCAACATCCAACTCAAACAGAGTCTAATCTCCGGGGGCGATTTGACTGTCCGGGGAAACTTGTTCAGGGGTGATGCGAGATACCCATTGTGGAGCGACCTGGACATCATGGTCGAACAGAATACGCGGCAGGGGTACTTTGATTTTGAACTTGAACAGCCATTTCTCAAGCCGTCAGATGCAAAGAACGACCTCAATAACAAAAGGGACGACCTTGAGATTGCTCGCCTTACCAAGCTCGAAGAAGTAGCGACGCTAAAAAAGGAAGTAACGGAGGCCTACTTCGGGGTTTTGCAACTAACCCTCAAAGCGGAGCTCGTGAGTGACAGACTGGAATCGGCTAGTCTGAAAGCCGATATCGATTCGGCCAAGCTGCAGGATGGTGTCATATCTGAAGAAGACTGGTTGGAGTCGGCGTCAGCTCGTCTTGACGCCGAGCTGGAGCAGTTCGATGTCGACAATGAGCGCCAGGAGAAAAACCGTGAGCTGGCGATTCTTCTCGACTTCGATGCGTCAGAAATGATAGTGCCCTTGGCGCCTGAGATTACTCAGCACCTGGATGAGAGAGAACAGAAAGCGCTCATCGAGCGCTGGGAAGAAAGTGTTGATGTTCGGAAAGTACAGTACCAATATTGGAAAGAAGAGCGTGCTGCCGACTACGCTGCCTCATCGCATGGGTTCAATGGAAATCTCACCGCTAAATATTCTCTGGGGCGAGGAAGGGTCGAAACCGAAGGGGGCGAGGATGATGATATCAAGGCTAATAGCTGGCAGGTATCGCTTAATTTTACTTATCCTATCTGGGATGGTGGAGCGTCAGGCGCTGAGGTCAAGGCCGCTCGGCTGTCGGAGGAGAAAGCAAAAATAGAGTACGAACGCAGCAAGAGATCTGCCCGGGCTCAGATCGTCAATCTGATAAACAGGCTCGACGTCAGTTACCGCAAACTGGACGTATTAAACAAGCAGATTGAGCTGGCTCAAAACAAATTGGACATTGCCAAATTCCGCCTTGACGATGGCCAGATTTCAAGGCTGACTCATCTTGAAAGCAAGATTGACTACCTGGAGGCGAGAAACAAGTATCTGGAAGAGCTGAAGAACTATCTTCTTGACAAGATCGCGCTGGAAGGCAAGTATTCCGGTTAATGTCTCTCAATATTCTCGTTCGTAGTCCCAATCACCTCGGTGATTGTATCATGGCTCTGCCCATGATCAACGAGACACGTGAAGCCTACCCCGGGGCGACTGTCACACTTCTGGTTCCCGAGCATCTTGCCGAATTGTTTAAACAGAATCCAGCCATTGACGAGATTATCAGGATTCCCTCGGCTCATGTTCACGGGCTGATTGCGGTAATGAAAATCCGGGACCTGGTTGCCTCGAGAGATTTTGACGTTGGTTATATTCTTCCCCCCTCTTTTGGAGCGGCAGCTGCTTTCAAGCTCGCCGGCGTTAGGGAGCGTGTCGGTTACATCGCCGATGGTCGCAGGCTTCTGCTGTCGCGTCCGATCACCCTGCCAACGTCCCTTAACTCCGAGCATCGCAGTGAGTTATACTTCAACCTGCTCAGGCGCGGGGCGGGGGTGGGGCTGGAGTCTACCAGGCCGAAACTGTTCCTTAACGACGAGGACATACAGCGTGGTACCAAGATTCTTTCAGGTTTTGGCATTGGTGGTGACGATAAATATGCGGCCATAGCATTTAGGGCTGTGGCGGAGTCCAGGCGATGGGGAACAGAGAACTATATCGACTTGATAAAGGCTATCATTTCCAACTATCGGCTGAAAGTCGTGTTGATAGGCTCGGTTGAGGATCAGCCCGTCGGGGACAAAATTGCGGCATCTGCCGGCGCCAAGGAAGTAGCGAACCTGGCTGGAAAGACCGGCCTGCGGGAGGCGGCGGCTATTCTGTCAAATGCTCGTTTCTTTGTCGGCAATGACTCTGGTCCGGCGCACCTCGCGGCTGCGGTGGGAATACCATTAGTTGTTCTTTCCGGGGCCGACGATCCCCGGGCGACCTCTCCTATATCCTCCCGCAAACAGCTAATATACCTCGATCACCTCGATTGTGTTAGCTGTGTAAAAAACAAGTGTCCCCTAACTGGCGACAACCGTATGCAGTGCATGCGCGGGATTACGGTGAATATGGTTACACAACAGGTGGAACAGCTTAGGCATCAGCCGGGATAACGTTTCCTCACCTCAGATTGGACTAAGTTCCAACAACGTGTGACACTTTTTAATTGCCAGATCACGGATTATGGAGTAAACTAACGCGACTTTGGTTCGATATTGACTATAGTCAGTGTAGCAGTCAAGGGACAGACTGGAATCTGAAGGGACTTGATTTGGGACTGATGAATCTCCTTTCCAACGATGTCGGTATTGACCTCGGCACTGCCAATACCCTCGTCTATGTGCGCAATCAGGGGATTGTTCTGAATGAGCCGTCAGTTGTGGCTATCGAGAAGTCTACCGGCAAGGTGCTTGCTATCGGTGCCGCCGCCAAGGAAATGACTGGCAGGACCCCGGGGGGAATAGCCGCTATTCGCCCTCTAAGGGATGGTGTGATTGCCGATTTTGAGATCTCGGAGAAGCTGATAGCTGATTTTATCCGGCGGGTGATCAAACGCAAATACCTGATGAAGCCGCGGGTGGTTATTTCGGTGCCATCGGGCATTACTGAGGTTGAGAAGCGGGCCGTGCGCGACTCAGCTGAAAACGCCGGAGCCCGCGAGGTTTATCTGTTGCAGGAGCCGATGGCGGCCGCTATTGGAGTGGGCGTTCCAGTTGAGCAGCCAACAGGAAGCATGATAATTGATGTAGGCGGGGGTACTACGGAAATTGCCGTCATTGCCCTGAATGGCATTGTGAATATTGTCTCCATCCGAGTCGCGGGCGATGAGCTCAACGAAGCCATTATCACATACCTGAAAAAGAACTATAACCTCCTCATCGGTGAGCTGACGGCAGAAGATATCAAGATCAAGATTGGCTCGGCTTTCCAGCTTGAGAAGGAACTGTCGCTCGAAGTTAGAGGGCGTGGCTTGGTAGCTGGGGTCCCGCAAAACCTGATGCTTTCGTCGGCCCAGGTACGTGAAGCGCTGTCCGAAACCGTTGATATTATTGTGGAGGCAGTACGTCAAGCGCTGGAACGGACGCCTCCGGAGTTGGCTTCAGATATCCTTGAGCGTGGCATAATTCTTACCGGGGGCGGGGCGCTGCTACGTGGGTTGGACAAAAGGCTTCGCGAGGAGACCAATCTGCCCGTCAACGTAGCTGACGATCCGTTAACCTGTGTGGCTCGCGGTACGGGCGCCGTGCTTGAAGACTTTCCTCGGTACTTCAAGGTACTGGAAAAAAGCAGAAAAGACTGAATCTTCAGTTGTCAGCCCCTTGCCTGGCGAGAAATATTCTCTTTAGTTTCTTTCACGTGTAGAACCACCGGATTAATCTTTTTCTTTTTCCTGTTGTCATAACAGTAGAAATTGCAGCTATGGTGAATGCCGATCTGGAGATTGTTGAGTATCTTGTTCGCCGGGCAAAAGGAGGCGACAAGGCAGCCTTTTCCAGGCTGGTGAGGTTGATGATGAAAAACGTGGTGGCTTTGACATTTCGGATGACGCAGAACCGTGACAGTGCTTATGATCTGGCTCAGGAGACCTTTATTTCCGCCTGGGAGAACCTGCGTAGCTTCCGGGAAGAGGCAAGGTTCAAAGGCTGGCTGTATCGTATTGCTTCCAACAAGACATTGAACTATCTGAAACTGCATTCAACGAGGCAAGTGACCTCGCTTGATGCTGTTAAGACAGAAACCCTAGCGTTAGTTTCAAGCTCCCAGGACCCTGAGCATCAGTTGCATGAGAAAGAGATGCAAAGGGACGTCTTGGAGTTCATGGCTACCCTGCCGGACCAGCAGCGGCTCGTTTTTGACCTGCGGTTCTATAAGGAACTGATGTTTGAAGAGATTGCCGAGATCACTGGCAAGGCTCTGGGGACAGTTAAAACTCATTATCGGCAAGCGGTTATCAAGCTCCGTGCTTTCGCGAAACAAAAGGAATGGCGGCAGTGAACTGCTCTTATTTTAAGGATCAAATGCTGCTGTATTTCGGGGGAAAATACCTCCCCGAAGAGTTACGCAGACACCTCGCAGAGTGCTCGACATGTCGCGCTACCTGGGAAGAACTGACCGGCGTAAGTGGAAAACTTGGTGCGGATGATCTGTTCTTTCCGGATGATGTCGAAGTGGACTGGCTGGTATCCGCAGTTGATAAGGATATAGAAAAGAGGGAGCCGCGCCCGGGCCGTGTAGCAAAGCGGATCAGGCAAATCTGGTATGGGTATGTTCCTGTTGCAGCAGCCGCAGCGCTGGCGTTAGGCATTGCACTGGGTACATACATTGGAGGGAGAACCACTTTTGACCCTAGCGTGGCAGAACCAGCCGGCGGTGTTGACAGTATTGCGAGTTTTTACGAAACAGAAGATGAGGATCTGGACGAGGGGACTTTGGGCACCCTCCTTTATGACTTCACGGCGCAGCATTCCTTCAATGCCAGCGAATGGCTGCTGGATGACCTTACTGAGGAGGAGCTTGAGTTTTTGGAAAACAATTTTGACGTAGGAGATTTGCTGTGAGGAAGACAGGGATACGGAGGTGTTTTCAAACGGTGTTTGTATTATTGTCGGGAGTGGTGCTCCTTGCTCCGGGGGGCGGAGCCCAGGAATGGCCATCTGACCGATGTCCGGTTCATAGCTGTTTATGGGCAGCAAGTCCTGGTGACGATTCCCTTTGGCTGGCGCAGCTTGGTGGGGAGGAACCGGGTAGGGGCCATGATAGTGGTCGTGAGGGGAAAATGATGCAACGCAAGTATCGTAAGCACATTGAGCAGTTCCGCTTGCTGAAGCTTCTCGAACTGCTCGATCTTGGTGATGACCAGGAGGTTGACTTTGTTACCGCTTTCCACAGCATGCGTCGTGAGCGTTCTTTGCTTCATCAGCAGAAGACGGCGCTTGTCGATGAGTTGGCTGAGGGTCTCCGCACGGGAACCATTCCGGATGATGAGATCAACCGCCTTATTCGGCAGATTTCGGAGTTGAGGAAGCAGGAAGCTCGGCTAATGGAGGAATTTCTCGAGAAGTCACGCAAGATTCTCTTCCCCGCGCAACTGGGACGGCTCATTGTATTCCAGGAGAGGTTTGAATTAGAATTGTTGGAATCGGTGAAGGTATTTCGGGAGCGACGCCCTAGGCCTGGTAAGTTGCCGCCAACGGGGGAAACGCAGCCCTAAGAAACAGGAGGATAATAACAGTTGTTGTCAGCGTATAACTCTCAATCAAAGGAGAAGACCATGAAAAAACTAATGTACCTTACATTAGCAGCTTTGCTGGTGATGTCATCTATGGCTCTGGCCGATCCCGGCTGCCGCGGCCAGGGTGCGGTTGATCGTCCGGGATGGCATCGTCCTGATGGGCAATGTCCAGGACACCCAATGGGGATGCGGGATGGTGGCCCCGGATTGAAAATGCTTCTTACTGTAGCGGACGAAATCAATCTCACTGACGAGCAAAAAGGCAAGCTCGAACAGATGATGGTTGATTTTAATTTGAAGAAAGTTGACCAGCGGGCCAAGATTGAGAAGGCCGAGATCAGACTTCGGGCGCTCATGAGGGACGAGAAGGCCAATGAAAACGAGGTGTTGGCTACAATTGACGAGGTTGCCCGCGTCAAAGCCGATCTCCACAAGATGCGCTATCAGCATCGCAAGGAAGTTCGAAGTCTACTGACCGACGAACAGGCCGCCAAGTTGAAAGAACTTCGCAAGGCGAGAATGAAGAAGTGTCAGGGAAAGAAGTGCCAGGGGCAGCATCAGGTTGGACAGCAGGGTAGAAAACCCGGTGGATGCAGAACGGGATCCGGCTTTGCCCCGGACTCTGACAATTGATGTATTATTCCGATTGGTTTGAAAAAGCCCGCCTTAGTGCGGGCTTTTTTCGTTGTCAGCCGAGGGGATATTGGGGACGACTCGAAGCCGCAGGTAATATAATTCAAAATAACCAGTAAACGATATGACTCCCAATTGGTATAGGAGAGATCATGGGATTAGAACCACAAGGAGTCTGTAACAAAAGAATCTGCATTCGTACTTATGTGCTATTGGGCGACTCGAGGACGTCCCAAAAGGTGTCCATTCCTGCTCGCGTAGGACTGGGGCTTGTCCTCCACCAATTAACGGCGGACATAAAGCCCGCCGCTATGCGGAGTTAGAGAGTAGTGATTTCATTTAGTGACAGAGCTACTGCGGTTAGAACCAACTTTTAAGACAACATCGGGTCACCTGACGCCGCCTTTGAATCGAACTTGTGTCACAACCTCGCAAGGGTTTTGGCACGCCGTCATTTCGCGGTTTTTTTATCCTACCTGACCATTAAAACACGACCTGCAGACTTAGCGTATCGCTTCCTCTTTCGACAACGATAGCGGTGCTGTCGCCCTTGCGAAACTTCGACAGACCATTCATATAGTCGTAGATATCACCTACGTCGATTTTGCCCATTTTGATGATAATGTCTCCTTGCAAAAGGCCGGCTCGTTCTGCGGGACCGTCGGGAGATACGGCGTCGACCCGCAAACCTATCACCTCGGCGACATGATCGGGCGTAATGCCAAGCGTCACGGAAAACGAGGCGCGGCGTCTACCGGCTCCAGGGTCTTTAGTCTTCTGGAAGGCCAGGTAGCCTTCGTACCGATCGAAATCCGATACCACTTTGCCGACCAAATTCACTACCCTGACAGCACCATCGAAATTGATCTTATCAACATCGTCGGACGGCTTGTGGTAATCCTCGTGGGCGCCGGTGAAGAAGTGTAGCACGGGTATCCTGTGATTATAAAACGAGATCTGGTCGGAACCGCCGCCACCTGATTTCTTAAAAATCATTCTTAGGTCGTTGTGCGCCAGGCTGTCGAAGTAACTCCCGAACTCATGGCAAGTTCCGGTACCAAATACAGCCAGGCCCTGCTGTTTGTTCCTCAGGCGGCCAATCATATCCATATTGACCATCATTCTGATTTTGGTCGAATCCACCGTCATGTGTTTGACGTAGTGGTTCGATCCAAGAGCCCCCGCTTCTTCACCGGAGAAAGCAATGAACAATAGAGAGTATTTCATTGAGTTTTTCCTGACGGAGAAATAGCGGCTGAGTTCCAGCAAACCGGCGGTGCCTGAGGCGTTGTCATCTGCGCCGTTGTGGATCATTTTCTTCTGCCCCCTGTACCACGAAGTCGGATTGCCCCAGCCGAGATGGTCATAATGGGCGCCGATGATTATGGTGGTATCGTTGTCGGTGGGCAAATAACCGACTACGTTATATCCGGTATCGCGGACCTTGATAAGTTCGGTTTCACCGACAGCGGAGATAACCTCCGGCCTGGATAGATTCAATCCCAGTTTTTCCATTGCCTTTTGTCGGAGGAAGATCACCGGTATCCCTTTGGGGCTGATATGGGCAAGGCTCATTGTTGGGAGCGTGTCCTCGCGGCCCTCAGGGGTGATGAAGAATACTGCGACGGCGCCGTGATCGAGGGCGTTTTGAATCTTGCTTGTCAGGGAACTGTGCTTATCGAAATCAATGCCAGTGTGGTCCTCGGCCAAAGGGGCAAAGCGCTTCACCATAACTGCCTTGCCCGCGACGTCCTTGCCTCTGTAGTCGTCATAACGGCCACCCTGTCCGTCAACGGTAATACCATAATTAACGGAAACGACTTCATCATACTGAAAGGTAGCATTGGCTGACTGACACATCGGCACAAACTCCTCGTTGAGTTGCAGGGCCTGTCCATTGATTGTCAGTTGATTCCTGTTGCCCAATTCAATCCTCTTGACGAATTCAAAGGCCTGGAAGTATGTGTTGTTGTCGCCCTTTGGTGCCAGTCCTGCCGATTCGAAGATACCCCTGATATACTGAGCAGCCTTCCATTCCCCGATTTCGCCGACCTCCCGCCCCTCGAGCGAATCGTCAGCCAGAACTGAAATAGACTCGTGGATTGAGTCCGCTGATACGGTGTAGAGAGACGGCCAACCATTGACCTGTGAAGCGGCAGCCAGGGCCATTGCCATGATAAGTCCCCCAAAGCAATTCATAGGTGCTCCTTTGCGTTTTTCCATCAAGTCCAAGAAGCGAAGATAGAACACTGCAGCAGGTCTGTCATCCCTTTTCCTTTCGGACCAGACTCGTTCCCGCTCCCGCACTTTTGGGGGTTGCTTTTCAGCGTTTCGGAGTATAAGTTAACAACTTTGATGCATGTGAAAGAGGTTGAGGTATTATACATGAGACGTATTTGGCCAGTCATTATTGTTTTGACTCTTTGGGTAACGGGGTGTGGTCCGGCTTTCATTTCCGAGGGAAACATTGGAGAACACAAGTACGTTGTTGCCAGGGTGGACACTCTCTATTCGTTGAGGATGCCGGAGCTCTACGAAGCACTGGTGCACAGCAAGTTGCTTCCAAACGGCGGGACACTCTCCTCAAATCAGGTAAAAGCCTTCCTTGACAGCATCCTGTGTGATACGCTGGCGGGCTTTGAGGCAGACCGGCTGGACCTCAGCGAGCATTATGACAGCTACAGGATATACAAACAGCGCTATCACAGGTTGTTGACGACGCGATATCTCGATGAGGTTGTCTACAAGACGATAATATTGGATTCACAGGAAGTAGTTGATTTCTACAACAGACGTCCCGATCTCTTTGCTGTCGAAGAACAGGTGTTACTCCATCAGATTCTTATTTCACCGCTTGGCTTGAAAAACGGTCCTGATTCTCTACATTGCCGCTCACTAACGCCTGAACAACTTGAGAAGGAAACGGCCGAATATGCCCAGCAGATACGTAGGTTGTTGGATTTCGGCGAGCCCTTTTCGGAGGTTGCGCATAAGTACTCACATGACACGTATTCCCAAGACCGAGATGGGCTGGTAGGCTGGACGAAGAGAGGGGTATACCTTGACCCGTTTGATTCGATTGCATTTGCAATGGAGCCCGGGGATATTTCGCAGCTTTACCACGACAAATCCGGTTGGCATATTCTTTACGTTGAGGATCATATTGCTGAGGGGGTCCCATCGCTTGACGAGCAACAGTATGGTACAGCCATGATGTCGTTGAAACAGGATAAAGCCAACAAGATCGGGGTTCCCCTCAGAGATTCCCTGCTTGCACAGATACACCTGGTGTTCAACGAAGAGCTTCTTGACACCAATGTCTACCTTGTAGACAAGCCGACATGGGCGGCAATTGTCAATGGCCAAGACACGATAGAGTTCTATGATATGTGGACGTTTGAGAATGCTTATCGTAAAAAATATGATGTTGACAATACAACACCTGAGATGAAAAAGGCGATGCTTCATACATTTGCGGGGCGCTATGCTTTTGTACAGGCGGCGCGCACCACGGGCATTGACACCCTGCCGGACGTAGTTGCCGGAGAAGCGGCGCTCAGACATAAATACTCAAAAGCGATTATCTCAGAGGGACGTCGGGAAGCGCTGTGGAATCCTCCCGACAGCCTGATAGAGAAATACTACAATGAGCACGTGAGTGAATACAAGGCCGAAAAGCCATTACGTATTCAGCACATTATCGTAGATGATTCCGTGTTCGGGGAATTCGTGCGAGACCAGGCGCTGTCGGGTGTTGACTTTATCGAACTGGCCAAGGAGTACTATCCTGGAGAACCGAGCATCAGGGCTGACCTGGCTAACCTCGGTGAGATTGGTCCGAAGGATGTTCCTCCAGAGCTTTATAATGTTGCGCTCACGACACCTGTGGGGGGAATATCTCATCCTGTCAAGACCCAATATGGGTATCATATTGTCAAAGTTCTCAGCCAGGCTACTTCGATGAGCGTCGACCAGGTTCGATACAAGATTATACCGATTCTCAGGAAAGAGCATGCCCACCAGGTCTTCAACAAGTATCGGAATGAATTGTATGCACATTTCAATGTGCGTTTCCCCCATAGAATATATCCCGTTCATCTAAGGCCGCTTACGGACCGCCCAAAATAGCAATGGCTGACAAAACTCCGACGGCATCAGCCCAGATCACGTTCGGTCAGGAACTGGCGCGCAAAGCTACCCACGTGGGCGCTTTGGTGATTCCAGGTGGCTATTACTTCCTGGGGCTCAACAGGTCAGATATGCTGATCATTATGGTCCCGATAACGGCCATTATGATATTGATTGATATTGCCAGGATACGCCAATGGCGATTCTGGAGATCATTTGCGGGGAAAATCATATCACCTTTGGTCCGACAACATGAGAAGGCCGGAGACTTCATGGGTGCGACATATATTCTCCTCGCGGTATGCCTTACGGTGACTCTGTACGACAAGCCGATAGCCGTTGCTGCGCTGGCATTTATCATTGTTGGCGATACCCTTGCCGCCCTCATTGGACGCAGATTTGGCCGACACAGATTTGGAAACAAGTCCATTGAGGGTTCTCTGGCATGTCTGGGCGGTTGCGCCATTGTGGCAGTTATAGTGCCGAATCTGACATGGGAAGTGCGTTTTTCCGGGGCGATAGTAGCCACAATTGTTGAGGCCCTCCCTCTTGGCACTGATGATAACATAACGGTGCCTGTTCTTTCAGGTCTGTGGATGACGCTTCTGAGTAGAATTCTAACGAATTTCTAACCAGACCGATTTTTTTTTGTAGTTATTTCCAAGAAAGCTCGTATAATAGATAGTAGACAACTCATGGTGTCCATTGGAGGATAGGGCATGTCAAAAGGTAAGGTTAAGTATTTCAATGACTTAAAGGGTTGGGGCATTATTGCGTCTGAGGACTCAAGACATGATGTCTATGTCCACTACACGGCGATTAATATGGATGGATTCAAGACCCTACAGAAAGGGCAGGAAGTACTCTATGAGATTGCCCAGACCGACAACGGATTTCAGGCTCGGAATGTGACTCCGGCTAACTAAACTGCCAGAATATGCTCCATCGAAAAGGCCGCCGATCTCGGCGGCCTTTTGTGTTGGAGAGGCAATAGCTACGCAATTAGATGTCGGGTGGGGTGAGACTGTCCCAAAAGATGTCTGTTCTGTTGACTCTTGCGTCCGCCTCGGCAGATGTGTCAGCTGACAGCTCACAAAATCCACTGAGCAACAACCTTTTACTGAGCGACTCGTTAGCTCACACCACTGACTTCGTTGTTGCCAAGACCTGACGAAACCCAGAAAGAGTCCTCCTGTAGCTGCCAGCTTTCGCCAGACAATTCGTCATTGACATACTCACGGTAATAAGCCACTCTTAGGGCGTGGCTGAGATAAGACTCAATTCCCCTTTGCAGTATGTGAAAGGCGTCGGACCACGCAAAGCGGAGGTACTTGCCCAACATGGCCTCAACGAGGTGCGGGACCTGCTGTTTTATTTTCCACGTGCCTATCTCGACCGCACCAACATCGTCTCTATAGCCATAGCCAAGGTTAAAATCAATCAATCAGTAACCATTATTGGACGGGTCAAAGCTCACGGCGCTTTGTATGGACGCCGACGGAAAATGTATGGGGTCATTTTGGAGGACGACACCGGGGCGATAACTCTTCGCTGGTTTCACGGCCTCAGGTACTGGGAGCGGCTTTTCAAAAAGGGACAGAAGTTTGCCGCTACCGGCATCGTCGGTTACTACACCGGATACCAGATGGTCCATCCTGAGCTGGAGCGACTGGAAGAAGACAGCGATCAGATGATCCATGCCGGACGCATTATCCCGGTCTATCCCCAGACGTCTGCACTGAACAGGATTGGTCTCAACAGCCGGGGAATACGGAGGCTCACCTCCTTTATCTTTGACAATTTGATGGAAAGAATCGAAGACCCGATCCCAACAAAAGAAAACCGGAAACTTGGTCTTCCTTTACTTCACGAGGCGGTTGCAAGAATCCACTACCCCAACAGCCGTGATGACATTGAAGCCAGCCGGCGCCGCCTGGCCTTCGATGAGCTTCTGAAATTTCAATTTCTGGTTTTTCGCAGAAAGGGTCAGAAAGAAAGCGCAATTAAGAAGCACCGGTACGTTCCACCCGGAGAGAAACTGACGTCGTTCAAGAATGGGCTTCCATTCCAACTTACCGATGCACAGAAGAAAGCGATCCGAGAGATCTTTAGCGACATGCAGACGGCGCATCCCATGGCGCGACTTCTTCAGGGGGATGTTGGCTGTGGTAAAACGATCGTGGCTGTGCTGGCCGGGTTGTACGTGGCGGAGAACGGCCTTCAGACAGCCATTATGGCTCCGACCGAAATCCTTGCCGAGCAACACTACCATACCTGGAGCGCCGCCCTTTCAGAGGTCGGTGTAACCAGCAGGCTTTTGACCGCAAGCCTCAAGCCATCTGAAAAAAAAGCAGTGGCGCAGAGCTGTGCCGAGGGTGAAACTCAAATCCTATTTGGGACTCATGCCCTCACATACGATTATGTCTCCTTCAGCAGATTGGGTCTCGTCGTTATCGATGAGCAGCACCGTTTCGGTGTACAGCAACGCGGCAAGCTTTATGCCAAGGGTGATAACCCGGACCTTCTGATCCTGACAGCCACACCTATCCCTCGAACCCTGTCGTTGACGCTCTATGGCGACCTCGACATATCAACGATTGAGACTCTGCCTCCAGGTCGGTTACCAACGCGGACAATCTGGCGTACCCACGATGTCCGTGACAAAGTGTATCAGTTTGTCAGAGAGGACGTTGAAAAGGGAGGGCAGGTGTACGTTATCTATCCGGTAATTGAGAGGTCAGATCAGATGGACCTGGAAAGTGTTGAGGAGGCATATCAGGAGTTATCGGCAGGGGAGTTTGCTCAGTTGCGGGTCGGGATGGTGCACGGAAAAATGAAATCGAAAGAACGAGAGACTGTCCTCGAGCAGTTCCGTTCCGGACAACTTGATATTCTTTTGTCCACTACCGTCGTCGAGGTTGGAATCGACAACCCCAAGGCCACGGTTATGATTATTGAGCACGCCGAGCGATTCGGCCTGGCACAATTGCACCAGTTGAGGGGAAGAATCGGTCGTGGCCGGAAGCAGGCGACACTGGTGGCGCTGGCCCATCCGCCGATCTCGGATGTGGCGCGTCGACGTCTTGAGATGTTTGTCGTCACCACGGATGGTTTCAAGATCGCCGAGGCAGACCTGGAACTGAGAGGGCCGGGAGAGATGTTCGGAGTGCGCCAGTCCGGCCTGCCGGAGTTTCGGGCGGTGAGACTCTCCGCCGACCGTGATCTGATAGAAGCCGGCCATCGCCTTCTGGAGGGGCTGTTTGCCCCCGACGAGCGGCTTGACAGAGAATATCAAAGCCTGTATAACTACCTGAGCAAAACAACCTCTAAAAAGGAGACACTTTTGGGTGGCGGTTGACAGGCATCCTGTGGATGTCTTCAGTAATGAAACAAAATGACACGGGAGTTCTCAATATGACTGAGCCAGAGGAAAACATTGATCTGCACTTCCTTCAACTCGTCCTGTCACTGCAGGCAAGCGCCATGCAACAGATGGGGAAAATCGCCTCGCCAATTTCGGGGAAGGTTGAGCGGAATCTGGATGTCGCTAGACACAGCATTGACATTATCAGCATGCTCGAGAACAAGATGGCGGGAAACCTGACAAAAGAGGAAGCCGAGCTTCTCAAGCATGTTCTCTATGAACTGCGGCTGAATTATGTCGATGAAACCAAAAAGGACAAAACGAAAAAGGCTGAACCGGAAACCGTAGAGAAGGGAGAATCCGGCGAGGAGGAAAAACAAGCTGCTGAGCAAGAAGGTGAATCCGAAAAAGTCGAACCGGATACTCCTTCCAATACGGATCAGTAGCAAGGTCTACGTTTGGTCTTTTGCCGTCCTGACTTGTATAAGCGAATGAGGCGGTGCCGTCTGTCGGCCTGTGGCGAAGCTCCGTTTGGGCTTGATTTTCGCGGCTTCACAGGTTAAATTGGGGTGAGTGAAAGTGACTGATTGGCTTTCAGTTAACCGAAAGATATCAATGTCCGCAATGAAAGCCCTGTTTGGCTCCAAGTTGGAATTCGACAAAGGACTGGCTGAGTTCAACAGTTTCAAGACCGGCGGCGCTGCCAAGTACTTCATTTCTACTCAGGCAGTTGATGACATTGTTCAGGCTGTGAAAGCAGCCAGGAAACTGAAATTGCCTTGTTTTTTCCTGGGCGGTGGGTCCAATATCCTGGTTTCTGATCAGGGGTACGACGGCCTGATTATCAGGGTTGATATACAGGGACTGGAGCTTGCGGGAGACGCAGAGATTGTCTGCGGCGCCGGTGAAGAACTGTCGGCTCTTGTGGATTTTGCTGCCGAAAACGCCCTAACTGGTCTGGAATTTGCGGCAGGTATATGGGGAACTGTCGGCGGCGCAGTCTATGGCAATGCTGGAGCCTTTGGTAGCAATATCGGTTCGATTGTTACCGAGGTGGTGCTTGTAGACCGTGGAGGTGGGGTCAAGACAGTTAGCCCCGAGTATTGCCGGTTTGGCTACCGGGACTCGTATTTGAAAACAAGCGGCGAGGCGATAGTGAGTATTTACTTTAAGCTGGAAAAAGGAGACGTCGGCCGGATCAGGCAAAGGATTGATGAAATCCTCGCTCTTCGGAGAGAAAAGCATCCAGTCGAGGGTCGCTCCGCCGGTTGTTTCTTCAAGAATATCCCTGATGCTAAGCAGCCACACGGGGAAATCCCCGCCGGTCGCTTGCTCGAGGAAGTCGGAGCCAAACAGATGGCAGTTGGTGGCGCACGAGTGTTTGAAAACCACGCCAATATCATTGTCAACACCGGTTCCGCTACATCCAAAGACATCTTGGCGCTGGCGGAAATCCTCAAGAAAAGAGTGTACGAGAAATTTGGTATAATGCTGGAAGAGGAAGTAGTCCAGCTAGGGAAATTCTAACAGGAGGAGGTTGCTTATCGAACCATCTTTAATGAGCTAAGAACAACCGATACTATGCATTAGTGTGAGTTCTACATCGCGAAAGTTCGTTGTGCCTTTTCTGGGTAGCCTATTGCTCGCAAGCGTGGTGGTATGCCCAGCCAAAGGAGCAACCGGTTATTTTGGCTTTTTGGAGTCACCTCCTTCGTTCGTCTCACCTTACGATGAGCTCCCTCAGCGGCCGTCGGTAGCGTTATCTAACAGGTCGGCGCTGCTGCATGGCTATGCTCTCAAGCGTAGCCCGAAGTTCGTCAGATCAAATTTCCCGGCAAGTTCGATTACGTTCAATTCAGTATACTACAGAAAGGGAAGAATCGAGAAAACGATGATCCCTGTGACAGTTGACGCCCCGCAATTCCTGTCGTTCCGAAAGGGAAAAGCGGTTGATGAGAAGCTGTCGCGATTGATAACCAAGTCGATAGCAAGTCCTGAGCAGGGACGTGGGCGCGGTGGACTGGGCATCACCGTGGGGTTGCCAAAAAGGCTCAATAAAGTCTTTGGCGAAGGCGGAGCAGGATTGAGGGTCTCGGGGTATCGCAGGATAATGTTCTCGGGGCGATCCCAGTGGAGCGACGCCGCCCAGTCAGATGTGTACAAGCAGAGTAAGTTTCCTTCCCTGAGCATGGAACAGACTTATCGCTTCGACATCAACGGCACCATCGGATCGAAAATTACGGTGAAGGTGTCCGAGGATAGTCAGCAGGACATTCCGTTGGCCAACCGGCTTATCATTCGGTACAAAGGTGATGAGGACGACATTCTCAAGTCAATCGAGGCCGGTAACACCACCCTGTCATTGCCCAGAACCAAGTTTGTTGGGTACTCCTCCAACATCCGCGGTCTTTTCGGAGTCAAGTCTGAAGCCCAAATCGGCAGATTGCGGCTTATCGGCATCGCCTCTCAGGAACAAGGATCATCCGAACGAATGTCTGTCACTCCCACCGGCGAAGAGAGCGCACAGCATACTCGTGACTACGTTTATGCCGAGGCACGAATCTTCGATCTTGGGGATTCCACCGATTTTCAAAAGGGAGACACTGTAACAAACCTGTTTGCATACGAACAGGTGGATCGGCTTCAGGAAAGCGAATGGCTTCCCGCATTCCTTGCAGTCGACCCCGGTAATATCGGCTCCTATTCGGCGGAGAACATAAACCTCAAAACAACCGGGGGAGTGAAACGGATTGACCCGGTCTCCTACTCATTCTTCAGTGATCCCGTAAAGAATCAGCATTATATCGTCTTCAACTCCCGCCGCCGTTCAAACAGGGCCATCGGTGTATATATGGAGATACAGCGTGTGGGCGGAACAATCGACACTGTTGGTCACATCGGCGACACCGTGTTGCTGAAACTGCTGTATCACAGCGCCCCAAGTAACCAGTACAAGACATGGGGCTTAATGTGGCGGAACTGCTATGAAATCCCGCGCGGCGTCTTAGCGGAGGATATCGATATCAAGGTGTTCAAAGGATCGGCAGGCAATGAGGGTACCTCCTCCAGCTTTGAGTTCCAGGAATCCGAGGGGAAAACACAGCGTTTGATTGAAATGCTGGGACTTGACCAGTACAATGAACTTAATCAGAAACTCCCCGACGGCAGGTTTGACGAGCGGTTGGAAATATTCAGACCCGACTGGGGGCTTCTGATCTTTCCCCACAGAAGGCCCTTTGCCGGCGAAACAACCTATGTGGATGCCAACGGGGTTTCTACTATTACGCTATTACCAAAAACGGACAAAATATATGACTACTTATCAGATAATGAAAAGACCGAAGCCAGTCAGTACTATATCCAGCTTGTCACCAAGGCGCGAAGTAGTATCATACGGCTGGGGAAACCCAACATTATCGAGGGGTCCGAAAGGGTAACGGTGAACGGCCAGCCGCTGCAGCGGGGGACGGGCTACAATATCCTGTACGACCTTGGCCAGATAACACTTTTGTCGGAAGAAGCCAACGATCCCAATGCCGATATCGACATCCAGTTTGAGTATGCTCCCTTCATGGCAGTTCAGAAAAAGACGCTGCTGGGAATGAGAGCTGAGTACACATGGAGTAAGAACCTGGAATTTGGCTCTACATTTCTCTACAAATCCGACAAAGCCCAGGATCGCAAGCCGCGCGTCGGACAGGAGACGGCCCGAGCTATTGTATATTCCGTTGACGGCTCCTGGCGTACGCAAGCGAACTTTCTGACGTCTCTGGCTGACGCTCTACCGCTGGTGGAAACAGAGGCGGCATCGAACTTCAGGGTCGAAGGAGAGCTGGCACAATCCCGTCCCAATCCCAATGTCGACAATATTGCCTACGTGGACGATTTCGAGGCCGCCCAGGAACAGCTTTCCCTGGGCACCCAGCGAACAATCTGGAAAACAGCCTCGTGGCCGGTGCAGGCGGATTCCTCATCGCTGGAACGCGGGAAAATCCTCTGGCACGCCCCTCGCAACCCACTGGACATCAGGGAGGTTTGGGATGTCGATCCCAAGCAAGGCGAGGGAACTATCCGCCCCCTGCGCCTGATATTCCGTCCTGACGTTAACTCCGTCCAGTCCTGGGGGGGCATCATGCGCGGCTTCTATCAGCGAATAGATGCGCAGCGCGTCCAGTTGTTGGAGTTGCGAGCGAAAGTGAACGAAGGGGCGCGGGGCAAACTCCATATTGACATTGGCAGGATCAGCGAAGATTTGAATAGCGATGGTGTCGCAAATACAGAGGATAACGTCCAACCGAACGATGCCCTTGAAAAAGTGGAGGATGTTGGCCTGGATGGGCTTGCCGACTCTCTGGAGCCGGGTTACGATCCGGACACCTTGCCCGATCCCAACGGCGATAACTGGTATTTCATGGGTGATGGAAAGTGTCCCTTGTCGCAGGATTTATGCGATCAGCTTGACAATGAAGATAGCCCACTCTGGGATATTGACTCGATTTACTACGAATGGCTTAACGGCACTGAGGGCAATATTGATGACCCCGGCTGGTTAGGAATACCTGACAAGGAACCCCTAAACCGGATGGGCGGGCAAAACACAAACAATGCCTACTTTTCCTATGTTATAGATTTCACTTTCGACGCCGATTCATTCCGGGTTGAAAACTCCGAGCGAAATGGCTGGTGGACTTACCGTATCCCTATCCGGGATTCTCTGGTGCTGGACACAATCGTTACTGAGGGCGGTATCGAGCCTCTATGGAACGAGGTCAGCCATGTGCGGGTTTGGTTTGAGTCCGAAGCGGGTCAAACCGAGAACGACACGGTTGAGATTGCCGCCTGGTATTTTGTTCAGTCTAACTGGCAAGACTCAGTCCTGTATGGTGATGAGTCGGACAGCAGCACCAACTTCGTAGTGGCGTCAATCAGCGAGGAAGACCAAACTTTTTCTCCTCCCCCCGGTGTTGATCCATACCAAGACCCGAACTATGATGTAACCGAAGCTCAACGAGGTTTGTTGCTTCGTTTCGAAGACCTTGACGTACGCGATACCTGTCTGGCCATCAAGAACCTCATCAGCGCCGATAAGTACTCCGGGTACCGCCAACTTGAAATGTATGTTCATGGTGACATCGAACCCGCGGATGAGGGGAAGGTTATGTTCTTCTTCCGTCTCGGCACAACGGCCGACAACTTCTATGAACAACGACGGTCTATTTACCCGGGGTGGGACGAGCGCAATTATATTACTTTTGATTTCAACGATGCTACCGCCTTAAAAGATGCTGCGCTCCGAGGCAGGTCTGGCACAGAGTACAAGGACATCGACACCCTTAGTAGCGATAGTGTTTACCGTATCAAAGGCAATCCAAATATCAATGATGTGAGGTATTTTGCCGCCGGGATTATCAACACCGATATCGCTGCCTCGAATGACGTAACGGGAGAAATATGGTTGGACGAATTGCGTGTAACCGATGTGCGCAGGGATGTCGGTACGGCCGCACGCGCAGCGTTCAGCGGCAATTTAGCCGACCTGATGAGCTATAATTTCTCGTTTGAGTCCACAGACGCTTATTTCCGTGAACTTGCCTCAGCCACGCGTGGCGGCGGTAACAACAACCTGGGCAGTGGAAAGACCAAGACGCGTATCAGTTACGGGGGATCATTGAACTTAGAGAAGTTTCTACCCAGATCATGGGGTGCAAGAGTACCCATTACTATGTCACATTCGAAGTTCACCGAGACGCCTCTGTTGCGCACCAATTCCGATATCGTATTACCTGAGGACGTGCGGCAGGAGGAGCGATCAGTCCGCGAGTCCAACAGCTTTAGTATCTCCGAGTCGTTCAATCGCAAAGGGAGAAACCCGCTCTTTAGCCTGTTATTGAATCGGATCAATACGTCATTAAGTTATGGTCGCAACCAGGGGAGATCGGTCCCCATGCCGTACTCTTTTAGTGAAAACTACAGCGTAAACTCCAACTTTAATCTCGGCATCAGTAAGGTACCGACCTTGCCGATTTTCTTCTGGACAAAACCGTTCCCCTTTCTCAAACGGGCTTCCGGATCAAGATTGGGTCTCTACCCCAGTACGTGGACAATGAAAGGCTCATACAGTCGTAGTCTATCCATAACTGATGATATCAACTATAACCGCCGCTCAACCTTGAGGCGGGATTTCACCGGTTCGATGACACTCAGCTACAAAGTCTTTGAGAATCTCACAACCAATCTCAAATACTCTACCACAAGAGACTTAAGCGATCCGGACCAGGTCAGTGTTTCTCTGAAGAATTTCCGTCTGGGATTGGAAACCCGCTACAATCAGTCGTTCAGTACCAGCTACGCCCCAAGTGTTATTAACTTTCTCACGACGAGTTTTTCATACAGCGCGGATTACCGTGATGACTACTCAAGGTCCTCACAGTCCCGGCATTCCACTATGTCCCGCCGGTGGGGAGTGAACGGCAGATTTGAGCACATCACGTTCTTGGGTGGCGGGAAATCGACTCCGTCCGGAGGAGTTCCCAGGCATCGGAGGGGAGGGTCTCAGGGAGACAGCGACAGTGAAAAACCCAAGTCGGGAAAGCCCTTCTACGATCCCCCGCTGGCCGTACTCAGATTCTTGACCGGGTGGATTAAACCGGTCTCCTACAGCTACAGTGAAGACTACAACGCAACACTTCCCGGCATGCTTGCACGACCGGAATGGAAGTATCGATATGGTTTGATACGTGAGGCGGGCGTAGCTACAGTATCGGAAGGCCGAGCCCCGGTTTCCGGCGAAGGGCAAAAATATAGCCTTTCCAGCGGCTTTGCTCTTCTTGGAGGCTTATCAATTGATGTGAAATACGCGCAGAGCATTTCCCGGGATCTTGTCAAGCAGGGTACTCGGTACAAGAACGTCTCCACATCCTGGCCGGGACTCACTATTCGGATCCAGAAGTTTCGGCGCTTTCCTCTGATTAAGGGGCTTATCAACAAGTTTATTGAGGTGTTTTCGCCGCGGACCGACTACAATCGTGAGACAAAAGAGACTTACGATATTGGTGGTAATTTTCTCACTTCCCGGTCGGTCAACACCAATCACAACCCGCTCTTGAGTGTGAACCTCAGGTTGCTGCGATCGCTGTCTCTCTCCTCGACCTACACGCTGACAAAAGGAGAGACCGAGAAGTACAACCCCACAACCGGGGCGTTCCAGTCGGAAAGCCGCACGAATAGGAGGTCTTTCGCCATATCCTCTCAGTACTCATTCTCAGCACCGAGTGGCATATCAGTACCGCTGTTTGGGAAAATCAGATTCAAGTCAACTATGTCAATCTCCGTTGACGTGAAAAAGAGCGCGAGCAAAAGCGAAACCAGAAGAGCAGAAGGGGGCTGGGTTGTCTCGGCCGATAAAGCTGACTTTGCAGTGACGCCCAACATCTCCTATACCTTCAGCAGTCAAATCAAGGGCGGCCTTCGGGCCGACTGGCGAGACTCGTACGACCATTTCAGAAATCGGAACAACCATAGCAGGATGTTGGAAATCTGGGCGGAGATTCGATTCTAAGGGGTTTTCGATTGACAGGCACACAGCGCTCCCCGTAATTGTTTGCATGACCTACCGTTGGACAATTGTTGCGATGGCCCTGGCGATGGTTGTTTCCTGTGCCGGTCAGAGGGTCGAACCGCCGCCCTTTGACGGTGAAAGGGCGTATCAGTATCTGACGGCACAGGTTGATTTCGGACCGCGTGTCCCCGGGACAAAGGCCTCAGCCGAGTGTCGGGGTTTCCTGTATCATCATTTCATGGAGTTGGGAGCACAGGTCGACTCTCAGACATCTTCGTTCCTCGACCCGTACTCTCAGATCGACACACCCCTGGTTAATGTCATCGCTACGTTCCTGGGGTCTCAGGGGATCGATGAGGGGATCGTTCTTATGGCGCATTATGACAGCCGCCCGCGGACAGACTACGCCAGCAATCCAAAATTGAAAGATCAGCCTATCGATGGAGCCAATGACGGCGCTTCCGGGGTGGCGGTGCTGATGGAACTGGGCAACCTGTTTGCCGAGAAGGCTCCTCCTTGCAATGTGGACCTGGCGCTGGTCGACGGTGAGGATTGGGGCAAACCCCGTGACCACGATTACTATCTTTTGGGGTCAAGGGAATTCAGCCGCAGGGGAATCCGGGGAAAATATCGCTTTGGCATTGTCATCGACATGATTGGTGATTCCTTACAAGAGATTTACCGTGAGGGTTATTCGGATCGGTATTACCGATCATTAAACGATGCTGTGTGGAATGCCGCCGCGCAGCTTGGGATCACTACCTTCCGTGACTCGGTAAAGTATACCATTATAGACGATCACCTGTCCCTCGTTTCCGCCGGCGTGCCTGCTATAGACATCATCGATTTTGATTATCCACACTGGCATACCGAGTTCGATACACCTGATAAGTGCTCCCCCACGGCGCTGTCCAATGTGGGGCGGGTGCTGGCTGAACTAATATACAATCCGTCTCTATGGCCAAAAAAGTAATCAGGCAACCGCGCGATTTTCCTTCGGTGGAGGAGCTTCTCCAGGAGAATTCCATCGCAAAACAGGTTTCGTCTGTTCCACGACCGCTGGCGGCGCAGCTTATCAAAGAAGTTGTCGCAAAGAATAAAGAGAAGCTGAAACATCGAGCGCGCACTATTTCTATGGATAAGCTCCTGTCGGACATCGATGCTGCGATAGTTGCCACCAAACGCAGAGAGGTCTGCCGTATCATTAACGCTACAGGCATCGTGGTGCATACTAACCTTGGCCGAGCGCCTCTGTCTGAGACTCTTTTTGATGCCGTCAAGGAAAATGTGACGGGCTACACTAACGTTGAGTTTGATCTGGCTAAGGGGTCACGGGGAAGTCGTGGCGTGGCCTGCGAGCGATACCTGGCTCTGCTGGCCGGCTCGGAAAGCTCTACAGTTGTCAATAACTGCGCAGCAGCGTTGTTTCTGATATTGAACACTCTCGCCAACCGTAAGCAGGTGCTCATTTCGCGTGGAGAACTGGTTCAGATCGGAGGCGGTTTCCGTATCCCCGACATCCTGAGAAAATCGGGGGCCAGGCTCAGCGAAGTAGGCACAACCAATATTACAACGCTGGCCGACTACGAGAGCAGCTTCAACGGCAAGACGGGCCTCATACTCAAAGTGCACAAGAGCAATTTTGTGCAGTCCGGTTTTATCGAAGAAGTACCATTGCGGCAACTGGTTGAGTTTGGTGCTATGCACAACATTCCTGTTGTAAACGACCTCGGCAGCGGGGTTTTTGTCCCTACGCAGCGGATACTCGGCTACACCGAGCCGACTGTACAGCAATCGGTACGTGACGGGGCGGCGGTGACGTGTTTTTCGGGTGATAAGATGCTCGGGGGTGTGCAGGCCGGATTGATCGTGGGACGCGCAGAGCTGGTCAGGAAAATCAAGCGAAACCCTCTTTTCCGCACGGTGCGGGTGGACAAGTTCGTTTTCTCCATGCTGGAAAAGCTGTTTCCGATATATCTGGAAGGCAACCATCAGAGCCAACTCAAGCTGTGGGGGATTCTTTCCGTTCCCGAATCAGAGCTTTATCGAAGAGGCAAGGCGCTATTGAAGGAACTGGGCAATCCCTCGGGGCTGTCCGTTGAGGGCACCGAGGCATATGTCGGCGGAGGAGCTTTGCCGGAATCAAGCATCCCTTCGGTCGGTATTGTGTTTTCTGGCCCTTTTAGGGCAACCACCCTGGCCCGGAGTTTCCGGATGATGAAACCGCCAGTCATCGGCCGCATAGAGGATGAGAGGTTCATCCTTGACCTCAAGACCGTTACAGACGACGAAATGGCTGCGCTGCGTGATTCCATCAAGAAGACCATCAAGGATTGATCCCTCATGATCGTTATCGGTACCGCTGGACATATAGACCACGGTAAGTCAGCCATCGTGAAGCGCCTGACCGGCACTGATCCCGACCGCCTGCCGGAAGAAAAAGCTCGTGGGATGACGATAGACCTCGGCTTCGCCTTTTATGGTACACCATCGGGAGATGAGATTGCTTTTGTCGACGTTCCCGGCCACGAGCGCTTCGTGAAGAACATGATCGCCGGTGCGGGAGGAATAGACGTGGCCATGCTGGTAGTGGCAGCCGATGACGGCTGGATGCCGCAAAGCCAAGAGCATTTCCAGGTGGTGCGGCTGCTGGGAATCACCCATGGTTTTATCGTCATCAATAAGATCGACCTTGTGGAAAGCGACTGGGTCGAGTTGCTAAAGCAGGACATCAAAGATAAAGTGAAGGACTCGTTTCTTGCGGAGGCGCCGGTTTTTTCGGTTTCAGCCCAGACTGGGGAGGGTTTTGAGTTACTGCGTGATTTTCTATATAATCTCCCCCAGCGAGCGGCAACGCACAAGGATACTGGGAAAGCGCGGCTTTACATCGACCGTTCATTCGTCAGGCCCGGCATAGGCGGGGTGGTCACGGGAACGCTACGAGGAGGAAGCCTCTCTGTGGGCCAGTCAGTGTCCGTGTGGCCATCGGTGGTAGTGGGCAAAGTACGCTCCATGCAGTTGAACAATCAGGATGTTCAGATGGCTGCGCCCGGACAGCGAACGGCCGTTTCCTTCACGGGCATTGACAAAGAGGCCCTGGTTCGAGGCGGTGTTATCTCCGACCGACTTGACTTTTCCTTTTTCAAACAATACCCAGTGCTGGCCCTCTCGATGGAACTCATCCCGGAGGCGCCGGTGTCACTTGTAGATCGGCGCCGGATACTCTTGATGGTCGGAACTACTGAGATGGAAGGTGAAATTCGACTTCTCAACCGGAAAGAGATACCGCCCGGTGAAAAGGGCATTGTCTTCTTCAAGCCTGATAAGCCAATCTACTGTCTGGTTGGCGACAACTATATTGCCCGTCTTCCCACACCTATGGTTACACTTGGAGGCGGCAGGGTACTTGACCACTTGGTGCACTTCCCACGCCGTAGGCAAGCCTCATTTTATGGCTATTTAGAACAACGCCTCTCAGGCAGTATTAGTAACCTCGTCACCTCGGAACTGCAAAAGAGAGTAGTTATTGCATCTGATCATCTTCTGAAGGAAGCTGACTTCTCGCAACACGAAGTACAAACGGCGGCAGACAGATTAATAGATAAGAAAGTACTGGGTAGGTTTGGGAAACAGGTCTTTCATGTGGACAGTTTCAATACTGCTCTGGAGCTCTTTACGAACGCCATCGCCAAGTACCTTGAAGACAAACCCCACCTCGCAGGTCTGCCTTTGGAGCAACTGGTGAAGCTGTCAGGGCGTGATAATGAGACGACCCTTACTTTCCTGAACTACTTAGTAGCTACCGGGAAGATGACCAAAATAGCGGACAAGTACAATCTGACCGGTAGAGGTGCAAGTCTGAAGGGGGCCGTAAAGGAAGCTCATGACCGGATAATAAACATGCTCAGGGAGCAGTCATACACACCTCCACCTCTGAGCAAGCTCGGAGCAGGCGGCAAGCACTACAAAGAGGCTATCAAGTATATTATCGAATCAAGCGAAGGGTACAAATGCGGTTCCGATTTCATACTCCTATCTGACGTCTGGGAAGAGATCGTGCGGTTTATCAAAACGCACCTGGAGAAATCAAACGCACTGGCCGTGGCAGACCTCAAAGAAAGGTTTGGCCTCACGCGCAAGTTTGCCATTCCCATTCTGGAAGAAACCGACCGGATCAAGCTGACCCGTCGCGAGGGTGATATCAGGGTTAAGGGAGATAGATTTGAAAACGAAAAGCCTCATCACTAATGCTCGCATCTATACACAGGCTGAAGACCTCATGGTCGATTCCATGGCGGTGCGGCAGGGGCGGGTCGAGGCTGTCGGCCACAAACTGCAGAATGCCGGCGAGTTCAGAAGCTACTCACGGATAGATCTTCGAGGCAAGACCGTAGTACCGGGATTTGTGGATGCCCACACGCACTTCTACTTTTTCGCTCTGACGTTGGGCAGGGTTTCACTTGCGGGGCTGGACTCGATCGATGCCTGCCTGGAAAAGATCAAGCAATTCGCCAGCGGCTTGAAACCCAACGAGTGGGTCGTTGGCGAGGGGTACACTCTTGATCGTTTTAGAAAACAGATCGAACCGGACCGTTACATGCTTGACAAGGTAACGGGTGGCCGCCCGGCGTTCATGTATTCCAAGGACCAGCATTCCGCCTGGGTCAACAGCCGCGCTCTGGAAATGGCGGGAATCACGAAGGCTACGCGTGAGCCTCTGGGGGGAAAGATTGTCAGGTTTGACGATGGTACCCCTTCCGGCATCCTCCGTGAGGCCGCCAGTTATGGGAAGATATACGCTCGTATCCCAGAGCCGTCCAAAAGAGAGATCGACAGACGCTGGGCGCTGGCTCTTGATCATGCTTACAGAAAAGGGGTGACGGGCGTGCATTCCTTCGACGGACCAGAAGCGTTTGTGTACCTCAGCAAGTTGGCCGAAAATGGCAAGGTTGGCCTTCGGGTCAACTACTATCCGCCGGCCAATATGTTGCCACAACTGCACCGCACCAAGACCAGGTATGGCACCGGGACCGACTTCCTCCGGATTGCAGGGATAAAAGCCTTTGCTGACGGCTCACTGGGAAGCCAGACCGCCCTGTGTTTCCATCGCTATCGCGGGAGCAGGAATAATTACGGTATAGAGGTGATATCAACTGATGAAATAAGGCGATTGGTCAGGTCGGCTGCCAGGCTTAGCCTGCCTTGCGCCGTTCATGCCATCGGTGATAGGGCAATATCAAATGTCCTGGATGCGTTGGAAGATAGCCCGGCTCTGTCGCCCGGCGCGAGACACCGGATTGAGCATTTGCAGCTGGTGCGCAGAAAGGACCTGATGCGTATGAAGCGGCTCGGTACGGTGGCCTCCATGCAACCATCGCATTGCCCTTCAGATATTGGTCTGGTGCGCAGATACTGGGGTTCGCATGGCGTCAACGCTTACTTGTTTCGAACGATCATAGACAAGGGCATCGATCTAACTTTTGGTTCTGATGCCCCTATCGAGCCTCTGGACCCAATAGCAGGTATTTCGGCGGCCGTGCGGCGGGCATTGCCAAAAAGCAGGGATGTCTTCTATCCCGGTCAGCGGATAACCGCGAGCGAAGCCCTCTATCGTTTTACCGTTGGGCCGGCTATTGCTGCAGGAGAAGCCGAGCGGCGCGGCCGGCTATTGCCAGGGTATCCTGCCGATTTCGTGGTCCTCTCCGACGACATCGCCAGGGTGGCCGCAAGCAGAATCTATGACACGAGAGTGCTGGCCACGGTGCTTGACGGCCGGGTTAAATATGTGGACAGCTCGCTCCGGCTGTAAGGCCGCTGCGCGCAACGAGCCGATTATAATTGACATCACAATAAAGAGGAAGCATATTATGATTATCATGAGCGCTAAGCCCCTTAAATTGTGGACGCTTTTCATCTTTGTTGTTTTTCTGCTACCTGGTATAGCGGCATCGAAGTCGAAGCCGGAAGAGTTACCAAAAGCGTCAAACGATTCTCTTTCCGGTCAGGTTTCTCCTGCTGAAGAAGATTCGGTTGGCAAAAAAGCGCTTCCGGCGCCTCCGTTGGTTTACACGATGATGATCGACGGCGCTATTGGCACTGTTACCGATGATCGTATCGGCGCCGCGATAGAAACAGCCGAGGACAACGGCGCGGAGCTACTGGTTATATTTCTCGATACGCCGGGTGGGTTCTCCAAACCGACCTGGTCGATTTGCAAGAGAATCCTTAATGCCCGCGTGCCCGTTTGCATATACATTGCACCCTCCGGAGCGCGCGCCGGATCGGCCGGTGTGTACATGACCTACTCTGCCCACTTCGCCGCGATGGCACATTCGACCAATATCGGCGCCGCTCACCCGGTCTCCGGCACAGGCGAGAAGGTTGACTCGTTGATGAATCAAAAGGTAACTAACGACGCGGTGGCCCAGGTAAGAGCCGCCGCGCAAAAGAGGGGAAGAAACGCCGAATGGGCGGAAAAGGCGGTGCGTGAGTCGGTCTCAATTACGGACCGGGAGGCTCTGGAACTGAACGTTGTCGATATCAGGGCGGAGAACCTTGAGGACTTGCTCAATCAACTGGATGGCCGGGAGGCCGAACTACCCTTTGGCAAGAAGATAGTTGCGACCAAGGAAGCCAGGACAAAAGAGATCAAGATCTCATTTATCCAAAAGTTCCTTCAGATCATAACCCAGCCGGATATTGCCCTTATTTTATTCTCCATAGGCGGGCTGGGAATAGTGCTGGAGCTATATAATCCGGGTTCGATCTTCCCGGGGGTTGTTGGGGCTATTTCCTTGATTCTGGCCTTTTACTCTTTCCAGACATTACCGATCAACTATGCCGGCCTGGCCTTGATCATACTGGCCATGATACTATTTATAGCAGAGATAAAAATCATTAGCCATGGGCTGTTGACGATTGGGGGATTAATCTCGTTTTTCCTGGGAGGTATGATGCTTGTAGATACAGTCGATCCTACGTTGCAAATATCCAAGTCGGTGCTGATTACACTCGTCATCTGTGTTGGGGTGGCCGTGATGCTGGCGGCATGGCTGGTGTGGAAGGCCGCCCGTAACAGACCCTTCATCGGGCAGGAAGGGATGGTCGGCAAGATCGCCGAGGTACGGCCCAACGGGTTTGTTTATGTCGACGGCGCTCTGTGGAAGGCCGCTTCCGATGAGGAGTTCGAAATTGGCAGCAAGGTAAAGATCGTGTCGGTGGAGAATCTGACATTAAAAGTGAAACGAACGGATTCATAAGATTGGAGGGATGCTATGAGCTTTCCTGTTTTTGCAGTAATCGTCTTTTTCGTACTGATACTTCTATTCAACATGCTCAGGATTCTCAGGGAGTACGAGCGTGGCGTGATATTCCGACTGGGCCGTTTGATTGGCGCCAAGGGGCCGGGGCTGATTATCCTGATCCCGATCGTCGATAAGATGGTACGCGTTGATCTGCGTGTTATTACCTACGATGTCCCCTCACAGGACGTCATCACCAGGGACAACGTGTCAGTCAAGGTGAACGCCGTGGTGTATTTCCAGGTAGTGGATGCCAACAAAGCAATAGTATCGGTGGCGAATTTCTTTGAGGCTACCTCGCAGATTGCCCAGACGACTCTGCGTTCGGTTCTCGGTCAAGTGGAGTTGGACGACCTTTTGACGAACCGCGAAAAGATCAACTCCGAGTTGCAGCGAATTATTGACGAACAGACTGAGCCGTGGGGAATCAAAGTCTCCGTAGTCGAGGTCAAGAACGTTGACCTGCCGCCTGAGATGCAGCGCGCTATCGCCAAGCAGGCCGAGGCTGAACGTGAACGACGCGCCAAGGTCATCCATGCCGACGGTGAGTTCCAGGCGTCCCAGAAGCTCGCCGATGCTGCCACCGTGATCGCCTCGGCACCCAATGCCATGCAGCTTCGTTTCCTGCAGACGTTGACTGAGGTCGCCACCGAGCGCAACTCCACGCTCATCTTCCCGGTACCGATTGACTTGCTGAGTGTGGTAAGAACGTATCTGGAGAAGAAAAGCGGCGAGTAAGGCGCAGGGTTGCAAGATGATGCCGGCAGATGTGGATATCTGCCGGGCACGTTGCGATCCTGCCATCAGTAAGGACGGGTGGCCCACCGCTTGGGGAGTGTTGAAAAAGTACCCATATTGTCATTGCGAGTCCGCCGCAGGCGGACGTGGCAATCTCACACGTCGGCGATCCCTATGGGCAACAATGAGATCGCCACGTCGTCCGCCAAAGGCGGACTCCTCGCGATGACGGATTTTTTGATACCTTTTTGCCCTAAAACGTGGTTTATCAACAAGCCTCTTGCGGTGGGTTTAACCTCAAGAGAATCCCACCTGTTGGGTGGGCTACAGGCTACCGTTCTTAAGCAGACGGAATCGGCGCAGCCTTTCAGGATCGCGATTATCGCTGATCTCTGGTGGTGTGATGTTTTCGGTCAAGTGAATCTCAAAAACGCTAGTGTCTGAGGGCCAACAGTAGAAAGTCAGTCCGTAGGCATAGTACTCCACAGCGATTGCTGCTGGAGGACGTGGGTCCAGCCAGATTGTGTCCGGTTCCCCCCAAGCGCTTCTCAAGGAGTCAATCGGAGAACCGACACCGATACCTTCCGCTGTAGTTCCGGTGTATATTGTGTTAACGATAACTCCGTAAATGCTCGATGTGTCGTAGATAACCCCATTAGTGTCGAGATCATAGACCATCGCTACAACACCCAGGGCTGCTTCGTAGTTCACATAGATGATTTCTGAACTGTCGAAAACATCGACAGACGCTGGTATCCCGTTGAAGTGCTTCACATCGGTATACGTGTCGTCAAACAGAACATATTGCGCCTGGCCGTGCTCACCAGGGATTAATGTGTTGGCCCGAAACTGGATATCAAGAGAGTCAACGTTTTCAACGACCAAGCGGATTGCAGAATGACCCGAGTCGCCAGTAAAGGCGTACCAGAAACCGGCTGTTCCAGATGATGAGTCGGTTATGATCGAGCGGTGGCTGAGTTCGCCATCGCCTTCTAATGGACACAATTGGATTTGCTGGTTGGGCAGGTAGTTGTCGTTCTTATCTGCTACTGCAAATTGCAAAACTGTGTCAGGGATGGTATCGCCCATAACCCCCTTGTAATACAGGCCATTTATAGCGAAAATCTTCGCCGGGCTACCCGGTCCGACCGGGCCGTTATCATCATCTCCGCAGCTTATTAAAAAGCCGAAGCACATAATCCCGGCAGCAAGCAGTGAAATAATAATTCTTATAGCATATATCATGGTCTAAAGTAGTACTTAAGCCCTACGCCGAAGTTCAGGTAGCGGGGTCTCTGGTCGGAGCCGAGTAAATCGACGCTGTTGATCGAAGAGAGAGTCACAAAAGACCTGTTTTTGGGTGCTCCCCAGAGCTTGAAATCGGCCCCGAAATTGAGACTGGCAGCAAGAGTGACCCAGTTCTCCGATTCGTAACCGCTGGCTGTCTGGGAAGTTATGCCGCCATGGAAACCGATACCGATATACGGCGAGATCGGCGCCGTGGCGATGTTCGCCGCCAGGAAGTTCAAATTGAAATCGATGTCGTACTGATGAAACGAAGGTTTGATAGGAGAGAATATATAAGAAATGGTAGGATCGACGACAAAAGTATCCAGAGTTTCGATCTTCGTATACCTGAAGCCTATACTGTACAACAGATGTCCCCTGCGAAGCTGCCCGTAAGTGATGCCCAGGTGAAAAGAGGGGTCATACACACGGTCGGCGTCGACGTCGACTATAATCCCCGCATTATTTATGAAATCGATTGTACCTATCCTACTGTAACTCCCGATAGGTGTTGAGTAGCCCACGTAAGTCTCAATGACGTTCCACTGCTTGGCCACCCGTCTTATCCGCGCCTCGGCCATTGAGCTCATGGTTAAGACCAAAGCAAGCAACAGCACCGCCAGTCTTATTATCCTTGACATAGTATCTCCCGTTGTTTTCAAGTCGAACTCTTTTTCGCAATTCAAGAGGCAAAAGTTCCTGTCTTTTTTACACTTTAGGGGACAAATCGCCCCAATTTACCGCCAAGATTGAGCCTACAGCATAATTTACATTGCCAACGTGAAAAGACAATTTATATTTGCTGTGACTAGGTATAGTTTAATAGGTATCTAATTTGGTTGAAAGGCATAAAACGAATGGCTGCAGCTGAGATTGTAATTATCGGGGCTGGGGTAATGGGACGAGGCCTGGCGGAGGCGGTCTCAACCTCCGGTCATGAGGTTATTCTCTTAGATAAGACGACCAAGCTTGCCGAACGAGGTATCAGGGGCATTGCGGAATCGATTGACCGTGAAATCCACAAATGGGGATTGACGCAGTCCGACAAAAAAGCCATCCTGGCGCGTATTTCCCCTTCATCGGATCTGTCGCAGGCTGAGGACGCCGAGATAATCTTTGAAGCAATTCCCGAAAACCTCGATATGAAGCGTTCCCTCTTTGAAAAACTCGACACGATTTGTAAACCGGATGCGGTTCTGGTCACGAATACCGGGACATTATCTATATCGGAGATTGCCGCTGTAACTTCGCGTCCCGGAAAGATTATCGGGATGCATTTTCTGAACCCGGTAACCAAGATTCCCCTGGTTGAGATTGTTAAGGGACTCAAGACGGATGAAGAGACGTTCCAGAAAGCTGTAGAATTTGCTGAGCTCTTGAACAAAAAGTGGATAACGGTCATTGAATATCCCGGATATGTAACTACCCGAATTGTCGTGCCACTCTTGAACGAAGCGATGCACGTACTGATGGAAGGTGTGGCCACTGCTGATGATATCGATGAGGCGATGAAACTCGGATTTGGATTCAACGTCGGCCCGTTGGCGCTGGCCGACATGATGGGGCTGGACGTGGTCATGTCGTGGATGGAAAACCTGCTCAAGGAACTCCACGACCACAAGTACAACCCATGTCCAGTGCTAAGGAAGCTTGTTCGAGCGAGACACCTGGGTGTGAAAACAGGCAAGGGCTTTTTCGAGTACGATGCTGACGGCAACAGGATTCCACCGAAGGAAGAAATGAAATAGAACAGGATAGGAAAAACGCGATGAAAGTATTAGTCATCAACTGTGGCTCATCTTCAGTCAAGTATCAACTCATTGACACTGACACCGAAACCGCTCTGGCGAAGGGGGTGGTCTCCCGTATTGGGATGTCCGCCTCGGTTTTGACCCATAAGCCTTTCGACCGTCCCGAAGTAAAGGTATCGGGAGAGATTCTCGACCATATCGTGGCTGTTGAGTATGTTGTTTCGATGCTGATGTCAGCTAACCACGGCGTCATAAAAGACTGCTCGGAGATCACGGCTATAGGACACCGCGTTGTCCACGGAGGTGAGAGATTTACTGATTCGGTGCTCATTACGCCGGAACTTATGCGAGAGCTTCGTAACTTGATAGAGCTGGCTCCTTTACACAATCCCCACAACATCCGCGGGATCAATGCCTGCGATAAGACTCTCCCGGGCATTCCCCAGGTGGCGGTGTTTGACACTGCGCTCCATCACTTGATGCCGCCATATGCATATATCTATGGGATTCCTTATGTTCTCTACAAGCGGTATGGCATCCGTCGCTATGGATTTCACGGTATGTCCCATCGCTGCGTGAGCCAGCGAGCAGTTGCTATGATAGGTAAGCCAATAACCGAGCTAAAGATCATTACATGTCATCTGGGCAATGGCGCCTCGGTTACGGCCTTTGACGGCGGCGTTTCTATTGATACCTCGATGGGGTTTACTCCGCTTGAGGGGCTTTTGATGGGTACCCGCTCGGGTGATCTGGACCCGGCTGTTATCCTGCACCTTATGGCCCGGGAAGAGCTGAGTCTGCACGAAGCCAATACGCTATTAAACAAGCATTCTGGGTTGGCTGGCGTATCGGGCGTATCATCCGATGTCCGGGAAATTGTAGGGGCCGTTAACGAAGGCAACGCCAACGCCAAACTGGCCCTGGATATCTACTGCTACCGGTTGAAAAAGTACATTGGCGCTTATGCCGCGGCTCTGAACGGTCTGGACGTGCTTGTCTTTACCGCCGGAGTAGGCGAGAACTCAGCCGAGGTGCGCAGCATGACTTGCCAGAACCTTGAATTCCTCGGTATTGCCCTGGACGAGGCCAAGAACAAAGAGACCAAGGCTACTGAAACCGACATTTCCACCCCGGATAGCAGAGCCCGGGTGCTGGTGATTCCCACTAACGAGGAACTGGTCATAGCTAAGGATACCCAGAGGATCGTAGAAGAGCAGGAAACGTAGTATCGCGATGACAACATACGTGACAATCGAATGCGGTGAGAGTTTTGTGCTCTTACCGCTTGTTTTTTTCCGAGACACATATCTACAACTGACGTGACGCACGTATTGGAACTGGGGCTTTAAGTGAGTGACTCCAGCTCCCCATGAGCTGTATACATCCAATCTGTTGTTGCTTCTTGAATCAAGAGGTATTAATTGGATGAGAGAGTTGCCTCCCGCGACGGGCGTGAGGAAAGAATGCAAGACTCTGCCATGCGAAGGGATATGTCAAATGTATTTCGAGGCTCTATGACGTATGGAACTACGTGAATCCAAATTCGAGCTGGCAATTGTTATGCCGGTGCTCAATGAAGAGAAATTCATCGGCCAGACGCTCGAACAGATCTATATGCAGGACTATCCCATGGACAAGGTGGAAATAGTCATTGCCGATGGCGGATCATCGGATCGCACCCGCGAAATCGCCGAGTCATTCAAAAACAGGTTTGGGTCACTGAAGGTGCTGGACAATCCAGTGCGTCGCCCTTCCTCGGGCAGGAATGTCGGGATAAGGAACACAACTGCTCCATACATAGCGGTTCTCGATGGGCATATTTACCTTCCCAGCAAGAGGCTTCTGCGGGATATTGTCGATCTTTTTCAGGCGACCGGAGCGAAATGCCTGTGCCGACCGCAGCCACTAAGGCCGCCGGATGTCAATGAGTTCGAAACCGCGATCGCACTCTGCCGGGGGTCGGCGCTGGGACACAAGCCGGGATCGGAGATTTATTCCGAGTTTGAGGGGGAAGTCGATCCCACTTCGTCCGGTGCGATGTATGCCCGATCGGTCTTTGGAGAAATAGGCTATTTTGATGAGAACTTCGATGCCTGCGAAGATGTTGATTTCGGCTACCGAATCAAGAAAGCCGGGCTCAAGTCGTTCCTTTCACCCCGGTTGAAGACCTTCTACTATCCTCGATCCAATATTGGCGGACTATGGCGGCAGATGGTTCGCTACGGCAAGGGAAGGTTTCGCTTTGCTTTCAAGCACCGGGAGTTCTCGGTCATTCAATGGTTGGCCGGCGCTGGCGTATTTGTTTTTTTAGCGTTGTTGCTTCTCTCGTTGTTTTCTTCTGGAATTGCGTCAGTTTTCAGGACTGTGACGGCGTTATATCTGCTCATGGTGGTTTTCTATTCGCTGTTCTTGGCTATCAAGGAGAAGCATGCTGGGTGTTTGCTTTACGGCCCCCTGTTTTTCCCTACGATTCACTTTGGCCTGGGGACAGGTTTTCTGTCGGGGCTGTACGAACAAGCCGTAAAACGAAAGGTTACTTCCACCTCATGATACTTGAAGGTTGGTGATAGTAGCTCATGTTGTCCACATACAGTTATAGCGCTCTGAATACCTTCCGCACCTGCCCACGGAAGTTCAAGTTTCAATATGTAGAGAAGCTCGATGTTCCCAAGCGAGTCACCGCTGACACTTATCTCGGTAATGCCGTCCACCGTACGCTGGCCAGGCTCTATCAACTCGGTTCGGACGGTATTGTGTGGCCGCTTGAGGATACGATCTTATTCTATCGAGACGAGTGGGAAAAGCTCGATCGCAAGACCATAACCCTGATCGACGAATACCATACAGTTGATGACTACATCCGGCTTGGAGAGGAGATGCTTGCCAGATACTATGAGCGCTACCAACCGTTTGACGAGGGGACACTTCTGGGAACGGAACTTCGCTTGCGCCTTTCACTCCCGGACACGCCCTTCAAGTTTACGGCTATCATTGACCGGCTGTGGAAGCGTGATGACGGTGTCGTAGAGATCCGCGATTACAAAACGGGACGGCGCCTGGCGAAGCCACATGAAGAGGCTTTTTTGTACCAGATGGGTTTGTACCAGCTTGCCGTGCAGGAGAATTATCCGCAATTTGAGAAGATCGAACTGGCCCAGCATTTTCTGCGCATGGATGAAGTCGTCAGCTACCGGATGCGCCTCGATGAACTGGAAGAGTTGACGGAGGATATCAGGGTGACCGTCGTAGAGGCTATTGAGGCTGAGCGGCTCGACGAATTCCCGCCGAAAGAAAGCCCCCTTTGTCATTACTGTGCTTACTCTTCTCTCTGTCCGGCGAAAAGGCATCAATTGACATTGGAGGAGGCCAAACGCCAGTCAGTTGATTCAGGGCGAACCCCTGAAGAAGAGGCTTATGAACTAGCGACGAGATTCATTGAAGTCGACAGGAATAAGAAACAGCTTGAAGCCGAACACAAGGTACTGAAGAGTGAGCTCATTGAGACAGCCAGGGTGATGGATGTGACGAAGATCGTTGGAGAAAACGGCGATATCCGTGTTACTTTTGACCCGAAGGAGGAGTTCGTTACTAAGACAAAAGCGCCCGGGGAATTTGCTGAGCTGTCACATTTGGCGCGGCAATTGGATTTGGACGAGTATTTCGTTCTGGATGGAAAAGCTCTTATGAAGGATGTGTACCGAAAACGCAGGCTTGACGAAGAAGAACTGGTGAAGCTGAAGGAGTTTGTCGTCGAGGCAGAACATCCGCGCGTCACAGCCAAGCTGAAGCAGGAGAGAGAGTCAGGGGAGGACTGAGCAGGTCGTCTCCAATCTGTATTAGTCTTGTAATCCCGACAAATATATGAAAAAACGCCCGAGTACAGACCGGGCGTTTCTTACTGTAAGTGGTATTTTCTGTGCAGGTTACTTCTCTTCCCGCGCCACGAAAGCAGGGATGATCTCAAGCTTCTTGCTCATGTGAACCGGTACAGTATCGGCTTTTTCATCGAGTTGGGAACGGTCGGCTATTACCAGCAGCGAGTTGTTAGGATGCAGAGTGGTTGTGTCGATCGCAAGTTTTTCGATCGGCTTGTTTTCCACCGATGAGACATAGACGGTAACAAGCCGCCCGCTGCCTGGGGTAAGCATATTGTGCGTGGGACCGATATTTGCGATCATCCCCAGCATTACGGACTGAATAGCGGTGTCGGGACGGAACCCCTTATATGCGAACTTTTCAACCCGTCCGCCGGTGTATACCGCTGAGTCAGCAACGATTCGGGTAAGACCGGCTGTCATTTTCAATGGAACGGAGAGACCTATAACTGATTCATCGTTGGTATAAGAAACCGTAATGGTCCAGTTGGAATTATCGATCTTGGCGATATCGGCATAGACTGTGTCGGGCTTGCCGAAGTAGTCAACCTGCGCCGATACAAGCATTGGCGCCATGAGCACAATAACTGCACCAGTGACTGCCTTTAATGTTGGTTTCATCTTTCCTCCGGTTAGTTTGGATTTCCTTATCTCAAATTTCTACACTTTGTCTTACCAAAGAGTTCTATTTTTCCTGTTCTGGTTCGACTTCAGTTACGCTTGCTCGCAATACCGCGATTAATGAATCGGCGGTAGTTTTGTCACCAAGCTCCTTTCGGTATATGGCTGAGGCTTTCAGCAATGCCCTATGGCCGGGTCCGGATTGAGGATACTTGTCAAAGAGCTCCAGCAATATCCGGGCTGAGTGGTTCCAGTCCCTTTTTTGCCGGTAAAGGTCCGCTTTGTACGCGAGCGCCTTGGCCTCGGCAACCGTCCCAGCGCCCAGGGCAGCCACTTCATCGAAGTACTGCTCCGCTTCGGCATACCACCGCGCTGCCTCCCGCTTGCGCCCCTGCTCTTCAAAGAGATCGGCAATATGCAGGTATGTCGACATAGCTTCATCGGAGCCCCGATAGTTCTCGATCAAATAAGTATACTCTGCTTCAGCCCGAGGCCAGTTGTTCTCAAGCTCGAAAGAACGTGCTATGCCGTACTGAGCCATCGGAGTGATGGCAAAAAAGCGTGGATAATCCTCTTTTAAGTCAACCAGCATCTTCCTGGCCCGGGAGTACTTCTCCTGTTCCATTGTAACCATCGCAGCTTTGAAGAGCACCAGAGGCCGGATAAGAGTGTCGGCAACGTCAAGCTCATCAAGTATCTTGTCATATAGCTTCAGGGCATGCGGCAGGTCTTTGATCTTGGCGCCATAGAGATCGGCGATTCTTATCTGAACAGCCAGACTTGCCGGTGAGCCTGGATTTGACTGCGAGGCTGAATCCAACACTGCCGACAATTGAGCAAGCTCCTTATCCCATTGCTTAGTGTCATCGTAGAGACGCGCAAGATTGGCGCGAGCGGCAACTGCCAGCTTGGCGCCGGGGTAACCGGATATCAGGCGGTTGTAGTATTGCTCAGCCTCAGAGAACCTGTCCGCGGCAGCCAGGGAGTCGCCAATCAAATTGACCACCCGGAAGATATGGGCCGGGAGGTTGAACAAGTCGAGTATCACTTCGCCGGAATCGTCAACAGGCGGATAGAACCTCTCAACAGCGCCATTGTAGACAGCTAAGGCGCTGTCCCAGGAACCGGACGCCTGCAAAGCCTGACCGAGGTTGACATACGTCGCCACAAGTTGGGGGCTATCCAGTTGAACTGTGTTCAAGAGACGGTTGAGTATGACAGTGCATGTGCCAAATCGTTGGTGTGTGTAGAACAACTGAGACAGGCGGGTAGAAGACTCAAAGACCAGATGTTGCAACTCCCGGTGTTCGACCGGGCTTGCCCGGTTGTCTATTGAATCGAGAGCCTGATAGCAAAACTCCACCACCTGGCCAAACTGGTCAGTAATCGCCTTCAGAGTCTGAGAATCTACCAGTTCCGGCTTTACCTCAGCGTCCTTGAGATGCTTCTGAGCTGCGTGGAGCGCCTTTTCGGCTTCATACCTCAGACGAATGGCGCTATTGTCGCTGCACGACAGCAGAAGGGCAGCCAACAGAAAAGCCATCAGGCAAGTCGAAGTTGTTCTACGGTACCTCACTAGCCATATTATCGGATAATAAGTCCAAACTTATACTGACTGACAGGTGGAATATAGAAGTTAGCCCAAAGGCGTTCAAGATAAATCTTATGCAAGTGGCCACGGATTGTAACTCGTTGGACTGCTGGACGTTGGCCTTTGATGCCCGACATGAAAAATTCACTTGCCCTGCTTCGCTAAGTTGCACTAACACCAAGTCGGGCATTCAGCCGGTTCATGTGGACGGTAGATATCCAGGGATTGTCTCAAAAGTCTACAGAGTCGTGTAGAGGCATGGGCGCCGCACCTCGCCTTCGGCGGGCGGGCTGTGCGAAGTTAGAAATGTAGGACAAGCCCTCCTCTGGAGACTGTGCCAAAAGACGGAAACCGCATCCCGCGTAGGGCGGGGGCTTGTCTCCCGCCAATAGACGGCGGACGTAAAGCCCGCCGCTACGCGGAGTTGGAGACAGTCCCTATGGAATCAATGTGTTCTATACTCACAGAAGTAACGAACTTATGTCACAGCCTCCCTTACGTTTTAACAACGGGAGCGGCACAAGGCCGCCCCCTACGCGTTGGTTTTAGTGTGGCGTCAGGTTACTCTGCCTGACGCCTTCTTGTGCTTGGCAGATGTCCACATCTGCCCTGTCTGTACGCTACTTCAACAGTATCATCTTCTTAGTATCTACGAATTCACCCGCCTCCAAACGGTACATGTAAACACCACTGGCTGCCTCGCTGCCGTCCCACTGGATAGTGTGTTCTCCAGCTTCAATCGTACCGTCAACTAAGGTTGCTACTTTCTGGCCCATGATGTTGTAGATTTCCAGTTTCACGTGCGAGGCTGCAGGTAAGGAGAAACTGATCTCGGTGATCGGGTTGAAGGGGTTGGGGTAGTTGCCAAGCAGAGTAACCGTTGGTGATTCTCCCTTGGAGACAGCAACACCTTCACCTGTCTTGTGGCTGCCTCGGATCACAACACAATCGATCCCTTCAATGCTTGTGCCGTCGTTAAGCTCTCCGGTAACCGTCAGGGGGATTGTATCCCCGTCGTACACTTCACCCAGCGTTTCTACGATCAAGCTCTTATTAAACTTCAGAGTCAGGTCAGGATAGCCGTCGGGGCCAAGTGTATTACACTCACATTCCTCAGCGTCTTCGCCCACCGGTGTGCTGACGTCTTCGACATTCCAGCGCAGAGCGGGTACTCCTTCTAACATGACTGTCATCGGATCAATGTCTGTGACATTAAAATCTACCGTTCCAAGAATTGCTACCGGAAGGACAGCCTTCTTTTTCTTGGGACCGTGAGGCCCTGCCTTCGACGCCACGGGGTTTTCATCGACTTCTCTCAACCCATGCGTTTTGGGTGCTTTGACGTTGAGGGGATTGGGGCAGGAGCCGGGCTTGATGTCGAGGCTAATCATTACAATTGTGGGTACCATGATATAGACATATGCCTTTCCGCATCCGCTGTTGTTCCCTTGTCGTGCTCCGATGATTACATCAGGCAATCCATCATTGTTTACATCCCCGGCACCTGATACAGATATGCCAAATTCATCGTATTCAGATTCCCCCTCACTCCTAAGTATGCACAACAGAGTACCATCGATGCCGGAATATACGTATGCCCGTCCAGACCAATTATAGGGATCATTGTAGCCGTCCGCTCCAACAATTATATCATCATAACCATCACAATTGGCATCTCCCGCGATAGAAACGTCAAGACCAAATTGATCATCAGCGTATTCGCCCGTGAATATGAGATCTGCATCAGCAGCATTGATTGTAATCGGAAAAGGTTCCGGCCTGCCGTAAAATGCATATGCACGCCCTGCGTAATGTCCGGCTGTATTATTCCTGTAAGCCCCCACAACAAAATCTACAATGCCATCATTATTAAGATCACCGGCCGATACAGAAAAACCAAAAGCGTCACCTTGAGTTTCGGCAATCAAATTATATAGTACACTGCCGTCCAAACCTGAATAAACATAGGCCTTAGCTGTTCCATATGGATTCCAAGCTCCAACGAAAAGATCATCATAATCATCATTGTTTACATCGCCGGCATCAGAGACTGAGAATCCTAGTCCTCCATCTATAACTGAGCCGGTAAATATCATATCAGCATCTGAAGCGAGAACAGTGATGGGAAATGGACCTTCTCCACCATAAAATACATAAGCTCTTCCAGTTCTATTCCCTAAAGCGTCATTGTAGCTGGCTCCGACAATTACATCGGCAAAGCCGTCATTATTGACATCTCCGGCGCCCGAAATATGATACATGCCGAAACGATCATCTTCTGCTTCGCCTGTAAATGTATATAATAATGATCCGTCAGCGCCTGAATAGACATAGGCAATACCTGCACCCCAGGACCATATACCAGTCGCTTGCGAAGCTCCAATAATCAGGTCGTCATATCCATCATTATTGACATCCCCGGCTCCAGAGACTGTCGTACCAAAGAAATCATGATCTGTCGCCCCGGTGAACATGTAAAGTAATGACCCATCCATTCCCGAATAGACATAGGCCCTTCCCGCGAATAATCCAGCAGCGTCGTTCCCGGGGGCACCGATGATTAAATCGTCAAAACCGTCATCATTGACATCTCCCGCACCTGAAACAGACATACCAAACACATCGTCCAATGCCTCACCAGTGAAGGTATACAATAGTGAACATTGTGGATAAGCGGCTTGCGCGCCAAAAACTAGCAATAATGACAGTACCAACAAATTAATTCGCTTTTTCATTACGACTTTCCTTTCCAACAAGTTTCAACACTTAGTTTGTAGAGAGTCGCCGCAAGAGCCACGACGACTAACATGATCAGGTGCATGACAAACTTTCATATAAGTTCCTCCTCAAAGTTGTGTGATTGTGCTGAAGAATAAGGCCCACCCTCGCATGCAATTGCAGATCATCGTACTCAAATGTTGTATTGGGTTCATTGCAATCGGCTTGACGGTTAACTGAATCGCCCATTCCAATAACCCTGCGCACGAATCACTCGTTGTTGTTTATTGCTACTCTATTGTTGAGAAGATAGTCTTTGCTGTGGTCAGTGTCAAGCGAAAAAGGCTGATTTAATGGGGGATTTGGGAGTTTTGGGGTGGCTTTTGTTGGATTTCTCGTCCGCCAAAGGCCTCCGTGTCGGCCACCAGGCTGGCGGATGGACGGCTCAGGCTGACGGTCTTTGCCGTCGGTTAAGTACTCATGTAACATACTCTCTATCAAAAAAACAGCAGAAGCTGTGTTTATAATTCAAACTGACGGTATTGAAAAAAGGAAAGACTATGAGTTGGTTACCAAAGAGCCAAAAGAATGACAGTCCTGATTGGAGTCGGTACAATGGGCTGGCGGCAGCAGTGAGGTCACCGGGCGCGGGTCGTTTCCAGACTGCCGACAGACTGCACTCAATGCTCAAGCTGTCGGTAAGTGACATACAATCCGGGCGGTATCGTACTCTTTTGTACCGCTTTTTGACCGATAACATCCCGGTCGTCAACGCCTGTATCTGGACCTGGGGCAGACTGTCGGCAGCTCCGGGGGCGTTCAAGGTCATCGATTGCACAGATGACAAACTCCGGGAGAAAACAGGTCACCGGCTGGAGCAGCTATCGCAACGCCTGTCTGTAAATGCCTCGGGTAATCCCGTGGGTCTGGTAACGTTTCTGACCGAACTGTTTACCAGTCTGTACCGAGACGGCGTTTTTGGTGGTTTTTTGACAGTGTCTAAAGATGCCTCCGGAGTGGATAGGTTTGTCAGTGTTGACGCCACTGACTTGAGGTGGGAAGATACAGACGGCAGCCCACATCTTATCCTGGATCAAGAGACCGGTAGCCTCAAGCTGAATCGCAGCGATTTCTATTACATTCCTCTCAACGGCGGTCTCTCTGAGCCTCTGGGGCGGTCAATGCTGAAGGCTGTGCCTTTCGTATCCTTTATTGAGCAGCAACTGGTTGACGATATGCGGCGTGCCAGTCACAACTCTGGTTTCCACCGCCTTCACGTCAAGATCAAGCCGCCGGAGAGGACAGCAGGCGAGTCGGACACCGCTTACATAGACCGCATAAACGGCTACTTCGATTCGACCGTGTCGATGATAAAATCGTGCAATGTCGACGACAACCCGGTCACGTGGGACAATGTGGCGATTGAACATATCGGTCCGAGTAGTTCCCGTAGCATCACCAATAGCTGGTTTTTCAATCACCGGGCGATGATTGAAGACATCTGCTCCGGAACTAACCTGTCGCCATTCCTGCTGGGCTATTCCTACGGTGCTACTACCACCTGGTCAGCCTTCAAATTTGACATCGTCATGCGGCAAGTGAGGTCGGTCCAGGCGGAAGTGGCTCACTTCCTTGAGTGGATAGGCAACATTGATCTGGCTCTGGCTGGGTATAATGCAAAATGCCAGTTCATGTTTGACAATACGTTTGCCTACCAGGCGGCGGATAAGGCGGCTATCGAATCCAGCCGGGTCGACAATATCCTCAAGCTGTATAATGCCGGGCTGGTGGACGAAGAGGCTGCCCGCGAAAAAGCCGGGGAACTGATATAGCCAGCGAGATTGACGCCATCGACTGGCGGCGAGGTTTTTTCGATCCTGGTTACTTTGCGGAGGCTGTCTTAGGAGTCAACCTTCACGATGGTCAGAAGAAATGGCTTGAGAACTCGCACCACCGGGAAAACATTCTGGTGACCGGCAACCGCTGGGGGAAATCGTTTGTATCAGCGGTCAAGATCGTCCATCATGCCTTGTACCGTCCCCGCGAACTGAGGTTTGACGCCAGTGGCAAGTATCGAATAGCCACAGCTTCAATAACCCAGGATCAGGCCAACATTGTCTTTAACCAGGTCGTCAGACTGGTTAGGCAGTCACCAGTGGTGGAGCCGCTTCTTACGAACCTTATCAGGACCCCTTATCCGAGATTAGAATTTGGCAATGGGGCAACTATTGAGGCGCGCTCCACACAGAACCGGGGGGAGTACCTGCTGGGGCATGACTACGACCTTTTCATATTCGATGAAGTAGCCTTTGAATCCGATCCGGAATACGTGGTCGAAGAGGTTATCCAGATGCGCTTAGCCGACCGGGAGGGGAGGCTTGACTTAGTGTCGACTCCCAACGGCAGAAACTGGTTCTACCGGCGAGCCAGAGAAGTTATCGAGGGCAAGCGTGACGGCTACTTTCAGTCAGGTGACAGCCGGGAGAATATGTACATCTCACGGGATTTCCTCGAAGACAGGTTGAAATACTTTTCAGATAGACGGGTTCAGCAGAACATCATGGGTCAGTTCGTCGATTCCGGAGGAGAGATTCTCAAAGGTGAGTATGTCGACGCTGCTTTGATGCATTATAATGAAATAGAAGGAACGCTTAGAGGGATTAAAGGAACATCGTTCTTGTCGGGGTGGGATCTGGCTCGAAAGAGAACGGCTACGGTGGGGCTAACGGTTGAAGTAGCCGATGGTTTGGCGAGGGTTGTCTCTCTGGAACGGTTCAGAATGTTTGACTGGAATGTTGTTATTGAGAAGATCAAGCAGCGGCAATTGGAATACCCTGGTCAGCTTATTATTGACGCTACCGGTCTGGGAGATGTCGTCGTGGAGCAGCTTAAAGAGTTCAATCCGACAGCGGTTATTTTCACTCCGGCCACTAAAGCGGAACTGCTCACCAATGTCGAGTTGATGCACGCCAGAAATCAGATTGTCTACGAGCGCTGGGAGTTGCCGGACGGGCCGGGGAAGATTTGGTCGCTGGAGGATGAACTTCGCCAGGCGCGCTGGGATGACAACAATGAGTGTGATGCTTTAATGGCTTTAGCTCTGGCCCTGTGGCCGCTGCGTAAAAAGAGCGACTTGTCGCCCGCGCCGAGGGTGGGGAGGGTGTGAGGAAGCTTTGCTCGTCAAAAGCGCCCTTCGAAGCTCAGGATAGGTAGGGCTTTCGATCTACGAATGTCCTACGGAGCAAATGGAGAAACGCCCTTTAAGGGGAGGTAGACTTAAAAGGCGTTCCGGGGGTAGAGAGGATTGGGAAGAACGTTTTTTAAGCTTTCCTACGGCGCACCAAACGGATGACACCCAGCCCGGAAGCTAACAGGATCAAGGTCGACGGCTCTGGAATCTCGGGTGGAGTTGATGGTTCCTGTGAGTCATAGGCCTGGTAGTCGTCGGGAGACTGGCAAGTATTCTGACTATAGGAGTACCAATCGGGTGAGCTATTATTCAGGCTACCATTTCCGTTCACGTTGCCGGGTGGAATATTCAACCCGTAGACATCGTCAAAAGTCACTGACAGAACCAGAATAATGATAACAAGTCCAAGCAGCCACTTGAGCCCGTGTCTCTTGTCTCGCATATATACCGTCATAAAAAGTCCTTTCTGCGCTTACGTCATCAATCTATTAGCGCCAATACAGTTTGTAGCAATGCCCATGCCCGCATGGAACCACAAGTCCGGACGTGGCGGTAACCTGTTAGCTGAACATAAGTTATCAGAATCATATACACTCAATATAAACCGTATTGGCACCACAATAATTCGCAAGTTTTTGCGCAAAAAGGGGAGAAACCTGTCGTTGAATGCTTACGCTGTACTTTGTTGTAAAGGAAGCAGTTGGAGGTACGATGGGTGCCAGTTTAGGCAGGATAACAGCTCGTCTGGTGCAGCCGGCAGACGAGGTATTCTCACCAGATTTGGTGGAGTTGATAAACAAGAATATCAACCCGCCAACGGCCGTGACTAAATCGGATGTCTATATCGGGGCGATGTATGTCGTCTCAGATGAGGTAAACAGCTTCGGAGGAAGATTCCCGGTTGAGGAGCATAAACATCTGGCCAGTCTGCTTGTCGATTCGCCGGTCATGGCGGGACACCGCAAAGACAGGCTCCCTATAGGGAGGAACTTCCACGCCATCGTGGTTGAGCGGGATGGAAAGAGCTGGGTAAAAAGCTATTTCTACTGGTTGAAAAGCACCGAAGGAGCCGAGGCGCTGAGGAAGAACATCGATGGCGGTATCTACAAAGAATGCTCCATCGGTTTTACATTCCTATTTCCGGAGTGCTCTATCTGCAAAAAAGACATCCGCACTTGCCCCCACGAACCCCTCCAGAGCTACTCGGCGAGTGGCGATCACGACAGCGTCATCTGCCACTTCAATTACCGTAAGATCGAGCGGGTTTTGGAAACCTCACTGGTCTACCGCGGGTCAGTGCCGGACACGTCAGTTTCAAGGGAACTAGCAGTTGTCGGTGGCAGAGAAGCAGATGGATACACCGCTCGTCCTGACCGGGTGACACTCATCAACAGCCTTTCGGAACTTGAACCTAAAGAAGAGTACCTGCTGGTTCCATTCTACGAGTCACTTCCGGTAATGGTTACTCTCAAAAAAGGCACATTGCGCCTGCGTCGACCTAACGGCGAACCGATCGGCAGCGAAATATGCTCGGGCTTTCCAATCAGACGCCCGCTTGAAATGGATCGGGCCTACGGGCACCTGGTAGCCTACCGCGGCCGCGAACGCTGTTCACTAGAGCAGTTGGAACGGTACCTGACGGGGCGCCCAAGTCCAGTCACGCGGTTGGAGATAAAACTGTTTCCACCTACCGGTCTGGCCGTGGCAAAAGGGAGTGACGACACTGCACCCAACAGGATCCAACTTATCCGGCACAGCATTACGAGAGTAAGCAATCTCGATAACTCTGCCCGCTCGATCATGACCCGTGACGGAGTGCGGCTCTGGCCACTGGGCAGCAACCCGTTGCAGTTTGCCGGTTACCAGTACCGCCCATCTAAACAGGATGCAGTCAAAGATGGAAGTTATACACTGACCTGTAACAGTAGCAGTCCCTTCGCTACTCTTGCGCTCGCGGACTCAGGCCGCATCGAGATGTTTCGGATAAGTCAATTCAACCTGGCCAGACTGCTCAGAGGGGGGAGGTTTATTGCAGATAAGGCGGAGGTTCGATCAGTTAAGGCGCCGCCGGGTGACAGGAGGACTACCCAGGGACAGATAGTATCGCTGGTCAATCGCGATGAAGGAATTGCCGCGGATTTGACGGGACCTTTGTCGGGCAGGTTTATTTTGAGACCGGCGAGGCTTGACGGGCAGAGACGATACTTATTTTACAGGATTGCTTCCTAACGGATATCGACCGGGCTCAAGATACTGTTGGGGCCACCCTCGAGGTGCAACTTCACCAGCCCTACCGTCAGAGAGTAATACTCCCTGCTCTGAACAATCAGGGGTAGTAACGGTAATGCCGTATGCGGAGCCAACAGAAACAATCGTGTTTGTCTGGAGGTAGTTAAGGGTGCGGTTGTTTGCAAACCCGAGCAGGCTGGAGCCGTCGAGATGTTCAAGCGGGTAGACTATTACGTCATCTTCACCGCAACCGAGCAGAGAACATCCAGCTAAACCCCAATTGTGAAAGCTGGAAAACCTAGACACAGTACCTCCTTCCCTAAATAGAATGAAGCCCTAAGCATTTCAAAAAACTTGGGAGGACACGATGTATAGTATTCATGGTGAGCGAGGGATTCAGTTGACCGGACAACTAATCAATCTGCTAACGATCGTCGTTGGAATCGCAGCGGCCTACTTCCTTACTATTCAGTCACTGAAAACTGAGCTGGAGACCAAGGCGGAAGGCGCCGTGGTGGAAGTGCTTGACAAGAAACTTGCCGGTTTTGAGGTGATCCTGAAGGAGGGAGTCGTTGGTAGAGAGCAGTTCTTTCGCTTCTCAAAGGATATCGAAGCGCGATTGACGCGAATTGAACAGTATCTAAAAGATCAATCGGGGGAGCACATTGGAAGACCATAACAAACAGAACGCGCATGTCAATGAATTGGCTGATTCGTTGACCGATGACAAAATGTCTCTCATAGATTTCGATCGGCTAAAACAGTACCTGGCAGAAACGGCAAAGACTCATAATGAACTCCGGGAAGTACGGAGTGATCTCGGCGTTTTGCGCTGTGACTATATCAACCGTATCGGAGGGATGGTCAAGGCGATAGCGGCGGTGAATCGTCATCCCGACGGATGGGAAACCGCCCTGACGTACTTGGAGAACCTGCCGTCCTTGAGCGCCGGCGAGCTTGTTGAGCAATATCGGAAAACGGCAGCTCGCTTCCGCGATGCCTTTCCTACTAGCTTTGGATTAGCACCGAATAGGAAACGGGGCAACGACGGGTTTAAGGACCTAAGAGTTTACAAGTAGACCTATAGACTTAGAGGGATCTTACATCCCGATCAGGGGGATACACTCCCGGTCACACTATTGAACGGGGCAGATGAGGACTCGCCTCTGGCGAGCCGCCCACAAGATCCGCCTCTGGCGGACCGTGCATGAAATGTAAAGGAGATGCTATGACAGTAAGAGACCAAAACCTTGAAGCCATTGCACCTGTGCTGGCTACGTTTAAGATCAAGCAGACCGGCGGCGTCGATGACCTGAAAGATGCCAATATCGGTGAGCCAGTGACCCTAACCGGGAATAACGAGGTCGGTCCAATTGGCAGCGGAGATCAGTTGCTGGGCAAGCTGATCGCCCTCACGTTGACCGACAACGATGATGGCGATCGCCTGGCGACCGTTCAGGTTGGCGGCATTTGTCGTCTTCCTATCTCCTCAACCTACCCGCAGGTAGGTAACCGTGTTGTCGGCGGAAGTTCCGCCACCGTGAAGCAGGCGCCTACCGTGGCATCGGACCCGGCAGGGGGCAACATTGCCAGGGGGACGGTGCTTGAGGTCAACGGAACCACTGACTGTGTGATTCTGCTCAATTAGAAAGGAACAACCATGGACTTTAACAAATTCCTGCAATCGGCGGTCTATGCCGGTATGAAGCACGGGCTTGATTCGGACAACATGACCGGCCCGGTCGATTTGGGCCGCGCCGCCGCAATCGAAGTAAACAAGGACCTCTACCTCGAAGCTGAAGCGCGGGGTCTGTCTCTGTCCGAGCTGCTGGAGCTCGACGAATTCGATCCCACGCCGCCTGGCTGTCCACTTGACGCTTTCGAACGCCAGCTTGCCCTGGCAGGGATACGACTGAGCGGCAAGTCGCCTATGACGGTTGAGCAACTCTACCAGCAAGCCCCTACCCTGTTGCCGGAGTTCATGCTCCGTGAGATCAAGCGAGGACAGGCGATGCGTCCGGAACTCGGCCGCCTGGTAGCCAACACCACCAGCGTCGCCAGCAACAGCTACACGCCTTTCTTCATCAATACCGCCGACGACACCAAGTTCTCTATGCGGCCGATCGGCGAGGGGGCTGATATTCCCCAGCTTGTGGTTACCGAACAGACGCACGCGGTCAGTGTGGCTGACTATGGCCTGGCCCTGAAGACCAGCTACAAGGCTCTTCGCTACCGGACCACTTCCCAGTTCCGAGTGCTGTTGTGGTATATCGGGTTTAAGATCCAGACTGACAAGATAGGGATGCTGGTCGGCACCATCATCAACGGAGACGGCAATGACAACGCCGCTACGGTGATCAACACTGCCGCCAGCGGAACTCTTACCTACGACGATCTAATCAGCCTCTGGTCACAGTTCAGCCCCTTTGAGATGAACACTATCATCTGCCATGTCAACCAGATGAAGGAGATCCTGACTCTGGATGAGTTCAAGGACCCGATGGCCGGCTACCGCTTCCAGCAGACGGGCGATCTGTTCAGCCCCTTGGGAGCAACCTTAGTGCGCTCCGACGAGATAGCCACCGATCTGGTGCTGGGACTGGACAAGCGGTTTGGTGTTGAAGAAGTCATTACCCAGCCGTTGATGGTCGAGTATGACAAGGTCATCGAGCAACGATTCGAAGAGGCAGTCATCTCGGAATCTGTCACATACGCCAAGGTAATTAAGGAAGCCTCGGTCGTTCTCGACACAGTATGGAGTTAGTTCTTGTGGGGACTCGGGTGGTCCGAGTCCCCCTTAACTTACAGAGGAACGATGCAGAAGAAAATAACTGAGACAACCGGAAGCTACGGTCTTGGGATGCCGCCGGGACGCAAACTCCTGAGGGTATCTTCCGGTCAGTACGCCGGGCGGCTGGTGGCTATCATGCAAACGTCCTCCGGCGAGATCAAGTACTCCTATGCCGATCGGCCGTACACATCCTGGTCATCTCTGACTGTAATCGCTACCGCCGCCGCCGATCAGCCGTGCGACTGCGTGATGGACAATGATGGCCATATTCATGTAGTTTATTCTGAGAATTCCACCGAGTACCTTGTTACCAGGAAACTGACCTTCTCCGGCGGGACCTGGTCAGTGGGGTCCAAAGTGACCGTATACAATGGCTATCCGTCGCGGTATCCCTCCCTTGCTATCGAGACAGGGGGTAAGCTCTGGGTGAGTTGGACCCGGATCGACGGCGGCGTCCGCTACGCGCATGCCAAGTCATCTACGGATGGCGGGGCCACCTGGGGCAGCGGGCCATCGGACTCCGGCGACGCTCTGACCGCGGGAGCGTCATCGGCCTACTCCAAAGTCCTCGTTGGACCTAACGATATACACGTTGTCTACACCAACGGCGGATTGAACCTTTCTATCCGTTCCCAACCGATTGCGGGAGGAAACTGGACAGGTGAGTATAATATAGCCACCGGCACTACATTCGATCAGCATTTTGACGCTGCCATCTCGTCTGACGGTTCGTTGGGGGTGGTGTTCGACCACGGTCAGTTGAAGTACCGCGAACACAATGGTGTCAGTTGGGGTTCGGTTGTTACCCTGGACAGCGATGGAGGAGACTTCCCACAGCTACTATTCAGCGATGGCGTGCCCGCTATTGTTTACCTCTCTTCCCTGGCTTCAGATCAGGTCCTGGTGAAATGTACAACTCGCGCTACCGGGAGCTTTTCCTCGCCCGCTGTTCTGGACGAGCGTGCCAAGCAGTTCGATTCGGTAACGCTATACGACGCCTCCGCCGCCAGCTATGCCGACCTGACCAACGCCGCCGGAAGCAGCAGCACCGCAGATATATATCATCCCAACTCCAGCGTTCTTATCAAGGACAGCGGCGACATTATCTATCTGGGCATGGACCAGCGCTTCCGCTACGTAAAGTTTCTTCTCTCGACGGCCGGCAGCGGCGGCACGGTTGTTTACAGTTACTGGGACGGATCCAACTGGAAGGCTTTCACACCTACCGGCGGTTCTTTTAACCTGGACTCAACGGACAAAAACCTGTTGCTGTGGGATGATTACGTGAGTATGCCCGGCGACTGGCAAAAGAAGCTGGTGAACGGCCAGACAAGGTTCTGGCTGAAAATCGAGGTCGACTCGGCCTTTACCACGGGACCCATCGGAAGTCAGATTACGGCTGCATCCGACCTGCAGGCGTTCATTGTAAGGAGGTAGAGCGTGTCGTACACGAACGTTGAACTGGTCAGGCACCATCTGGTCGCAACCTTCCCGACCCAGGAGAAGGTTTATGATCAACCGGTGATTCCTGAGAGTGATTATGTCACATTTTTCAACGGGCCGGTTGAGTCTTCGTCGGTTACAGTCAAATCCATTCACAGTAACACGCCGACACGGGCGACGATCACTCTCGACAATGAAAAAACCTCACTGGCTTCTTTGCCGCTGGTGCGCGGATCGGTAGTGGTGGCATCCGACAGCTCTCTGGGGACTGTGTATGCTGAGAATGTCGATTATATAATCGACTATGTTCTGGGAGACCTGACAATCAAAGAGGGTGGCGGATTGACAACAGGTCAAAGCGTTACCGTTTGGTATCAGAGCTACTTTGTATACACCCTCGGGAACGACTACCAGCTCGACGGCAATCGTGGTCGCCTCAAGAGGCTCTCCGGTGGAGAGATCGCCTCGGGTGAGACAGTGTACCTTGACTACGCGCCGGTCTACCAGAGCTTCAACGAGGAGATTCTCGCTAAAGCGGTGCTGGAGGCCAATGGACTGATCGAAAGTGCAGTGGACCCGGACGGCCAATTCGGCGCCGACCCGGTGCTTCAGGCGTGTGCCACCTACCGAGCCTTAGAGATTATCTGCCGCGCCTCGGCAGCCCGAGAACTTTCCAGTCTGCGAGGAGAAGATCGCACCGCTCTGGCCTGGATAAAGCTGGCCGAGACTTACGCCGAGCGATCGGAGCAACTGCTGAGTTCATTCCGCCCGCCGTTCGATGGTCCCACACCGCCGGTGCACAGTTAAAGGAGGACAAATGACTACAGGATTTGAAAGAGTGACGGCTCGCAGGGCCTGGTTTGTACCCGGTTTCGTCGTCTGGGGGCTTCCTGTTTGGGAGGAGATCGAATTCCTGACCATAGAGAAGGTCGCATCCGACAAGACAGTACTGTATGGCTCTCAAGATATTGGTGGCACGGCGCAGGAGGTAACCTTCAGCGACTTAACCGATCATCGGGGAAACCAGTTGCCATCAATTATCGCATCGCCGCGGGTTATCATTCGTGGTCGAGGCAGAGACTCGGCTTTTATCGTCAGTGAAGAATCCGAAATGAAATTCAAGATTGCCCGCGACCCGGAAGCCGCAGGACCAGTAACGGCCGACCTTCTGGTTGTTGAGTTGGGTAGCTAAGATGCCTCGCGCCGGACGGAACTCGGCCAAGTTCCCAGATGATCTGTCAATGCTTGATGATCTGATCAGGCGTTACTATCGGGAACTCCTAAGAAGCGTTGAGGAACATGTCAAACTGGGAGATTTTATCAAGATGATCGAATTGAGACGCAAGCTGGCTCCCAGCGACTCCGAACAGAAGCGGTTCTGGAGAATGCTGGAGAGAATACGTCAAGAAGCACTGCGACAAGACGACGTAAAACCACCCACGCACAAAAAACGGGTCTCAAAAAAGCGGCAGACCAGGGAGCCTAAATGAAAGGAAGGACAATCTGCGCGATCATCATAGCGCTTGTCACACCTGTGTGCAGTATCCCGGCTGCGGTAGACACGCTGAAAGGGACATCGGATATTGAGGACTGCACTATCTACTCGTGGGCTAACTGCAATTCCGAAATCACGGGTGAAGACTGCCGTCGGTACAATTCGGGTTCGATTACGAGTCTGCAAGTGGGTGTCTCAGGTGTAAGCACCGAGCGGCGAACATTGCTCAGCCTTCCCGGTTGGGATAGAACCATGCCAGATTCTTCGAAGTTGTTGCTATACTGCAAGGGTGAGGCCGACGGAGTCGATCGCAAAATTTTCCTCTATCCGGTGACTACGCAGTTTTACGAGGGGACGGAGCTGTCGTACAACCTCGGCGATTACCCCGACCCAGACAGTGGAGCCACCTGGAACCATGCCTGGCTCGATGTAGGTGATGGAGATTCTTCCGTTTGGTCTTCTGCGGGAGGTGACTACACCACTGCCATAGCTTGTACCGTTACAGTAACTGACACCGGTCAGTACTTCGCTTTTGGCGATTTCAACAGGATCCTCAATTACTGGGATACTTCCGGTAGTGCCTACGGTCTGATTTTGATAAACGAAAATGCTTTCCCAGGCAATACCACCATGAAAACCTTCAACGCCACCGAGGGCGACAGCGCCAGTGGTCCGTTGGTGATTCTATACTACGGTGGTGCTGCGGTTTCATGGCGGCTTCGTATGATAAAATCTCTTGGGAAGAACCAGCGTGGTGTTTAATGATATTCATTTTGTGCAAGGTAAGCGATCATTGTTCAAGTCACCCTGAGCGGAGTCGAAGGGTGATGAAAACAGTCAAAACTCAACCTACAGATTAGTCAAAGCAATGGCTATAAGCAAAGGAGGATGTAACAAGAAATGCAAACAGGGCCTATGCGAATCATTGCATTCACAATCGTCTTGATATTAACAGCGGCAACGTTGTCGGCATCAATTGTCAACAACTCAACCTCATCACCAACCGCCGAGGATTCGCTGTCGTTTGTTTTTTACTCACTGGACAGCATCGGCAATCCGACGACAGCGGACTCGCTATATATCCTGGTAACAGGACCAACTGGAACGGTGGTATACAAAGACTCGGTAGCGTCTTCTGACAGCCGCATCACCTCCACCACCGTCAGGGGAAAGCAGTTCTACTCGTTTGCGGAGCAGGTGTCCGATATTGACGGTTCGGGCGCTGCCGGACACTATGTTATCACCCTACTGGCCAAGAAAAACAACGGGGATCTTCTCACTCCGAATACATACTCGTTCCAGATCATCAGCGAGGAGCTGTCCGACCAGATAGCGCTCATAGGAGACTCCGTGTATGTGAAGGGTGGGGCAGTCGATTCCAACCGCACGGAAATGGGCGGTTCAGGAGATTCCACGTCCATGGCTCGCTGGGTCTGGAACGCCCCTCAGATAAACCACACTACAAGCGGCAGCTTCGGCAAGTATCTCGACACCGAGGTCTCAGGAATAAGCGGCGGCGCGGGGGCCTATTCATTCACGGTCGTAACCTTTGATTCTTCCGTCAGCCAGACCGTCCCACAGGCAGCCCTCGCGGTGCGTAATGTGAGCCAGACCTCGCTCATAGCAACCGGCAGAACCGGCAACGAGGGCACGGCAATGTTTAACCTCGATGCCGATAGCTTTGTCGTAGTGGCGACAGCCCCGGGCTATTCCTTTGACGCCTACGACACCATCGTCGTCAGCGGGACGGGAAGCGATACCATCTTCGGAGACCAGTTTGATCCGGGGTCTCCATCAGCACCGCAGTTGTGTCGCGTGTATGGTTTCCTGTACGATATCACCGGGCAGCCGGAAGAGGGGGCTTCGGTAACAGCATGTCTTCCTTCAGGGGTGGTGCAATATGTAGTAGTGGTTGTGTCACCCTACTCAGTTTCAACAACTACCGACAGCTCCGGTTACTTCTACCTCGACCTGATACCATCGGACTCACTCATCCCCCCCGGCACTAAGTACGAGTTTACGATAAGCCGTACCGATGGAACGATTCTCAGGCAACGCCTAACAGTGCCTGATTCTACGCAATGGCGACTGACATGGTAGAGTATCTCGGTAAAAGATAAACATTAACGATTTCAACAGAAGGAGGAACAAAGTGGAAGCACTATTGTCGGATCCGGGTTCATGGGTCGGTATATTGGGCTCAGTGGCGATGTTGCTGGCCGGCTTTGCCGCAAACAAGTATGTCATTCCCTTCCTCAAGGTAGGCAGAAGGCAGCAATACGCCCATTTCATTGCCACGATTGCTGATGAAGTAACCGATGATCTGAGGAACAAATACCCGGACAAGAAGTGGCTCAAGCACCTTGACGAGGCGGTCGACCGTTTGATTGCTATTTGCGGAATATCGTCGGAGATCGCCAGACGGGCGATCAGCGCTGCAGCGGCTCGCAAGTAGACAAACCGTCCATAACAGAAACAATGGCGTCAGGTAATATCTTACCCTGCTGGATAAGACCTGACGCTACATTAAAAAAAGCACATCTCAGTCTTTTACTCAAAAGGTTTCAGAGTTTCTGACGAGACACACCATACTGTAATCACTCAGCTTCCTTCATGTTGGTCTCTGGAATATGAAAGCCACACATTGCAAACTGCTCAAGCAGATTCTTTGGTGAAGCCTCCCACTGCCCCCATTTCCGAGAAATATGTTCAGTCCACCCATAGTTGGTAAAAGTGAATGTTTCTTTACGGTCCGTTTCCAGAGGAATCTTGTAGTTTGCTTCGCGGTAGTAGTCCTGGGCAATATATCCTTCATCCATTTCCATCATCGCTTTAGTGATCATTTCCTCACTGAACTCAGGGTATTTATCTTCAAAGAGAACAAAGTCCATAGGATATCGCGGTCGAGAAGCCGGGTTTTCCGCCGGGTATCCCATAGCTAATCGTACCAATGGGAACACACGTTTGGGCAACTCATACTCCTTTACGATTCTTTCAATTATATTAGGAAAGATTCCCAAAAAGCAGCTCCCCAATCCCAGACTCTCAGCCGCCATTACCATATTTTCTGCCATCAAAGAGGCATCTTGAATTCCAAACAGCAGCAAGAGAAGGTCATTCGTAACCATCTGCCAGTGTCGTCTGGCCATGATGTGTTCCAGCTTATGGAAATCGACACAAATCGTAAACAACAAGGGTGCTTTGAAGGGATGTTTGTCTTTATTGCGTGACAGCAATAGACTGTATAGCTGAGAAGCAAACGGAGCCTGTTGTCCGGCTCGAACAATGGCTGCTATGACCTCGTCAGATGGTGATTCATCATTGTATTGACGAATTGATTTGCGATTAAGCATAGCTTCGATTATTGGGTTATTGATCATGATATGTCCTTTCTATTTGGGACAATGGTGGTTGTCGATCTTAGAAAAAATATGTAACAAAGTAAGTTCGGCTACCGAGAGCTGTCAATCTTTTCCTTACCCCTTGGAGTATTGCAGAGTTCCGTCGGGCCACACCTCGCCGGGGGCGAACCAAGACCTGACGTAACGAGCAAAACGTACGCCGGCCACATGTGCGCTCATGGAGTGGCAGGATAAGCCGGAGTGTTCGGCCACACTCAATAGCAGGGCGTTCCGGCAGTGCCAAACAGGTAGTTCATGTAGTAGACAACATCGGCGATGTTGACATTGTTGTCGCAATTGGCGTCGGCTCGACCGGCCCCTCCGACAGGCGGGGGACCATCTAACGCTATAAACTGCAGCAGATAGTCAAGATCAAGGATGTTAGCGTCACCGTCATTGTTATAGTCACCGGGAGTATAAGATTGCGAGCAGTTGTATCTAAACAGCACCACCTGCGATCCATATAACCCGCCGGCGTCCTGCCCGACGCTGCGGAAGAAATACGGGTTATCTTCAGTCAACCCGAATGGTGTCCAGGGTAGCGACCAGCCATCGGCCCCGCTGAAATCCGCTCCGATGAAGCTCCGCGAAACAGTCCAATCATTGGCCATAAGCGACATCATCAGATCCACGCGCTGCCAACCCCCATTGAAGTAGACTTCGTTTATGCTGAGGTTGTTGCGCATAGGCACGTTTATCATAGTTCCCGTAAGTGGGTTGGATACCCGGACAAGATAACTGCCATCCGGTTGTTGCCATTCGCTGAAGCCATCAACTGCCAGCCAGACGCCCGGCGTTCCCCCCAGCCCAATTATCACGGCTTTCTCTTCCTCCTCAACCCAGGCGCGAAGAAGAAAATAGTCGGGGTTTCTCTGGTATTCAAAAGAGAGGTGATTGCCATGCGTCACGGAGTAATCTTTGATCCCTTGAAGCAGGTTTTCGTCGTAGGTGCCGAGATTTTCTCTCGTCTCAAATTTCTCCGCCAAGCGTTCGGCCACCGTGTCGATAGGAAGGATATCAAAGCCCTGTTTCATCAGTTGCTCGTAACCTCGGTCGAACCAGAGTTTGATGGCGATAGCGGCTGCCACCGGCCCGCAGTAGTAATCGCCGAATTCACCGTTGGCGGCATGGTTGCCGTCACCGGGATTGCCGTTGGCATCTCCCAGCGTCGACTGGTCCAGCGTCACCATACCGGCAGAGTAATCTGTCTGAGCTTCGCGCTTAAATACCTGTATGAATGAGAGGTCTTCGTCGCTTGTGGTCATGAGAAGCTCTAATGGCGTGCAGAAATCCGAACCGTTGGGCGGAGAAGTTACAGTGGGAATTGGTGGTGTCGGTTCAATGTAGACGGTTATGCTGTCAGAGGAACTTCGCCCCAAAGTATCATAGGCGGTTGCACGCAGGGTATGTATGCCTTCAGAGACTGAGGAGAAATAGCAATTGAAGCTGAATCCATCGCCGCTGCCGGGGTTATTGACGCCATCACGCAATGGCCTCAGACCGTCATAGTCGCGCCCGATTTCAGAATAACCGCCGCCTGAGGAACACTCAAAAGAAACATAGTCGATGATCTCCGAGCCGGACGTATCCCAGGCCCACAGATCGACAGAACCAAAGAGGGTGTCGCTATTACCGGGCGCTACGAAGGTGAGGGCCGGAGCAGGCTGGTAACCGCCATTTCCACCGGGGAAACCGACGGCATACAGCACCAGGCGTCCCGGGAAGTTCCAGAATTCATTGTTGTTCAGATCAACAAAGCCGATGCTCTCATCCCAGATGTTGTACGATGTGCATAAAACGGAAATATCGTCGATGATGACAGCGGGACTGTCGGCCGGATCAAGGGCGTTACTTATAAAGAACCCGGCGAAAAAAGGACCATTCACTACGTACGGCGAATCCAACGGTACCCATATCTCATACAGTCCCGTTCCCGGTATCTGGACCTGGTACTCACTGGAGATGGCCAGCAGGTTGCCGGGAAAAGGACAACCAGGCTGTGTGTTATCTACACCCTCGATATCAACCGAGACTCCCATTGGGGTAGAGCCGAAAAAGTATATCGGCATGACGATTTCCGTCACAGCAAACGGATATGGTCCCTCGCAACTGGCAGCGGGATCAAGATATCCCTTGTATAATTCGTTTCCCGTAACCCAACCATCGATTTTCCACACCATCCCACTGTCATGGCGAACAACGCAGGAATCAGCTGTCGCCAGAGAGGGTCTGATTCGTATGTCCTGTGACGGCAAGTCGCCAATTCTGACCAGCTTAGCTTCTTTCCGCTGGTCGGCGTTGGTTTGTGCAACAAGCAGTAAGAGAACCAGACTACTTATGATGACTGGCAGACGTGGCATCAGGTATCTCCTCATCCTGTTGAGTCTTTGCCTTTCTCTTGATTATCGAGCGTTTTGGCATATACTTGATGGGAAAAAACGGACAGAACGTGACTTTGCGAGCATTGAGTACCCGGCACAGCCCATGAAAAAGCATCTTGGCGACAACCAGATTAAGCGTAAACCGGCCTGGCTAAGGGTAAAAGCCTTCACCGGCCCGAGTTACGGCCACGTCAGCCGCCTGCTCAAACGTCACGGGTTGAACACTGTCTGTCAGGCGGCAAACTGCCCCAATCGAGGTGAGTGCTTTGCTCGAGGGACAGCAACGTTCCTGATTTTGGGGCCTGTTTGCACGCGCAATTGTCGCTTCTGTAATATAAAATCTGGAAAACCTGAGCCGCCAGATAAGAGCGAGCCGAGGAGGGTCGCCGAAGCAGCCCGTGAGATGAAACTCAAGCACGTTGTTATAACCTCGGTAACTCGTGATGATCTGCCTGACGGCGGCGCGGCCCAGTTTGCTGAAACAGTCCGCCAACACAGATGGTCCCTTCCAGAGGCGACCGTTGAAATACTGACGCCGGACTTCAGGGGTTCCTTCGAAGCCTGGGGGATAATCCCTGATAGTCCCCCCGATGTCTTCAATCACAACATTGAAACAGTACCACGGCTCTATCCACTGGTCAGGCCCTCTGCTGACTATCAGCGTTCACTGAGATTGCTTGAGTGGATGCAGGAGAATTCAAAAGCGGTTATTAAATCCGGCCTTATGGTTGGTCTGGGGGAATCGTCTGACGAACTCAAACTAGTGTTTGCAGACCTGGCTCGAAACGGGGTGTCAATCCTGACTATTGGCCAGTACCTGGCTCCGTCAAAACAACATTTCCCGGTAGCCGCCTACCTGCATCCGGAGGAGTTTGTCCGGCTGGGGGAAGAGGCCCAAGAAGCAGGTATACGGACCGTAGTTTCAGCGCCCCTGGTGCGCTCGTCTTACCAGGCGGATATTGCCCTTTCCCAACTGTAGGTCTGTTCCTGTCGCGATCAATCTTTATACAAAAGCCGTTCGACCGGTGGCCTTTCATAGCCTCTGTCCGATAGATGCATTGTGGCCCTAGCCTCGAAAGGACAACAATGAAAGACAACAAGAAGACCAACATCTTGGTGGTTGATGATGAGAAGCATATTTGCGAGATCATAGTCGAGGCTGTCTCATCTGAGAACTTCCATATTGTCTCTCTCTCGGATCCACAACAGGCCCTGGAGTATATCAAAAAGCATCCGGTCGACCTTGTTCTCACTGATCTGATCATGGGAGAATACTCCGGGGTACAGATTCTTGAGGCCGCCCTTGCCAATCACAGCGACGTAGTGGTTGTACTGATGACCGCTTATCCGACGGTGCAGACGGCTATTTCGGTACTGAAAAAGGGCGCTTTTGATTTCCTGGTCAAACCCTTCAAGTTGGATCTGTTGAAAGCGACGGTCAATCGAGGTCTCAGGCATCAGAGGATTGTACGAGAGAACCTGCGCCTAAAGGAGCGGGTGGAGTTTCTCAAGATTGCCAACGCTTCCCAGACCGGAATTCAGATCGGTGAGTTTCTGAAATTGGTAGTCAGCGCCTGCAAAAGGGAAATGTCGGCCAGCGCGGCCGGCTTAATCGAGATCCACCCGCAAAGCAAAGAACCTCTGCGAAAAATATGCGACTCCGAGGAGCAAGAGTATAACGGCGAGGTACTTGACGAGACGACACTCCAGCAGTTCGCCTACACGAAGAGCGCCAAGCCTGTGATTCAGACGGAGGCAGTAACAAAAGAAAACGGGGCAGCCATAAGAACATTTATTTCTCAACCCATTTTCATCCAGCGTCAGCTCCATGGCGTAATCAACCTTCTAATACAAACACGCTTCGACGATGTCACTCCTGGCCAGTTGGATGTTCTAACAATTTTGACCAACTCAGCGGCGTCAGCCATGGCCAACCATCAGCTATACCAGGACCTGCAGTCCTCATACCTGCAAGCCATCCAGGGTCTGGCAAAGGCGATCGAGGCGCGTGACAAGTGCACAGCCGGACATACCGATCGCGTCTCCAAGCTGGCAGGACTGGTGGCGCATCGCCTAGGGTGGAATGATTCACAAGTTAATGACCTCGCAATGGGTTGTTCATTGCACGACATTGGGAAAATAGGCGTGCCTGACTCAGTCCTGAATAAGATAACCAAACTCACCGAGAAGGAACGCCGCTTGATGAACAACCACCCCAAGATGGGGCTCAAGATTATCCAGGGTATTGACTTGTTCAAACCGGCTATTCCCTACATCATAGCCCACCACGAGCGATATAATGGGACGGGTTATCCTCGGGGGCTGAAAGGTGAAGATATTCCAATAGAAGGACGACTACTGGCTGTTGTGGACGCCTTCGACGCCATCATGGCCAATCGGCCATATCGAAAGGGGGCCAACCTCAAAGTAGCGATCTCAGAGCTGATCGCCTATAGGGGAATACAGTTCGATCCCAAGATCGTGGACGTCTTCGTTGAGGTGTTGCTGGAGGAGCAGATTGATTTTCGGCAGATGTACGGTAGAGACGAAGACCCCAGCTTTTTGCACGAATTGCCGATCAGTGAAAAGGTACCGGTGTAAACGAGAGCACCAGTATAACCAGTGAAGTTATCCCCATGGCCATAGCCACGCCTCCCGGCTGTCGACTGTCATCCAGTGTGGGAGGGTGTTTTACCCCAAAGAAGAGCCCAAAAGCGGCAAAGAACCACCACATCAATGACTGAAATCCCAGGACAATCAGCGCCACCATGGCAATACGAGCCAGAAAGAACTGCCTGCGCCGACCCAGTCCATACAGAATATGGCCGCCATCCAATTGACCGATCGGCAGCAGGTTTATTGCCGTGACGAGCATACCGACCCATCCCGCGAAGGCCACCTCGGACAGCATATAGTAAGAGCCCTGTGGAGCCTCTCCCACCAGCCCAAGGGTGGCTATGCGCATGATGATTGACTCCCCGTCAAGCGAGAAAACCATATCTTTGAGAGTAAACGCTTCAAGCGGCAGGCAAGCCGACTGCGATAAACCCCACAACAGCCAGCCAATCGCCACCACCCACCCGGCGATAGGTCCGGCCGCGCCGACCTCGATCAGGTCGCGTCTATTCCAGAAGGGAGATTTCGATGTAATTACGGCTCCAAACGTGCCAATGATATTTGGCGCAGGGATAAAGTACGGCCATGACGTAATAATGTTCCGACGTCGGCTGGCGATGAAATGGCCCATTTCGTGGACGAAAAGAATAGAAATGAGCGCCAGCGTGAACACTATGCCGGCTCCGTGAGCCAGGTCGTGCAATGTAGCGTGGAACGTAAGAGGTATGGCGTCCAGGGTCAAACGCATCTCTTCTAAGAAAGTCTGCGGTGGGATTGCTGCCTGTTTCACGAGGCGATACATGATCGGAGGGAGGTTGCGCAGGAAGACCGGAACGAAATAGACCGAGAAAAGCGTCAGGACAAACAGGACCACGTTTGTAGTCGGGATTCTGAAGTGTTGTTTCGGGTCTATGGTCAGGAACAAGGCCTGTTCACCTTCGGTGAGCGTGAACTTGTAGCCGGCCAGTTTGAGCCGATCTTTTATCAGCGGCACCGATCTTCGCCGGTCGAAACGGCACGTGAGACTGAAAACGAGACTTTCGCGTTGCCTGTAAACGGCCTGGACCTCAAATAAATCGTCCAATAGAGCGGAAACGCTTGCGGTGTTTTTGTCAACCTCGGAATTCTTCATGCTGGTGCTATAATAATGCCGCCGGCAGCTTGGGGACACAAAAAAAGAAGCGAGGAACAAATCCTCGCTTCTTATTTATGCGTAACTGAACTTCTTCGATTTAGAAGATCCAGTTACCGACCGGGCACGGCCCGCAATCGAAGTAATATGCAATGAGATAGTTCACATCAGCCATGTCGATGAGACTATCATTATTGACATCACTCAAGTGCTTGAATGGCACAGCGCCGGGGCCGCCGTTAACGGTAGCGGCAAGATAAATGATGTCGGCAAGGTCAACCGAACCGTCATTATTCACGTCACCACGACCGAAACCGGCCCACTTGTTGACCATGTGGGCCAGAGGAGCAATCTCAGCGGGATCGGTAGCGTCAGTCAGACCGCTCAGACCGAAGTGGGCGACACCAATGATGTATGTCTCGTTCGGACCGAAGTCTTTCTTAGCTAAGGTAGCCATCGCTTCAGCGTCAGAGGTTGTCATCTGGCCGGCATCCGGAGCATGGAAACCTGGAGGATACTGCATCCAGTTGTAGCAGGAATCCCAGAAGATTCCCCAACCCCAGAAACCGTTGCCAGGTGTACCTGACACACCAGCAAAGCCGTGGTAGTTAATCAACGGTTCGTATCCACAGCCACCAAACGGGATCTTTATCTGACCCCATGCAGCATCCTCAGCCGGACGGTTGTACGCCCAACCAGCTGAGATACTGGCATCCATGGTAGCGGAGTCACCGCCTACATCGCAGTCCCAAATCTCACTGAGGTACCAGCCTTTGACGGAATCGCCGTTACGCTCGGTGAATTCAAGGATTTCGAGCGTCAGGTTGGCCAGCTCAGGTACACCAACGGCGCCAACCACGCGGCCATTGCAGTAGAGGCCCATGGTGGAGTCGTTGTCGAACGGAGCGCCGAAGTTCTCCCAATCCCATCCGCCTCCGAGATCGAAGTTCTGGACGGAATCGAGGAAGCTCTTGCAAACCATGTCGCCCGTGACAGTGGTGTAGTTCAGGCCGCCGTCAGTGGTCATCTCGCCCAGCGAAACGCCGGCATCGAGATACGGCTTGCAAGCGTCGTCGCACCAGTTCGGATCCGGCTGCATGGAGACGAAGGCGTCAATTTCGCCGCCGCCAGAGGTCCAATCCTGCGTGTGTACGGCAACACGATGAGTGCTCACCGCGTACACGTAGGCGCCCTGGTAGTAGGAAGCGCCATCGCCGTCGATCAAGAAGCAGTTGTAGCCGGCAGGGCCATCGCCCCAGTCACCAGTGCCCAAACGACCGGTGTTTGTCACCAACTGCTCATTAGCAGGACCCACGCCGAAGTACAGCGTGGTGGAGTCGATCAAGCAACCACCGACAAGGCAAACATGCTGGACAGGCTGCATAGTGACATTATTCAGGAAGAAGTCGGGGTCGTCAGTCTCCAGAGAGAGATAGAAGCACTGTGGACCACGGTTGATAGCGGTCTGAATGACATCCAGATCGATGGCCATTGGAGGATCGGTGGGGGTCAAAACGTCACCTGCTGCGGGATGGACAACCGAGTTCAGATACGGAGGGAAGCCGGCAGCAGCGCGGTTGATTCTCTCCTTGTTGAGGTCCATCTCCCGTACCGAGACCATGTTGTTCTCGTCAAGGACATTCTCGTTCGGACGCAGGTACTTGGACAGGAAGGCATCCCGCGCCAGCTTATCGGCGATACTCGCCGCCCGATCCATGAAGCTCGGGTCAACGGTGTTGGCCGAAGCAAAGTCAGGGATCGTCGTACCAGGGTTGACCTCGTCTGCCGTCACGGAAATAAAGTTGAGGTTAGCGCAACCGGTGTTCACGTAAACATCCGGGATGGAAACCGGCAGGCTTGTCGCCGGACCGAACTCAACCGCAGTCATCGGGCTGTAGGTCTGGATCTGTAAACGCGGACGATCTACCTGCTTGGTCATGTCGAACAGGTCGCCCCAGTAGGTGGCGAACAAAACGTGGGTTTCACCAGTGCCGGGATCGGGAGCGATCGCTCCGGCCATACCCAGGTTAGCAGTGCCACCACCATGATCAATACGACGACGGTAGACTTCCTCAAAGGTTACGGCATTGACGCAACTGAGGAAACCGTCTTCGTTGAACACATAAAGCAGATCAGGTTCGGGTTCCGGCTCGCAGGTAAGGATGCCATCGACGTAGTAGCGGCCACCGCTGGCGCTGGTAAAGGTGCGCTCGATAGCGCCGCTGCTCTTCTTGACGGCATACATATTGCCACCGGCCGGAGCGCCGACCCATCGGGTCAAGGAAGGCATGTAGACATGGTTGACATCGATGATTGGAGTCTGGTAATAGGCGCGGTTGGCAATCGTCGCGGAGCCAACAAGCATTCCATTGGTAGAATTAAGGCGATAGAACAGACCATCAGTCGGGTGGTCGGCTTCCGCACGCGAGTTGGCATATATAACGCCATTCTCATAGGATATACCGGCAGTGAAGCCCTCATCGTTGTTGTAGCCATTGGCATGGGTCCAGACGACCGGACCCTGCAGGCCGGCAGCGGGTGGTACGGACAATTGCCAGTTGAAACCACCAGTGGCGGCGTTTATCGAGTAGAGATCACCTTCGACACCGGTAGCAAAGGTGCCAAAGAAGAGATTCTCGCCATCGGTAACGCCGGAAACATAGGTAGAGTACGAGAGGTCAACCGGGTAGCCGGGCATGAGAACGCCGGTTAGAGCGTCAACGCCGACAACCTTGCCGTCGTCAGTACCCCAGAAGACATAGTCAATTGCACTGAGGTTCACGACGGTAAAGCGGCCCCAACGGGTGGTGCCCCACACTCCACTAGGACCAACAGTGCCCAGGTCGCGGCTCCAGATCAGAGCGCCGGTGTTATAGTCATACGCCATAATGGCGAATGAACTGCCACCGGATGCGAACAGAACAGGATCAGGGTAACCCGCAATAGTAGCTACGGTCGGTGTCGACCGAATACTACTGCCGATCATTGTCCCGTCGTAAGGCAACGTATATATGGGCATTCCGGTCGCCAGATCAAACGTGATATAGTGATCACTGAATGAGCAGGTGACTTTATCATAAGCAATGATTGGTCCGCAGAAACTGACGCCGCTGCTCGGGTCCTCATAGGCCCAATTGAGCGTCAGGTCGCACCAGGCATCGCCGACCGGGTTCAAGGAAGCGCCGGTACGGGCGTAGTCATGCTGGTAAGTGTACCAGTCTTCGCCTGTGGGCTCACAGATACGTCCGGTATAGGGGATGCAGCAGTGGAAGGCTTCGACTATACCAGCAATGTCTTGCGGCATACCGCCACCCCAGTAGGGATACAGGAGCTCCCAAGCGCCAGCATAGTTCTCCGCCAGGCCGTCCACGCAGCCGCCTCCTCCGTTATCGGACAGGGTACGGATGCCGTCGGTCTCGTCAGTACCGAACGACTCGATGCCGACCCAGTAGTCTCCAGTGACGTAAACATTGAGAGGCTCGAAGTCGACGCACATCGCTGCCGGGAAGATCTGGTATGGGATACCGGACCCCGGTCCGATTGTGATTCCAGCCCGCTTGGCGCCGGGTAGACCACCAGCGTCGCTATAGACCTGAATCTCGGACTGCGTCGTGTAGATGTTTGGGTCACCGTTGTCATACAGGTACCAGCAGACATCATGTACCCGGCACTCCTTACCTTCACCATGGAATTTCTGTGCATGTGCATAGTCACCATAGGCATCAGGCAGGCGCCAGAACCAGTCGAGGCTGACATAGCACCAGTTCCAGGCACATTCATAGAACTCGTCTTTGCAGAGGTAGGCGTCGAACAGGAAGTTGGCGTCAAGGCCCCAGCAGGTGAGCATGTCGATCCAACCACCTTCATCGCACGTGGAACGTCCGACACCGTCGGTGCCGTCGGATGACAAGCAGGCTTCATAGTCACCGCTGCCGGGAATGGCGCTGGATGAGAAGGCGATATGGAAGTCATTCATGGTGATATTGTAACCCGGGATCAATACCAGGTTGAACGTGAATCTCTCCCATGACGGGAAGAAGGCATAAGGTGGTGATTTCACTACCTGGGCAATCTGAGCGCCCGGCAGGCCGCCGGCATCGTCGTAGATGGTTATGATAACGTCGTCATTACCACAGTTGCCAGTACCATCGTCATAGATAGCGACATCTACGACCTGGAGGGTCTCCGCGCCTTTGACGCTATGGCGCATGGCATAGGATAGGTCACCATAGACGGGATGCGGCGCCCGCCAGAGATAGGCAACGTTTGTGTAGTAATACTGCCAATAGCAATCGGTATAAGGTATTTCTCCACAGCAACGCTCGGAGAGGATGAAGAATGATACATCAATTCCCCAGTCGTTTAGCATCGTTCCCCACATACCACCACAGAACTCACTGGAACGCTCTTCGCCCACATACGGACCGGTAGCGTCGTCTGAGATGATAGCCAGGGTATCTCCAGGGCTACCCAGGATCGTCCACCCATAGTGGTACTTCTCACCGGTAAAGACCCACCAGTTGCCGCTGGCATTGCCGGCAGGGGTGAAGTCGGCAGCGACGTACGCAATACCGCTGGTCGGGAGACTTGCGTTCAGGATGTCCACCGAGTCGAGCTTGGCGAAAGGGAACCCGAAGCCGTCGTCATCCCAGAGGAAGCAGCGCATGTCAGGAGTGCCAACCATCACCGTGCCGTACATGAGGTAGTCGGCGACCATCAACGTGCAGTAGTAGTCAGGAATAGATGTGAACCGCATGTTGAACAGGTCGTCGCCATAAACATCCGGGATGGGCCAGTAGTAGTATGGAACACCGTTGGTGTAGTCCTCAACATCGCAGAAGTAGGTCTGAGGAGGAGTAGGCGCCGTCATACCGCCAGGCAGTTGCTTGAGGGCCGATTCTGGTTTTCTAAAGGCAGGTTGTTCCGGTCTGGCATCGGCAAGGTTCACAAATCGATCGTGATTTGGATTCACCTTGATGACAGGGTTCAACTCGCCTTTAACTACATCTGAAATTGCCGTACCGCTCAGAGCCAAGACAAGACTCAGAACGAATACTGCGCTTATCAGTCTTTTCAACATTTAATTCCTCCTTAAAAAAGGAAAGAGTGTGAATTCGTGTTCTCTAAAGTTGGCAAATTACCGGACTGACCATAATATCGGCAGTCATGAGGCATTTTGCCAGTATCCGGCAAGAAAGAATGTCTAGGGAAAAACCGTATACGAACTTTAGCCAACGAATTCATTAAATTCCTCTTCTTTTTGGAGTCGGAGCCTTGAAAGCCCCTGTTGTATCAAAAGTTTCATGCTTCTGCGCTCTTATTTTCAGCCAATTGTCTATATGTTTCACCTCCTATATAACTGACATCAGTCAGCCAAAGGCTTATGGTTTTCAGATAAGGACTTAACATGGAAAGTGTTACAGACACTAACTATACAATGCAGAGAATGAATTACCGCTCGGCTGATTTGGGTACCGAAAGAATCTTGCCCGTTGGACAGACCCCTACGGACCTGCCTGACGGCAACTTCATTAGCATTATACAGTCTTCTCGAGGTAAGTAGGTGTTACAACATGAAACACTTGTGGCTCTCGGATTCACTTGTAACTTAACACACGCTCATAAGAAAGTTAATTGTTTTCCACAGTTTGTCAAGACAAAAATGGGAATTTTTTGCCAAATTATTCAGGGTGTTAGCGGACTCTTTGCTTCTATCGGTTTAATGAAGGCTATTTTTGTATTGTTTTATGCTAATCTTGTGCGCGACAACCGGCAGACGTGGAAAGGGTGTCCCAAAAGGCAATGATGCCTACTCGCGTAGGGTGGGGGCTTGTCTCCCGCCTAAAAGTGGCGATGCCACCGGCGGACGTAAAGCCCGCCGCTACGCGGAGTTAGAGAATGGCGACCTCATTTGGTGTAGATCTAATCTTGTGCGCGGCAGATGTGGACATGTGCCAGGCACAGGTTTTTTAGCACGCCCCGAGTTTGGGAATGCCACCCGTCGGCGGACGTGGTAACTACCCGACTTGGTAGTCACGAATACCTTGACAGGCCGGAGAAAAAGTCGGTTTTTGTGGTAGTGCTATGCGCCTGGTCTCACTTAAAGCACGGAATTTCAGGGTTCTCAGGGAAGTCAGCCTGGTTTTTCCCGATAGCGTCATAGGCGTGATCGGACCTAACGGGGCGGGCAAATCCTCGCTGGTAGAGGCAATTTCCTGGGCGCTGTATGGCACACAGGTGGCACGTTCCGGGAAAGAAGAAATAAAATCGGTTTTTGCCGGCCCCTCGGAACTTTGCGAAGTCTGCCTGGAATTCGCAATCAATGGTGAATTATATCGTGTTGTGAGGCGTCTGACCGGCAGGTCTGATCGACCGGAAGTGGAGCTGTATCGGGGTGCGGCGGCGGAATCAGTGGGGGTAAACGAGACCCGACGCTATGTGGGCGAACTGCTTGGCCTTGACTGGCGAGGCTTTTTGACTTCCTTCCTGGCTCGTCAGCAGGAGCTAAACGCCCTGTCGGATCTGCAGCCATCCAAGCGTCGGGACCAGTTAGCCGGAATGCTCGGAATTGAACGGCTCGATAGGGCTATCAGGAAAGTCAAGGAAGATACCCGTTCTGATGAGCGTCAGGCCGGTTTTCTTGAGAAACAACTGGCCGACTTAGGTTGGATCGAGCTGAGGATTAAGGAGCTCACTGCTCAGATATCACAGTTGTCACAGCGGGTTAGCCGTCTGGAAACAGCCTGTAAGGAGGCGCAGACTGCCTTCGAAAGAGCCTCGGAGCATTTTCAGAGAGTCCAGCAAGCGAAATCAGCCTGGCTGCAACTTCAGGCGCGGCTCGAAGCAGAAGAGAAATCAATCGTGCACCTCTCAGAGCAGCTCCAGAACCTTAGGCAGGAAGCGTCCCGACTGGCCCAATACCAGCAAGAGCTGTCGGAACTGGAGATAAAGCTGGCTGATCTGCCGGCTCTTCGAGAGCAACTGGAAACCATGAAACTCGCCAGGAGCCGTCTGGAGATGCGTCAGACGTTGACCAAACAGGAGGCCGACCTTACCCGCGAGAGAGATCAAATCGAAAGCCGGATGGCATCAAATGACAGGATGATGGCTGATTATGAAGGACAAATGAGCAGTATTCCTGATAATGTGCGTGGCCTTCTTACTGATGAACAACAGCGATTGGAACAGGCACGCAATGAATACAGCCGATTGCGCTCCCGCAAAGTGGCACAGGAAGGCGAAATCAGGAAGCTGAAGCAACAGATGGAGTCGATTGCCCAGTTCGGCCCGGAATCAGTGTGTGATCGCTGCCTGCGGCCGCTTGGCGACAGCTTGCCAGAGATCAGGGCGCATCTGACAAAGGAGCTTGCCCAGCTCGAACGAGCCGCGGCGGAGCTGGATAGGCAACTCCAGATAAAGCAGGAGGAGGGCAAAAAGCTCAAGGAGTCCTGCCGGGATTTGGAGGACCGCGCCAACACGCGCTATCAATTGTCTGTTAAAAGGGAAGCCTGTCTCAGCGAAAGGGAATCTCTTTTAGAAAGAAGGAGAGAGCTGCAAGGCAAGTTGTCAGAAATCTCAGGCCGGCTTGCGCAACTGGGGCAGGCTCATTTCGACGAAGAGCAGTTTTCCTCGCTAGCGGGGAGAGCCGAACAGCTTGAGCAAGTTCGCTCGCGCTCCAACCAGCTTAAAGGAGAGTTGTCCCGATTACCGGCCGTCAGGCAGGCCATTGAGGATCATACCCAAAAGCAGGAATCGGCCGACAAGGAGGTGGCTTCCCTAAAGGCAGAACGGGAAAGGTTGGCTTTCGGTGAGAAGGATTTTGAAGCGGCTCAGCAGTCTTTCCAGACAGCGCAAAAACAGCTTGAGCTGGCCAAAAACGTGTATCTGTCGGCTTCCAAAGAACATGAGCTTAATCAGAGGGAGTTGGAGGGCAAGCTGGAGCAGATGAAGCGGTTCGAGCAGATGTCCCAGGAGCTTGAAAACTGCCGCACCAGCCTGTACTACGGTGAAAAGCTGGCCGGCTTATTTGTCAAGTTCCGCTCTCACCTGATTGCGGGGATACGTCCCGCGCTGGCTGGGTTTTCCAGTCAGTTGATGTCGGAGATGACGAGCGGCAAGTACAACCTGGTTGAACTCGACGAGAAGTACAATCTGAGGGTCATGGACTACGGTCAGTATTACGGCGTTGACCGCTTTTCCGGGGGAGAAAAGGACCTGGCCAATCTCTGCTTGCGGCTGGCCATATCGCTGGCGCTTACAGAGTCGGCCGGACTGAGCCGGTCTTTCATCATTCTTGACGAGATTTTCGGCTCTCAGGACAATGAAAGAAAAGATTTGATCATTAGAGCGCTGGCCAACCTGAAAAACCGGTTTCCCCAGGTTCTTCTCATCACTCATGTTGAAGACATCAAAGACAGAGTTGAAGAGTTGATCGAGGTTGTCCCAACCGGCGCCGGCTGGTCGGAGGTTATGGTAAATGGCAACCCAGCGTAGTGCGACCAGGCGGAAAATGAGAGCCGGTTATAAATGGGCGATATTCCTGTTGCTGGTGGTTCTTATTCTGTGTCTCCGGTTGGTGGAAGAAATCGGCCTTGATGGTAAACCGGACGATCGTTTCATCATCAAGAAAATCGAAGACGGCGACACAGTGGAACTGCTGGGCGGTGACCGACTTCGCCTGCTTTCCGTCGATACCCCTGAGAAAGGTCAGTTGTTTTATGACGAAGCGTGCCGATTTCTTGCTGATTTGACGCTGGGGAAAACGGCGCGGATAGAGTTCGCCGGTCGTCGTCGCGACAAGTACGGGCGGCTGCTGGGTTACCTATATATTGACAGTATTTTCGTCAACAAGGCTATCCTGGAAAAAGGGTTGGGGCTTCTGTACCTGTTCCGGGACACCGAGTTGGATCGCCCTGAAACAAAAGAGCTGCTCATGGCTCAGCGAGCCGCTATGCAGAAGAAAGTTGGCCTGCATTCCATTGAGCGAGCAAAAGAGGATCGCTATATTGCTAAACAAGGCTCGTTTCGTTTCCATCGCCCCGGCTGCCCCTCGGTGAGAAACCTGCGACCGGGAAGTTATCAAACCTTCAACACTCGCGAGGAAGCTCTCCGGGAGGGGCTTTCGCCATGCCGGAGGTGTAAGCCGTAACTGGAGGCACTTGTCCCGCTCACTCACTTGTGGGCATCACCCTGGCTTGGTAATCTAAAACGGGACTTCAAGTTTTTCATTGCCACCGAGGAAGTTTCACATAGATATTCAGGCTATGAAGTTGAGCGTCTACAATGTTAGACTGCGTATCGCAACCATCCTACTGGCGTCGCTTTCAATAGTCCATGCCGAAATACGGAGCCGAGCGGATTTGCCCACTACCCCTCCGGCTGATTCGGCAGAAGCGGAACGGGTCCGTATCTGGGTGCCGATTCACAGGCAGAGTCGGTGTCGTGTCACTGTCGATATCCTGAACGACTCAAACAGCGTTGTCTGTCATCTGGCCGACCGGCTTATGTCTCAGGGTTACTACAACTTCTATTGGGATAAAAAAGATGATTCAGGAGAATTCGTCAGACCCGGCGAATACGTCTTCGTAGTAAATGACTGCGGCCGGAAAAGCTATGGGGAGGTCACGGCCCAGTTCCAAGAATGGGAAAGGGCAGGCCGCATCTATCCTCCAGAAGAAAAATGGTCTACAAACGTTGGGTTCGAACTGCTGGTGGACTCGGCTGTTGTCTCCGTGAACATATACAACCGCCGGGGTGGGTTGGTGGATAACCCTATTGTCGATTCCTTGATGAATCGAGGGAAGTACAAGTTTGAATGGCTTCCGCTTGAGAAAGTCCCCCGAGGGATATATACCCTCAAATTGACCGTAGGTGACTTCACACACGCGGTCGAAATTGGCTACCGCCCATGACGCGCGCCAGATATACCCTATTAATAATGAGGGTAGTATCATGTTCATACCTTTCAGCAGCGCTGGTTGTCGGGTGCGGTAAGTATTGGACCCATGACCGATCCGGAGTAGAGGCTCAAGGGGGCGGGCATTACGAAATAGCGTGGATAGATCCACAGATTGTCATTTCGGATTCACTGTTCACACTCATCAAGGCTCAGCGGATCGATTCTTTCTTCCTAGACCAACCTGCATACCCAACCTCGGCTGCGGCTCCCTCGTTGGTATTCCGCATACTTTATGATGAGTGCGTAACTTCAGTAAACTTGATAAACTCCGCAGGGGATGTAATCAGGCCTCTCCTTGTGAAGCGTCTTGGTCAAGCATATTACAAGCTTACCATTGATCTGAGTCATTTCAACGAAGCGACCAGCACCACGCTCCCTCTGTATCTCGAGGCCAACTACTGCGGTGAATCGGTCCGCCAACCTATTAGATCAGTGGGTAGACCTGGCGGATAGAAGGCAGGGATCGCCCTCTCATTCAGAAGCACTAACGTTATGACCTGCGAAGCTGGTGTCTTGCCATAACTTGCGCAAATCGTGCGCCAACCTAAGTCGATGTTTCTTTAAGCGTTCTGCCACCTGACGGCTCCTTCAGCCGCAAGGTATCAGCGTGTCCTGCGCTATGCAGTCATTGCCTGATAAAACGCTGCCATTCGCTGCATGAAGAGCGGTGGAATTCGGAAAAAAGAATTGACATTTAGAGGGGGAGAGTGTAGATTGAAATGCTAATTACTACTAATGAAGTCTCCTCTTCGGAGCCCGATGTGGGCTCTGTACTTGGGTAAGAACAGTGGAAGTGGAAGGAGGGGTCATGTTGCATGACGCATTTACCTGATATCACCAACGCCATTCCCGTGTCTGCCGAAGATATATTGCGCGAAGTTGATAATTCAATCTTATTACCAGGCGCTTCGGGCGCTTTTAACAACTCAAAGTGGAGGAACAACAGATGAGACGAGGTCTTCTCTTGCTACTGGTTGGCTTCGTTGCCTTTGTCGCTATGTCGACTCAGGCGCAGCAGCCAGATCCTGGCAGAGTGGACACAGTTGAGCTGGCGCTGACGGTAGGCCCGGACTTCAATGCCGGCCAGATGCAGGTGCAAGTTTATCATATAATATGTAGTAAAGAGTATGTTAAACGCTCAACCATTTATACCAACTGTTAACCAAGTCAAGAAGGAGTGCAAAATGAAACGCATCTCATTTTTACTTGTATTCACTGCACTGATGGTTTTTTCATTCGGCCTAGTCCATGGCCAGTCTGAGGTCGTACTGGATGTGGTTGAGGGTCTCTTTGGCAGTGCCACGAGCGACACAGTCGAAATTGACACCCCACTCAAGTTCACGTTTCGCTTAACCCAGAACACCGGGGATAGTCTTTTTGCCTTCACCCACGGTTTCCAGGTCTACACGAAACTGAGTGACGCTAATCCCGCCACCTCCGGTTACTTTGATGCGCCGTTTCTTGACACTCTCCCAATAGGGCCGAGTGGCTGGTTCTACCACAGCATCTTCAATCCGAATGGTCATTTTGATGACATAATTTTTCAACAGTTCAGCCTCGACGGTCTGGGCCGAGACACCACTGCTGTCTCTGTTGTTTGGACGACGGGGAACGCACCCGGTTTTGAGACCGGCTACAGTGAGCAGGTCTGGTACATTGCAACACAAGGCCACACCAATGGGGATACTCTGTGTATTGACTCCTCATTCTTCCCTCCGGGCGGTGCCTGGCTGTGGTCACTCTCAGCGGGTACTCCGCCTACTCTATCCCCGGACTGGTATGGTCCCTATTGCTATCACATTTATGACCCGACTGTGGTGCAGGCCAACCTGGTTGTGTCTCCACCGGTGTTGTATTTCGGCGCTATTGAGGGTGGTTCCAATCCTGCTAACAGGACCTTCAACATCGGCTCTGACGGCAACCCGCTTGATTTCACCTTATCCAACCACGAAGGTTGGCTTTCGACCGTTCCCAGTGTGGGTACGACCGATGCTACAATCCAGGTCTCGGTGAACATTTCCGGCCTGAGTGCCGGCATCTATCTCGATACGATAACCGTTGTTTCTCCAACCGCTTCGAACTCGCCACAGTATGTGGAGGTGAATCTCGTGGTAATACCTGCGGGCGGTGTCAATGAGATCGTATTAGACGATGTGACCAATATCTTAGGCAGTCCGACAAGCGACACTATTGAAGCCGGGGGAATAACCAGGTTCACGTTTCGCCTGACCAACACTGCAGGGCTTGATACCATTTACGGTATGAGCAATGGTTTTGAGGTTTATGAGAAAAATGGCGGCAATTACTATCCTATCACCGGTGACACATTGGCTTCCGTTGGATTTAAGAACAGGTTCGATCTCGGGTTTTGGATACAGACTTATAGTGCGACTGGTTCGGGCTGCGACACTATCGGTTTCGGTGGGGCAGCGATGTCTGGCTCTGGCATTGGATATAGTTTTTCTGAACCGGTCTGGTGGATAGAGACAGGCAGCGACAATGGTGGCGACACTCTTTGCATAGACTCATCGTTCTTTCCACCCTCCGGTACCTGGGTGTGGGGGGTGAAGTCTGATGGGATCATAGTCCCTGATTGGGGTGGCCCTTACTGTTTCCATGTGGAACAGGCACCCTCACCGCCCCAGTATCTGTACATCACGCCTAACATTCTGTATTTCACAGCTGCTGAAGGTGGTGCTAATCCCGACAGTCAGGCGTTCAATGTCATTGAGATCGGCGGGGCGGTAATTCCTTTTGCTGTTTCTGAGACATCAAGCTGGTTTGATCTTAACAAATCAGGCGGCACTACCCCTGATTCGGTTTATGTGACTGTTGATATCAGCTCACTGGTTGCCGGTCACTATCATGACACAGTGGTAGTCTCCTCTGGTGAGGCTGCCAATTCGCCTCAGCTTGTCTTTATAGACCTTATTGTAACAGGTGGCTGTGGCGGCGACGAGTATTATGTCTTTGCCGATTTTGATGTAGATGGCTATGCGTGTGAAGGTTACTGGATAGATGACACCACCGGCCATTTGTACGTGGATAATGGTGGAGACTGCTATGTATACCTGGTGTCGATTCCGGCAGGCTCCGATCCTGACCAGCACCCGGACAACCCCTGGAATCCTGGTCCAATGGCTCCGAGGACTTTGACCCTGATCGAAACATATGACTTCAGTGCTGATTGCGGTTGGAGTGGGAGCCATCATGCTGAGTTCTATGTAAATGATAACTATATTTACTATGGACCGGACGATTATGGAGCCGGAGGGATTGAAAAATGGTACAAAAATCCCGACGGGACTTTTGGAGCTTATATCGGAAGGGAACCTATTCCTGTTCCACCCAGCAATGGCGAGACATTTGGGTACGATGCCATCAACCATGTGTGGTATACCTGTACCCGTGGGAGGGATGTGTATAGTTTCGAGGCCGGCGTTGATGTGGCCTGGCAGTATGAGTTTACCTATCCCAGTTATGCCGGCAGCCATCACGATGGTCTGGAGTTTGTCGGCGGTTACCTGTGGGTTTCGGATATGACCTCGGATTCCATAGGTCAATGGTTGGACAGCTCCGGAATATGGATCGAGAAACATCGCTTCGGATACAGTCACCCTTCGCCTGTTGAGGGAATGGGCTATGGGCCGATGGGACACTTCTGGGTCACCAGTGGTACTAGTCTCTACGAAATTGGTGGAGGCTGGATCGGTTTTGTAGTACCCGGCATCCCGGACCAGTGCATACATATGGGCGAATCATTCCAGTCCTTTGACCTTGATGACCATGCTGTCGGTGTTCCCCCTATTACTTGGAGCTGGTCCGGCAACACCGATATTACCATCACTAAAGATTCAGAGAACGTGGTCACACTTACGTATCCTGAGGGATGGTGCGGCTATGAGAAGGTCACTTTCACAGTGACTGATGGCTGCGGACGCACCGCCCAGACGACACCGGTGTTTGCGGTGCTGCCCGAGCACTTTGTGCTCGATATACCTAACCAGAATGCGCCGTTCGAGTCCTTCGATCTGGATGACTATGTGGATACATCGTGTGGAATAGACCCTGCGAAGATTGTCTGGAGTTACTCAGGTAACACCTTTTTTGTCGTTGATATTGATCCGGTTACTCACCTGGCCACCGTTACCAATCCCCTCGATTCAACCCGGCCGGAAACGATCACGTTCACGGCCCAGTACCTGTGTGCAGAAAACAGTGACGAGGCGACATTTGCTCCGGTTCCGGGCATCACACCCACCTACGAATGGATCAACATTTACTGTGACAAACCTCACCTGAACGGCGTGTCTCTTGCCCCGGGTGATGTCATTACCGCCTACGATCCCGACGGTGTGCTGTGCGGCATGGATGTTGTCCGAGCGGACGGCTCGTTTGGATTTATGCCGATCTATCGTGACGACATATACTCCGCTGCTGACGAAGGGGCAGACCCCTGTGATATCATTACACTCATGATCAACGGCGAAGAGGTCTACCCGGATCCGCTTGTCATATGGACGTCCAACGGAGACGAGTTCCAGGTCTGTGAGTTCAGCACCTGTGTGTATATCCACCTGCATAAGGGCTGGAATCTGATTTCGTGGAACGTGACCTATAGCGCCGGCATTGACGAGATCATGGCACAACTCGGCAAGTGCACTTGCGTCGAAGTCATCTTGGGCTTTGACCAGGGAGCGCTGACGTACGATCCTGACCTGCCGGAATTCTCGACACTCCTTGATGTAGATTACTACCACGGCTACTGGTTTAAGATGAATTGCGATGCGATGCTGGAGATCTGCGGTCCGCCGATTGATCCGAGAGAGAGTATTGTCATTTATAGTGGCTGGAACCTTGTCAGCTACTGGCCCAATGAGACGCTCTCGGTTGAGGATGGATTTGCGTCAATCTTGGATAATCTACTTGTTGCTCTCGGGTACGATTACGGCGGTCTGACATGGCTTCCCGGAGATACCTTGTTCAACACTCTAAAGGAGCTGAAACCATTATTTGGTTACTGGGCTAAATCTTCGGCGGACGACGTACTGGTCTATCCCGGATTCATTGCTCCACCGTTTGCAACCACCAAAGACCAGGATGGTTCTCAGATAGCAGCCACTGCTGTGATCTCCTCGCGCGCCTGGGTATCGCTATACGGAGCTGGTATTACCCTCGACGGCATGGAGCTTACTTCGGGCTCGGCTATCGAGGCGTATACAAAAGACGGCGTCCGCTGCGGCAGTTCTCACTATGGCGACGGCCTTCTGAAGTTCTCACCGGTCTATGGGTACGATCCGCTGGGCGAAGTAACAGCCAACTACCCGAAAGATGGCGATGCTGTCACTCTCTATGTTGACGGCAGCAGAGTCTATCCGGATGTTGAGTGGGCTGATCACAGCAGCCGCGTTCGGATTGACAACTTGTTCAGCACTGCTGCGGGGACAGGTATACTGCCTGATGATTATGCATTGATGCAGAACTACCCCAACCCGTTTAATCCGGCTACTGAGATTGCCTTCAATCTGCCTACGGCGGGTCATGCAACCCTGGAGATCTTCAACGTGCTGGGCCAGCGAGTGACGACGTTGACAGATGGTGTTCTTGACGCCGGCGAGCATGTTCTTATATGGGATGGCACCGATGCTGATGGTAATGCGGTGTCATCCGGTATCTATCTCTACCGCTTGCAGGCAGGCGACTTTGTCGACACCAAGAAGATGATGTTGGTGAAGTAAGCCCGCTACTGACACTTCATAGGACTTCATAGAACCGGCCATCCTTGCTGATGCAAGGGTGGCCGGACTGCTTTTGACAGTGTGGAAATATCTAACCGACAAAAAGGACTTGCTTTGGGCTCAGGACCCCTACTATTTGCTGGCAAGCTGGATGTGAACTTGTTGGCTTGACAACACCTTATGTGACCATGGCATCTCAGACTAACGTTACGGAAATAGTGGAACGCTTCAGAAAAGGAGGCATAGCACCGCGGGCAATGGAGATCATCACTCTGGTGGTCCCATTTCTGCTTTATCTGTATCTTACTCTATCTCTTTCCGGGTGGATTATGGACGACGCGGGAATCTCTTTTGCCTATGCCAGGAATCTGGCCCATGGACACGGGTTAGTCTCTCAGCCTGGTCTTGCGCCGGTGGAAGGATATTCCAATTTCCTGTGGGTTATTCTCATGGCCCCCTTTTTTCTGTTCAACATTTTTGATCCGTTCATAACGTCTAAGACAGTAAGCCTGGTCCTGGTAGGGATAACATTCTATTACCTTAATAAGTCCATGATCTACTTGACAGGCGGCAATTTACTGGCTTCTTTCACTGCCCTGACATGTTTGGCGTTGAACACTTCATTCACTGTCTGGACCTGCTCCGGTTTGGAAAATCCCTTGCTTATAGCTCTAATAACAGTACTGTTTTACCAGCAGCTTTCGTACATAGATAAAAAGTATTTACCAAAGCTCACTCCTTTTGTTTCGGGCTTACTGGTCGGCGGCATTGCCATGACTCGCCCTGATGGCATCATGTACGTTTTTGTCTTCCCATTTACAATTGCGCTTGGGTTTTTCTCGAAGGAGCGACCAAGTGTCGGTGTACTGCTGAGGGCTTTCTCTGTACATGCGGCTACGCTCATTGTGGTGTATGGAGGTTTCATACTCTTTCGCTACCTGTACTTTGGGGAATTCTTACCAAACACGTATTATGCAAAAGGTGGGCCGTCACTGGGCATGTTAGTTCCCGCCCTCACCATGCAGGCGAAGTACCTAACCAAGTTTCAACAGCTTGCAGCCAGTGTGCTGGGGGCACGATGGTGGTGGGCAGTGCCGGTCGTATGGATCTCTTTGCTTACCCTTGCGCTCTCCAGAAAAGGGCGTTGGCGTGAGTACCTTCTTCTATTGGCAATGGTTTTCGCAGCAGGGTTTACTTACCTTATCATGCCAAATGATTGGATGGGAGAGTATCGTTTTGCGACACCGTTCTTTCCATTTGTGTCCTGCTGCTTTATTCTGCTTGGTAACTTTCTTATCACTGGCTTGCCGCGAGGAGCATGGCGCTGGATACTTAGTAGTCTTTTACTTATGGGAATTCTTTATTTCTCGGTGGCTACACACTTGCCTCGCTTGGAAAAGTTCTCCTTGAGAAAGGCGGTGAATTTTACACGTATTGCCAGAGCATATGGTGAGAGGTTCAACAATTTTGCCGAGTTTCTCCAGCTTGAGAATGCCTCGTTCTTGGTGCCCGACATCGGTGGGACGCTGTACTATTCCAAATTGCGTATCTATGATCTGGCGGGGCTCTGTGACAAGACAATCGCCCGGACGCGAGGTAAAGATCAGCAGCGCTTTTACGATTATGTCTTTGATTCGCTGAAACCAACCTTTATCCATACTCACGGATATTTCACCGGCGTGTCAAAATTCGACGACGACCCCAGATTCCGGCGCGACTATGTGGCTATAAAGGAATACCAGGATAAGTACGTTGAGAGGAAGTATAAAGCGTCGCGCATCTCCGGCAATTTCGTCAGGCGCGATCAGATACAGGGGCGAGAGGCTCAACTGGACTCCCTGCGTCAGGGGCACCTGCCATAGGCTTGCACGGTTAACAGCAAGAAAAACCGCCCCGGAGCCGGGACGGTTTTGATATCGGTAGTAATCGTCTTGCTTAGTTAAGATAGGCGCGAAGGGATCGACTGCGTGAGGCATGACGCAGCCGCCGGATCGCCTTCTCCTTAATTTGACGCACGCGTTCGCGGGTCAGTGAGAACCGAGCGCCGATTTCCTCAAGCGTCAGCGCCTTTTCATAGCTGAGTCCGAAGTAGAGGTTGATGACCTCGGCTTCACGCGCTGTGAGGCTGTCAAGCGCTTTGTCGATCTCAACTCGCAGCGAGCCTTTCAGCAACGCCTCGTCGGGTGACGGCTGGAATTCGTCTTCGAGGACATCGATAAGCGAATTATCCTCGGAAGCCGCAAAGGGAGCGTCGAGAGAGAGGTGCGAGTTGGAAATCTTAAGCGTGTCGGACACCTCACCTGCTGTTAATTCCAGCTCGTTGGCAATTTCCTCCGGTGAGGGAACCCGCCCTAGTCCCTGTTCGAGTCGGCTGGAGATTTTACCGATCTTGTGAAGGGTGCCGACGCGGTTGAGCGGCAGTCGGACAATACGGCTCTGCTCGGCCAACGCCTGCAGAATCGCCTGCCTTATCCACCACACTGCATAGCTGATAAACTTGAATCCCCGGGTCTCATCAAACCTTTTGGCCGCCTTGATTAGGCCGATATTGCCTTCATTAATTAAATCGGCCAGGGAGAGACCCTGATTCTGGTACTGTTTGGCAACCGAAACGACGAAGCGCAGATTGGCCTTGGTCAGTTTTTCCAGGGACCTTTTATCGCCCTGCTTGATTTTTCGGGCCAGACGCACTTCTTCTTCGGCGTTAATAAGAGGTGTTTCCCCTATTTCGCGCAAATACATGTCTAACGACCGGTCTTCATCGCGATATTTGAGGGATTGTTTAGCCACTATCTCTGACTGTCTCCTTCCACCTATATGTTGTTCTTCGACCGCCTCCGTCGGGCAAGTCGCTTAGACGTTTAAACTCATGCTATCTCTGCCTGATGACTTTTCTGGCAATGGTCCCGTCAGGTTCCTGTACAATTAAAGGAATCCTGCCGGTGTTTCCTTCCAGCTTTTGGGCGATTTTCTCCACATCCTCAAGAGATTTTGTGGTTGTCTTGGCAATCTGCAAAACTATGGTACCAGGTGTAATCGATGCCCAGTCAGCCGGACTGTTAGCATGCACCCGCTTAACGTAAACTCCGTCGACATGTTCAATAGAAAGGGCACGGGCAATATCTGGTGTGAAATCTATCAGTTCCATACCCATCCAAGCTACTGCCTGAAAATCATCCTGGTTCTTTTCGCGTTGCAAGGAGGCCAGGAACGTATCCCGATCAGTGATGCCGGTAGTTAACTTCAACTGTTCTCCGTCACGAACAACCTCTACCGGAATTGAGGACTCGTTACTAGTAACCGTCGAAACAAGGACCGCTAGTTGATTGACGTTGTCAACCGGCTGGTTATTGAAGCCGACAATAATATCGCCTCGTTCGATGCCGGCTTGGGCAGCAGGCGAGTTAGCAATTACCGAGTCAATTTTTACCCCTTTCACTGCATCCAGTCCTTCTCGTTTGGCGTCTCGTTCCGTCACGTTGGACAGCATGACTCCCAGCCAGCCGCGGTGTGGCTTGCCGGAGGCGATAAGATCTGGAACCACCGCCCGGGCCAGATTGATGGGAACAGCGAAACCGATTCCCACCGAGCCGCCTGTCGGAGTAGAGATAGCGGCGTTGACCCCGATGCACTCACCCTGGAGATTCAGCAATGGACCCCCGGAGTTGCCGGGATTGATCGAGGCGTCGGTCTGGATGTAATACTGGTAGTTTGGTGTTTCCCGTCCGAAGTTCAAGTTGCTGCGCCCCTTGGCTGAAATGACCCCGACCGTTACTGTTCTATCAAGCCCCTGTTGGGGAAACGGATTTCCGATAGCAATTGCCCAATCACCTACCTTCAGCGCGTCCGAATCGCCAAAGGGAATGGGGGTAATCTCCTCTTCCGGATCAACTTTCAGCACCGCCAGGTCAGTCTCGGGATCGGTGCCGACCACATGGGCCTCGTAGACATACCCAGAGGCCGTTCGGACCGCCAGTTTTACTGCTCGCTTCACCACATGGTTGTTGGTCAGGATATAACCATCTTTGCGAAAGAAGAACCCCGAACCTGACGATGTGCCGTAGGCCGAACCGCCGTACCACCAGGGGAGCCTTTCTTCACGGGTACGCGCAGAAATGTTTACAACCGCATCCTGCGCTTTCTCAACCACGGCCACAAAGGGTGACTCAAGCTTACCGGCGTGCTCTACAACGGGATAGTGACCGGCCTGCACTACGTCACTCTGGGGGTCGGCTACCGCTCGCGGAGAGAGATCAAAACGCGCCGCGATTAGAACCCCGATAAAAATACACAAAGCTGCCACGAGGGTAATAGCGGCCGCCTTAGACCCCTTCTTGTTTGTGGCAGAGCGGGGAGAAAAATGCTCGTTCAAGTAACCCAGTCCTCCAACCAGATAACCTTGTATAATACCATCTAATAAATCCTATGTCAAGAAGAATCTTTCCACTAACTGCATTCCTTTCACTCTTTATAACGCACAACAACAGGCTTTGATTCAATAAAATCTTCCTTGCTTATCAAACACTGTGGCTACTCTCACCATTTCACCGCAGATGCCATCCTATTACCAAACAATGAATTAACAATGCGAACAAGACATCTCCGTCCATAAGGCATTTCTACCGCTCAAGTTGCGGCAAGCTCGCCCTGCATCATCATGGCTGAACCTATCCCCTAACCTTCCGGTGTAATTCGCCTCAGACAGCCCCAAGTTGTTGACAACGTTTGAAAAGCTCACTAATTTGCGCCAGTTATGGCATCACCTTTCAGTCTTGGCAAGGCCATCGTCAATACCGCACGGCAGCTTTATGAGCGCGGCATGCTCGTGGGTACTGAGGGCAATATCTCTGCCCGTCTTGATGACAACCGAATTATGATTACCCCTTCGGGTCTGGCGAAGGGTGGACTGTCCCCTGAAGATATGGTTATTGTTGACATTAACGGTAAGCAGTTGCAGGGCCGGAACCAGCCTTCCTCGGAACTGCTGATGCACCTATATGTCTACAAGACCAGGCCCGATGTAGGAGCTTGCGTTCACTCGCACCCACCCTATACGACGGCTTTCGCAGTCGCAGGCATTCCTTTGGCGGAGGATGTTCTTCCAGAAGTCGTTCTTTTCATCGGTAGTATTCCTCTAACTGACTATGCCATGCCCGGCACTGATGCCGTGCCAGAATCGCTTGCTCCGTATGCTGAAACCGGCAGCGCCTTTGTTTTGCGAAATCATGGCCTTTTAACTGTCGGTTGCACCCTTGAGGAAGCCTTCAATTGCCATGAAACAGTGGAGCATTATGCCCATATCCTGTTTCTTGCACGGCAGCTTGGCAACATTGAGACGATTCCGCCCGATGACTTCAGGCGGCTGGAGGAAATGCGGCGCAAGTTTGAGAAAACTTGGAGCAACAAACCCTGAGACTATTATACCATGCCCGTTAAAAAGGTAGTGATCGACAAGGCCAGCCGACTCTATCAACTTGCCCCTGAGATTCGGTCGTTTGTCCCTGCCGAACCTCGACGCTCGCTGGTGAGGAAGACCGAGGCGCTGGACCTGGCTACTTTTACATGGCCTGTTGGAGACCGGCAGAACCAACTTGCCGCTCGGGGAGGTCTCCAACCTGCAGCCCAGGAGAGATTGGACAATCTAAAAGAAGAACTGGCCGGGTGGTTTCACGCTTATCACGGGGCGAAGGTCGAGCCTTCCAAGGAGATATTCATTGGCGGGAGCATTTCCAACCTGATGTTCACGATTGCCCTGGCTTTTATTGACAACGGAGATATCGCGTTTGTACCGGAGCTGGGAATTCCGCTTTATCGGCGGGTAACGACCGCCTGTGGGGGAGATGCGGTGAGCTACTCCATCTCACCAAAGAACGGCTGGCTTCCTGACTTCGAACGAGTTCACACCCGCCTCGGTCATGTTGCCAGTATCCTCTTTCTCAATTCGCCTCACAACCCTACGGGAGCTGAGTTGAATGAGAAGGAAATGGCCGATCTGGCTTGGTTGGCCAGTCACGAGAATATCATAGTCGTCAATGATGTTGCTTACGGAGCAATTTCCGGCAGGAGGCATGTTTCTCTTATGTCGGTCACTGGCGGGAAGAGAGTAGGTGTGGAGGTTTATTCGTTTGCATATCACTTTGGGCTTCCGGCTCTGCCCTTCGGCTTTGTGGTGGGCAATCGGGAGATTGTGCGTGGTCTGGAACTCGCCTCGCAAGTCGTGCCCAGCTTTGTTCCGGACTGCTACGTAAGGTTGGCTCTGCCGGCGGTCCGGCAGTTTCCTAACGATCTCATCAGGGAAGCTCGTGCCGTTGTGACCCGTAATGCGGCCGAAGGAGCCAAGCTCTTGACTATGCTAAGGCTTGAAAAGTCGGGTTTTGACACAGTACCATTTATCTGGGCGAAGATCGAACGTCGCCGACAGGCAGTCTCAGCCGCGACCCTATTGTACAGGCGCAGCCGTATTCTGGCGGTGCCGGGAACGGCCTTTGGCGGCAGCGGTGAGGGGTATCTGAGGTTTTCCCTGACAGCCCCACCTGCGTCGTACACCGCCGCTGTCGATCGGCTGAGGAAAAGGCGTAAGTTGGCAAGATTAGGTGACTACAAATGAAAGATATCATACGTCTGAGCGGGATGTCCTTCTATGGGTATCACGGCCTCACTGCAGCGGAGAAGGAAACAGGGGGACTGTTCGAGGTTGACTGCGAACTTGAGGTCGATCTTTCCGATGCCAGTCGTTCTGACCGGCTGAATGATACTGTCGACTACCAGCGTGTTCACCACGTAATCAGGGACGCGGTGGAGGGAAAGGCTTTCTCGCTTCTTGAGGGGTTGGCAGGCAAACTGGCGACCAAAATACTTAACGCCTTTCCGGTTTACCGGGTAACTTTGCGCGTTCGCAAGATGAACCCACCTATACCGGGATATGTCAAGTTTATCGAGGTGGAATTGACGCGTTCCCAAAATGATCCCTTGAAGTTAGCAGGTAATCGCAAAGCTGAATGATAGAGGACTGATATGGCGGAAACAGTGTACGTATTGATGGGCTCAAACGTAGGTGATCGAGAGAGAAACCTTTCGGCGGCGCTGGCCAAACTGGAAACGCTGCCGGGGTTGGAAATAGTAGCTGTCTCAGGTATCTACATCTCTGAGGCGGAGGAGATGGAAGGGGAAAATCCCTCCTTTATGAATCAGGTTGTTATGGGGGATTATCAGTACCTTTCCAACGAGCTGCTTGACAGCCTGGAGTTGATTGAGAAGAAGCAGGGACGTACCGGCAAGGGCAAAAAACAGGCGCGCACGATTGACCTGGACATTCTCCTGTTTGGCGACAAGATTATTGAAACTGAGCGCCTGTCGATACCTCACCGGGAGCTTCTGAACCGACCGTTTGCGATGGTGCCGCTTTTGCAGATCGAGCCAGACCTCATCCACCCCGTGGCAAAACGACCAATCGCCGAGTTCCTCACCGACCAACAGCGCCAAACGGTTTTGTTGTTCAAGGATCATGTTGCCCGAAATGTGTGAGCACAACTACATCGCCGTTGAGGGGGTGATTGGCGTCGGTAAGACCTCGTTTGCCGGGATGCTGGCGGAACGACTTCAGGCAGAGCTGGTAAACGAAGAAGTGTTTGAAAATCCATTTCTGGTTGATTTCTACAAAAACCGCAAGCGGTACGCCTTTAGCTGCCAGCTCTATTTCCTGCTTTCACGTTTTCAGCAACAGCAACAGCTTTTGACTCGAGACCTTTTTGCCCAGAGGATTGTAGCCGACTACCTGTTTGCCAAGGACTCAATATTTGCTTCGGTCAATCTTTCCGACCGCGAGCTGGCTCTCTATAACAAGTTGGCGCCGGTTCTCGCACGTGATGTCCCCCTCCCCGATCTGGTGATATACCTTCAAGCGTCGACGCCGGTTCTGCTGCAACGTGTGCGCAAACGGAACCTACCATTTGAGAAAACCATTAACGCTGATTACATCAAAATCCTGAACCAAGCGTATGACTACTTCTTTTTCAACTACAGTGATACTCCCCTGCTGGTGGTGAGAACAAACGACATTGACTTCGTGAATAATCCTAAGCACTTTGACGACCTGATCGAGCAGATCGGCAAGCCGATGGCTGGTAAGAAGTATTACGCCCCAGCCGGAAATCTTTCCCCAAGGTAGGATATGTCGAAAACGAACGATAAAAAGAGAACTGTTCAGACGTTCATAAGTAAGAAGGCCAAGGGTGAGAAAATCGCTGTTCTGACCGCCTATGACTATTACATGGCAAAGCTCCTCGACCAGGCCGACATCGATGCTGTCCTCGTCGGCGACTCGGCGGCCAATGTCGTCCACGGCTTTGACTCGACGCTTCCCATCACAATGGATGTCATGGTCGCCCATACTGCCGCCGTAGCGCGCGGAGCGGCAAAAGCTCTGGTTATCGCCGATATGCCTTTTCTATCCTTTCAACCCTCGGTCGAGATGGCTATTGCGAATGCCGGACGCTTTCTAAAGGAAGGTCAGGCCAAGGCGGTGAAGATCGAAGGCGGCATTGAGATGGCGGCAACAGTAAAGCGGGTAATCGAATGCGGAATACCGGCGATGGGACATATTGGTCTTACTCCGCAGTCCATACACCGCTTCGGTGGTCCGAAAGTGCAGGGAAAAGACAAAAAGTCGGGAGCCTACCTGATGGAATCGGCGCTGGCCTTGGAAGAGGTGGGCTGTTTTTCGATAGTGTTGGAATTGATCGATGCTGCAGCCGCATGCGAAATCACAGCAGCTCTCAAAACAGCGGCCACAATCGGGATCGGTGCCGGACCTCACTGCGACGGCCAGGTGCTGGTCACGAATGACATACTCGGACTACGCGAGGGCGATTTTAAACCCAAGTTCCTGCGCACGTATGCAGACCTTCCCCCGATAATCACTGCGGCAGTCAAAAAATACATAGACGACGTCAGGCGGGGTGACTATCCCGGCGAGGGAGAGTCGTACCACAGTAACTAAGTGACTATACTCGGTTCCACTCAGAGTAGGTTAATCGAAGCTCAGCCGAAAAATAGGCAGGAGTCGGAGACTCCTGTCCTACGATTTGTTGCATCACAACTAAAAAATGATATGAATCATCTCAGAAACCCCTTGACATTTTGACCTACGTTTTTTATACTTGAATAGTATTATCAATAGGATGTACAGCCGATTTCGTCTCAGCAAAGGTCACTTTATCGTACCAGCGCTATAGTTTTGACCGACTTAAAAAAACCTTAAACAAGAGGAGAAGTTATGTCAAAATGCAGCGCCTCACGTAAAGATGCTCACAGGTATCTTATGCTCTGGTGTTTGCTGCTGGTCTTCGCATGGCTGATTCAACCGTCAGTCTTGTTATCCCAACCGGCAGATGTGCCCTCAGTAGTTATACAGCGGGTAAGGGATGTGCAGTTGGGGGATTCTGTTGCAGTCTCGATCAATTGGACTAACGATGATTCCACATTCGAAGTGGGCGGCTTTGACTTTCTGTTTGCGTATGGTACCTCAGTTCTTAATTTCCTTTCCGCCGAACCGGGGCAGTTGTTGGTCGACTGCGAGTGGGAGTACTTCCAGTATCGATACGGTTCTAACGATAGCTGTGGAGACTCAACTTGCCCTTCCGGCATTGCTCGTGTTGTAGCCGTTGCTGATATTAACAACGGATCGATTCACCCAACCTGCTATGCCAACAGCCCCGGCGAGTTGGCCAGTTTACAATTTTTTGTGGCCGATGATCAAATCTTCGAGTGCCAGTTTGTACCGATACGTTGGATCTGGTATGACTGTGGGGACAACGCATTCTCCTCAAAAGTTGGTGATTCCCTGTTTGTCTCTCGCAATGTTTACGATTTTGAAGGCACTCAGATAGATTCATCTTTACCATTCCCGACTTTCTCCGGCGCTCCCGATACTTGTGTGGGCGCTGAAGTTGTACGCGTGATTGATTTCTACAACGGCGGCGTTGATTTCCTCTGCCACGACTCAGTCAGCGTCCGTGGCGATATCAACCTGAACGGCATCTGTTATGAGATTGCCGATTGGGTGCTGTTCTGCAATTACTTTTTGTACGGGCTAAGTGTTTTTCACGTCAGCGTTGAAGGCCAAACAAAGGCTACTGATATAAATGCTGATGGCATCACTTTAACCCTCGACGACCTTATTTACCTCTGGCGAATTATCACTGGCGACAGCATTCCTTTTCCTAGGGTGCCGACGGATACCGCTGTGTTTACTCAGGATGTGACGAATCGGATCGTTGACATCGCTTACTCGGATAGCCTCACAGCCGCCTACCTGGTTTTTAGAGGAAATGTCGTTCCTACATCCCTGGTGGGAGAACTGGGTATGTCTTACAATTTCGACGGTGTCTATACCCGAATCCTCGCTTTTCCTCCACTGGAAGGCGGCCCACCGCCAATCTTCACCCCCGGTCCGCTTATGACCTATGAGGGTAACGGTCTGTTAGAAGAGGCGTACGTTTCCGATTACGGGGTGAATAAAATCGAGACCTCTATTCTCATCAATGGATACCCAGGCTCACACGCGGACATTTCTCCTGATACCATTTCGGCCTACTGGGGCTATGTCACTGATACGACTTATGCAACCGTGTATTTTGGTGACTTTGCCGATCGCGATGTAAATGATATCGACCAGCTATCTATCAGCATCAACGACATCGTCGCGCCGATTTCCATCCGGGTTTTGCCTGAGTGGCCCGGTTTTACAGGTCCAGTGATGGAGATCACTTTCTCTGCAGGTGAATTTGTCCAGAGTTACATGCCGCAGTATAACACCTCGGCGCGTAGCTACCTGGTGAGCGGAGACTTTTACGATAGCAGCCCTTTTGCGGTGATTGGGCAAGTTACTATCAGCGGCACGGTATTGGGCGATGTTGATCTTAACGGTGAATTGAACATCGTTGATGTGATCTTCCTTGTTGACTATTTATTCACTAACGGTGCTGTGCCCCCTGCAATGGAAGCTGCCGACATTTATGCTGACGGGTTTATCAACATTGTAGACGTGACGTCGCTGGCGAAGCTCCTTTTTGAATAACAGGCCACCGGCAGGTCTGTTGTGGTTATGTATCTTTCTAATTGTGGTATAACAAATAGTAGGTTCGATTGAGGTTTCGTTAGGATTAGGATAAGAGAAGTCGTTTTCTGTCAATCACACCATCCCGATGCGGGACCGTGGGCATCCGATCTTTTTCCTCGTTGGAGAGCGGACAAGCCAAGTGAATCATCAGAAACCCCTTGACATTTCGACTTACGTTTTTTATAATTGGATAGCATTATCAATAGGATTTACAACCGATTTCATCTCAGCAAAGGTCACTTTATCGTACCAGCGCTATAGGTTTTGACAACTCAAACAAACCCTAAAAAACGGGAGGACTTATGTCAAAACGTAGCGTCTCAAAAACAGAGACCCCAGGGCGTCTTATGCCCTGGTGTCTGCTGCTGGCTTTCGCCTGGCTCATCTGGCCGTGCGCTGTCATGCCCCAGGTGACAGACCAGCCATCAGTGATGTTTGAGATAGTGCGGTTAACCGAACTAGGAGAGGAAACAGAGGTGAGCATCACCTGGGTCAACACTGATTCCACGTTTGAAGTGGCCGGTTTCGATATTCTCTTTGTATACGGCACCCTGGCTCTCAGTTTCTTGTCCGCCGAACCGGGGCAGTTGTTGGTCGACTGCGACTGGGAGTACTTCACCTACCGCTACTCGTCTTTGCCGCCCGACCGTGGTCTCGTCAGAACAGTTGCCATTGCTGAGACCAACAATGGTGACGACCATCCGATCTGCTATGCTGACAGTTCCGGCGAATTGTTTAGTCTCAGATTCCGTGTGACCAACGACCAGGCCTACGACTGCCAGTGGGTACCGCTTCGCTTTTACTGGGCCGACTGCGGTGACAACGCCTTTGCCGCAAGGAGCGGGGAATCTCTTCTTGTCTCTCGTGACGTCTATGATTATGATTGGGAAGACGCGTTATACCTGCAAATAAACAAGGATTCCCTGTTTCCCACTTACTACGGTGCCCCTGATGCCTGTGTGGACTCCATCCCACCGGGGGTCGCTATCCGCATGATTGACTTCTACAACGGCAGCGTTTTGATCAAATGCCACGATTCAATAGACTTTCACGGTGACGTTAATCTGAATGGGGTGCCAAATGAGATCGCCGACTGGGTGTTGTTCGCCAACTACTTCCTGTATGGGCTGAGTGTCTTTACTGTCAATCCTGCCGCTCAGATTGAAGCTACTGATGTAAATGCAGATGGCATTCCTCTGACTCTTGATGATCTTGTTTTCCTGTGGCGGATTATCATTGGTGACGCATCGCCTTTCCCCAAACTGTCAGTCGACACTGCCGTGTTCACCCAGGACCCAGAAACAAAAACCGTAAGTATTGCCTATCCTGACAGCCTCACGGCCGTACATCTGATTTTCAGGGGAAATATTGTCCCCACGTCTTTGGTCGGAGCGCTGGATATGTCTTACAATTTCGATGGTGTCTACACCCGAGTGCTGGCCTTTCCAAACAACTTTGGTCATTTTCCGCCAATCTTTAGCCCCGGCCTACTGCTGACCTACACGGGTATTGGAGTGCTCGAAGAGGCTTATACTTCCGATTATGGCGTAGACCCGATCTCCACTGAGATTGACGTGCTTGCCAACCTGGAAGCCAAAACCGAGATTGAGCCAACACCTATGTACGCCTTCTGGGCATATGCCATCGAGCCTGTCATAGGCACTGCCTATTTGGGCAATTTCGACGGACCGGACGTAACTGACGTTGATGTATCAACTATCCGGATCAACGATGTCCTTGAGCCGATCTCCACACAGATCCTGCCCGGCCGTCCGGGATTTACCGGTGAAGTAATGGAGATCACTATCTCTGCAAGCGATCTAGTCCGCGGCTATCTTCCACTCTATGACACCGCCGGTCTCGTGTACAGTGTGACGGGGCAATTTGCGGACCTGACCTCCTTCACTGTTTTTGGTGACGTAGCCATGATTGGTCATATTTCAGGCGATGTCAACGCCGACGGTGCGTTGAATGTGCTTGACGTGACATACCTCGTTAAGTTCCTCTTCACCGGGGGCCCACCTCCGCCTGCGGTGGAATCGGCTGATCTGAACCATAATGGAGCCGTCGATGTTTCGGACTTAACCCTGTTGACTAAGTTGCTCTTTGGTTAGCCGATTATAAAACTCGCCGGCAGGTCACCGATTCGGAAAGCCTGCCGGCCTGTTCCTTCAGTATAACAAATAGTAGGGTAGTCCGCCTTTGGCGGATAGCAGATCTCGGGGAGACCTGCCCTACAAATATGTCAGAACACGAACAGAAAATTATATCAGAAGTCTGTTCCAGCCGCATTCAGCCTTACGATAAATAAAAGTGATCATTGGCTGACTTTGCGTAGAGACGGGCTTGATGTCCGCTGTTAATCGGTGGGGAACAAGCCCCCATCATGCGCGGAACCGATATGGTTACCTCGTGGGGCAACCCATCCATATCAGCCGCCGAAAAACGGATGCCTACTCCTGGCTTTCCGGCTCTTTTCCTCTGGCTCTCGTGATTGAGATAACCCCTTTGACCTTGCGTACCTTGTCAAGGATCCTGTTCAGGTGTGAGAGACTGGATACTTCGACTACGAATCTCCCGATCGCCGTAGTATCTCGGGCGTACATCTCCGCCGCCCGGACATTGGTGTCAGCGTCGGCCACAGCTTGTGTTATGTCGCGTAGTATATTCTTGCGATCCTCAACCACCATTTCCAGTTGCACTACAAATGACTGTCCCTTTGGTGTGTCCCAGCTAACGTCGACCTTTCGCTCTGGAAACTGCGTCTGGAGGTCGATGGCTAGGGGACAGTCGGCGCGATGAACTGTCACGCCCCTTCCCCTCGTTACGAAGCCGACTATATCTTCACCGGGAATTGGCTGGCAACAGCCGGCGAATCGGAACATCATGTTGTCCAGGCCGTGCACACGTATTCCCTTAGCCCGGCGAATCCGATCGATGACCTTGCTCACCAAGCCGGTGGCAGGTTTTTCCTCGGCGGGTTCGATCAGCGCCACCAGTGACCGGACAGACAGGTCACCGTTCCCAATGGCCGCAAAAAGATCTTCAACGGATTTCCTGTTAAGTTGTTCGGCGTATCCCTGCAGTATTTCCTCATTGGGAAGTTTGAGGTGTTTCTCCCGGAGCTTGCGTTCAACCATTTCACGACCGAGCGCCACCGCCTGGTCAAACCCGGCCTGCTTGAGCCACCGTCGTATCTTAGCTCGGGCAGTCGATGTCTTGACAAGCCTGAGCCAGTCGTGTGACGGCGTGCGGTTCGGATTGGTAATGATCTCAATGGTGTCGCCGGTCCTAAGCTCAGATGATAGGGGTTGCAGGCGGTTGTTTATCTTCGCGCCGGCACAGTGGGTTCCTATTTCGGTGTGAATCTGAAAGGCGAAATCAAGGGGAGTTGAACCCTTGGGCAGGTGCACCAGTTTCCCGTTGGGCGTAAAAACGAAAATATCCTCGGAGTACAAGTCAATCTTCAGATACTCAAGGAAATCCGACGGGTTGATCATATCCTTCTGCCAGTCGAGTACATCGCGTAGCCATATCATCTGGCGGTCGGATTTGCTCATCTGCTGTCGTCCTTCTTTGTAGAGCCAGTGAGCGGCAATTCCGTTTTCCGCGATATTGTGCATTTGGTGGGTCCTAATCTGTATCTCCAACATCTTGTTGCGAGGGCCGAGAACCGTCGTATGCAGCGACCGATACCCGTTCGGTTTGGGGTTGGCGATATAATCGTGAAAACGACCTGCCACCGGTTTCCACATAGCATGTACAATGCCCATCGTATGGTAACACTCGCGTTCGGTGTTGACGATGACCCGGATGGCAAACAGGTCGTAGATTTCTTCAAACGAGACGTTGCGACGCTTTGTCTTACGATACACAGAATCGAGGTGTTTGGCTCGCCCATATACTGTCCCATCAATGCCATTCTTGGCCAGTTCCTCTTTGATTGGCACTACTACCTCTTCAATGTAAGCTTCGCGTTCTTCTCTTTTTTCTTTGATGCGGTTTACCAGTTCGAAATAGATCTCGGGTTCCAGGTACTTTAGAGATAGGTCTTCGAGTTCAACCTTTATCCTGTTAAGACCAAACCGATGGGCGAGAGGGCAATACACGTCCCGTGTCTCCTGCGCAATCCGGGTTCGCTTTTCGCGGGGTAGAGGTTCCAGGGTTCGCATATTGTGCAGGCGATCGGCCAACTTGATCAGGATCACCCGAATGTCCCTGGCCATTGTCAGAAGCATCTTGCGAAAGTATTCCGCCTGCTGTTCTTCCCGGGAGGCAAACTGTACCGCGCCAAGCTTGGTTACCCCGTCAACCAGCTCGGTAACCTCATCCCCGAAGCGTTTGTGCACTTCCTCAAGTATCACCGGCGTATCTTCGACAACATCGTGGATCAGTCCGGCTGCAATGGTGGTGGAGTCCATGTGCTGCTCGGCGAGGATGAAAGCGACTTCCAGGCAGTGTTCGACAAAGGGCTCTCCTGACTGTCGTTTCTGACCGGCGTGAGCCATGTCGGAGAACTCGTAAGCCTTGCGGATAAGCGGAATATCGACGTTGGCATTATATGATTCAATGTGAATGATGAACTCAGCCAAGTTCATTGGATGATCTTGCCTTTATCGACCGAGTGAAACAACGACACGACCTCGTCTGCCACCTGCTGAACGGTTATTGTTTCCATGCAATGACACTGCTTGGGAGGACAGTGGCATACTACGGAGGGCTGAATCACGCGGTGGTTGCTGCCCAATGGACCCCACCGTTTTGGAGACATAACGGCCTTGCCCGGGTATAGCCCTACCACACTGGTATCTACGGCAGCGGCCACATGGAGCGGTCCGGTTGAATTGGCTACCACTACCGTGGCCAGCGATAAAACTGCCGCCAGTGTGCGCAGATCGGTTCCTCCGGTTATCTTGTTCACCGGGATGCCAGACTCCGCCGAGATGAGGTCAATCATTGTGCCTTCGCGTTCAGAACCGGAGATAATGACGTTGAGCCCGGATTCTGTCAAGACCTGATACAACTGAATGAACTTATAAACCGGCCAGCGCTCGGCAGATCCGCCTGAACCTGGGTGAAGGATGATGAATCTTCCTTTCACCCCCGCTTTTTTTATTATTCTCCGGGCAAACTCTATCTCTTTTTGACGCAGATAAACCCGTGGAGTTGTAACGGTATCACCTTCTTTGAAGAACTGCAGGAAGTCCAGATTATATTTGAACTCATGTTTCAGGTTGGACTTCCGGCTGTGGAAAAGGTGGTAGTTGAAAAAAACAGAGTGAAAGCGCCCTGCAGTGCCGATGCGAATAGGGATTCTCGACTTGTGAAACAACTGGCAGATACGTCGTTCCGGATACAGAGCGATTACAGCCCGGTATCGGCACTGCGTGATCCGACGCAGAAGGTCCTTCTTATAGGGTTTGTCAATTGCCAGTTGATCGTTTTGAACGCGGAAGATGTTGTCGATGCGGTTGTTGTTCTCCAGAATCGGTGAAGCATACAGGGAGGCCATCACCTCAACCTGGCACTCCGGATAACGTACTTTCATCGTTTCCACAAAAGGCAGGGCCAGGATCAAATCTCCCAGCCGGTCGCTGCGGCTGACAAGGATGCGATCGCCAGGATTGATCTCAAGAGTTTTATTCATAACCGGTCACCATATTGTGACGTTTCTTGCCTTTCCATATGGCGCAATTTAGCATACTTGACAAAGACTGCAATTGAAGACATGACGGAAATGATAAAACCCTCCATACCATCCCGGAACCCCTGTCGCGAGATGTAATGTTTGACAAAGGCCACCGGCGGTCTGACAACAATGTCCAACCACCGCTCCCGTTTGCCTCGACGGAAGGCCTCTTCGGCGCCTAAGGTGGTGTAGTGGTTGAACTTCTCAAGGTACTGTTCCAGATTGGGATAGCTGTAGTGCCGCAGCTCACCTTTCAGGTATCCTGTCTTGCCGTCCAGGACCACCTTTTCGTGGACCACGGCCTCGTCAAAGTTCCCTCTATCCCTGAGAAAAAGCCGCAGCACCAGGTCCGGATACCACCCGCTGTGATGAATCCACCGCCCGAGGAAATTCGTCTTGCGGGGAATGTAAAATCCCGAATAGTTCTCTGAGTTTCGTATGACGCCCCCGATCTCATCGGCGAGTTCGGGCGAGACTTCCTCGTCAGCGTCGATTGACAGAACCCATTTCCCTTTTGCCCGCTTTACCCCCTCCCGTTTGGCGCTTCCATACCCTTGCCATGAGAGGGAGTAGATGCTGGCCCTATACCGGTTAGCAATCTCACAGGTGCGATCAGTTGATTGGTTGTCAATAAGGATGATTTCATCTGCCCACCGCACCGACTCAAGGCACCGTCCGATGTTTTCCTCTTCGTTTTTTGTAATCACCACCACCGACAGTTCCATTATCGCTCCACCGGCGTCAATTGCTTTGTAACGCGAACAAAAGTGTCAAAGACATCATCGACGGATATATCAAAGATATTGTCATCATTGCCGGAAACCACAGCGCCCACCTCCTGATCGTAAGGACGCCACAATAGGAAGTTCTTCATAAAGCGGCTGTACAACCCGACCACCGGTACCCGCAGAGCGCGAGCTATATGCACGAGTGAAGTGTCCGGGCTTATCAACACATCAAGCCTGCTGATAAGAGCTGAAGCCTCAATCAGATTCAATCCGTCGGGAACAAGATGCACGCGCTCTCTGAAGCGCTGGCAAAGCCGCTGGGCTCGCTGGCGATCGGCAGGCACCGCAAAGATGACGATGCTGTTGTTCTGATCCTGTTCCAGTATGCGCTCAAGCAACTGCGTCGACTTCTCCTCTGCCCAGATGCGGGTAGGCGACCCGGCCGAAAGGTTGTAACCGGCCTTGACACCATTAGGAGAACTCTTGCTGATCTGGGCGATGAAATCATCGGCTTTCTTGAACGAGTTGCTGTCGAGAAACGGTGGAGCATAGCCCGGTATGGTGTCGCTGTCAATGCCAAAGGCGTTTAGGAGCTTGAGCGTGTTCTCAATGATATGGCCGGTGTTGCCCATACGGTGATCGTAATTGAAGTCGTAGTACTCACGGAACTTCACCTTGCCGACACCGATGCGGGGTTTTCCCGGCGCAGCCAATTGCGAAATGAACAGAGCCGTCACCGAGTCATCGCAGATCATATCTACCACGCAGTCGTACTCTTCGCGGCGTATCCTCAGTATCTCTCTGACATCTCGCCACAGGTTCTTACGGTAGAGGAAAATCCTGTTAAAGCGTGGATCGTCTCTGATAATAGCGTCGTTCCGGGGAGAGGCAAGGATCGATATCTTGATATGTGGATAGCGATGCTTCAGACCATCAAATACCGGTAGCGAGATGACCATATCGCCTATCTTTTCAGGCCTCAAAAACAGCACCTTGTGTAGCCGGTTGCCATCCAGAGGAGTGAAGTCGCGGTTTTTCCTCTTCAAGAACAATTTGAACAGGTTGAAAAAGAACCCCTTGAACTTGTGCTCAATCGGTTTTAGCTTACCCATGGTGGCTCATCTGTGCAACAAGGGTTGTCAGGTACTCTTCGAGCTTGTCGATCATGGTGTCGACCCGGAATTCTGCGCGCCAGCGTCGCTGACCGGCCAGGCCAAAAGACTCCATCTTGGAGGGAGCCGCAAGAAGCCCGTGCACTGCTTCCGACAGTTGCTTGGCATTACATGGTTCAACCAATGTTGCGGTCTCTCCTTCGATGACCACCTCGGGAATTCCCCCGACCCGACTGGCAACAATTGGAAGTCCGGCCCGCATTCCTTCAAGAAGGACAATACCGAACGGTTCTTCAATCGAAGGGTGAATCATCAAATCCGCCCCGGCCAGTTCACTGTCGATGTTATCCAGCATTCCGGCCAGCACGAAGTGTTTCTCAAGATTCAAATCGGCGATCCGTGATTGCAGCTTGCCATGCAAAGGCCCGTCGCCCAGGAACAGGAAAATTACCTCCGGATGCTGCTTGACGATTGCACTGGCCGCCTCAATCAGGTAGCGGTGACCTTTTTGTTCCACGAATCTACCGGCTGTCACCGCCACCGTACATGCCTTAGGCAAACCGTACCGGCGGCGAAGGTCAAGAGCCGCTTTCCGGCTGGGGCGGACAAAGTCATTATCGTCGATGCCGATTGGGATAACCTCTACCGTACCTGTTTTAATATAACCGAACCTGGTGATCTGTCTCTTCAGCGCTTGCGATGGTACAATCACGCCGTCGATCAGTCTGGGAGTCAGGTACCGGTGCACCAGGTTGTCCTTGCTTATGTCAAGGCCAACAGACCAGATAACGCGCGGGCCGTCTACCCAGCGAGCCGCCAGTCCACCAAGGCGGATATCTTTGTTGAAGTTGACGACTACGATATCCGTCTCATGCACTGACATGAACTTCCTCAGCTTGGATATTGTTACCGGATTGAAATCACCTGAGATATCAAGCTCAAGAATGCCCACGGACGTGCTGGTTTCTGCCATGCGCCGAAGGTAATCGGAACCGGCCCTGCCTGCTGCTGTTACACTGTGGCCGCGCTGCGTCAGCCCGCTGGCTGCCAGTCGAATCCATTCCTCCATCCCGCCGTAGGTTTCTTTCTCGATGGAATTTAAGAAAAGAATATTCATTTCTTGTCCCTGAACTGCATCATGTAGAGCCTCTGATAGAGGCCATTTCTCATCAGGAGCTCTTCGTGCTTTCCGCTTTCAACGATCCGCCCCTTGTCGATAACAAGAATCCTATCGGCGTTCTTGATGGTGGAGAGGCGGTGAGCTACCACAAGCGTCGTGCGGTTAGTCATCAAGTGGTCGATAGCATCTTGCACCAGTTTTTCGGATTCGGTGTCCAACGCGGATGTGGCCTCATCGAAAATCAATATGGGTGGATTTTTCAACAGCGCCCTGGCGATAGCGATACGCTGCCTCTGTCCACCTGACAGCATCACGCCGCGATTGCCTACGACCGTGTCGTAGCCGGATGAGATCTCAACGATGAACTGGTGTGCATTTGCCATCCGGGCAGCTTCAATAACCGCGTCAGACGAAATGCCGTTGAGGCCGTAGGCGATATTGCTGTAGATGGTGTCATTGAACAGATATGTTTCCTGTGTCACAATACCCATGAGATTTCGCAGCGACTTCAATGAGAGCTCTCGTATGTTTACACCATCGATAGCAATTGTCCCCTGCTGGGGATCGTAGAAACGAGGCAGCAGGTCCAGCAGGGTAGTCTTTCCCGCTCCGGAGGGACCAACTACCGCTGCAACTTCGCCATGCCTTACTTCCAATGAGATATCCTCCAGTACAGGGTCGCCACTGTCATAACTGAAGGAAACACGGTTGTAAGTGATGCTATGCGAAAAGTTGTCAAGCGTGCGAGCATGCGGCGGATCGGTGATTCGCTCCTTGGCGTCAAGCACCCCGAAAATACGCTCCGCTGCGGCCATCCCCTCCTGCAGCTTGATATGTATCTGGCTGAGTGACTTGACAGGTTTGATCATTGAGAACATCGCCAGCACAAAGGTCATAAAATCACCGGCGTCCAATTCACCTGTGCCGGCTATTATTCTGGAACCGGCGAACAAGAGAATTGCTATGCCTGCCACCGTTGCCAGGGTATCGTTGATCGGCGAGGCCAGGTGGCGGATACGGGTCATGCGTAAAAGCGAGCGGAAGTATTCATAAGTGGCGCGAAAGAATTTCTTCATTTCAAACTTCTCCATCGAGAAGGCCTTCACAATCCTGATATTGCTCACAGACTCTTCGAGAACCGAATTGACATCGGCCATCCGCTTCTGCGACCGTTCTGAGTACTTGCGCAGCTTTCTGCCGGTAAGCCAGATGAATCCAAACACTGCCGGCATAATAACCATTGATAACAGGGTCAATTTCCAACTGAGAATGAACAGGAAACAGGAAAAGACAATTACCAGAATTGATTCCGTTACCAGTTGGTTGAAGCCGATATCAATCGACTCATTTAGCACAACTACGTCATTAGTAACTCGTGAGATGACCTCGCCGGTGCGGCGGCGGTGGAAGTAGTCAAGCGACAGATGTTGATACTTCTCAAAGAGCCGGTTACGAAAATGCCGTATGACCGATTGCTGCACGAAGGCCATGAAGAATCCCTGCAAATACAGAAACAGGTTTTTAGCCACAACCACTATGAGGATCAGCCAGCAGAAGTTCACCAGGGTCTTCTGACGGGTGTCGGCAGTTACAAAATTACTGATGAACTCTTTCATGGAACTCTTCAAGTTGTCCAAAGAAGACGATGTCCCCTCGACCGCTCCCTTGACTCCCTCGGGTTTGGCGTCAGATTGCGGGGTTGTCTGCTGAACACTTGTTTCGTTATTAGGCAGCACGGGGATACTGTCGACTTGGAACAGGGTCATCATCAATGGTCCGACCATCCACACCAGCAGGCCTGATAGCAGTGCATGCAGCGCCGCCGACAGCGATGCGGTCACTAACCGTTTCCACTGCGGGATGAGAACCGAAAATGTCCGTCGGTACAAATTCATCTGGTCAATTTAGCTATACTACAAACAAACGATCCGTGAACGGCATAAGTCCTCGGGTACCAGGTCAAACGGAGACGGGATCGATAGGGACATGCGCCGTCCTCTAAGCAAACTTTAAATATCACTAATTAGAGGACATAAGTCAACCGACTTAACCTATTTTAGATCAAGGGATTATACGTGTAGCCCCATCCGGCGCCACCAACCGGAATTTGCTTAGCGGGATTTGTACTTTCTTCTTGTATGTCCGCTTAGTTGCTTTGAAAGAGACATCCCTGCCATTATCGAAATCTATCTTGCGTATCCGCCAGCCGGTCTCCTGCCGCTCATAGGTCAGTTCTAAATGCCAATGACAATCGGGTAAGAAGATGAGAAACCTCGGTCGCTCGCTGTTGTCATAGTTAGTCGCAATCCGAATGTTTTCCATCGCTTCTGTTGAATCTGGTAGTGAAGTGAAAAGATGCAGCAGGTTAAGCTCTATCGGTGCCTGAGAACACTCCGCCGTTAGAAAAAGTTCTCTAATGGTCTCATACAAGTATTCATTGGAAGAAGGGAAATAGACTTCCAGCGAATCGCTCGTTAAACGGCCTTTCAGAGCCCCTTTTCCGAGATAGGCCCGGCCGCCAAGAGCTACTACGGAATCGGTCTGGAAAACTTCAAGTCGGAACGAAGTCGGTTTTCCCTTCCTGCGTAGCCTGGCGTCAAAGAGGTAGGCTTCGACGGCGATTTTCTCTTGATCGCTTTGAAGCCGCTGCCCATCGGCAGCATACTTCTTATGCCAGGTACTGCAACCGGCTAGCAACGCTAGGGCGACAACACTGGCAATAGATTTTGTCACTATATGCATCTTATCCTATCGGTATACCTGCGAAAAGGCGAACAAAGAAGGAAATAAACGGGCCGAGAATAATCCAGAATCCCCCGATTACGATCAAGATCATCAAGATGATTGGCGCAACCCGATCGAGCTGTTGGAGGGTCGGTTCCATATCGGGAGGCAGAAGATTTCGCAGGATATGCGAGCCGTCGAGGGGATAAAGTGGGATCAAATTGAAAAAAGCCAGCGAGACATTTATCATGACCGAGAAGAACAGCAACAGATAGACAGCGTCGGGCAAGTTAATGGACATGTTGCTGACTATGCGGAAGATCATGCCGGAAATGAACGCCAGGCCCATATTCGAAAGTGGCCCGGCGGCTGATATCCAAAAGTCGGCCACACGTGGGTTGCGAAGGTTAAAGGGGTTGACTGGCACCGGCTTGGCCCATCCGAAGCGGAAGCCGGAAAGAAACATCATGATGGTACCGAACAGGTCAAGGTGGGCCAGGGGGTTTAACGTCAACCGTCCCGCGTCGCGAGCGGTTGTGTCCCCAAATCGGAGAGCCGTCCAGGCATGAAAAAACTCGTGCACCGTCAAGGAAAACAGAATAACCGGAGCGGCGATTATTGCCCGCTGTATGAAATCTTCTCCAAACAAAGATATCACCTGGGTTTCGGATATTAAGTCAGGTCTTGCCCGCCAAGGTTCGCCTTTGGCGAATGACCTGACGTTTCTGTATACAGACTAATATCTCATCTGACCCTTGTGCAATCTACAAAAAAACCCGCGACGGCGCCAGATAGAACCGTTCATAGGAAGTGTCCTGATATCAAAGGAAGTGGAAGTCCTCCGATCCTCCCCCCCTGATCATGGCTATCCTTCCATACGTGGAGATAGCCAACTTAAGTACACGCCTTTGAGTCCGATACAATACATAGCGACAAATTCATTTAGAGGGTGTCGTTTGATTCTACAAAGAAAGGGGGGACCTGATGTTAAGAGCCTATATCAACTATCCGAACTCACGTATGGAGGCCCACAAACCCAACCGCAGCCGACTCGGTAAACACAACAGGATACAGCAGCGACTAATCCGAATTGACACTTCAAACTTTTCGCAAGAGTTAAATAAATTCCAAAGGAACCAACACCCATGGCAATTGCAAATGTCAGGGGACGATAGCTGCCTCGAAATCGATTTTCGGGATGAAGATTTCGAGTGGGCTGTGTTACAATTCATTCAAAGACTACTTGGACAGCATCGTAAGCCTTTTCCCAAGGTAAAACCCAGTAAATCTAGGGGATATTGGAAGTAAACGTCACAGAGAATTATCAAATCACGTGATCTGGAAATTGCGTATCTCCGTGATTGCTGGAATTACCTTCTCAAATTAGAATACCACCCGCTTTCGTATATGTTCCTAACGAAAGCCTCGATTACGCATAAATCCCCCGAAGCTGCACCACCTCGAGCACGCGCGTGATCGCTACCATGAAGGCGGCGATTCGCATGCTAACCTTGTGTTCTAAAGACATCTTGAGCACATCATTGAAGGCGGCAACCATCTTCTCTTCCAAACGGCGGTTGACTTCTTCCTCCAACCAGAAATAGCCAATGCGATTCTGTACCCACTCGAAATATGAGACTGTCACACCACCGGCATTACACAGGATATCCGGTATAACCAGAACCCCTTTCTTATCAAGAATGGCGTCAGCCTCCGGAGTGGTCGGGCCGTTGGCGCCCTCAGCCAGTATTCTGCAATTGACCTTGCGAGCGTTTCTGTCCGTGATCTGATTCTCCAAAGCAGCAGGAATCAGGATATCTACATTGGCATAGAGGACGTCATCCGGTTTGGCTTTCTTTACTCTCGGGAAACCGACGATTGTTTTTTTCTTCTCGACATACTTGATCAGTCCATGGATATCGATACCATCCGGATCATGGATAGCGCCGTTGACGTCAGAGACATAGATAAACTTCACTCCTAAATCGTGCAACAGCTTGGCCGAAACCGAGCCGACATTCCCGAACCCTTGCACGGCTGCCGTGGCGCCATTCAGATGCAGCTTTAGGTGCTTGGCGGCTTCGCGAGTGGAAATCATCACACCGCGACCGGTGGCCTCAAGTCGTCCATGTGACCCGCCCAAGTTAATCGGCTTGCCGGTTACCACGCCAGGCACGGCATGTCCCTCACGCATTGAGTAAGTGTCCATGAACCAGCCCATTACCTGCGGCCCTGTGCCAACATCGGGAGCCGGTACATCCCGGTCGGGACCAAACAAATGCATCATATCCGCTACGTACCGGCGGGTCAACCGCTCCAGCTCCCCCGGTGACATCTTCTGTGGTTCACACACAATACCCCCTTTGCCGCCACCAAAGGGGATGTTCACCACGGCGCATTTGAATGTCATCCACGATGCGAGTGCCTGCACCTCATCCAGAGTGACATCGGGGTGATAGCGAATCCCCCCTTTGGCTGGACCACGCGCGATAGAATGCTGAACCCGATAGGCTGTGAACATTTTGAATGACCCATCATCCATCTGCACCGGAAGGTTGACAATAGTACTCCGCCGGGGAGCTTTCATTAAATCCCGCAGGGAGGCATCGAGATTCAACTTTCGGGCCGCAGCATCAAACTGCTTCATTACATTCCCGAATACCGAGATCGGGAGAGTGAGGTTCCCTCGCTGGACAATGCTTCGAGGGTGCCTGGCCCTTGTTGGTTTGGATAGGATCTTAGTTTTGTGGGTGGGAGTGTTTGCCATTATAATCTATCCTTTGTTGGAGTTTTGTTCTCAATGTAATTTGGAAACGGCCTGTGAATCCTTGTCATAGAAGCGCCATTGCCGATTGGTGCCGACCTTCACACCAATTCGCGGCGATCGTCCGGTATTGACAGTTACTATAGCGTGGTCTTCAAGATACATCCGGTAGCCGGTCAAATCAAGACCATTCTGATCTCTGGTAAGGCCGAACGACCGACAACACTTCCCGGGCCCGTCCAACAGATGATTCCCTCTCTTTCCGGGGGAGAGGCTGCGCATAATGTCCAGCCCCAGCTCCGGTTCGGCAGCGCGCAACAGCACCGCCGCTGGAAAACCTTCCGGTTCAGTAACAAAATTCAGGCAGTGGTACATGCCGTAGACAAAGTAGATATATGCAAAGCCCGGCGGACCAAACATGATTGCATTGCGTTTGGTTCGTCCCTTGGAGGCATGACAAGCCGGGTCATCTGTGCCGATATAGGCTTCGACTTCAACGATCCTGGCTGAAAGTTTTCCCTGCGGTGAATGGTAGACAAGGTATTTCCCGAGAAGATCACGCGCCACTTCAAGCGTGGGCCGTGCATAAAACGAACGATGAAGTTTCTTGAATGTTTTTATTGGCATATCAGAGAGACCCAGAATAAATGTCGAGTTTCTCGCCCGTCTTTGAAGGGTTTGGAAACCGACTTACGATGTTGTATCAGTCGTCGCATGATACGATCGCATCCGGCACCAGTGCCGCTGCTGCTTCAAAGTCAAGGCCTATCTGTTTCGGCTTGTGGGCATCCGAGCCCAGGAACTTAACCGCCACCCCCGCTTTCTTGGCAGCATTGATTATCGCCATTCTGGGATAGTATTCATGGAATCCGTGCCTGATGGCAGAGGTATTTATTTCCAGGGCAGTGTCGGTTTCCTTCAGGGTGTCAAACAGTTCTTCAAGGTATGGCTTGTGAGCGGACTTCAGAGTCTCCCCATAATAAGCGAAGCCGTACTTCATGTAGTACCCAAGATGGGCGATGGCATCAAACAGACCCGATCGAGCAGCCAGCACTGTCTGCCGGAAGTACTTCGCTACCAGCTCTTCAACCGCGCAATCCCTGAAAAACTCGGCAAAGCGGTGGGAAGCAAGGCACCGATTGTCGACGTTATGTATGCCACATAGAACATGATCGAAGGCGTATCGCTCTCTCAGTTCCATAACGAGGTCAACGCACCCCTCCCACCAGCCAATCTCAACTCCCAGCTTGACCGATAGACCCATCGGATAGAACTTCTCATTCGCCCGTCGCACGTCCACAATGTAGGGCTCCAGGTTGTCGGGGTTGGTCGGTCTGTTCTCACCGTTGACACGTATAAAGCAACCGATCAACGGCACCGCCGGGTTGGTATCATAGTGTGTCGTGAAGCAGATCTCCGCTAGGTTGCGTTGAAGAGCTGCTTCACAATAATCGTCGATACTACCTTCGGCGTCGATGGAGTAGTCGCAGTGACAATGATAATCACTCAACCCAGGCTGAGATAGGGGAGTCAATTGGAGTTGCTCAGACTGCATAGCCGCCGGCCAGAAAGGGGTTGTTATTTCGTTCTGCACCGACAGTCGTCTGTGGTCCGTGACCGGGTAGACATACAACCTCGTCCGGCAAAGTCAATATCTTGTTGCTGATCGATTCAATAAGCTGGTCGTGGGAGCCTTCGGGTAAATCAGTTCGCCCAATAGAACCGGAGAACAGAGTGTCGCCGCAGAAAAGAATCCCCTCTTGCTCGTCAAGGTAACAGACGCCACCGGGGGTATGACCGGGGGTCGACAGAACCCGCAAAGCGACTGAACCGAACATCAGCAACTGCTCATCGGTGACGAGGAAATCTGCCTGTGGTGACTGGATCGGTTTGCCATAGAAGGAAAAGAGAAACTCCGGCGGATTGGCCAGAAGATCCCGATCAGCCTTGCCGATATAGAGCGGAATCCGGAACTTCTCCATGACTGTCTGCACAGAGGCAATGTGGTCGCCGTGGCCATGGGTTAGTAAAATGGCACGTGGCTCGGCGCCTGATGAAGCAATGGCCTCGAATATGAGCTCCTCATCTCCTCCCGGGTCGATCACGACGGCGTCTTTTGACGCCTTGTTCCAGTAAAGATAGCAGTTAACCTCAAGAGGACCGACGACAATTGTTTTAAGTTCCATGACAGGAGCGCAAGATATCCCAGGCTTCGGGGTTGTCAACTCTCTTTTACCTTTCCGAGCTATAGCGACGCTTGTGAAAGAAATGGCGATTTTTAGCCGAATCTGTTTGACCCGGAACACGGATAAGTTTATATTTTGTGTCCGTTGAAATGGAGGCGCGAGAGTATGATGATAGCCGAACTCAGAACTAGAGTACCAGAGTTGAAAAGCCAGCTTGACAAACTAGCGAGGTATCTTTGACCTTGAAAACAGGTCAAAGAGGATTGGTGAACTTGAGCAGGTGACCGCCAAGCCGGGTTTCTGGGACGATAACCAGGCGGCGCAGGCTGTCCTTCGCGAAATCTCTGTTCACAAGAAGTGGGTTGAGTCGCACGGTAAGATAGCGGCGGATTTGAACGACATTGAAGAACTTCTTGATATAGCTTCCCCCGATGACAGCAGCGCCGACGCCAAAGAACTCCAGAAGGCGCTCGATGAATTTGTCCGGGAGCTTGAGCGGTTTGAGTTCTCAGCTCTCCTTTCAGGTCCCGACGATCACCGCGATGCTATCCTGACAATCCACCCGGGGGCGGGGGGTACTGAGTCTCAGGACTGGGCCGATATGCTCTTCAGGATGTACAACCGCTGGGTAGAGCGGCGGAACTTCACCGCCCGGTTGATGGACTACCAGCCTGGTGAGGAAGCGGGTCTGAAGTCGGCCACCATCGAAGTCAAGGGGGAGTTCGCGTACGGTTTTCTCAAGGCCGAATCCGGTGTTCATCGGCTGGTGCGCATATCGCCGTTTGACGCCAATGCCCGGCGGCACACCTCGTTCGCCTCGGTTCATGTCTATCCCGTTGTCCGGGGAAACCTGGATATCGAAATGAAGGAAGACGATCTGCGGATTGATACCTACCGTTCTTCTGGGGCCGGGGGGCAGCATGTCAACAAGACTTCATCGGCGGTTCGCATTACCCACATTCCGACCGGAATTGTCGTCACGTGCCAGTCAGAACGGAGCCAGCATAAGAACAAAGATGCGGCACTTACAGTCTTGAAGTCCCGGCTGTACCAGCTCAAGAAGGAAGAAGAAGCCCAGAAGATGGAAAAGTACGAAAAGACCAAAAAGAAGATCGAATGGGGTTCCCAAATCAGATCGTATGTCTTTCATCCCTACAACATGGTTAAGGACCACCGAACGTCGGTGGAAACTGGCGATGTCCAGGGAGTGATGGACGGCAACATAGATCGCTTTATTGAAGCCTATCTGGCAGACCCAAACCTAAACGATAACCTCAGCCCATTGAAACAAGAAGGTTGTACAAAGGACTTGTAACAGGATCTTGTGATGAACGTTCTTTCCACGATAAAGGATAAAGCAAGAGCCAAGAAGCGGCGGGTGGTCCTGCCGGAAGGCGCTGAACCCCGCATGATCCAGGCCACTAAAAAGATTCTTGCAGAAGGGATCGCCTCTGTGACACTGCTGGGCGAAAAGGAGCGGATCGAAGAACTGGCCAAGGAGCACGATTTGGACCTTGGTAAGGCCGAGGTCATTAACCCCGTGTATTCTGATGACTACAACAGTTTCGTCTCTGAGTTTATGGAAATCCGCAAGGCTAAAGGAATCACCGAGGAGCAGGCCAGAACTACCATAGCCGGGACTCTTTATTTCGGAGCGATGATGGTGCGGCACGACAAGGCTGACGCCTCGGTCGCCGGTTCCATTAATACTACGGGCGATGTTCTCCGCGCCGGTATTCAGGTACTCGGTCTGAAAGAAGGCATCAGGACCGTGTCGAGTTGTTTCCTTATGATTATCCCCAAATACCGTGATGTGCGCGACAAGGTATTCCTGTATGCCGACGGCGCCGTCGTTCCCAATCCGAACGCCGAGCAGTTGGCGTCGATTGCCGTATCGACCGCTGACACTATGAAGAACCTGCTGGGGCTGGAACCTAAAATTGCCATGCTCTCTTTCTCTACCAAAGGCTCGGCCAAACATGCTGATGTTGATAAGGTGCTTAAGGCCCTCGAAATACTAAAATCAGACTATCCAAACCTCAAGGTCGACGGGGAGTTCCAGGTCGATGCTGCGATTGTGCCTGAGGTTGCAAAGCGGAAAGCCCCTGATTCTGAAATTGCCGGCGATGCCAATGTGCTCATCTTTCCTGATCTCGACGCCGGTAACATTGCCTACAAACTGACCGAGCGTCTTGCCAACGCGACCGCCACCGGGCCCATTATTCAGGGGCTGGCCAAACCGGCCAATGACCTTTCCCGGGGTTGCTCCGTCGATGACATTGTCGATGTCACTGCCATTGCCATGCTGATGAAAGGATAGCCCCATTAGTGTGAGTCAGCTTGCCAGAGAGACTAATGATGTACTGTTATCGATAGCGAGCAAGGCGGCAGACGCCCGGAGCTGTTCGGTAAGAAATACTAGTTGATAGCGATAAAGATCGGTTGACATTTCCGGTGCTGGCATGTTATCTTCGATGCCAAAAATAGCTTTTGGGCGGTGGGACAACGCCGCCCTTCATTATTCTGTAAGGAGAGTATAGCCGTGAGTACCCTTATAATAGTTATCATTGCAGTCGTGGTGGTTGCCACGGCGATCGTGGTGGTTGTCCTGAAAAACTACCGTAAGGTCGGGCCAAACGAGGTGTTGATTATCTCCGGAGGAAAGAAGCGTTCTGTCACTTTGCCTGATGGGTCCGTGCGCCAGATAGGGTACCGCTTCCGCATCGGTGGGGGTACGTTCGTGCGACCGTTTATCGAGCAGGCCCAGATCCTTCCTTTGGAGATCATCCCCATGAACATTCAGGTGGAGGATGCCATCTCGACCAATGGTATCCGCTGCACAGTAAGAGGGACGGCGGAAGTGAAAATTGCTGGTGATGGGGGTTCAATCCACCTGGCTGCCGAGCAGTTTTTGGGCAAGCAGTTGACCGATATCCGCGATGTGGCGCTGCGCACTCTGGAGGGTTCGACACGGGCTTTTATTGGCACTATGAACCTCGAATCTTTGAACAAGAACCGCAAGGATTTCACCAGCAAAGTGTTTGATGATGTCAGTCCATATTTCGCCAATATGGGCTTGAAACTGCTCTCCTTCAACCTTAAGGAAATTACCGACCCTTCCGGTTACCTCGAAGCATTGGGTAAACCACGCATCGTGGAAGCGCGCCGTGATGCGGAAGTCGCCGAGGCAGAAGCCGCCCGCGATGCGATTATCAAGTCGGCAGAGGCAAAGAAAGAAGGGGACATTGCCAAAATTGTGGCCGACACCGAAGTTACAAAAGCCAATCAGGATTTTGAGTTGAAAAAGGCTAGACTGCAAGTGGATTTGAACCAGAAGAAAGCCGATGCCGATTTCGCCTACGAGTTGGAGCGGCATAAGCTCAATCAGGACTTGAAGACTGAAGAGGCCAAAGTAAAACTGATCGAAAAAGAGTCTGACATTGAACTGGAGAAAAGGGAAATCGACCGCGTTGAGCAAGAGCTACAGGCCAAAGTGCGCAAACCGGCCGCAGCTGAGCAATACCGGCTCGAGGCTGAAGCCAAGGGGATGGCTGAGGCTAAACGCATTCAGGGAATTGTCGAAGCTGAGCTCGTGAAAAAGATCGGAGAGGCCGAGGCAGAAGCTTTGCGCAAGAAGACCGAATCGTGGAATGCCTGCTCGCAGCCGGCCCTGATGCAAATGATCTTCGAGAAACTTCCTGACCTGGCTCGCGAGATGGCTGCACCAATTTCCCAAGTAGAAAAGATCGTGATGGTCTCAAACGACGGAAAAATGGGAACCTCCAAGATCACGGGAGAGTTGGCATCGATGATGAGTCAGTTGCCAACGGTTGTGAAGTCGCTTTCCGGGTTTGATCTCGAAGAATGGGTCAGGAAACTGGCTGAGAAAGAGAGAAGCAAGGAGACCAAACTGCCGCAGAAGTCGTCATCGACAAGCGGTCCGGACAAGGAATAAACGATGATCTCCAACAGGATTGGTCGCCTGGAGCTTTCTCCTACCCTGCGCATCAACGCCAAAGCCAAGGCGATGGAGGCTGAGGGAATTGACGTCATTGATTTCTCCGTCGGTGAGCCGGATTTCCCCACGCCGGCGGATATCAAGCAAGCAGGAAAGAAAGCTATCGATGATAACTTCACCCGGTACACGGCCAACGATGGAATCCCCGAACTCAAGGAAGCCATTCGCCGCCGTTTCAGGGAAGACCATGGCCTTGAATATCAGAACAATGAAATTATCGTTTCCTCAGGCGCCAAGCAGGGCTTGTACAACCTGTTTGTCTCGATTCTCAACCGAGATGAAGAGGTTATTATACCCGCGCCATACTGGGTTTCCTACCCACAACAGGTTCTGATGGTCAAGGGCAAGCCTGTGATTGTGCCCACTCGTGAGGAAAACGGTTTTCGCATTACTCCGGATGAGTTGAAAGCTAATATCAATTTCAACACTAAGGCGCTCATCATCAATAATCCGTCCAACCCCACCGGTGGGGCATACACCCGTGAGCAACTGCTGGAAGTCTGCGAGATTGCGGTAGCTGAGGGATTGTTGATCGTTTCCGATGAGATTTATGAAAACGTCATCTATGATGATTACCGTTTCTGCTCAGTTGCTTCTCTCGGCGAAAAGATCAAAGAGAAGACTGTCATCATCAACGGGGTCTCGAAATCGTATTCCATGACCGGTTGGCGGATCGGATACGCCGCCGGGCCACGCGAGATTATCGCTGCCATGAATATTGTGCAGTCGCACACCACCTCTAATGCCAATTCAATCGCGCAGAAGGCGGCGGCTGAGGCGCTTTCCGGGCACCGAGCGGAAATCAACCGAATGGTCGCCGAGTTTCAGACGCGCCGCAACTACATGTTGAACAAGCTACGGCGTATTCCGGATATCTCCTGCTATGAGCCACAGGGCGCGTTCTACCTTTTCCCGAATGTCTCTGCGTACTACAACACTGAATTTGGTGGTATGAAAATCCGAAACTCGTACGGTTTGGCATACTACCTGCTTAAGGAAGCTGCTGTTGCTGTCGTTCCTGGCAGTGCCTTTGGTGCCGAAGAGAATATCCGCCTTTCTTACGCTGCCTCCATGGAGAATATTGAGGAAGGGACTGACCGCATCATTGAGGCTATGTCCAAGCTGCAGGAGTCGCCCAAGTACAAGCGTGTCGCTTTGCAGAATGTGATGACCCACCCGCGGCATATGACTGAAGCCGAGACTGAGATTTCTGTTGAGGAGCGTGACGCCCTAGTACAAGAGGCTGAAGCCGCTCTTCCCTATGACCGTTACTTCGAATGGAATGCCAATATCAATGGCATCATCATCCAGTTGCGTACCAACGTTCCGCACCTTTATGATTTCTGGGTCGAGAACTGGTATCCTGCTCAACTGGAATCCGACCTGGAACCGCATGGAATTATCTATGCTGTCGATGGGGTACCGGGCAGGACGCCGTATGCTTACTACAACCCGGCTATGAAAACCGCTGTGTTGTTTAACACAACATATTACGGGCAGGTCAGAAGTTGGGCTTTGAGCATGGTGGCTCAGGCCAGCGAACGGCTGTTGGATGTCCATGGCATCCGAGCAGCATGTCTTGACTATGGTGATGATGGTCTAGCTCTAATCGGCCCGAAGGGAGTGAATCGCGGGTCATCTTTAATCCGGCTCCTGGAGGACAGTGACGTCCGCTTCCTTACCAATGACTGGGTATTTGTACGATATCGGGGAAACGAGGCTATTGCCGATGCCCCCGAGCGGAAGTTTTATTTCAAAACCTCCATCGCCAAGACTTTCCCGCGCTACGCACGCATCTTCGACCGCAGTAAGTGTGAGAATGTCGTAACTAAGCGGGCCGATTGGACGAATATGAAAGAGTTGGGAGATGAGTGCCCTCTGGATTTAGGAGAACCGTACTGTTACTGGGGAACGGAGGATTCACGGGCGATGGTCGATCCAGCATGGATCGGCGGTCCCGATAGATACGTCAAACGATCCCGGTTGAAGGTTATCGTCATGCTTTGTTACGAACCGAATGCTCCGGCAGTAGAGAAGCTTGCCGAAGTCGATGCCCTTGACTTCATCACCGAAGGCAAATATCGCCTGCCAACCGAGGCGGGGATGACGCCGTTTAAGACACAGCCGTTTTTCAATCCGTACCTGTTGGCTTCGTCAGCAGACCAGGAGGACTTACAGCGCCGTAATTTCCACCAGCTCTTTAGGGTGACCAAGGCGTATAAAGTAAACATAGCGGCAATCCCGCCGGAAGCGCTGAAATCGCGAATCCGGGATTTGATAGGTTAGGAGGTCAGCTTGGCAAATACGTTAGGCATCATAAAACCGGACGCCGTGCGCCGTAAGCTCGTCGGCAAGATCATAACCAGGATCGAGGACGCCGGCTTGATTTTGCGGGGAATGAAAGTCCTGAAGCTCACCAGAGAGGAAGCCGAGAGATTCTACGCTGTCCATGAGAATAAGCCATTCTACAGACCCTTGGTAGAATTCATGACCTCGGGGCCTATTGTGGTGCTGGTCATTGGGGGACATGGCTCGATAGAACGCTGGCGTGACCTGATGGGAGCTACCGACCCAGCCAAGGCCAAGTACAACACGATCCGGCGCGAGTATGCTACCTCCATTGAGAAAAACGTGGTGCACGGGTCGGACAGCGTGGCTACCGCCAAGACTGAAGTGGCATTTTTCTTCGATGAAGATGAAATTCTGCCTAAGGAATAGAGGGGATGTCTGACTCACTTTACGATGTTGAATTGTATGCCCGATTCAATCGGGACTTACAACGCCGTTTGAATGGGACCAACATCAAGGATGTGAAGCTGGAAGACCTCCGCGAACCGGCGCTTCAGACCGGCACGCAAACGAAGTTCGGCTCCTGGGGTTGGCGTTCGGCTGTCTCCAGCCGCATCGCTGAAAAGACAGTTTGTTTAGGCTCGGAAAAAATCCGCGAATTCCATCTGACTGACCAAAAGAGACAAATCATTGCCAGCGCACCCGCTGAGCTGGACAAGGTTCTTCACTTGATGGAGACATTGCCATTGGTTCGGCTGCGACGCCAGATGGGGCAAAACTCCGAATATAACCCTAAGTGCAACCTGTACATGTCAGTAGCTGACCTGAAGAACTACCGCCTTGCCTACATGTGGGGTCACACCATGGGGCCGGTGACTAAAGCACCCGGGCCGGAGTTCACCCTCATTCACATTCCCGAAGAGCACCACATCCACCAGCAGGCGCTGGTTCTGGCCGATCATAATCTAACCCTGATACTTGGCTCAGACTATCTCGGTGAGGACAAGAAGGGGTTCCTGCGCAACGGCATGCTTGCAGCAGATACTCTGGGCATGCTGGGTTTGCACGCAGGTACGAAGGTTGTCATCATCCGTGATGCCCGCACCAACAAGTTGAAGAAGTACGGTGTCTTTCTGTTTGGTCTGTCGGCGACAGGCAAAAGCACCTGGTCGTGTCACCAGCTTGGCCTGGATTGGTCAAAAGGCGAGCGTACACTTGTCTGCCAGGATGATATCTGTTTCTTGAAAAATGACGGTTCGGCCTATGGCTCGGAACAGAACTACTTTGTCAAGACTGACGTAGACAGCAAACTGCAAGAGTCGATGTATAATGCCCTTGTGCACAAGAGTGCGCTGTATGAAAACGTGATGATTAATGCCGATGGCTACCCTGATTTCCTTGATGAGAACCTCTGCGGAAATGGTCGTGGCGTCATCATGAAAAAGCAGTTGAAGATCAAGCGGGGTCACTGGCCATTTTCCATGAAGAACATTTGGTACCCGTCTCTCAATCTGCCGCCGCTCGACGAGCTGGACGGTATAGTCTTTGCCTTTATCACCCGTCGAAATACAATCATGGCATTTGCCCAGCGGTTGACTCCGATCCAAGCGGCACTGGCCTACCTCTGGGGCGAATCGAGCCACAGCTATGCTTCCAACCCTGCGAAAGCCGGTGAGTCGGTGCGCACAGTTGGTACCGACCCGTTTATCGTGGGCTCGCGCGCGCACAAGGTAAACCTGTTCTATAAGATCATTATGGACTTGTCGTCTAACTATCCCGGCAAAGTGTTTTTCTACCAGTACAACACCGGCGGCATGGGCGAAATCATTGAACAGAGTGAAAAGGGCGGTCCAAAGAAGGTCGTACGCAAGACTGAACGGGTGCCGATAGATACAATGGCCGCCATTCAGCGCGGTGATTTACGCGGTACCAACCAGTACCGCGAGAGCTTCCTGGGCACCGAGGAAATCGTCTCGGCGGAAGGCACCGATTTGAGTTCGTACGTGCCCGAGAAGTACTATTCCCGAGATCAGATTGATGAGTACCTGCGCGATCTGGTCAACGGCCGGCGCAAGTTCACCGAAAAGGTTGCTGAGGAAGGATTGATGCCTGAAATCATCCGCGCCGCAGAAGAATCGTTCAGCATCGCACCAGAGAAGGAAACCAAAGTCTTTATACCCTCTAAGAGGAAAGAAGCTCCTCCACCGAAAGTGAAGAGCAAACCTGTCGCCAGACTGGCAGAGTGGAAGCCTAATCCACGGTTAGTGCGCGACCGCGGCTGGCGGTATGGTTGATGACTGACTCAAAACAATCACACCGTTGGTCTCCAAGAATCTGAGAGAGTGCAATAAAAAATGCCAACATATCAGTATCGCTGTGAGAATTGTCACCACGAGTTCGAAGCGTTCCAGACGATAAGTGAACCACCCGTGGAAAACTGCCCTGTATGTGGGGGAAAGGTCAAGCGAATCATTTCCGGGGGAGCCGGATTCATATTCAAGGGTTCCGGGTTCTACATAACTGACTACCGCAGCGCTGCATACAAAGCGGCTGCTGAAAAAGAGCGCCAGAAAGACACGTCACCTGGGTCAGTGTCAAGTGCGTCATCCTCCTCAGAGAGATCAAAACCCGCGTCGGGAGCTGCATCCAACGCCTCCACCAAAGCTGCTGCAAAGAAGTAAGGTAGGTCAGAATCCCTGACATTTCGTGGGCGGCTCGCCAACGGCGAGTCTACATCTGCCCCCATCCTTTGCTAAGCAGAACCTCTTCCGGTTTTGCCCCACTTGGACTTGACAGTACACTGCCACATACCATTCTTGTATGTATGAGCAAGTTAAACCTGAGAGACCTATCCCATCTACTCCAGGAACCAACATCGCTTATCACCGACCTCACCGAGCGGGAGGACTACTTCTGTGATGCCACCGAGCAAGAGGTTACTCCCCTGGCAATTGTGTTGGCACAATCCGAAGACGATGTTATCACTACCGTTCGCTTCTGCCAGAAGTACAAAGTGCCGATTATCGCCCGTGGGGCGGGGACAGGTCTCTCCGGCGGCTGCGTGCCGATAGAAGGTGGATTAGTGCTTTCAACGGAGCGGATCAACTATCTAAAAATTGACCCTGAACGAAAGAGAGCCACCTGTGGCCCCGGCGTTATCACCAAGAACCTCAAGGATGTTGCAGAGAAACATGGGCTTACCTATCCTCCTGACCCGGCCAGCTACGAAGAATGCACTCTCGGCGGCAATGTGGCAGAGTGCGCCGGTGGCCTGCGCTGCCGTCGGTTCGGCGTTACCAAAGACTATGTACTCGGTTTGAGAGCTGTCACTGTCGACGGTGAGGTCATTAAGACCGGCATCTACAACAGCAATCATGGATTTGCGTTGGGGGATATCCTTGTCGGCTCGGAGGGGACGCTGGCGCTTATTACGGAGATCACCGTCAGGCTTATTGATACGCCTTCGGTCGGTGCCACTATTCTTGCCGGTTTTGAGGATGCCCACGATGCTGCCCAGACTGTGACGGATATCACGAGCGAGGGAATCATTCCCACTGTCATGGAGTTCATCGATGCTGACGCTGTGGAGTGCTCTATTGAGTACGAGAAAAGCAAATACCTCCAGAAGGGTATGGCTGCGCTACTTATCGAGACATCGGGTGAAGAGGTAGAGAAGCAGACAGCGTCTGTACGAGTATTCTGCGAAAAGAACAACTGTTCCTTAATTCATGTTGAAAGCGATCCAGCTAAAGCCGAGAGCCTGTGGCAGGTTCGTCGCAATGTTTCCAAAGCCGTCAAAGAATCGGCACGCGCCAAGATTTCGGAGGACACGGTCGTTCCCAATTCGCAAATCCCGGCGCTGATTGACTTCGTGGCAGAGATGAACCGCACCAGCCCGTTGCGCATAAATACGTTCGGTCACGCTGGAGACGGCAATATCCACGTCAGCTTTCTCTCGATGACAGGCACTCCCGAGGAGCTGCAGTTGATCGACAAGAGCATTGAAACCATGTTAAAGAAAGTGATTGAACTGGGCGGCACGCTTACCGGCGAGCATGGCATCGGCCTGGCGAAGAACAAGTACATAGGCCTGGAGTTTGACGCCACCACGTTATGCTACATGAAACGCATCAAGCAGGTCTTTGACCCCGACAACATCCTGAATCCGGGCAAAATCTTCGAAGCATGATAGAGGAGGCTTCCGTGTGATGGAGTGGGTTCTTCTAATTGTTCTTGGGGCAGCCGCTTTATTAGGTATAGTTAAAGTCTTTTTTGACAAACCAGACGATCTGAGAAAGCTCCGGGTTTGGCGCGTTGGGCTCGCAATATCAGCTTTATTGTTTCTTGCAGCCATCATAAACTTCTTTATTCACCCACCTCTGACAAAGGAGGACGTGAAGGAAGTTCTTTGCGAATGGGATCTCTACAAGGAAAAGCTCAACGAGCTGGCCGGAAAAAGCGAGATTTCCCCGGAAGAGAAGAAAAAGCTCAAGGAATCTGCGATGTGTCTTGCAAAGATCACAGTGTCCGCAATGGATTCCGGCTTGGTAGCGATTGGCCTTGAGTATTATGACAAAGCAATTACCCATTTCAATTATTTTATAGTAGCCACGCAGGATGATTCGTCTAGAGCTGAAGGATACATGAACCGCGCAACCGCTTATTACCTATGGAGCTTAAGCGTCTTAGACAAAGGCGATCGTGAAAGTGCTCATGCTCACTATCACCAAGCCGTGACGAGTCTTGACAGCGCATTGATCTACGATCCCGTAAATCATATAGCATGGTATAATAGAGGCATCGCCCTTCACAATCTTGGTCGGCATGGAGAAGCTGTTGCTAGCTACGACAGCGCCCTTGTGCTCAAACATGACTTACAGGACGCTTGGTTAAACCGCTCCGCCAGCCTCGTGGCAATGGGGCGCTTCCTAGAGGCTATCAAAAGCTGCGATAGTGCTCTAGCATATCGTCCGAACGACGCTATTGCATGGTACAACAGGGGTAATGCTCTGTTCCATATGAGCCAGTACGAAGAGGCAGCGCGGAACTACGATAGTGCATTGGTATACAGACATAGTTTCTCAGAAGCGTGGTATTGTCGCGGTGCTAGTCTTGGTCGACTGGGTCAATACGTAAGCGAGGTCACATCCTACGACAGTGCATTGAAATACAAGCACGACTATCACCTAGCGTGGGCTGGGCGTTGTGTTGCCCTTGGCCGGTTAGGAAACTACCAACTAGCTATTGCCAGCTGCGATAGTGCCCTAGTGTATAAGCATGACTTCGCTGCTGCCTGGTATAACCGCTGTAATGCTCTTCATAAAGTCAATCGCTTGCCAGAAGCCCTGGCCAGTTGCGACAGCGCGTTAAGGTATGACCCTGACCTGATGGAAGCTGTCGAACTGCGGAAGACCATCTTGGAAAAAATGGACAAGTAGTTTCACGCGGGGAATCCTTAGTCATGGTTCGACTCCGCCCGACAGGGTCGGACCTGGACGGCTTACCATGATGTTGGTTAATCGCCGTAACACTACTTGCTCACCATGACGGTGGGAGAAGTAGCATGACATTAACAATGAGGTAGCCTACGACCGTTATCCTGAGCGGAGTCGAGGGGTGACACAAGGCCACCCCCTACGCGCTAGTGATAAACAAAAGGGACTTCTCTCCGCGTAGCGTCGGGCTTTATGTCCGCCGCTAATTGGTGGGAGACAAGCCGCCGCCCTACGCGAGTAGGAATGGCACCTTTTGGGACAACCTCTAGTCTCCTGACAGTACTTGCCCGGATTCGCCTGACCTTAACACGGCGGTGGTGCCGGGCCGCTCTTGAACAAATATGCCACGAGATATGTTAAATCAGCCACATCAATCGGTCCTCCGACACCTACAATCCCGTCGGCATTGGCTTCTTCTTCACACGGTGGTGCCGGACCGCTTTTGAAAAGGTAGCTAACCAGGTAGGTCAGGTCGGCTACGTCAATTGGGCCCCCGATACCGATAATGCCATCGACATTCCCCCGATTTTGGCAACAGGTACACTGATTAGGGAAACAGTTCGTGTAATCACCCATATACTTGCCCCCCAAAGTGTCACAGCAGATCGAATTGGCAAGAATACAATTTTTGTCCGGCAAACAACATGCTCCTACCAGCGGCGAAGTCTTTTGTGGTGGTAGCATGCGGTGATCAATATTTTGTCCGTCCAGTAATGTCAGGGCTTTTCCACCGCATATATGGTCAGGAGGACATGGCTCCAGCGCAATACCAGGATAGAAATTGCCGCTGTCCGGGGGGATAGAATAATCCGGAGAGCCGTCGCAGTCAGTATCCACCTCCACCCAGTCGGACACAGTATAAACAGAGAACGGCTCTGGGACGTAAGTTGACCAGCGACCGTTATCAATAGAACGCGAACCTGTCCTGTAAGGGTCCGCCACTACAGGAGGAGGACCACCCAGCACGGGAGTAAATGTCGCTTTCAACGGAATTAACTCAGAAAAACCGACAGTAAATGAACCGCCTGAGTCGCAGGGACGGTTGATATACATGAAGCCATCCGGTGGAGAGGAGGGGTCAGACAGACAGACATCCACCTGCCAGTCTTCAGGATCTATGCCGCCATTATAAGTGACCGTAATGGGACTGGTGCTTTTCAGCGATAGGGCAACTAATTGGATAGCAACTGTGTCCGCGCTGGGGATAACGTTAAGCTTGGCCGTATCGAGACGCTCGATGATGACGTCAGTCGGTCCGAGGGTGCCTGGCGGTAAGGTCGTAAGCGGCGAGCCTTCCAATGCAATAATACCGTCAAATGGATCAGAGCCAGGGCCAAAAAAGCCAGCCGGAATAGGGTCCTCCGTGAAAGTCGACTCAACTGTCATGTAGTCATCGGGCGTTTCAAAGAGATCGACCCCCGGAGGAATTACCAGCTTCCCGCACAGATTCTGATCGGTGTTATAGCCTTGCGACCAGAGCGACAGGTTCCCCGGAGCCCCCTCGTCCGCTACTAAGTCCCTCCAACCAAGTTCAGGGTTCCAATCGTTGTAGGTGCGACAGTTCTGCGGTAGAACTTCGACACCATCATCAGTTACAATGTTCACAGTATCTGGGCCGCAATAGGTGGGAACAATGACTCCTGCAAAGTAGGGGCCATTCACGCAACAGGTATCGACCAAAGACATGGTAAGCACCTTTCCACCAGGGGTAAGCTCGAAGACGTAGATTGAGTCGCCGTAGTGAATTGGATCATCCCCCGGCACCGGGCAAGTAGGCGTGCCAACATCCTCGTAGATAACAGGTTGAACATCCAGTGTACACGCGACTTCTACATAGACGTGCCAGATAATGTGGGTAATGCCAAACGGGTAGGTGTTAATGCAGCCGGTCTCGGTAGGATTCTGATATACTGCATAGGTCTCATTCCCCGTGAACCAATGCTCAATGATATAGTAAGGTTCTCCCTGCCACTGGTCAACGCAGAAATCAGCGGGGTCTTTTAGCGCGACCGGCACACCTGAGGCGTCAATCTCCAGAAACGGTCCGGCTACCGGGGTGATTTTCATCTCCCTGGGCTTTCCGACCGGTCCGGCCTTCTCCCCGGTCGCCAGGCTGAATGAGACGACCAGAGCCGTTGCCATCAGCGTTGCCATGAGCTTTGATTTGTTCATACTCTTCTCCTAAAAAAGCTTATAAGGCAGAATCCCTTAGCGGTTCTGCCTTTCCTCTAGTTCAGCGAAACCGATTCGGGTTTTGGTCAACGTTGTATATTATGCAACATGTTTCAAAGCTCCCCGCACCAACCATAACCTGCGCAGGACCTTACGGTCAGACATACGTACCAGCTTGCCAAGGGCTATGCCTCGGTTACCTGGTATAAGGTATAAGTTGACAAGTTCAATAAATATAATTTACTATATAAACCTGCATTTGGCAAGCGGTTTTTTGGTAGTCAGGCTCGGCAGCTCTCCAACGAGGAAAAAGATCGGAAGCCCACAACCCCGCGTTGGGACAATGTAATCAATGGGAAAACCTCAACTGAGTTGTTGAAATCTTGACCAAGCGAGCGGAGCTTTGACTAAATCATCCGAACCTTGATTAACATATACTGAGTGGAATTTAGGAATAGTCACTTAGTTACTGTGGTACGAATCTCCTTCGCCGGGATAGTCGCCCCGCCTGACGTCGTCTATGTATTTTTTGACTGCCGCAGTGATTATACAACCTTCAGCCAGTACCGGAAACGCCCATACACTGACAGGCCGTCAGGCTGAGTCTCCTTATGCATTTGCCCGGATTCGCCTGACCTTAACACGGCGGTGGTGCCGGGCCACTCTTGAACAAATATGCCACGAGATATGTTAAATCAGCTACATCAATCGGTCCTCCGACACCTACAATCCCGTCGGCATTGCCCTCTTCTTCACACGGCGGCGCTGGACCGCTCTTGAAAAGGTAGCTAACCAGGTAGGTCAGGTCGGCTACGTCGATTGGTCCACCGACGCCGATAATACCATCGACATTCCCCCGATTTTGGCAGCAGGATAAGCATGGATCGGGGAAGCAATTCGTATAGTCGCCCTTGTAGTCACCCAGCAATGAGCTGCAGCAGGTCCTGTCGGTTAGTATGCAGCTGTCATTCGGCAGGCAACACGCCCCTACCAGCGGCGAGGTCCTTTGTGACGGCAGCATGCGGTGACCAATATGCGGCCCCTCCAGTAAGGTCAGGACTTTGCCACCGCATATAGGGTCGGGAGGACATGGCTCGAGAGTTATACCGGGATAGAAATTGCTGTTGTCTGGGGGGATAGAATAATCCGGGGAACCGTTGCAGTCAGTATCCACCTCCACCCAGTCGGGCACAGTATACACTGAAAACGGCGGCGGGACGAAAGTTGACCAGCGGCCGCTGCGGATAAAGTGCGGCGTGGCTCTGTAGGGGTCTATCACCCAAGGACCGCCCGGTGGATTCAGGCGAGTAAACGTTGCTTTCAACCGAACCTCAAAAAAGTTAGCATAAAAGGAACCGCCTGAATCACAGTCACGAACAATGGTCATAGAGCCAGGTGGCGGCCACCCTATGGTCGACAGGCAAATATCCACGTCCCATAGTTCGGGGTCCTGGCCACCATCATAAGTGACCGTAATGGGACTGGTACTTACCAGTGATAGCGCTATTAATTGGATAGGAACTGCATCTACACTGGTCGGTTCATCAAGCACGACGGGTTCGAGACGCTTGATGATAACATCGGTCGGGCCGAGGGTATCTGGAGGCAAAGTTGCAAGCGGCGAGCCCTGCAACGCTATGATACCGTCAAACGGGTCAGAGCCGGGGCCGAAAAAGTCAGCCGGAATAGGGTTCACCGTGAACGTCGACTCAACCGTCATGCCGTCATCGGGTGTTTCAAAGAGATCAATCCCGGGAGGAATTACCAGCAGCCCGCACAGGTTCTGATCGGAATTGTAGCCATCTGACCACAGCTTCAGATTATAAGTGAATCCATAGACGTCCACTAAGTCATCCCAGCCGCTCCCATAGTCGTTATAAGAGGCATCGCTGCGGGGAGTAACTGTAACTCCATCGTCGGTCGCAATTTCGAGAATGCCTGCTCCAAGGTTCGTGGGCACATAGACGCCGGCATAGTATGGTCCATCCACGCAACAAGTGTCGCCCAGCGGCAAGGTTATAGTCCACTCACCAGAGCTAGGTAAAGAAACATTGTAAATAGGCCCGGCGCACAGAGGGGGGCCGATGACGTCCGGTACCGTGTAGTCGTATACCAGGGGCTGGATATCGAAGGTAACGGCAGCCTGAGCATAGACATACCATTTGATGTCTGTGACGCCAAAAGGATAGGTATTTAAGCACCCCGTTTCGATAGGGTCCTGATAGCAGGCATAGTACTCGTTCCCATGGAACCATCCGCTTATGTAGTAAGCTGCGCTGCCATGCCACTCGCCGTGGCAGAGGTCAGCCGGGTCTTTTACGGCAGCCAGCGCGCCCGAGGCGTCAATCTCCGAAAATGGACCGGTTAGCGGGGTGATTTTCACCTCCCCGGGCTTTCCGGCCGCCTCAGCCATTGACCCCGTTGCCAAGCCAAACGAGACCACAAGAGCCATGGCCATCAGCACTGTCATGAGCGTTGATCTGATCATAGTCTTCTCCTAATAAAGTTATATGTTAACAACTGTTTTCTCATCAGGTTTGAAGGCTTGCAGGATAAAAAATCTTCTACAATTCTGTTTGTTATGGTTCGGCAAAACTGATTAGGGTTTTACTCCAAAAGGTTTTTATACTACGTATTCCTTAGTACTTACACCAACCATATCCTGTGCAGGACCTTACGGTCAGACATACATACCAGCTTGCCAAGGGCTATGCCTCGGTTACCTGGTATAAGTTGACAAATTCGATAGATATAATTTACTATATAAACCTACATTTGGCAAGCGGTTTTTTGGTAGTCAGGCTCGTCTCTGTCTATTGGTCGAGTTCATTCATATTGATATTCAACCCAACCCGTTAAACAGGAATACGATCAGTCCGAGCGGGAGGGCTTCTGGGGCGCGACCATGATCGATTTCTCTCGCTCGACTGTCACAAGCCCCGGCTTGGCTTTGCGCGGCTTGTGGATATAGCGCCGCTGGGTGTATATGACCGGTACCAGCGAGTCGCTTCCGGCTTTGCTGTGGTAAGCAGCTACTGCGGCGGCCTCTTCGATCTCAGCCTTCGATGGCTCAAACGACTTGTTAGGAAACTTCATCACCACGTGTGACCCGGCACACTGCTGGGTGTGAAACCAAAGCTCGTAAGGTCTGGCGAATTCAAAGGTGGTACGGTCGTTATCGGAGCCGCCACGTCCGACGAAGATCCTCACTCCGGTGGTTAGGGTGTACTCGCGGTATGGAAACCTGGGCTGGACTTCACGCCGTGCAGCTTCACCCGGAAGGAGACTCCTGATCTCCTGACCGTAGCGAGCACAAGCTGATTCAAAGTTATCTTCAAGTTCAGACTGGATTGTCGACAAACGAGCCAGCTCCTTCTTTGTAACCAGCAACCGCCGCTGCAGCAGCCTCAGCCCCTGGCGCCCCTTGCGATACTTCTTGAAGTAGACCTTAACGTTTTCGGCGGGCGAGAGCGCCGGATCGAGCGGGACGACCAGTTCGTGGTGAGCCTCAGTGTAAATATCCTCAAGAGTAATCTCCTCCATCCCCTTTTTGATTTTGCCGAAGTTGATCTGCAGGAGTTCTCCCATTCGTTTGTACTGCTCGTAACCGGAAGCCTCTTTGATATCCTTGTCAATCTTCGTAAGTCTTCGCTCAAGGCGCTTCACAGCGCGTTTGGTTGCTTCCTTGATTGCTTTCTGTTCATCGGCTGTTTCAACTTGTATCCGGCGAGCGCCGATCATAGCCAGAACGGCCAGCGAGAGAGATTTGAATCTCTGCGATTGCTGCTCAACTGAAGACAGTTTGAATGGGTATACAGCGACGCCGTCGGTAAGGTCGTACAAGTAGCCTGCTCCAGGTCGTTCAAATCGAGCCACAATGGTATTGATGCTTGTAATAATGGATTCAAGGGAGTTGTCATTGAGGCTACACCGCTCAGCCGGACCTATGCCTGAGCGTATGACGACTTCTTCTGCCAATGTACGGTCGAACCCGAGGATATTCCTTTTAATGAAAGCAACTATCGACAACGATGCTTTATCTTCCTTTTCCAACCGATCCTTAAGCCGTACAACTGACAGTTCCCTAGGGCTTAGCTTGTCCGGGGTTGGCGGCGTTTTGTAGGTGTCGCCTTCTGTGAAGGTCCGCTTTCGCAGCGTTGCCAGTTTCGTATGGCTGGCATCGAGCAGCCAGATGTTGCCGTTGGGTCCAAGCGCCTCTACAACAATTGATGTTATCTGCTCATCCTTACTCATACAGGCTTCAAAGATTCGATCAAAGCCGAGTTGTTTGACCTGCGTGACGATGGCGCCTTCAAGTTTGAATACAGGCCAGGGCTTTTCGCGGGTGTCGATTCTGACCTTCGATGCCGGTACTACAAATGTCCCGAAGCCGGTGGGATGATAGGAAAATCCAAGCGCACGGTGCGAGCGCCCCTTCTTGATAAAGAAATAGGCGGTGCGTTCTTTCTTGTAGAATTCAGCAGCTGTCACTGTGCCGCCAACGATTTCTTCTCGCAACTCGGCCACCAGCGCCGTGATGTGCAGGGTTGTTTGCATGGGGCGAATATAGCGGCAACGTCTGGTAAAAACAACAGCCCTCCCAATTTCTGAGCAGACATGCAGTTAAACGAAGCTCGCCCACAAATGAGAAACTGACATTTTCAGTGAACAAAGCAGCCTCTACATACGTACTAATATATAGAACCTCCCTTGGTAACCAGGATGGTGTACCAAACTGCAACCCACTATGCCCACTGTACGAAAGGCGGAGCAAGGATGCTCCGCCGCTTTTTTTATAGACGATGATACGATGCATTCGAGAGCATCGCCTTCGGCAATCCCTTCGTCACCAGTATGCACTTTGAGCCCAAAAGACACGTTGAAGCGATCTTTTCTCTTGCTTCTACAGGTCTGTTGTGTATCATCGGATACATTTACTTGTAAATTGGTATAACTGTCATGAACACCATGCCTATTAGAAAGCAGCTTTTATTTGTTCTTTCGTTCACTATGCTGTTGGCCATATTTGCAGGCTTAGCCAATACCCAGGACTCGTTGCAGATATACCTGCAAAAAGGCGCAAAGGGATTGTTGGCCAAAGAATATACTCAAGCTCTTGAGAACTATAAGAGCGCTCTGAGGCTTACCCCTGACAACTTTGAGGCCGTCAAGAATCTGGGAGTAATCTACTCGGCTCTCGGCGATCAGAAGCAGGCGCGAGTCTATTTCGAACGAGCCTATCAGATCAATCCCCTTGAGCCCGAGGTCGGCAATAATCTGGGTGTGCTCTCAAGCAACGAAGGTAACTCCAGTGAGGCAATCAAGTATTTTGAAACTGCCGTAAAACTTGACTCCAATAGTGCGGTCTATCTGACAAATCTTGGTCGGGAATATTCGAAGATTGGTCGTATCAGCCGAGCGCTTCCGGCTTTGCATCGGGCGCGGGAGTTGGAGCCGGACAAAGCGATTATTCTTTTTTCCCTCGGTAGTTGCTATGCTGCCGCTGACAATCTCGACAGCGCCGAGTTCTACTTCGAGCGCAGTGTGGCCGCCGGAGGCAGTACTGCCCAACTGTTCTACTTCCTCGGTACCGTCAAGAGACGCCTCGGTAAGAACGAGGATGCTGAAAAGAGTTTCAAGAAGACCCTTGTATACGAGCCTGACCACAAGGAGTGCCTTCAGTCCCTGGGGATGCTTTATCTCTCTGAGGGGCGGTATGGCGAGTCCGCCGAGCAGGCCAGGCGGGTGGTTGATATCGATTCCATGTTCAACGCCGGATGGGTATTGCTTGGCGCCGCCTATGCTCTGGATGACATGGCCGTTCAGGCGGACAGTATCCTCGAGAGGCTGTTTGCCGTCGATTCTGCCATGGGTTTTCAGATGCTCGACATTGTCACCCGGGAGTACAAAAAGAAAAAGGCCAAGCAAGGGCACTAGTCTGTCAACGCAGTCCGGCGTTTCTGCAGTTATCTCGACACCTCTTATCGTCATAAATCGAGGCGAATCGCGCTGGCGCCTTACCTCCGCAAATATGGTCACAATCCCACTACGAATCTATTCGCACCCATATTTCCAACTGGGGTAAGTCCCCACAAATGACCTGCCAGAGCCCATCGGCGGCCAAAGTCATAGCCGGCATGGGATTTGATGAGGTTGCCCTGGGATGCAAACGTTTCGAAAGGAATAGCTATGGTACAGAAGGCGTACTATCTGGCTTTATTTGTTGTGGCGTCGGTTTTTGTCGCCGGAGTCGTGGCGGGGGGTAATTTGTCCGAGAAAAGACAGGACAAAAGGGAAATCCGCCAGAACAAAACAGAACTGGGAGCCACCAGCACGGCTTTGGCTCGCCTGTCAGGCACTGTCGACAGCTGGGTTAAGGCTAACCTCAGAGGGGATGATGAGAAAGCCCAGTATTATGAAGAGAGTATCTCAAGGCAGGTACAGGCGGATATCGCTTCTTCCCGGCAGCTGGTCAATCGGTATGAGGCTGAAGTCCGTCGCTCCAACAAGGAGTACCATCGCCCGTATCGATTCCGGGTGGCGCGTCATGATGACCGGGTTGACTTTCATGATGACGTTAAGGATCTCGATCATGCGAAACAGCTTCTGGCGGTAAAAGAGCGGTTGGTGTCGGCATTTAATCGGACTGCCGTTTTCAGCAACAGGTATCGTCTTGTTGGGGACTATATGGAAACCATGCGGCGTGAATTGAACCTGACTCGGGCGGAGCTGGCTGAAGATATGAACGAACTTCACGAGGACCGGGTAGAGGGGCATCGGAAGTAGCAAATCTCCCTTTTGACTCCCTCCTGTGGTACCTTTCGAGAGACGCCGCTGCCATGATGGTGGCGGCGTTTATCTTTTGAAGACAACTCTCCCAACCGATCAAAGCATCTTGAACACGGCGCCAATCGGCAGGTTTTACTTGAATGAACAGCAGCGGTTCAGTTTTCTGTCATACAGCAGTTGCGTAGCAGGGTTTCTATCACGATTTTGAACAACGAAGCGCTGACAGTGTTGCGCAGTTGATATTGACGACATTTCAATTGCCGCGGGTGGCAGCGCTAATATAACTCGCGGGAACTTTTTGTATCTTTGTAGCTTAGTTTCTGTATGGAACTGATTACACTATTATTCCTTTCTTTTGGCGTCGGCTTCTCCGGGGCGATGATGCCCGGCCCCTTGCTGGCGGTGGACATTGCCGAAACCCCGCAGCACGGCTGGCGGACCGGCCTGATTATCTCCGTTGGACACGCTGTTGCTGAAATCGCCGTCGTGGTGGTACTGGCTCTTGGCTTTGTTGCCCTGAACGAGAACGAGAGTCTTGCAAGGATTATTAGTGTAGTCGGTGGAGCTGCGCTGCTTGTCATGGGGGTGCGCATGGGATTCGATGCTCTCAAGCAGCGGGTGACCTATGAAGCAGAGAAAGAAGACCGACGGTCCCGGCACCGGCTGGCTGGAAAAGGGATCGTAGCTACTTTGTCCAACCCCTATTGGTTTGTCTGGTGGGCGACGACCGGCCTGGCGTTTGTGGTGAAGTCGCTCAAGTTCGGAGCCGTTGGACCGGTGGTGTTCTACTTCGGTCACATCATGTCTGATTTCGTCTGGTATACTTTTGTGTCTGCCGTTCTGTGGCGAGGGAAAAAGCTTTTCATGGGGAAGGGGTTGATGATTCTTATCCTTTGCTGTTCCATCTTTCTTCTGTACCTTGGCGTCAGTTTCATTATCGATGGAGTCAGCCACTAAGGTATTATAAACCGGGCAGATAGGTAACAGATATGAACTGCGAAATACTGCCCGTCACAGATGTCGACAAGAACTGGGTACTTGAAATTGTCCGTGGGTGGGGGGCGGACTTTGTCGTCACACGCGGCAGGAAGATCTATCCCACTGAGCTTGAGGGATTTTATGCTGTCGATGATTCTGGGAAAAAGTTGGGCCTGGTCACGTTCGAGATTGTGGGGGATCAATGTGAGATTGTCACTCTTGATGCCATCTGCAGGTTTTCGGGTATAGGCACGACGCTGGTTGACAAAGTCCGTGAGCTTGCCGTCACTCGCGGCTGCAAACGCCTATGGCTTATTAGCACCAATGATAACTTAGAAGCGATTCGCTTTTACCAGCGTCGCGGGTTTACTATTGCTACCATCCATGTGAACGCCCTGGCTGAGTCACGCAAGCTCAAACCATCGATTCCCGAAGTTGGTCAGTATGGCATACCGCTTCGGGATGAGATCGAGTTTGAGATGATCCCTGGCAATAAAGAGTGTTCATGGGCGAAAAACCACAAGCCCTAATAATTCATAAATACTCACACCAAGCTGTAGACCTGTTCAAGTGCCATCAGGTGACTCGAGGCTGTCCCAAAAGGTAACTGTCTTGTCTCGCGTAGGGTGGGGGCTTGTCTCCCACCGGTTAACGGCGGACATAAAGCCCGCCGCTACGCGGAGTTAGAGAATGGCGACCTCGTTTGGCGTAAACCTAATTCAACTGGAACCAACTTATAGGACAGCCTTACTCTGTTTGACGGCCTCTCTATACATGGGTGTTTCGGACAATGCCTTACAGCTTTCGGGCAGAGTCGCCCGACAGCACGTCAAACACAAGGGTTTGTTGTCAAGTAGAAAGTCAATTATCGGGTATACTTTGTCAGGCTCCCTTGTCACCTCAATGTTCAAGTAGATAACCGTAGTATTCGGAAATCCTCACGTAATCTGGCCGGCTCGAACCGTATTTCAGGTATTCCTCAAAATGGTGTTTGGCGGTGCTGTGATCACCTAGAGATATGGCTATGATCATTTTCAGTAGATGCCCACCGGGTGAATTTCTGTCGTCCATAAACAACGTATCAGCTATGCTTGCAGCCGAATCAATATGACCCAGACGATAATGGGCTAGCCCGATACCCTCAGATACAAAGGTTAGTGCCGGGTTTATCTTTCGGGCTTTCCTCAATGTCATAAGAGCCTTATCATACTTGCCTTGCTGGAGGTACAATTGCCCCAGGTCATTCATCATTGGTGTATTATAGGGTTTCAATGACAGGGCCTGATGATAATACTGAATGGCCTTATCCAAATGGTCAGTCTTCGTGTAAATAGTACCCAAGATGTGCAGAAAATCAGCCTTGCGTATATCGTTCTCAATCGATGTATGAGCCAACTCCATTGCCTTAGCATAGTTGCCTCGGTTAAGATAGTAGTAGGTGTAGATTAACCAACCGGTGTCATCCTTGGCCCCATAATACTGGAGTATGGAATGGAAGCGCTTTTCAGAGGCTGGAGCCTCAACATTTGCAGCTACATACGTTGCTGTTATAAAGGCGCACACCAATAAAACTGACATTGTTACCTTTGCAGTTCGGTGGGAGGATACGACATACAGCTGGTGTAGCAACAGTAAGAAAGGAGCAAGGAGCGTGAGGGACATAAGGTCCCAATCACGGGCCATACCTAATAGCGGGTCGATAACCATCAGAAATAGAAGCGAGCCGAGGGAAAGTGAACTGAGGAACAATGAAGTCTTGTCCTTTCTCAATCTCTTCTTTTGAATAAGCCACAAGGATACGACAACAAGGAAACCAGGAAATATTACTATGATGAGATTCAGAATATCGGCAATATGCTTAAGCCTGAAAATAGCATACTCGGGGGCTTGCGGCGGGCCGGTGAACAAGGGTAGGAACACCCTCGCGAAATCGAGCTCCGTTCTGTAAAGCCAGATAAAGAGAAAAACACCACATAGAGTAAGAGAACCTACAGCGACATACAGATGCCTGCTCAATCTTAGTAACTTTACTTGATTTGAAAATTTTAAACCTATAAGAAATATCGTGCCTCCGAGAAAATAGATGGCTTGAAAATGCATCAATACCGTGATCGCAAATGTTGTAAAGACCAGCCAAAGCCCGCGGCCGCATTTTAGGAATTTAAGTGATGAATTGATAAAAATGGCAGAGGCAGCCCAAAGAAGGGGGTAGTGTTCCACATAGCCGAAAAAGAGCAAAATAGCCCCTGAGAAAAGAAGCGAAACCAGGGACAGAAGCCTAGCTCGAAAATCCTGGCTTAGTTTTCCCGTGATTGATATGAAGTTGTAAACTACAATGGAACCGGAAATTATCGACAGTATTTGACAACTAAGGAGGGAGGTTTGCCGTGCGTAGCCACCCAGTAATGACTCTAGTTGCCGGAGGATTAAGGTTGAACCGGGCTCCACCCATTTGGGTGTGAACGACTGGCCCTCGGCGAGTAGGGAAAGCAAGGTATAACCGTCACCAAGAAAATGGGTCTCCGTTCGGAAAACGTAAAACAGCAGGATGAAGAAAACAACGAGCGTCAACCTCCCCCAGGGTTTTTTGTCCCACACGAAATCCGCAATTCTCTTCAATACCCTGTCGATTCTGCCGGAAGGAAAAGGGAGAACCAACAGCATTATTACCACGACACAAACTACCCAGTAAATATAAGTAAATATATCTGGTAGGAATCTGAGGTGATTTATCCCCCACATTCCTTCGAGCGGATAAAACGAGGCGAAACCAAATAGCCCCAAAGTGAGAAGCAACGCCACGGCCGGCAGATCGATTCTCTTTATCATCCTATATAGTATACTTGTCTATCAAGATCACGTCAAACAAGCTCCGGATATTACCGGCAGAAATTCTTTTACAACCTACAGCCCGAGCCATCCAGGTCCAACCCGTGCGGGCTGCAAACGTAGCCTATACGCTCCATAATGAGAACATAATTTATATTATATGATGTGCTGCGGTTCAGTTTGCCAAGAGGACAATCCCGTTTTTCGGCTTTCTTCGCGGATGGACTCAGTCCAGATTCTTCCAGTGAGAAAGCAGTTCAATCAACAATCGCAACCCAAAGCCGGTCGCTCCCTTTGGAACGTACGGCTTGCCTTTTGGTTCCAGATCGATGTAAGCAATGTCAATATGCGCCCAGGGCCAATCTCCCACGAAGTTCTCCAGGAATGCCGAAGCGGCAATCGTGCCCGCCGGTCGCCCCCCTGAATTGACCAGATCGGCAACCGAAGACTTCATCATCTCTCTGTGGTCGTCCCAGATCGGTAACTCCCACACTTTTTCGGCAGTGGCCTCCGACGCATCCTTCACACGCTGGAGGAGACGAGCGTCATTTCCCAGGATAGGAGCCCCGGCGTATCCAAGGACATACAATGCGGCTCCGGTCAGGGTGGCGATGTCAATGACTGCCTGAGGTTTGAATGTATTTGCATAGTCCAGCGCATCAGCCAGGATCAGTCGACCTTCGGCATCGGTATTGATAGTCTCGACTGTGAGACCTTTACGCATGGTCAATATATCTCCCGGCTTTATGGCCGTCCCTGACGGCATGTTTTCGGTGGTGGGGATAAGCCCGACAAGATTGAGCGGCAACTTCAGTCTGGCTGCTGTGACAATGACAGCCAGCACTGTCGCTGCCCCCGCCATATCGCCTTTCATCTCGTGCATATTGAGCGGTTGTTTGAGAGAGATGCCGCCGGCGTCAAACGTTACCCCTTTACCAACCAGCACCACTGGTTTCTGCCCAGCACGCCTGCCGCGGTATTTGAGAATGATGAAGCGAGGCGGCTCTGCCGAGCCTTTCGCCACGCCGAGCAGCCCGCCCATCTTCTCTTTAGCAATCGCCTTTTCATCGAGAACCCGGCAACTGAATTTGTGCTTTTGCGCCAGTTGTCGCGCCTGCCGGGCCAGCATCTTTGGTGTGAGATAGTTGGAGGGAGTGAAAGCCAATCTGCGTACCAAAAGCTGCCCCTCACCGATTATCCTTCCCCTTTCGACTGAAGTGCGCACAGATTTCAGGCGCGCCCGACCTTCTAAGGCGAAGGTAATCTGGGACAGCTTGTTTTTGCTCTTTCTGTCTTCTCCGCTTTTGAAATCAAGCAGCTTGTAGCTTCCCAGGAGATAACCCTCAATAGCTGCCTGAAAGGACCTTTCGTCAGCATCGCTGCTAAGACAGAAGGCTGCTGTCTTGGAGGTGGTTAAGCCCTGAAAACGCGAAACGGTACCGGCGGCTCGGCGCACCGAGTCGTGGTCGAGCTTCTTCTTTTCTCCCAGGCCGACCAGGATGACTCGTTTGGCCTTGTAACCGCGAGAGGTGAGAATGCCTGCTGTCTCACCTTCTTTGCCCGTGAATTCCCCGGATTGCAAAAGCGTTCGGACCCCTCCCGCAGACGCCGCATCCAGTTCCTTCAAGCGTTTGTCCCCAATTTTCTCAAAGGCAGTAACAAAGAGAACCAGGCTCTCGACAGCCAGATTCTGAATTCTATCAGTAGAGTATTTTAGTAACATCGTCGATTTCCCTTCGTTTTTTGGCAGGGTGGAAACCCCAAATTCATTCGGAATGTCCCAAAATAAGGTAGAATAAAAGACTTGACAAAATCTTTGCCTTCATTATATTGTATTAGAATAAGGTAGTTAGAAAGGCGGAGATATGAACATAGTCGAGATTTACAGGCGATTTCCAAAGGAATCAGATTGCATCGAGTATCTTGAAAAAACACGTTGGAAAGGTACTCCGATCTGTCCCTACTGTCAATCAAATCACACTACACCGATGCAACAAGAATATCGGCACCACTGTAACACCTGCAATACCACCTTCAGTGTAACAGTCAGGACAATCTTTCACCACTCCCACCTACCCCTTCAAAAATGGTTCTTGGCAATCTCTCTGGTTCTAAATGCCAAAAAAGGTATCTCAGCCAGACAATTAGCCAGAGATATTGAGGTTAACAAAGATACGGCATGGTCAATGGCTATGCGAATCCGGCGGGCTATGGTTAACGACAGAGAATTGCTATCAGGGATCATTGAAATGGACGAGACCTTCTTGGGCGGTAAGCCACGCAAGATAAGAGGCGGGGGGGTAGCTCCTCATGGTCGAGGGACAAAAAGACCATCGGTATTTGGTATGGTTGAACGCGGGGGTAAAATTAAGGCAATGCATGTCAAAAAACCCAACATTAAAAAGATGCACGCTCTGGTTCGGGCAAATATTGATTGTGCTAAATCCACATTGATGACTGACGAATTCGGTGGATTCCGGTATATCTCAAAGCTAATAGATCATAAGACGGTCAATCATAAAGTCTGGTATGTAGACGGTGACGTTCACACAAACACCATTGAGAGTTTTTGGGCTATTCTTAAGCGTGGCATTACTGGTCAGTTTCACAAGGTTAGCTTAAGATACTTGCCCTTTTATATAGATGAATTCTGTTACAGATATAATCGTCGCAAACAGGCAAGCTGTTTTGAGGAAACATTAACGAAAGCCATTGGAGGTTAAAAAATGAATGAAGGGATTCCAAAAGCCACACACTCAGGGCCGCTTGAGATCGGCAATGCAGTCATTGATTGCTATGTCCTTGAGAAAGATGGAGAGGTTTTACGGATTCTGTCTACAAGGGGGATAATGAAGGCAATGGGTAGGCGCTGGAGAGGCAGAAAATATGCCGGTACCAAGATGCCTGTTTTCCTGGAAGCAAAGAACCTTATTCCATTCATTGATAAAGACTTAGAGGCGGTACTAATACCCATTCGGTTTCGTACAGACAAAGGGATATTAAGTGAAGGCTATAAGGCTGAAATGCTGCCAAAAGTCTGTGACGTCTTCCTTAAGGCTCGTGATGCAGAAGCGTTAGTACCAAGTCAAACAAAGACAATGATTCAATGCGACATACTTGTTCGTGGACTTGCAACAGTGGGTATCATTGCGCTTGTTGATGAAGCTACGGGCTATGACATTGTACGTGATAGAATGGCTTTACAAGCTATTCTTGATAAATACGTGACAGATGAATGGGCTAAGTGGACTAAGACTTTTCCTGATGAGTTTTACAAAGAGCTTTTTCGCTTGAAAAATTTACCTTATCCCCCAATCGGCAAGAATAAACCCCAATATGTAGGCAAATGGACTAACGACATTGTATATTCTCGTTTGGTTCCAGGTGTATTAAGTGAGCTTAGGAGGAAAAATCCAGTTTTGCCAGCAGGTTATCGCAAAAGAAGATTCTTTCAGTATCTTACAAAGGACATTGGGCATCCCGCTCTTAAAGAACATCTAATGAAAGTTATCTTCTTGATGAAAGGATTTAATAAGTGGTCAGATTTCAAACGTGCCCTTGAAAGAGCTGCACAGAAATATGGTGATACAATTCCGATGGAATTGGATGACAAAAGTTAGTTAGATTTCTTGTCTCGATTCAGTGTTATAAGGAAGGTTAAGAAGGAAAAATGAGAGATTGTACTTTTGGAGAGATACGATCTGAATCTTTTACCAACGTACAAATTTGATTAAAAGTTTGTGGATTAAGATTGCCTTTATGTTCTATTTTGCGGACAAAGGGTAGAGCCACGTATGCTCGTTTGAGTTCGTCAAATGGCTTTGTATGAATGTTAGTAACGTCTACTAAGGTATCTTCTATAAAACATTCTTCACAGCCTTTTGTGATAAGAAAACAATCGGCGTGAATCAAGACATTACTCTCGATCTTATGTGTCTGTGAGGTTGGTAAAAGAAAATACGAATTATTATCAGTTGACTTCGGATTTAGAACTATTAAGTATTTGTCACGCTCTTCTCCGGTTGCGAAGAAAAAGAATTTTTTGTAACGCCAAACCGAACCAGCTACAAAGTGATTATCAAAGACTTGACCCAGAGCATTAGTAGGCAAATCTATCACGCAGTTAGGCCGTTGACGAAATCACGATCTTCCTGTTCAAACTCCATTCTTTCGAGAGCATCCTGTCGTGCTTCTGGATCACCTTCAAAAAAGAGGTGAAAATTGATTTCTTTTCTAAATCCAGTCTGCTTGTGTGTTGCATCTTCATGTGATTTGTCCATCAAAGCCACTGAGGACAATTGACCATGTGTATTTATGACAGAGCTAATACTTTCTAATTCAGTTTTGGAGAAAAACCCCATATCCGGTTCCTTTTTAGCGTGATATGTAGGATAGGTTTTAGTTTCATCAATCTCCAAATGCCCAATTAGTCGCTTTTTATCGGGTAATTGGTTAATGTCTACAGGGGCATCATTTTTCAATCCTTTTAGCAATTCGTAAGATCGTGTAGGAACTGGCCCATAATCAAGATTATAATAAGAATCGCCTGTGATAAGTCGGCCATGTCTGATTAGATGATGTTTGTCAATGAAATAAAGAAGTTTTACGGCCTTTAAGACATCAAAATCAGATACCTTACGAGAAAGATATGCTATTAGATGCAAAAACTTATCGAAGTCGAATGTGAATTCAATAGGCCTATGAATACTCATTGTTTGTCCTCCTTAACAAAGAGTATCTTATTGTTCACGTTTGATTTAATCGACTTCTACCTATCCTTACTTAAAATAATATAATGACCAAAAGAAAATTGTCAATTACTTTTATTAACGACAAAATAGGCACAAATGTTCACCCCCTTCTATCCCACTACCGTATAGTGGGACATTCCGAACAAGTTTGATGGTGCCACCCTCCGGTTTTCTCACATGACGTGTAAGAAAATCAATGAACAGGGAGGATGGCAAGTGGAAAGACTAATAGTCTGTGCGAAGGAAAGCCTGATAATTACGTTCTATTTCAGCAAAGTTATCTGACCCGAATTTCTCAAGGAAGGCATCGGCCAGAATAAGGGCAGCTACGTTCTCACAGACAACAGCCAGGGCCGGTACAACACAGGTGTCCGCCCGTTCGACCATTGCCACAGCAGGTTTCTTGGTTTTGACATCAACTGTCCTCAAAGGCTTGTTCAGAGTCGAAATCGGTTTGGCGGCAACCCGGATGATAATATCTTCACCATTGGTAATGCCCCCCTCTATGCCGCCGGCGTTATTTGTCTTGCGGTAGAACTTCTTTTTTACCGGATTACCGTCGGCATCAAAGAAAATCTCGTCATGAACCTCCGACCCTCTCATTCCTGAGGCCTGAAACCCGAGGCCGAATTCAACTCCCTTAACTGAATGGATCGCCATCATGGCCCCGGCAAGCTTTCCGTCGAGACGGTGATACCATTGCGAAAAGCCCCCCAACCCGACCGGAAGGCCATGTGCCATTACTTCCACCACACCTCCGAGAGAATCCTGCTGCTCCTCAGCAGACCTGATTGCTTCAATCATTCTTCGTGTTGTTTCCCGATCGATGCAGCGAACCTCGGACTCCTCGCTGAGATGGGCTATTTTTACCGGATCGGTGCGTTCATACTCCGGTGATAGCTCTACCGGTCCAATCCGGACAACATGCGAAACGAGCACGACATTGAAATACTCCAAAAGCTGCCGAGCCAGAGCACCCAGAGCCACGCGTGCCGCTGTCTCGCGGGCTGAGGCCCGCTCCAGCACATTGCGTATATCATGATGGTCATATTTGATGGCTCCTGCCAGGTCGGCATGCCCCGGTCTGGGACAGCTTGCCTCAGGAGGCAGCTTCTTGGGATCGATGGGATTGATAGGACGGAGGAGGTGCATATTATCGGCCCAGTTTTCCCAGTCTGCGTTGCGCACTACAAATGTGATCGGTCCGCCCATAGTGCGACCACCCCGAAGTCCGGAAACCACCTCAACCTCATCTTTCTCCATTTTCATTCGTGCCCCGCGGCCGAAACCTCTTTGGCGGCGGGTTAGTTGGTAGTTGATTCGCTCGATATCCGCGGGAAAACCGGCGGGGAAACCGTCTATAACAGCGGTAAGCTGGGGACCGTGGGATTCGCCCGACGTCAGGTATGTCAACATGAAGATCAAGTTAGGGAAAACGCCGACCGCCGTCAACTGCTGGTAACTGATTCCGGCGGAGCGTTGGATGGCAGCGATGCCGCGGGAGCTTCCTGGGATATTCTGTCCATGCGTTTTTCGATCCGGTCATCAATGTTCAGCGCTTGTGACATGCTGTTGAATCTTGCGTGATCGACAGGAGATATCTCCTTCATTTCCTCGATAACGGCAACGATCTTCTGAACCGATCTGTCTATCATGTCCAGGTTGGCCGGCATTTGCTCAAGCAGCTTTTCGATCTCCTCTTTGTCGACCAGCATGCGCATGATCTGGGAACGTCCATAAATTGCCATGACGGTATTGTTCAGATAGTGCGAAAGAGTAGCCATGGCGACGTTTCTTGATTCCATAGCTCCTTTGGCTCGTTCTTCCTTCAGAAGCTTCCCGGTTAGTTCCTGACGTTCCTTGAGCAGAAGCTCGATGGTCAGGTAGGATTTCCAGATTTCCTGGTTCGCCTTCATGAGCATTTCTTCAGTGTCACCAACATCGAGCCCGAGGTACTCGGCAATGTCGATTGTTCCTGATAGAATAGAGCAGGAGATACCGTCGATCTGCTCTTTGGACATCGACAACAGGGATCTCAATTTGTTAATGTTCATCAGGCGCAGCTTCAAGTCCATCTCATATCCGGAGAAGTGATCGTGTGTCAGGAGGATGGCAAGTCGGACTATGTTCTGGAGAACATCATCCTGGTCGATATCTGTCAATCGATGGTGTTCTGCTATCGGGTTGATAACATAGTCGGGAAGATGCCAGGCTTCGGCCAGATGGCGGCCAACTTCACAATGGTCGATGCCAAAGACTTTCGTCTCCGCCTCTGTGAGCGTCCTGGCTTTGACATGCTTATCTATAATCCGGCGGTATTCGTTGGGATAATGGTGCAGGAAGAATAGGATCCCCATGTCATGCAAAAGGCCTGCTATGAATGCCTCCTCGGCAGATCTGAAGTTGATTACCCTGGCTATCTTTTGCGAAGCTGAAGCGATTGACAAGACATAGGTGAAGAGGGCTTTTGAATCAACCCCTGATCTTTTGGTGATCTTCTCGGGCTGGAAAATCGATGACGACAGAGCCAGACATTTCACTGTCGTAGCCCCAAGTACATTGACCGCCTGGTTTACGGTAGTGATGTCTGTCAGACGGTGATAAAACGAGGAGTTAGCCATCCGCAGGATCCTGCCGGTCAGGGAAGGGTCTTTCAGGATCACCTTGGCAAGAGAGTCGGACGAGAAGTTATCTTTGCCGACCTCCTTAAGGACCTCGGATAGGACTTGCGGCAGGGAGAGGAGGTTGTCGTTGTTTCGGATCAGGTTGACTATAGTGATCTTATCCATGGGTGCACGCAACTTAGTGTTTTATTATGATTATCGGACACGTGGGGTAACGGTTAACCGCTTTGACAAAGAAAGCTCTGGCGCAGAGTAGTCACGACAATGGCTGAGATGAGATCACCGATTGGATAATCTCGGTAAGCTGTTCGATTCGGAACGGCTTGTAGAGTATGTCTGTTATGCCCGAGGCTCCCAGTTCCGCCCGAGAGACATTGGCTTCCCAGCCGGTTACCAGAATAATCGGGGTTTGCGGATGAACTTGTTGTATCCGCCGAGCCACCTCAAGACCCGACATGCCGGGCATAGCAAGGTCTGTGAGAACAAGGTCGAAAGCAGTGGCGCTGGCCAGCCTGACTCCTTCTTCGGCCGACGAGGCAGTAACGGAGTCATAGCCCAGGGAACGGCACATCGCTGAAATCAAGTCAAGAATTACCGGCTGGTCGTCAATGGCCAGTACCTTGCCCTTAGGCGGAGATGTTGTATCGAGTGCGTAGGTGTCTCGCTTGAGAGGAAATTTGAACGAGAGATAGGATGGGACCTGCCCAAAGCGGTCAAAAGAATACGAGCAGTCTCTGTCCACTACATGCTGCAAAAAGGTATCGGTCGGGCGGTAGCGCAAGACCTCGGACGCCGACTGATAATCGCCGAACCCCGCGACCGATTCCACCGAAGGGAGGTTCTTATGATGGCGCGAGATATCCAGATACACATGACGCGCTCGTTTGTAGGTGGCGATGGTGATGATATCTTCGTCCCTGACCAGAGAGGCAAAGCGACTGAGCGCTTCCTCGGCCAGATTGCGTATTGTCTCGTTGGCTAACTCAACAGTTTCGACGGGAGTGAGGGAGACGTTGACCTCTCTTGGCCTCCCGCCCAACATGTACAGATTTTCAGACACGTGGCAGGCCTTCAGGAGCGCCACCACTACGTCGTTGACACTTCCCGAATCTGCTAAACCACTGGCGGCACGGGGTTTGGTTCTGGGTTTCATCTGTCCCAGTGAGTGTCTCAGGAATCCTGCGGCCTGTTCGGCCTCGCTGATTATGCGTTCAAAGTGAGTTCGTATTCCTTCGGGCAAATCCGCTCCGGTTGATGCTAGCTCAGCGCTGCCAATAACCGCTGAAAGATGATTGTTCAGTCTGTTTATCGCTTCGTCCAGGTTATCTGGCATGGGCATGCTCGGCCCGGTAGTTTCCTGTCCCCGACGGAGCAACTCGCGAACGGTTAGTCGAGTTGAATACAGCCCAACCGTCAGCGTAATCAGCCGTTCCCATTCTCCTCTTTCATTTTCAGAAACATCGAACAGGAAAATCGCCGTTACAGCAGCGATCTCACCCATATCAGCTATGGGGCAGATGGCCATAAAGGCTGGTGACTGCCTTCCTTCAAACAACTTGTAGAGTGTTTTGCGGTTGGATGCTTGATAGGTTTCCAGCCGTTCGCTGACCTTGCTTCGGCCAAAAGTGAAGATCGGCTCGAAGCCCGCTGTCACTTGCCCGATATCTCCCTCGCCGGGCTGGACGGTGAGACTCGTCAGCTCATCCAGTTCCGTGGGAAAACCGGCCCGAGCTTTGAAGGAACCGTCAGGTTCCCGGACAAAAACAACCGCCGCCGACTGTGACGGAAGAACGTCAGACAGATGGCGAACAAAGAAACTCCAATCTTCTTTACCCGGCGGGGTATCATCGAACCTTAGCAATTGAAGAATCTTCTGGAATCCCTTTCTCCGAGTGATATCGAGCCGGTGAGAGTCAATCTGTTCGAGCACAATAGCCGCCAGCCGAGCGAAAATCTCGGTATTCTTCAGCTCTGCATCGGTTACCTGGAACGAGCCGGATTCCTTACGAAGTAACAAGGCGTCGCCTCTCCTATCGTTGTCCAAGGGGAATATCAGGGAGGAAAAAGCAATGTATGAACGCCCCTCGTCTGTCACCGCTTCCTGATTGACTATGAGCGGCTTCTGACGTCCCAGCGCATCCACAAGCGCTGTCTTGTAATTCTCCGACATCCGCTCGAGAGGCTCGCTGCCGCCGTAGAGGTGCAAGGTACTATTCACCAGGCCATAGAGGTGTACCGAATCACTTGACGCCAGGCCTGCGAGGTTTCGGCAGAAAGCAGTCACAGGTTCGTGGGACGAAAGGGCATTGGCAGCCGAGAGGAGCCGGGAAGTCAAGTCCATATGTGTGCTTTGGTGTTTTTCAATGTCATTTCTTGCCAGAGATAACTGTCGCGACAGCCGGGCTGACTTAATCTTCTCCGCCAGCCACTCTGCCACCGGTGACAAGTACCGTATTTCCGCATTGCCGAAAAACTGCATCTGCTCAGTGAACAGAATGATCCCGCCAATCTTTTCAGTTCCGGAGATGAGGGGCAACACCAGGCATGAGTTAAATCGAGACTTGGTCGTGGTGCCGGTCCGGTCGACAAACTCGAATCCCCCCGCAACGAGGGGATCGCCAAGGTCAACTGCCTGGCTCACGATATTGCGTTCCAGTGGATAGTATTCGAGGGAGGCTGTCTCTTGCTTGGTTAGACCGACCGAGCTGCCCAGGACAAACTGGCGGCGGCTGCGGTTGAGAAGGAACACGGCGCCGGCGCACTCCGGCAAGTGCGCTACTATTTCCTTTATTGAGATGTTCAACAGTTCGAGCAATTGGTACGGGTCCCTGGCATCACGCTGCAGATCATCCAGGATAGACAGCTTCTGCTCCCGGTTTTCAATCTCCTCTTTCCTTGTGTGCCAGGAGTCAGCATAGAGAGATATACCAACCACCGTTAGAACCAATCCAAGCAGGAACAGCGCGAACTGCACCAGGTCAAGGTAAGGATATGCCGCTGCAATGAACCAATCGGAGTAGCTGCTGGCCCCCTTTATGGTTTGCCAAGCAGCTACCAGGACAAGCAACACTCCGCCAAGCAGCAAAGGAATCTTTCCCCATACTTCCTTACTTGAAAACAACCGCAGGCGGAAAAGCATGAAGACGACTGATATCAGAACAACAACTGGTAGCAGATAACCAAGGACCAGTTCAAGCATCAGTTCGTCTCCTCAACCACTCCATGGAGGGTAAATGCATCAGCCTCGGTAATGCGGATAGGGGCGACCATACCGGGCGAGCTCCCGTCTGCCTTGAACAGCACTGTCTTGTTCCCTTCAGTTCGGGCTCGCAAGTAATCCTGGCTGCGCCGGGAGGAGCCTTCGATTAGGCTGTGCCTGATCTGGTACAACTCGCGTTGATTGCGTTCATGGCCGATCTGCTGTTGAAGTTGTATCAGCTTGTTGAGCCTTCGAATCTTCTCGGCTTCCGGAACATCATCTTCATACCCGGCTGCTGCCGTACCGGGACGAACCGAGTAGCGAAACATGAAGGCCGCGTCATATTGGATCTGCCTGACGACCTTGAGTGTCTGCTCGTACTCTTGTTCTGTTTCTGTTGGGAAGCCGACAATCAGGTCGGTAGTGATCGATACGTAGTCGAGCTTTTTACGGATGTATTCAACGATTTTCAGGTAGTGCTCAACCGTGTAGAAACGACCCATCTTCTCAAGGATACGGTCAGAACCGGACTGCAACGGCAGATGGATATGCGGCATCATCTTCGGCTCATCGGCCATGACATCTACGAGCCTGTTGGAGAAATCCTTGGGATGGGAAGTAATGAACCGAATCCGCTGAACGTCTGTCTCACGGGCGACCCGCTGGACAAGCCGGGGGAAGTCGGTGTCATGATACTTGTAGCTGTTTACATTCTGGCCGAGAAGGGTAATTTCAATCACTCCTTCGTCGACCAGTTTCTTGACCGAATCAACAATTTGATCAGCCGTGTGCGCCCGTTCCTTCCCTCTTACGTAGGGGACAATACAGTAGGTGCAGTAGTTATTGCAACCGCGGGAAATAGTGACAAACGCGGAATAGGTGGTTTCCATGGTGGGTACAATAGAGTCCATGTTCTCATGGCCGAACGCCGTTCTAACTGAGGATGTCCCTTCCGTCCCTTTCAGAATATCTGGAAGCTCAAAAAGGCGGTCGGTGCCCAGCACATAATCGACGTATGGGACCTTCTCAATCAGTTCATCCCCCAGCCTCTGGGCCATACATCCCACCACAGCTACTTTGAGGTAGGGTTTCTTTTGTTTGTAATGGTAGATTTCTCCCAGTCGGCCCAGTGCCCTCTGTTCTGCCTTTTCCCGAACCGAGCAGGTATTCAGAATAATCAGGTCTGCCCCTGACTCACTGGCGACTCGCTGATATCCTTTGGCAACCAGGCCGGCAGCCAGAATCGACGAGTCGGCCAGATTCATCTGGCAGCCATAGGTTGTTATGTGGAAGGTCTTTACTTGTCTCTCTTGCGCCATGCTAACACCATTTTTGGCAGGTAGGAACCGTTTTCCTGCTCAGGCTATTGAATAATACTGTTTGTGGTATGAAATGCAACAAAAAAGCTTTAAGATGTCGGGCAGACAACCATGGTTTGCAGATTATATGATAGTGTTGTTATCATCGGCATCTCCCTGTTCCTGACAGACAGGGTTGCTGGTCTATGAGTCGTCCTCAACGCTTCCTGACGGCTGCCATAGACGCGGCGTTATCAGCACCGTGATTTCGCTCTCGACCACCTTCTTATCGACATGTCGGAACAGGTAACCCAAAATCGGAATTGATCCCAGTAGAGGTATTTTTCGTGTCACTTTCATTTCGTTTCTCACCTTCAGTCCGCCAATTACGGCCGTCTCCCCCTGAGCTACACGGACCTTCGTCGTCACACTACGTTTATTGGTCATGGGAAGTCCCGTGCTCCCCGAGCCGACTACATCGGAGACTTCCGGTTCCACTTCGAGCGTAATAAACCCGTCGCGAGACACATAGGGAGTAATCGTCAGTGAGATTCCCGTTTTAATAACCTCCAGCCTGGCGTAGGCGTAGGTGATCGAGCCGGACAGCAGCGAGAAATACTCTTCGCGGCCAATGAAGATGCGGGCCTGATTGCCCTCCAGCACCGCCACTCGGGGATTGGCTCGAATGGTCGCTTTGCCCTCGTGCACAAAAGCGTCCAACTTGGCTCGAAAGGTACTAACCCAGTTGCTCGACTGAATACCCACGCGCTCAAAGAAAGCATTGAACCTGTCGGGGTCAGAGAAGTAAGCCGTATCCCCTTCTGCCGACGGATAAGCGTCTATGCGTACGCTATCACGGCCTTGGGAGCCGCCGGCGCCGGCCAGGCCCCACGAAATACCCAGTTGCCTGCTCACGTCGGAAGAGGTCTCGGTTATCAGTGCCTCGATCATCACCTGGCGGGGAGGTATGTCAATTTGAGCCAGATCCGCCTTCATGCGCTCAATCAACTCCGGTGAAGCGCTCAGCGACAGCGTGTTCGTTTCCTTGTTAACCCTCAAAAACGGTCCATAAAACGTGGAGAGAAGATTCGGCACGTCAACCGCCTTGATGAAATTGGGGCGATACAACTCGGTTTCTGTCAGGAGGGGAAAAGAGAGGTTGTCCGGTCGCGGCGATCCTACCAGATAGTATCCGTCCAGCCACCGAAAGGTGAGACCGAGCGGCATCAATATCCTTTGCATCGCCTCTTCCAGAGGTATATCAGTCAGCTCGATTGTGACGATGCCGGAGGCCGTCTCATCGGCAATGATGTTGACAAAGCACTGGGCGGACATCGTCTGCAGGATTTCGCGCACGTCCGCATCATAAAACACGTTGGTGATGAGACACTCGCGGATATCGGCCGGCGCCATCCCCGCAGAATCGAAAGCGATATCACCCTCGGCGGAGACAGAATCCTCTTCGTCAAAGCCGCCCGGCTCGGTCATCGCCGACCGTGAGGTATCAACCGTGGGTTGCATCTGCGCCACAATCGCGACAGGAAATACTAGCGCCAACAAAAGCGCCAGGCATGCAATCGGGATGGGCGAGAGAACTGTGTGCCTGTTATTCGGTCTGTTCAACAACAAATTCTCGCTCCAGTTTTGCCGGCGCCTTGCCGCCGTAATGAACCGTTACTTCCGCTCGGTACTGCCCGGCCGGAAGGCCTTCCATAGTCTGTGAGGTGATCACTCGTTTTCCCCCAGGCAGCACATACGTACTGTCCGTCTCCAAAGGGATCTGCACGAGATTCTCAAACCGTGCGGTGTCCATAATCTCTACCCCTTCGACCTTCTCCGGAACCACCCACATCTGGATTCTGGCGCTGCCCCTCAGTATCTCATGGATATTCCCCGTGTTTCGGAATTCCGTCTTTAGTGTAACGGCCTGCCCGGTCTGATCGAAATTGACATCCACTATCTCACCGCCATGTTCAATATCCGGCGGCACCGTGACATAAACGGGAACATAAAGCGGGGAAGGAAGCTTGGCCTCACCGGTGTCAATCGTAGAGCGGGCATTCAGGACAACGCAGCCGTAGTAACCGCCTGCCGCGGTGTCAGGCACCGCCACCGTTACCCGGACGTTCTGACGCCGATTGGCCTCAAGGCTGAACTGCGGCGGGTCCGCTGTCAGCCACGGAGTGCAACTGCGACCGGTGTCCGGCTCTTCCTCGGAGACCCACATCTGCCCCTCACCGGTGTACGTGAGCTGCCCCAGCGAAACATCCACTGTGACAGGCGATTCCTCGCGGTTCATCATGCTGACGGCAAAGGTTCGAAAACCTCCCGCGGGAACGGAATGGTCATATTTTTCAGGGCGAAACTCCAGATAGAGCGGCAGCGCCACCTCCGACTCGCCGACACGGGACCTCCGGTCGGCGCTGATCTCGAAGGTTGTCTGCGCTATCGCCGGCGAGCGTCCGCCGTAGCTTACAAAGGCCTTGATTGTATACTGGCCTGGCTTAGGAAGAGGCATTATCGACCGCAGCGGTGTTTTGGCGCCCGGCAGAACCAGTCCGCGGCCGCTGCCGAGGCGGGTGTCACGCACCAGCCGCCGATTCTCATCACGAATGATCAGCCGCCCTTCGGTAAAAACATGAATGTTGCCGGTGTTTTCGACTTCCATACTGACCCTCATCCCCTGGTCACCGAACCGCTTTTTCAGGGCGGGTATTTCAGAGGTCAGCGTAACCGTGATCTCCCCCGGCATCAGTCTCCGCCGGGCCCCGACGGAGCGCTTGACGGTGATTTCAATCCAGGAGGGCACCTGGAAGCGGTACTGAAAGCGCGTCGCCATGGCATCCGGCTCCTCGCCCCGCTGGATCTTCGGCAGGAGCTCAAAAACGACGGCGCCATACGCTCCGCCAACCGCTCGCGAGGGGACTTCGATTCCCACCGCCACCTGGTTTGTTTTGCCGGGAGCAATCTCGATCAGTGTGTCAGGAAGCACCAGCCAGTCCACGCATGAATAGGGCATGGCAGTATCTGAGAGTTTATATTCTCCACGCGCTCCCTGGTAAGTATCTTTTGCATACAGCTTGACCGACAGAGTCAGTTCCCGCTCCTGATTGGTCAGTTCGAAAATCACCATGGACCGCGAACCCGGCCGCAGTTCGAGCTGGGCAACCTGCGGGGACAAGAGGACATCAAACTGGCCGTGCGCCGGTACAGCCATGAGCAGCCAAAGGCCTGCCAGCAAAGACCATACTATGATCCTGAGGCCGGAGCCCGGTCTCTTGTTCCGTTCTGCATTCCGTATCTTCATAATGGTCTGCCCTTTCATAACTTAACTCCGGATGCAATTATGGCAGGTGAGCCTGTCAGTGTCAAGCGTATTCTTTTCGGCAAGGGGGAACAGGTAACGAAACAGGTAACAAGGTCTTCAACAACGGTCACCATAAAACCGTGGCGCCGGAGGATAATCTCCGGCGCCGTAAACATCAAGAGACAGGTTGGCTGTCTCTTCTGGCACAATCAGTGCTATGCGCTAAGCTCAGCCAAGCAGTGATTACGGAGCGGGGGGAGGTACGTAATCCCACCAGTGACCATCCACATCGATCCAGTCCTTCTGGTTGTTCAGGGTCAGGGTAATCGTGGCATCATCCGAGTACTCACAAGCGCTGTTGCACTCGATGACCTCGATCTTGTTCCAGAGTTTCCAGCAGATCGAGTAGTGCAACGCCTCTGAGTCCTCGAGCAAGTCGTCGTCTTCGTTCAGGTCAGCAGCGGCAACCCACAGTGCGTCGTTATCCAGTGGAGTTACCGTCCCAATCTCCAGACCATACCAGACGGGAATTGGAGTGCCGACTCCCACGTTTGGGTCATCCGGCTGGAGGTCTGCAAATCCGTCGTAGTCGATGTAGATATCGCCATTGGATGCAACACAGGCCTCGATGCAGTTGCCGGCGTAGATGCCGGGTTTCCGGATGAACCAGTCGAACCGGTTCCAGTCCAACTCGAAGTCAATCCACTGCCCAATTGAAGCATGGATTGAGACATTGACGAGCCACTCCGCGGCGTTGCAGTTGCCCGAGATCGTCTCGCCTCCTCGGAACAACCGACCGTTTATGTCTTCGGGGTCCATTGGGCCGTGAGACACCCACGCGGTGCCGTCCCAGTACCACGTGCCGCTCTCCTGGCTCCCGGGCGGAGCTGGAGACTGAGCGAAGACGTTGCCTGCAGCCATTACAAACGCCGCCGCAAGCAGAAATACGAGAAACCGTTTCATGGTTTCCTCCTGAGTTTAAGGTGTTTTGGGTTGAATAACTTCATACGTTTTTTTAATTCCATCTCCTGAGCTCGCTAAGTGGACCTCCTTTCTGTCTGTTGCTTTACAGTTCAGGGTCAATGTAGTCCTCAAGATTCTCTATTACCACACGGATTATGGCGTCATCCATATATTCACACGCCGATATTTCCTTGCCGACCATAAGCTTCGACCAAATGGAGAAGCGATGCTCCACCTCGTCTGCGGGAATGATTACCACCTGCTGGTTGAAATCCACGGGGGCAAAGAACTGCACCGGAGGGTCGCGTAACTCAGCCGGGGCGGTCGCATAGAAGGCCGGTATCGGGGTCGAGCCGGACGCCTGCCTGGCCTGCACCGGGTTTAGATCGCCAAATGATTCAAAGGTGATGTTTATCGGCAGGTTGGACACAGCCGTCATTGTAGCCAGACACCCGGAGAACACACCGGGTTTGCGGATCATGAAATCATAAATTGTGAAGTCGAGAGAGAACTCACAGTCCGGCTGAAAGGTGCAGTCGATCACTCCCTGGACAGGAAACGAATCGCAGACCGTTCCCCCCTTGAGAACCGCATAGACAGTGCCCATACCAAGGGGAAAGAGGCCGTCATAAGTGATGGTAAAGGTCGCCATCAGACCCTCGCCCAGCTCCTGATCCGCCTTCATCCCGTAGATCTCCCCACACCACAGGCTATAGTAGGTTTGCACGGCCTCGAAACTGAAAAAGTCGCTGGTAACTGTGTACTGATCGTCGCAGACCGGCACCATGGGGTAGATCATATGACTGAGCGCGGGAGTCCCCGAAAACACCTCGTAAGTGCATATGGTCTGCCCGGTCTCGTAATCACAGTAGCAACTACCCGTGATATAGCTTTCCTGCGCGTCGGCAAGTGCCGGTGCGACGAGACAGACAAGAACCAATATACTGATGTGTAATCTCACAGAGATAGAACCAGAAAGCAATAGCTTCCACCTTTCTTTTGTGTCCATCGCAAGTGCATCTCTTGGACGTTTCTTAACACCCACGGTGGAAGTCCTTTTCCGAAACACATTCCCTGTGGATATATCGGTTAAATCATCTGCACTGTGAATGGTATTGTCAAGAAGAGCATTCATGTTATGACTCTCAGCCCAGTATTGTTAAGGGCCTTGGCCTGCGCAATATAAAAACGATTAGCTTGATTTTGTTCACCTGCGTAGTTCACTTGATAGCTACCTGCTTTGTCCACAGACACTTCCCTTGCAAGTAATATTTCATGGTAGGCATCCTTGCCCTGCCCTTGCCATCCGCTATAACGGACGGCTGGTGCCCCGCTCACCCTGGACACTTGAGCTCCCTCAGCAAACAGTCCCTGTTGCTTACTAAATTATACGCTGGTGGCTTCGCGCTTGTCAAGCGGTTTTTGGGGAAATAATGGAAGGTAATATTATGAATTCGTAGGTCGGGACTATGGTTGGGCCATCTATAAACATGTAAGTCAATCATATAGGTCAGTTCGCTGACATTGATGCTATTAGGAGGCGTCTATATTTGCCGTATCTGCAATCGGTGGGGGAGGCCCTCCCGCAAAGAAGTAGCTAAGTAGTCGCGATGGCGCTACCAGTGAATTGATTGAGTTGTTATCGGAGAAATCGACCGGGACTTCTATTACAGCAGCGAGTTGAGCAGCTTTTCGATATCAGACATCATGAAAGGTTTGGCCAGGAAGCCGTCAGGTTTGGCTCCTTCGGCCTCGGACTCAAACTCCGCCACAGAGTACCCGGAGATGAGAACTACAGGCAGCTTGGGATGTTTGCTCTTGACCTGATTGAGAAGTTCCAGCCCGCTCATGTTTGGCATCCGCATGTCAGTGATAACCATGGCGAAATCTCTCTTCTCCAGTTGGTCGAGAGCGTCCTGTCCGTCGGCGGCGCGAACCGAAGGGTAATCAAATATTTCCAGCATGTCCGAAAGGAGCGTGGACATGTTGGGATTGTCATCCACTATAAGAATAGGATTTCCCATTTGGTCTCCTTACGTACCGTATTAGTATCGGTAAGGACCTTCAGCTAGTTAATACTAATTCCGGGTTTGACTCAAGAATTGGTTTGAGCGGGCGACAAGTTCAGCCCGGAGGGCCGCAATCCCCTGGCCATTCAACGCAGAGACGGTAAAGGCTTTGGCTCCCTCATTCGGCGGTGGGACGAAATCCAAAATGGTATCCACCTTGTTGTAAACCATCAGGTATGGTACCCTGTCTGCGGCTATTTCCCCCAGGACCTTGTGGGTCTGAACGGTTCGTTCCTCAAGATTGGGGTCTGAGCAATCAGCTACGTGTAGCAGCAGGTCGGCTAGTTTGACTTCTTCCAGAGTGGATTTGAATGACTCCACAAGCTGGTGAGGAAGTTTCTTGATAAATCCGACGGTATCGGAAAAGATGATATTGCATGGGTAGTCGGCGGACATTACCCGGGTGGTTGAGTCAAGAGTTGTAAAAAGCATGTCAGCCGTTCTCGCTTTCGCCTTGGTAAGGAGATTGAATAAGGTCGACTTACCGGCATTGGTATATCCTACCAGTGCGACTTTGAATTGCGACTGTCGTTTCTTCCTCTGAGTGGCCCGCTGACGGCCCAGTTTTTTCAACCTCATCTTTAGATGGGATATCTTGGTTCGGACCTGTCGTCGGTCAATTTCCAACTGCGTTTCGCCCGGTCCCTTGGCGCCGATTCCGCCGTATTGTCGTGAGAAGTGCACCCAGGCGCCTGTCAGCCGCGGCAGGGTGTACTCCAACTGCGCAAGCTCAACCTGTAAGCGCGCTGCACTGGTCCGGGCACGGGTGGCGAATATATCGAGAATCAGAATCGGTCGGTCAATCACCTTGGCTTGTAGTTCTATTTCGAGATTGCGCTGTTGGGCGGGACTGAGAGTATCGTCAAAGATAATGCAATTGCCTCCTGCGTGTGCCAACTGCTCCTTGAGCTCGGCCACCAGCCCCTTCCCCACAAAAAAGGCAGGGTCTGGTTTCGGGCGTACTTGGATTCTGGTGCCGACCACCGAAGCCCCCGCCGACCAGGTCAACCGGGCCAGTTCGTGAAGGGATTCAGTTACCTCCAGTCGGTGTCGTGAATTAAATGCCAGGCCAACCAGAATTGCCTTTTCCGTATCGGTTTCGCGATATCTTATTGGCATCAATTAAATATACAGGGCATTCACCCTTTTTCCAATGTAATAATAGGCTATATGTAAGGTCGTAATTGTAGATTGTTAATGGTCTTACTCTCAATTTGACTTATCTCTATAAGCTGGTTATTTTCACTTACAACTCTTTGGGAAAAAAATGAAGGCAAAAACCAGGTACCTGTTTTACCCTTTACTAACTGTACTGCTTTTCCTCTTGGCTTTTCCGTTGCCTGTTCTTGCTGCAGCTAACGGGACGATCATTTTGAAAAGCGGCCAAGAGTACCGGAATGTCACGTTCAAAATCGATCATTACTACAAAGTTGTAACCATATTCATCACTGACGCCATGATAGATGTCAGCTTCAACGAAATTGATTCCATTATTGACAACGAGGGCATGGATGTAACCAACGACTTGCTGAAACGCCTTCACAAGGAAAAGAAACGCAGCCGGGAAACGTGGCGCTCCAAAACTGATCCTGTCATTAAGAAAGCAAGGACTAAACTCTGGAACACAGGTATTCGATTTGCCAGCAATTTCAGTCTGCCCGCCGATGATTACTATGAGGGAATTGGCGAAGGCATTGGCTTTGAGGGGGATATAATCGTTGCCGTCACCAATAATGTTGCTCTTCGTTTCAGCGTCTCCAAATCGGGAATGCAGTTTGAGGATCCAAAAAGCTCATTTTCGCCGCATCCCGATACTCTGGTTACGGCTGAGTATGGGATAAACGCGGTACGTTATTACTTCAGTGCGGAGTATTACCATCGTCCGGATCGAAAAACCCCCGGTAGAAGCATCTACTACTTCTATTCCGGATTGGGTGCAATCAATCATAAGCTTTCTTTCGACGCTACCATGTATGTGAAATCAACCAGGGAACTGTTTATAGCCTCGGACAGAGCGTCTGAGACCAAGTTTGCAACTACGTGTGGCGCCGGTATGATTCAGTTGCTCTCGAAGAACATCGGGATTGACCTGGGGGTAGCATTTGATATGATATGGGTAAGATCCCACTACAACGACTATTCCTATATAGGTGTTTCTGGTTACATATTTGATATGAAACTCGGTGTAATTGCACTTCTCTAACTCGGAGAAACGCTATTCTCAATATGAGAGGAAACAACATGCAAGTGCAACATTTGTCGGTGGGGTTGGTGCTGCTTGCTATTGTCATGCTCGCTTTTGGGTGCACCAAGCCATACAGGATTACTCACGACCTCGAAGCGCCTACAAGGGCTGCTGCGAGCTGTTCTATTGGTGACATTATCGATGAGCTTCCACTCGATTTTGAAGAAGAGAAAAAACCGACCGCGGAAGATATTGCGAAGTTCAAAGACTACCTGCAGGAGGAACTGTCCAAGCGGGACATATTTGGTTCGCACTCTCAGGGTGATCCCGAAGCGGACTACGAAGTCACGGGTAGCATCATCAGCTATGAAAAAGGCAGTGGCTGGTTACGTTTCCTTTTCGGGTTCGGGGCTGGGTCAGCCAGAGTAACCGTCAGCTTGCGTCTAATTGACCGATCCAGTAATCAGACTGTATTTGCAGGGAATTTCAATGGAATCGTGACGCACTGGGCGGAATTGGGCGATGAAGTATTTTCTCAAGTATCCAAGAACTTCGCAAAGGAACTGGAAAAACAGAGAAAACAATTTAGCCGCAGGAAGTAATAAAGCAAGGGAGATCAAATTCCTTGATATTATGAAAAGACCGAGGATGGATAGCTCACTCGCCTACGGTGGATTGTGGGAAGTCTGAACTATTTCTGCTCTTCCTTAAGAATCTGCGACAGGATTTTTGAGACTGGGACAGACCCCTCACGCATATCCTTCATCTGGGGGTAAAAGATGACATCGCGGATAGAGTGCTGGTTGGTCAGCAGCATGACCAGCCGGTCAATGCCGAAACCCAGACCCGCAGTCGGAGGCATACCGTGCGCCAAAGCTGTGATGAAGTCGTCATCCAGCGGCTGTGCCTCTTCATCGCCCGCCTGCAGCGCTTTCCCCTGTTGCAGAAACCGCTGGAGCTGATCCATTGGATCATTGAGTTCACTGAAGGCGTTACCCATCTCCTGCGAGGAGATGAACAGCTCGAATCGTTCGGTGAGTCGATCGTTGTCTCGGTGCTTCTTAGCCAACGGGGAGATTTCAACCGGGAAGTCAGCGACGAACGTCGGTTGGATAAGAGTCGGCTCGACATTAGCTTCCCATACTGCTTCAACAACCTTACCCCAGTTGATAAGTTTCTCTTCGTCAATGTTCTGATCTTTGGCGGCTGCTTTAGCTTCTTCAAAGGACATCTCGGAATAATCAATGCCGATCTCATCGCGAATGGAATCAAGCATTGTCACCCATCGAAACCGCGGCTCGAAATCAATTTCGTGCTCGCCGTAGGTGATCTTGTAACAGCCATAGAGCCGGTAGACAACGTACCTCAGCAACTCCTCCCATAGGGCAGCCATATCGCGGTAGTCGGCATAAGCCCAGTACAGCTCAGCCATAGTGAACTCGGGATTGTGCAGGCGGCTTAATCCCTCATTGCGGAAATCTTTACACAGTTCCCACACCTTGGCGTAGCCACCCACGATGAGACGCTTCAGATACAACTCATCGGCGATACGCAAGTACATCGGCATATCAAGCTTGTTATGGTAGGTCTCAAAGGGGCGGGCGTTCGCGCCGCCATATATTGGTTGCAGAATTGGTGTTTCCACTTCAAGAAAGTCGTGGTTGTTTAAGAACTCGCGAACCGCCTGAATGATTTTTGTCCGTTTGATAAAAATCTCCTTCACCTCCGGGTTGACGATCAGATCAATGTAGCGGCGGCGGTAACGGGTCTCCACATCGGTAAGGCCGGAGTGCTTATCGGGGAGAGGGTGAAGCGCCTTGCTGAGCAGCTCGAAGGATGTGACGTTCAATGTCCGTTCGCCCATTTTAGTAACGAACAGGGTTCCTTCGCAGCCGATAATGTCACCGAGATCGATAGTGTTGAACATGTCGAACTGTCCTTGACCAACATTGTCGAGTCTGACATAAATCTGGATGCGTCCGGAGCTGTCGCGGATGTCGGCAAAGAAGACCTTGCCCATCTTTCGCTTTAGAATTACCCGTCCTGCAAAACGAAGTACCTTTTCGCCCTCAGCAAGTCGGTCGAAGTCAGCGAGGGCGTCTTTTATCAAACAGGTCTGTTCATAGCGATAGGGATAGGAATTTATCCCTTTCTGTGCCAGTTCCTTCACTTTGTCCCGCCGAATTTTTATCAGTTCGGCAAGGGGAATCTGAACAGTTGCATCGGATGGTATATCTGCTTTTTCTGTCCTGGTCTTTTTGTTTCGTTCGGTCATTTTGACAAGGCCTTAGTAGGCGCTCGATTTGCCTGTAGCATTTAGAGCGTCCGCCCGGCGTGTTTCCTTCGTTTATTTCGTTTTTCGCGATAGCTTCTTGTCAAATGCTTTCTTCACAGGAGCCGGGACAAGGCCGCTAACATCCCCGCCGTGGCAGGCGACGTCTTTCACGATTGTCGATGAGAGGTAGACCCATGATAGCGCCGGCAACAAGAATACCGTCTCAACCTTCCGGGCCAGTTTGCGGTTCATCAACGCTATCTGAAACTCATACTCGAAATCAGAGACAGCACGAAGCCCCCGTATTATAGCATCGGCCTTCATCTCTAAAGCGAGATCCGCAAGCAACCCATCAAACCCAATAACCTTTACTTTGTTACCGCATTGCCTCTTCTTGACAGATTGTTCGATCATGTGGATTCGCTCTTCAAATCCAAAAAACGGGTTTTTATCGGAATCCTTCACTACTGCTACCAGTAGTTCGTCAAAAAGGTGACAAGCCCTCTCGATGAGCGACATGTGTCCGTTCGTGACCGGGTCGAATGTACCGGGGTAGATGGCTCTATTTCTTCTTCTTTTCGTCGTCACGATACGTCCTTATAGTTACAAACCTTAACAGGTTCATAGAAACACTGTAAAATATGGTGGATTAGTCTACGTGGCAAGGTCAATTAACGGTGAGCCCCATTGCGATCAGGTAGTCTTCGAGAGCAGTCCCCGTCAGTGCGGGAGATTCAGCCAGCCACCGCTTGTTTATTCTGGGGGGCATTACCGGAATCTGGAAGTGATGTTCCAGAACGGTTCTGATCGGTGAGTTGCCAGTACAGCCGGAGATGAGCAGTGTTGATAGCGGGAGTTTTTCTTCCCCCTCAAGAAGCGAGGCCATCCTGAAGTTGACAACGGTTTTGAGTTCGGCCGCTATCGTCTTCAATCCACATTCCGTGTCCGGATTGAACTGCCCGATGGCAAGCCCCGCCACGTCAAGGATGTTTCCCTCGAGGACAAAGCTGATAGATGCGACATCGTTGCGGAAATCAACTAGGCAGACCAACCCGCCTTGCTCTGCATGACAGAAAGCAATGTAGCCCTTTCCAAGCGCCACGGCCCGCATCTTGTACTTAGGTAGCATGGCCGCTGCTGACGAAGGAAGCAGTGGGTCGGTTATTTCTGCCAGGTTCCGCTGGCGTGTTACCAATCCCAGGCGGTGGTCTCTACTCCCAGTGGACAGAGTTGCAAAGCAGAACTCCGCCTCATCATCGAGCAGCGACTGAGAAAGCTCAAACTGTGCGAGCAAATCTGCATCCCACCGGGCGGTATCTCTGAGGCGAAGGTTTTTGACTACCACTCTGTTATCCGGGACTGCAAAAACAACATCTGTCCCCTCAAGCGCCAGCTTTTCCCTCAGGCTCGATTCCCCAGCAGTCATCAGGGCAGTGACTTTGCGCTCTGAGGAGTCCCGCTTAACCTGTGCTACGTAGTAGCGTCCGAAACGACAATCGATGCCTGTGATGATCTGCTGCGAAGTCATGGATGCCTTATCTTCAGGTACGGTCGCAGCCGTTCATACATCTTAGGTCCAATTCCCTTAACCTCGGTGATATCAACAGGTCTTTCAAACTGCCTGTGTTTGCGGTATTCTACGATGCGGTCGGCCAGCACCGGCCCGATGCCCGGAAGCAGTTCCAGTGAATCGGTCGGCGCCGTGTTGGGGTCTAGAACAAAAACGCCGGTGAAAATCTGCTCATCTTCTCCAATAAAGACACGCAGTGGTGGAGAATCATCGGGGGGCTGAGCATAGGAACGGATTAAAAGGTACCCGCCCATCACCGCTGCTGTGGCAGTCAGGACGCCAAGAAACCTCAACTGCGCTGTGCTGAAATCGAAAAAGCGGTTCATTGATTCATATGCAGTTTACAGAGTCGACTGCAAAATACAAGGATAGATGTCAGAAATCAACGGGTATGGTAAACTCGATTGTGCACCGGCCTATTTGGTGGTGACGGGCTGGGCCTACTCTTCCGCCCAGGCGGGCATGGCCTTCATATAGTCGGCGGCGCGTTTGAGGGCCTTCCCTTCATCAATATCCGGTTGCCAGCTTTTGAACCAATCAGCAATGCCCTTTTGGCTAACCTCTCTGGATTTCAGGTTGCCCGACTCGTCAGTGCAATACTTGCAGTAGTTTTCCGCCGGCCCTTTGAACTCGGGTGTGTCGAGCGGAGCCGCGCATGAGTGACAATACTTCTCCATTGTGAATCCTTTCCGTCAAAGTGAAATAGTATATCAAGCAGGAAACTTCCTACCTGGTGAATAGATAGTATTTGGCCGGTGGTTTGTCAAGTGATGGTGGCACTATAGCGGCTTCGCCCCACATTCATGTAATCCCATGAGGTTACGGCAGTTACGAAGGAATGGCTTTGTTTCGCAAAAAAACTTTTCGGAATTGTACGTTTTTGGACTTGACAAACATTTCAACATTTATTATATTATTGTAGGATAAGGAGAAAAGGACAATGAATTTAATTGAAGTGTTTAACGAGTTCCAAACTCAAGAACAGGCTATGGAGTATCTTGAAAATGTCCGTTGGCATGGTTTGGTAACCTGTCCTTACTGTGGCAGTGAGAAAACCTGTCGGCACGTTAGTGGTGACCGGAGAAATCAAAGGTGGCAATGTCAACGCTGTACAAAAGCATTTTCTGCCACAGTTGGCACTATTTTTCATGGTACTCATGTATCTTTGAGAAACTGGTTTTTGGTTATAGCTCTGATGCTTAACGCCAAGAAATCGGTTAGTGCCTGTCAGATCGCCCGTGATATCGGTATGCGCCGTCCTACAGTGTGGAGTATGATGCACCGGATACGTAGGGCAATGGCAAAAGATAAAAAGCAAAGAGAGCTTCTTTTCGGAATTGTTGAAGCCGATGAGACGTACATCGGTGGAAAGCCGAGAAGGTACAACGAAAAGCGCAACCAACCTAAGGGCGGCAACAAGTCCAAGCGTGGTCGTGGCACAGATAAGACGGCTGTTATCGGTGCTGTTGAACGCAATGGAAGCGTAGTCGCGGAGCCTATTATCGGGGGCAAAGTAAATCGAATAGCACTGTCAACATTCATTCGCAAGTATATCGACAGCGCAATTTCTGTGATAATGAGTGATGAGTTTCCTACCTACCGACACGTTTGTCGTGGGACGTACCACTCTTCCGTCAATCACAAGGAAAGATATGTAGAAGGCTCAACACATATCAATACCATTGAAGGCTTCTGGGCATTACTCAAACGTGCGTGGTACGGACAGCACCATCACTACAGTCGTAAGTACATTGATCTTTACGTCTCTGAAGCTTGTTACAAATACAATGCCCGTCACAAAGGTAGCATGTTCCATGAAACTATAGCTTTGATGGTGGGAGCATGAACAAGCTGTACTACGGTGACAATCTCGACATCATGCGCTCTATGCCGAAATATTCTGTCGACTTAGTTTATCTCGATCCACCTTTCAGTTCCAAAAAGAATTACAACATAATGTATAAGACCATGACGGGTATGCCAGTACCGGAACAAGTTGAAGCCTTCTGCGACACTTGGGAATTAGACCCAGAGAAAATGCAACGTGCGAAGGAGATGCCTGTCTTATTGCGTGAACATGGCGTTGATGATAACTACATAAATTTCTGGCGTATTTGGGTGAATGCCCTGAGAAATACTCAGCCACACCTTCTTGCCTATTTGATTTACATGGTGGAGCGATTGATACATATGCGTTCCATTCTACGCCCGACAGGTTCACTCTATCTGCATTGTGACCCGACTGCAAGCCATTATATAAAAGTGATGATGGATGGTATTTTCGGCCATAAGAATTTTCAGAATGAAGTGATCTGGCGTAGGACAGGTGCGCATGGTAGAGCTAAAAGATGGGGGCCGATACATGACGTATTACTCTACTATACGATCTCTGATAACCATACTTGGAATAGAGTATTTGAGGATTATGATCCTTTGTATATTAACAATTATTACCAATACAGTGATGAGCATGGAAGCTATCAATTGGTGAGTCTCGATGGACCAGGGACAAGAACTGGTGCTTCTGGTAGAGCTTGGCGTGGGATTGACCCAACTGAAAAAGGGCGGCATTGGGAATTACCACCAGATCGTGCATTGCCAGACTGGTTTGAGTTTCCCGATGGATATTCAAAAATGACAATTCAAAAACGGCTTGATGTTCTGGATAAAGCAGAACTGATTTATTGGCCGTTAAGAGGAAAAGTCCCTCGATACAAACGATACCTCAGTGTATGTGAAGGCAATCCTATACAAGACATTATATCTGACATTCGACCTATCGGTTCACATTCAAAAGAACGATTAGGATACCCCACACAGAAACCCATAGCTCTTTTGGATAGAATTATCCGAGCATCATCGAATCGTGGTGATGTTATTTTTGATCCCTTTTGTGGTTGTGGAACTACAGTCTATGCGGCGCATGAAGCTAACCGACAATGGATCGGTTGTGATATTGCTATTTTACCTATCAAACTTATCAAGCATGTTCTTGAAGAGCGTTATCGCCTTGTTGAAGATAAGCACTTTGTAATTGATGGTATTCCCGTTAGTGTTGAGCAAGCACAATACCTTTTCAAGCGTGATCCTTTTCAATTTCAGCATTGGTTTGTTGAGTGTATTGGGGGATTCCCGATGCTAAAGAAAGTGGCCGACAAGGGTATTGACGGTAGGATATACTTTGAAGCGAAAAACAAGTTGTATGAAATGGTGTTATCCGTCAAGGGCGGCACAATAAGGCCGTCCGATGTGCGTGACTTGCGTGGTGTATTGGAACGCGAGGAAAATGCGGAGCTTGCAGGATTTTTGTCTCTGAGGAAACCCACCAAAGCCATGCACGATGAAGCGGCCAGAGCCGGAGTTTTTGAGTATAAAGGCGTGGAATACGACCGCATTCAGTTTCTAACAGCAGAAGATGTGTTGGCAGATAAGAAAGAGTTCCATACTCCTACTCGGATCGGGGTTAAGGGTAAGACGGGGCAGATCAATATACCAGTATGATTTACCAATTTGTGGGTTCTATGCTCTCAAAAATCGGGGGCATAGCTTTAGGTAAATCCTTAATAGCTTTCCTTAACTGTTTCTTGTTTAGATAAATGTTATGATGCCATTTATTCAATCTAAGAGAATTTATCCAGAAATCACTTTCACCTTCTGGATGTCCAGACCATTCTCTGAAAAAATCGGGTGTTAACAAACTCGGATTTTGTACTCGGCCTGAACCATAAACTTTATTTGATCCCCAAGCAGTCATATCACCGTTAGCTACTACTGACGATAAAATGAAGGTGCAAATTTTCTGTTCATCATATTTACGCCAAGATTTCTTTTCCTTCTGAATGTATGCGGCCGTTTCTCGTATGGTAATATCGGGAATCGGATGAGAGAAACCATCCAATTGCTTTTTCAATAGCATGGTTTTGTCACGCTGATATAAAGCAAAACCGATAGATATGACTGTAATTATAACAAATTCCATGTTATTTAAGATTCGATCCCAAAACGCTTTCCCCAATAATTCAATAACGATCTCTTGCGCAACGAGACGTGAAAAAGCTATCAATAATACAAAAATACCCCAAACGATAACCCGCCAAAACGATCCGATGAATGAGCCAATGGACATTCCCTAATATAGCTCGACCACTACTTTCAACCAACATATTCATAGTCCACAAGCGTACAATTCCGAAACTTTTTTTAGATTCGCAAACACCTCGTAGTCGGTCTCACAATGGCCTGCTTGAGAGTGGGGCAGATGCGACATCTACCGCCCACAAAACAAGGGCATACGCTAACCACAAACGCCCCTTTTGGCAAACAACAGAAAAAATCACAAAAAAATGCACATTTTCGCTGAAACCTCTTGACAGATTCTGTGTTGAAGCTATATTGCAGGGCTTGTTAGCACTCACCATAGATGAGTGCTAATATTACTAAAAGAGTTGTCTGGCAAGGAGTTATACATGCAGGACAATGGACATTGGCAGAGTGGAAGTAGAGAATTAAGAAAATGAGACTAAATAGTTTTCAACATCAACAACAGGAGGAAACGAAATGCAAGTAAAACCGCTTGCTGATCGAGTCGTAGTTAAGCCCCTCGAGGAGACTGAGATGAAGAAGGGGGGAATCATTATTCCGGATACGGCCAAGGAAAAGCCGATGCAAGGCGAGATCATTGAGGTCGGCCCCGGGCGCATGACCGACGACGGCAAAAAGATACCGCCCGAGGTAAAGAAGGGTGACCGGGTGTTGTATGGTAAATACTCCGGCACCGAGGTCTCTATCGCTGATGAAGAGTATCTCATCATGCGTGAGTCCGACATTTTCGCCATCATTCGGGACAGTTGATTAAAAGTGAAAAGGAGATATTTAAATGCCAAAACTGATTAATTTTAATACCGAAGCCCGCACTAAGCTAAAGCGCGGTGTGGATATGCTTGCCGACGCAGTAAAAGTGACACTCGGCCCCAGAGGTCGCAACGTAGTCCTTGACAAGAAATTCGGTTCACCGACCGTTACCAAGGACGGCGTGACCGTGGCCAAAGAGATCGAGCTGGATGACCGTTTCGAGAACATCGGTGCTCAGATGCTCAAGGAAGTTGCTTCCAAGACGTCTGATGATGCCGGCGACGGTACCACCACGGCTACTCTAATCGCGCAGGCTATTTACCGCGAGGGTCTTAAGAACGTCACTGCCGGCGCCAACCCAATGGCTATCAAGCGTGGTATTGACAAAGCTGTCGAGGTCGTTTCTGAGGAGATCAAGAAGATGTCCAAGCCGGTATCCGGAAAGGAAGAAATCTCACAGGTCGGTACCATTTCGGCTAACAATGACAAGCAGATTGGCGATTTGATTGCCGAGGCGATGGAGAAGGTCGGCAAGGACGGTGTTATCACCGTCGAGGAATCCAAGTCGGCCGAGACGACTCTGGATGTTGTCGAGGGGATGCAGTTCGATCGCGGCTACGTCTCCCCTTACTTCGTGACCGATCCGGATGCGATGGAAGCTGTCCTTGAGGACCCGTTGATCCTTATCCACGACAAGAAGATCTCCAGTATGAAGGATCTTCTGCCGGTGCTGGAGAAGGTGGCTCAAGGAGGCAAGCCTATGCTGATTATTGCCGAGGACATCGAGGGCGAAGCGCTGGCGACACTGGTAGTCAACAAGCTCCGCGGCACCTTGAAAGTTGGGGCGGTAAAAGCTCCCGGATTTGGTGACCGCCGCAAGGCTATGCTTGAGGATATTGCTGTCCTGACCGGCGGCAAGGTGATCTCCGAAGAAGCTGGTTTCAAGCTTGAAAACGCGGTTATGTCCGATCTGGGTACGGCCCGGAAGGTTACGGTCGACAAGGACAATACTACGATTGTCGAAGGGGCCGGTGAGAAGAGTGACATCAAGGCTCGTATCGGCCAGATCCGCAAACAGATCGAAGATACCACCTCCGACTACGACCGTGAGAAGCTACAAGAGCGGCTGGCCAAGCTGGCCGGTGGCGTGGCGGTTATCAATGTCGGTGAGGCTACTGAGACCGCGATGAAAGAGAAGAAAGCCCGCGTTGAGGACGCCCTGCACGCTACCCGCGCTGCTGTCGAGGAGGGTATTGTCCCCGGCGGTGGTGTTGCTCTGTTGCGCGCTATGGATGTTCTCGATTCGTTCAAGGCGGAAGCCGAAGAAATGGTCGGCGTCAGGATCGTCCGTAAGGCGCTCGAAGAGCCGATCCGTCAGATATCCGAGAATGCCGGTGTCGAGAGCTCGATTGTGGTCAATAAGGTCATGACTGAGAGTGGCCCCTTTGGCTACAATGCTGAAACCGACACCTACGAGGACCTGCTGAAGGCAGGTGTGCTCGACCCGACCAAGGTCACACGCACCGCTCTTGAAAATGCTGCCTCAATAGCCGGACTGCTGTTGACCACTGAGGCGGTTGTTGTCGACAAGCCTGAGGACAAAAAGGCTGGTCCGCCTGCTTCCGACATGGGTGGCATGGGTGGAATGTACTAAGCGCATAACTCCTCTCAAGCGCATGTGAAAGACCCGGTTGTTAGCGGCTGGGTCTTTTGCTGTTGCATAAAGATATTGCTTTTTCAAACAGGCTGTGGGGAGGTACGTACTGAAGAGATAGGAGATGATTCTTATGGTAACCGCAAAGATGAAATGGACCGGGGGTTTGAAGTTTGAGGGCAGAAGTGCCTTTGGTCATACGATTGTTACTGACGGGGCCAGGAAATCGGGTGGGGAGGAGGCCGGTTATGACTCGACCGAGCTGCTGCTGTTCGGCATAGCCGGCTGCACTGGCATCGATGTCGTTCACATTATGGAAAAGCAGCGACAGCGGCTCACAGCCCTCGAAATAGAGGTTGTTGCTCATCAGGATGAGAAGTATCCTAAGCCTTTCCACACTGTTGAAGTCAAGTACATCGCCCGTGGGGAAAACCTCGACGAGAAGAAGCTCGCCAAGGCTATCGAGCTTTCGGAAAGCAAATACTGTGTAGTCAGCCAGACAGTTCAAAACCAAGGGAAAGTTATTACGAGCTATCAGATTTTGCCGGAGTAGTCAGATAGAACACAACATATCCGCAGTAAATATTTACGCTTGTCACCGGCGGCGTCTGTTACCTGCATGCGCAGATGGTTGATCGTGCACTTAGACAACTTGACTTGTGAGAAGATATGAAGGTCATGTTGATCAGCACAACTGAGGGAGATGACAAACCACTGTAGTACCCATCTATGTTCCGTAGAGCCTCGGTGTTAGTCATAAACAAAACCGACCTTCTCGGTCTATCTGATTTCGACTTGGAGCAGGGATGATATACCTGGTCTACAATCTACTATCTACTATCGTTTCCCTCCATGCTATGGAATCATTCAGGCGGTGGTTCGATTGGCGTCCACTCGCCGAAGTTCTCTACTACCACTTTGCATCTGCCCTTTGAGGTCCACCGCTCGTTGGCGTTATAACCCCACTCGAGGTATTCTGAACCTCCACCACCGGCAGTAGTTATTAGAAAGCGATTGTTGAGGTAGCCAAAGGAGTTGGCCCTTGCCGCCGGCCACTCAGAGTCCCCACCGGAGGGATCCACTGGAAGCCAGCCATAGTTTGGTAGGTATATCTCTACCCAGCGATGAAAGACATCGTCCCACGAAGCGTCGTCACCACGGATAACGATAGAACCGACATACCTGGCCGGCAGACCGGCCGCGCGGCACATGGCGATGTAGACAAAACTGTATTCAGAGCAAGAGCCGTTTCCCCGTTCGAGAACAGTTGGGGCGATGTTCCAACCACCAGCTAATTCATACTCCATATGCTCGATAACATAGTTGAATATCTTGCGCCCTATCCAGTATGGATTGGTCTCGTCGCCGACCGCCTTTTTTACTGCATGTTGAATAGTTGGGCTCTTCAGTGAGAACTTGGCATCATCGGCCAGGTATTTGTTACGGATTTCTAAGGGAATATCTTCCAGAGTACCGGTTTTGTCAGGAAAGACAAAATACCGGATCTGAAATAACTTCGCCGAGGCCAACATGCGGATAGTAGTGAACTGAAGAGGCGACATATCTGCGAACTGAAAATGGGCAATTTCCTGACCCCACTTGTCGGTGAGGACCTCGTTGGGCTCCGGGTCGAATGCGATCGGGCTGAGTAATTCCTGATTGCTCCGGTTCTGTGGAATGGCCAGGTAAACATCGAGGGTTTTCACCGTATCAGGGCCGTAATTCCTGACCTGATGGAGAAACTCAAGTTGTTCCGTCTTTTCTTCATACCGGGTAAAAGTCGTGCCGTCGTCCGTTACCAACTTGTATATCAAATCAGTCTGGTAGTCGACATCCCACAGGTGCGATCCGTCCCAGGCCAACCCGCAACTATGTGGGCCAGGTGCCTTAAAGCAGATTATGACATCACCCTTATCCGGCGTAATCATGTAGATCATGTCTTTCACACGATCACTGACCCACAGGTAGGTCCCGTCGAACGTCAAACCGCCGGGATGGGACGATGGGGCAGGGATGGAAACAATAGTGGTCCCGTCTTCGCTGCTAATTTGATGAATCTTGTTGGTGCCGTCGTCGGCGATCCACAGATGGTGGCCATCCCACGCAAGGCCGCCCGGACGCGCCACGGGACAGTAGATCGTTTTCTCCACAATCTCCGTGGCCGGGTTGATTGCATAGACTAAGTTTTCCCCGGCGTCAACGCACCAGAGATGCTTGCCGTCCCAGGTCAGCCCCCGTGGTATGTAACCGGGCGCCGGCAGGGAGTCGATTACTGCTCTGTCCTCAGGCGCGATCTTATATATCATATCGCTTCTCCTGTCGGCACACCATAGGTGCTTGCCGTCAAAGGTAAGTCCCTGTGGACAGCTAAACGGCGACGGAAACGATTTGAGGGTGTCGCCGGGGGCTGCCGCCACCGACTGTGACATGAGAAAAACAGATAGAAGCGCCAACGTTATCTTGTAGGCTTTACACATCGTAACCTCCTATGTTTGGTTGTTTCCCTAATATGCTGACACAGCGCTTTTTGAGCTACCAGCGGGGTCGCGTATAACATGCGCTTGGGCACACCTAGTATTACCGCACTGCTGACGCAACCCTTTCCATGAGTTCTAAAATAGTAGGGTATAGACGTCTGTCAAGCTAAAGCGGTGGGGAAAAGGTACCAGTTTTATTGACTAATTTAAGGTGGCATCAGGTGCCCCTGCCCGACACCACTTTGTACTTACCGATATCTACGTGCTCTACCGTGGAGCGGTTATTGCCGTAAGTAACAGTGACAGCTCTTGTCTAACTACCACCCCAGGATCTGTTCCAGGTTCTTGTTGATCTTCTCAATGCGCTCCTGGTAATCCTGCTTTTTGATTGTCTCTCGCTTGATCACTTCCTGGGGGGCGTTACCGAGAAAGTCGGCATTGGCCAGCTTCTTTGAGGTCTTTTCAAGCTGCGTTCTTATATTCTGAAGCTCTTTTTCCAGTCGTTTTTTCTCAATGTCCACATCAATTAGGCCAGCCAATGGTATGAAAATCTCAGCCCCGGAAATAACAGTTGAAGCCGCTACAGCGGGTTTTCTTAGATCAACACCGGTATAGAGATTCTCCACCTTGGCCAACGATCGGAAATACTCGATATGGTTTTGCAGGAGTTCTCCAAACGAAGCCTCCTTAACGCGAACGTAAAGATCGGACTTCTTCCCTGGATTGACATTCAGCTCGGCCCGCATTGCCCGCACGACGGACACAACGGTCTGTATTTGCTCCAGGCTTTGTTCCAACTCATTATCTATGTGCTTGCCGTCAGTCTTCGGCCAGGGATCGAACATGAGAGTAGCCTTTTCATCTTCTTCCAGGTTCAGCAGATCGAGATGAATACGCTCGGTCACAAACGGCACGAAGGGATGCAGCAACCTCAGTGTTTGATGGAGGACATAGGTGGCGGTATTTAGCGAGCCTTTTCTAATTGGTACGCCTGCCTGGTCCGGCTTGATCAGCTCAATGTACCAGGAGCAGTAATCGTTCCAGGCGAAGTTGTACAGGGTCTTGGCGGCAGCTGACAGCCGGAATTCACGGATGGCTTTGTCGACAGCTTCAATCGTTCGCTCCAACCGCGACAGGATCCAGCGGTCGAATATAACCAGGTCGTTTTCATCGATCGCATCAATGACAGCAGGTTGTCCATCCAAGCGCATTATGATAAATCGGGAAACCTGGTGCAGCTTGTTTACGAAGTTGCGTCCGATCTCGAAAGTATTCTTACTGATCCACGGGTCCTGGCCGTCGGGGGTGGCCAGAACTAGTGACATACGGAGAGCATCAGCTCCGTACTTATCAATAATCTCAAGAGGATCGATCCCGTTGCCCAGGGACTTGGACATCTTGACACCGTTTGTGTCTCGTACCGTGCCGTGAATATATACATCGGAGAAAGGCGCTTCGCCGATGAACTCATAACCAGCCATCACCATACGAGCTACCCACAGGAAGATTATCTCCGATGCCGTGCTTAGGACCTTGGTGGGGTAGAACTTCTCCAGCTCAGGAGTCTTCTCCGGCCAGCCCATCACAGAAAAAGGCCACAACCAGGACGAAAACCAGGTATCAAGCACGTCCTCATCCTGTGTAAGGCTTGCCGGATCGTGGCCAGGACACTGCTCTGCAGTAGGGCGGTCAACCGACACGAACATCGTACCGTCCTCGGCGTACCAGACCGGGATGCGGTGTCCCCACCAGAGCTGACGCGAGATGCACCAGTCGCGGATGTTCTCCATCCAGTGCAGGTATGTCTTTGACCAGTAATCGGGATGAAACCGTACTTTGCCGCTCTTGACCGCTTCAATTGCCAGCTGGGCCATCTCGCTCATTTTAACAAACCACTGTTCCGAAAGGAAGGGCTCAACAACATTATGGCAGCGGTAGCAAGTACCTGCGGATAGCTGGTATTTCTCAGTCTTTTCCAGCAGACTCTTCTTTTTCAACTCCTCGACGAGTTGTTTTCTGCCCTCGTAGCGATCCAACCCCTTTAGCTTCCCGGCGTTTTCGTTCAGAGTGCCGTCGGTATTGAGGATGTTGACTTCGGGCAGGTCATGGCGGCGAGCGATTTCAAAGTCGTTGGGATCGTGAGCGGGGGTGACTTTCACTACTCCGGTTCCAAACTCCGGATCGACATAGCTGTCGGCAACGATGGGGATTTCCCTTTCGATGATCGGCAGGATCACCATCTTCCCGACATACTTCTTGTACCGGTTGTCCTTTGGAGAAACTGCCAGGGCGGTATCACCGAGCATTGTCTCCGGCCGCGTTGTGGCAACGGTAAGGTATTCGTCCGATCCCTTTATCTTGTACTTGATGTACCACAGGTGGCTGTCAAAGGTCTCGTGCTCAACCTCGTCGTCGGATAAAGAGGTCTGGCATGAAGGGCACCAGTTAACTATTCGGTGGCCGCGATATATCCAACCCTTCTCGTACAGGTGGGCGAAGACCTTCGCCACCGCCAGTGACAAACCTTCATCGATAGTGAAGCGGGTCCGGTCCCAATCGCAGGAGCAGCCTATTTTCTTAAGTTGGTTCAGGATTATTTCCTTGTTCCGGTACGCCCATTCGGCGGTCCGCTTTACGAACTTCTCTCGACCCAGCTCACGTCGCGTAATGCCTTCTTTGGCAAGCTGCTTCTCTACGACCACCTGGGTGGCGATGCCTGCGTGGTCGGCGCCTGGTATCCAGGTTGTTTCATAACCCTCCATGCGATGTTTGCGGATGAGGATGTCCTGAATTGTATTGTTGAGTGCGTGGCCGAGATGGAGTACATCGGTGCAATTAGGTGGGGGAATGACAATCGTATACGTTTTCTTGTCCGAATCAACGTTACCGTGAAAATAGTTACAATCTAACCAGCGTTGATATATTCGGTCTTCAACCTCGACCGGAGAGTAAGCCACTGGTTTTTTCTGTGTGTCCTTGTTTTCCTTGCTCATAAATGTCATATTCTTTATATTTGCCGGCCAATAATGAATTGGCCGGACAGATTGCTTTTAAGCATATTATTATACTTTTGCCCTACCTGCTTGTCAAGACAGGAAGGGGTAGTTATTATCCCTTGGGTAGAACCTGTAACTTCAAGTATTATCGTCAGATATGTCGGACACTAAAAGCGCTGTTTTTGACAAGAGACTTACTCCGTTCGAAAGATTGACGGCTCTTATGGCTGTGTTGCGCTCTTCGGAGGGTTGTGCTTGGGATCGCAAGCAGACTCACAAGAGCCTTCTACCGTATTTGATTGAGGAAACCTACGAGTTTATCGAGGCGGTGGAGGCGGACGACTATGAAGCCGTACGCGAGGAACTGGGTGACCTGCTGTGCCAGGTGGTTTTCCATGGACAACTGGCCAAGGAAGAGGGGACATTCGATATCGACGACTCGATCAACCTGATAGTTGAAAAACTGGTCAGGCGACACCCCCATGTGTTTGGGGAGCAAAAGGCGCTTAGCCCCCGGCAGGTACGAGACCAGTGGGAAAAGCTCAAGGTTGAGTCCGGCGAGAAACAGTCGGTCCTGTCCGGTATTCCCAGCTCCATGCCGGCTTTGACGATGGCCTTCCGCATTGGTGAAAAGGCCGGAGGGGTGGGATTTGACTGGGAGAAGGCCGTCGATGTAATTGAGAAATTGCAGGAAGAAACGGAGGAGATCGGCAGGGCCATGGAGCAGAGTGACCCTGAGGCGCAAATGGATGAAATTGGAGACCTACTTTTTGCCACGGCTTCCCTGGCTCGCAAGCTCGGCATTGATCCCGAACAGGCGTTGCGCCGTTCATTGAGTAAGTTTCAAAGACGCTTTGGGAAACTGGAGCAACAAGTGAATGAATCTGGCAAGGTTTTTGGTGATTTCACTCTTCAACAATTGGAAGAAATCTGGCAGAAGGTGAAGTAGTGCAAAAAGCCGTTGGGCAGGTTTCACAGACTGGAATGAACCGGATGACAGCAAGCGATAGGTTGCGATGTCTACTGTTAGAAGCCCATCAGTTCATTCACAATAGGGAGCGTGCCGCGCTGAACTCTGTGTGTCTCAGGCACCTCCATCAGTCGCCCGTAAAAAAAAGCGTTTTTTTTGTTGTTTTGAGAAACTGCTGGGTTTAATTTTGACATGCCGTAAGTGGGTGACAAGGGTGTAGTGTGTGATAGTGGAAGAGATACAAGACTGAATCTGTTTGGGAATAGAGAAAGAAAGTCTGGTGATTCGAGAGAAATAGCCAAGGAGGGTTGCCTATGACGTGAGGGAATGCAAGGATGCTTTTGCAGCACGTTGAAGCACGCACAGGTTTTTTGCGAAAATTGGAGAGAGAGAAACCCAAATAGAGGATTTGTTAAGATGAAGAGATATTTAGTCATTACGTTTTCTTTGTTGCTGTTTTTGAGCGCGAGTTCATTTGCAAGCGGTACTCGTGTTCTCACCATGGGCGACAACAACACTGTTCTTCTGGATGGGTGTAACATCTGGATATTCCCATCTAGAATAAATGATTACCCGAAGATTACTAATGGTGAGTTTGGCCAGCCAGGTGATTTCACGAGGTTTGGCATTCACTGGAAGTTTAACGAGGACAACCCGTGGGTACTGGGAACATACCTGTACAATAGCTCTGCTGTCAATCCTATGAGCAGCCCCTTCCGCAGTTACTATGGTTTTCCGTATGGCTACGACACTGATTTTATACCCTTTGACTGGTCCCTGATGTCAAACCGGAGAATTGCCCTGTTCTATGGTCGTCAGTTAGGGGTGAATCCCTTTGGTGTTCGTCTTAGCCTGACCCAATCTTCACAGCGATATGACGAACCGGCCTACTTGGATGAAGAAGGCTTTTCTGTCTATGATCTCAATGCCGGCCTGACTCTGAACGGCGGTCTACTCGATATTGCAGGCGGGATCCAGTTCATGTCGTGGACGGACAAGACGACAACCGATTCCAGCGCCTGGGATAAGAGCAAGCCAAAGGGAAATATGGCCCTCTACGCGCGCGGTCGCTATTTCTATGAGCCGACCCCGGATTATACCCTGATCCCTCATGCGGAGATTTCCTATGCTAAGAATGAAGCTGAATACTACATAGCTCCGACCACTTTGTACCAGACGGACAAGTATACCCTGTTTCACTTTGATCTTGGTTCGGGTTTACAGTATGCCCCATCAAACGACGTCATGGTGATCATGGACTTCGGCCTGATATACGAGAAACTTGACGGGGAGTTCAAGGATACGTCTACGACCCACGACGCTGCCATGAAGACCTTTACCATTCCTTTCTTCAAAGCAGGCGCTGATGTGAAGGTGTTTAACTGGATGGATCTTCGCCTCGGCGCGACATCTTACTGGGATAGATCAACTCGTGAGAACGACTCTAATAACAAACTGATTCAGAACTATGCCAACAATGCCACCTACCTCGGCTTTGGTTTTCACTGGGGCAACCTGTTCATTGATACACAAACTGATCCGGATCTCTTCCTCGATGGATTTAATTTCCTTTCCGGAGCTTCTAACGATATGAACTTCAGAATTTCCGCCTGTTACAAGATTATGTAATCGATTTTAGTTGAGTAAAAAAGCCCGGCTTTTTGGTCGGGCTTTTTTTGTGGTTATAGATCTGGTTGCTGCTGGTAACGCACGATAAGTGCGGCAAAGAAGACGAAAGGAAAGCCGAATTGTCCCCATATCCAGCCAGCTTCGAGGAGCGTAGTCACCAGAAACATCAGCCCCGCCACATAGAGGGCAAGGGCGTAACCAGTTTGGTCTACTCGTAACTTGCGGCGCCATATCCGCCGGCTGATGCGAAACTGATTGATGAAAAGGGCGATCAGCGCTGAAGCCCCCACAATCCCGGATTCGGCTAAATAGTGCAGGAATAGGTTGTGCGCTGACAGACCGCGTATGTACAGGTTCAGGGGGTGCATATGCAGGGAGGGGAAAATCTGGGAAAAGGTCCTGAAGCTACCCGGCCCCACTCCGAGAATGGGGTGATGGGAAAAGGCCATCAGCGCTGAGCGCCATAGCTCCAGTCTTCTTTGGAAGGTGTCGGTCGGCGTAAGTGCTAATGCTGATTCGAAACGCGATGAGATCCCACCGAAGACCTCAGGTATAAGGATAATGGCCACCGCCGTTAGCGAGATAGCGGTAAGACACAAGATTGTTATGCGTCTCTTGACTGGAAGCGGCGAAGCAGCGCTTATCGGGGTTTCTTCTGCGGAACCTTGTGTTGGCTCCATTCGATGGGCACGTGCGAACGATAAGATAAGTGCAACAGCAGCGCCAAAAGCAGCGAAAATCAGCGAAGCGCGCGACTGTGTTGCCACCAAGCTGCTGAAAACTAGCAGCGAACCAAGAAGATACTTTGCTCCCCGACCGACTTTCGACCAGATAAACAACGCCAGACCCATCGGCAGAGTGAGCATAGCGAGGTCATCATAACGGCCTGTGCCAGCTAAGCCGAATGACCGTACCTTGCCTGCTGAGGCAATGAAAGGTACTACCACTATCACGGAATGGAAGACGCACACCCAGAAAAAGAAACGCACCAGATGCTCAACATCGACCTTGGCTGCCAGGCGGTAAAGTGACAGGAAAGTTACTGTCAGGAACGTGATTCTGGCAAGGGGACGCAGAGAAACAACTGGATCATACCCGAAAACGGCAGCAATGGAAACAGCAGTTACCAGAAAAACGAAATTGAGAAACAGGCGTGGAAACCGTTGCGGGAGTTTGTCACTCATCAACAGATCCAATGCCGCAGCAGCGATGACAACGAGAGCGCTGATATCAGCCAGGAAAATTGGAATCTCGCGATCGATCGCCACCATGACGAAAAAACAGAGAACATACTGGTACAAAGCCCACCGTGGCTGTGTCACAATCAAAACCGCTGCCGGAATGGCAAGTAGCGTCAGGATAATCGGATATTGCTCTGTTAGTAACAGATAGACAATAAGTGTGATTAGAGCCAGAAGGAAGATCACAAGATAACTGATGATGACAGGCTTGTTGAAATACTTCGTGCTGCCTTGCAGTACCCGGCTGTTCATGCGCGGAAAATATGAAAATCCCGGCGGCAAGTCAATCCGTCCAGAGAAAGCAGTGAGTCATCTCTCTCGGATGGATTGCTTTTTCTTTGGTCTGGCTTTGTCCTTGCGCTTAAGACAAATGTTTGTATAATGCCGTACCTACAACCCAAAGACAAAGGATGACGGCGTGAGAATGAAGTTATTGGTAGTACTCGTGTCTGTGTTGAGCATTGGTCAGACGTTGTTTGCTGAAAACCGGGTGAAGTACACCTTAGCCCCGCAGGTTTGGCAAAACTTCGGGTACACTGAGTACATCATGGATATATCTGTTCCCACTGACAGCGGGCTGCTGGAACTCAAAAGTGAGCTGGAGTTTCCACTCGATGTGGTTATGGCCGGCGTCACGGTGGGTTTTCACTCAACGAGAGTTGGACTGTATGCCTGGTCGATGGAGGGCGGGTACTTCACAAACTTGGAAGATCCCGGTGGAGTTATGAAAGATCACGACTGGGGTACTCTGGAGTGGGGGCAGGATGCGGAGAAGTTTTCCTACACCGAATCTCGAGCAGAGATGAAGTCAACCCTGATAACCGCCGAGGCGTCTTTGCGTGTTTTGCACAAAAGGAGTTTTAATCTGGATCTGTGGGGAGGGTTCAGGTACCAGAAGATCGAGCAGGATATAATTGGATTCGAGGGTTGGCAGCTCGATTCGAATCTCGTCCCTCAAGATATATCAAGCACTGAGAGGGGCGTATTTTACAGGGTGACATACAAAGTCCCTCACCTGGGTCTGCGATCAGGTGTAAAACTTGGTGAGTATACTGACCTGGATGCCAAGGCGGCATTTGCACTGGTGTGGACCTCCGATTTCGATGACCATCTGCTCCGCAAAAAGACCGCCACGGCGGATATCTCGGGCCACGGTTTCATTTCGAGTGTGGGTGCTCGTTATCTGGTTCCGGCTGGGGGGAGAGTTCAACCATTTTTTGAACTCGTAGCCGGCATTCTGTATTTCCACGCGTCCGGCAGCCAGAAACAGCGCTGGTATGGGGATGACCCAATCACAGAGGATGACGACACCGGATTAAGCATTTCCGGTATACCCCATGAAATAAACAGCCGGCAGGCAAGTGTTGGTGTAAAGGTGGGAGTGGCTTTTTGATTTGTAGGCCTAAGGCTCTGTTCATTCTTCGACTCCGCTCAAAGTGATAGATCAACCTGCCTTCAAAAAGTGATTTCCGGTTTCAGTTTTCCCCTTTCTCTGTTCGCCCCGATAGATTATATTACCGGTTGACCTTTTTGGGACGGAAGATGCCAGTCAACGACAAGTATCGAAAAAACAGGGAGTTCCTGTACATAAAAGGCGCTCGGGAACACAACCTCAAGAATATCGATGTAAAGATCCCACGCAATACCCTGACGGTGATAACCGGTCTGTCCGGTTCCGGCAAAAGCTCGCTGGCCTTTGACACGATATACGCCGAGGGGCAGCGCCGCTATGTAGAATCGCTTTCAGCCTATGCCCGGCAATTCCTGGGGCTGATGGAAAAGCCGGATGTTGATTTCATCGAGGGTCTATCACCGGCCATTTCGATTGAGCAAAAGGGTACCCCTAAAAATCCCCGCTCCACCGTTGGCACGGTGACGGAAATCTATGATTACCTTCGCCTGCTTTTTGCGCGCGTTGGAGTGCCACACTGTGTCAAGTGCGGCCAACCGATTACCCAGCAGACCGTGGAGCAGATTGTTGATTCGGCGTTGAGCTTTGAAGAAGGAACTCGCATGATGGTGTTGGCCCCCTTGGTGCGAGGCAAGAAGGGAGAGCACCGCGAGATCATTGAACAGGCACAGCGGGAAGGTTTTGTGCGGCTGCGAGTTGACGGCGAGATCATCGAATCCGACTTGGATATTGAACTGGACAAAAAGAAGAAACATACCATCGAAGCTGTCGTCGATCGTCTGGTGGTTAAGGCCAAGTCCAAGCGCAGGCTTGCAGACTCGGTAGAAACGGCCGTCAAGGTTGGACAGGGTACAGTGTTGATTAATATCAAGGGTAAGGATCTGCTTTTTTCCGAGCAGTTCGCCTGTTTGAACTGCAATATCAGTTATGAAGAACCGAGCCCGCGCCTGTTTTCATTCAATTCTCCTTTTGGGGCCTGTCCTACCTGCGATGGCCTGGGACAGAAGATGGAGATTGACCCCGGACTGGTCGTGCAGGATCCGTCATTGTCGATAAATGAAGGTGCCATTCGTCCCTGGGGTGGGGCTGATATGCCAAACTGGTACCGCTATATGCTGAGAGGGCTGGCCGATCATTACGGCTTCAAGTTCTCCACTCCTTTCAACAAGCTGACACAGAGAATCCAGCAGGTAATCCTCTATGGTTCAGGTAGAGAGGAGATTACCTTTCGGTACGAGCATACTTCTGGCAAGGGAAAGGGGTCAGGTGTGTATAGCTCGACCTTCGAGGGAGTCATTCCCCATCTCAGACGGCGCTATCGGCAAACCGAGTCGAGCGGAGTACGTCAGTGGATAGAGAATTACATGTCGATTTCCCCCTGCCCCACTTGTAAGGGCGCCCGGCTCCGACCGGAGGCCTTGGCTGTCATAATCGACCGGGAAACGATCGACAGTGTCGCCGATATGTCTGTCAAACAGGCGACCAGGTTCTTCAAGAATATAAGGCTCAGCAAACGGCAGCATCTTATTGCCCGGCAGATTCTGAAAGAGATCCGCGAACGGCTGGGGTTTCTGTCCGCGGTCGGGCTTGATTACCTCACCCTCAGCCGGACGGCGTCGACCCTGTCCGGCGGGGAAGCGCAGAGGATTAGGCTGGCAACTCAGATCGGCTCGCGGCTAATGGGTGTACTGTACATACTGGATGAGCCTTCCGTAGGGCTGCACGCGCGTGATAACCGCAGGCTGCTCAACACGCTGACGGAGCTGCGCGACATCGGGAATACGGTCCTGGTTGTTGAACATGATCGGGAGACTATTGAACAGGCTGATTTTGTCGTTGACCTTGGGCCTGGCGCCGGTGTTCACGGCGGAGAGGTGGTAGCCGTGGGAAAACCGAGCACCATCAAAAAATGCAAGACGTCAATTACCGGGCAGTATCTGACCGGAGCCAGGCATATCGAAACGCCGAAGGTCCGCCGTAACCCAAACGGCAAAGTAGTCCGTCTTGGAGGCGCCGCCGGCAACAACCTGAAGAGTGTTGAAGTGGAGATTCCGCTGGGTATGTTTGTCGTAGTGACGGGTGTCTCCGGCTCGGGGAAGTCTACCCTGATTAACGAAACGCTGTACCGAATCCTCGCGCGCCACTTCTATGCCAGCCGCACGATGCCGCTTCCGTATAAGCGCATTGTTGGGCTTGAAAACATTGACAAAGTCATTGACATCAACCAGTCGCCTATAGGTCGCACGCCTCGTTCCAATCCCGCCACCTATACGGGCGTGTTTACGTATATTCGAGATCTGTATGCCGGACTTCCCGAATCACGGGCCCGAGGCTACCTGCCGGGTCGATTTTCTTTCAACGTCAGGGGAGGACGATGCGAAGCTTGCCAGGGGGATGGGATTATTAAGATTGAAATGCACTTCCTGCCCGACGTTTATGTCCCGTGCGAAGTGTGCAAGGGGAAACGCTACAGTCGCGAGACGCTGGAGATTGCCTTCAAGGGGAAGTCAATCGCTGATGTCCTCGATATGACGGTCGAGGAGGCGCTGGCATTCTTTGAAAACATCCCGCGCATCAAGAAGAAGTTGATGACGTTGTACAGAGTCGGGCTTGGCTATATCCGCTTAGGCCAGCAGGCAACCACTCTGTCGGGGGGGGAGGCGCAACGCGTCAAACTGGCGACCGAGCTCTCGAAAATGGCCACTGGGCAGACGCTGTACATCCTTGACGAACCGACGACCGGTCTGCACTTCGAAGATATCCGCGTGTTGCTGGCGGTACTGGAGGAACTGGTTGATCGGGGTAACACAGTGGTGGTGATTGAACACAACATGGATGTTATCAAAACCGCTGATTGGATAATTGACCTCGGCCCGGAGGGAGGCGACGACGGTGGCCGTATCATCGCCACCGGCACCCCGGAGGAAGTGGCTGACAACAAGACCTCGTATACGGGGCAGTATTTGGATAGGATTCTGAATGGGAACACAAAAAATAGTAGAATAGGGGTGAAATCAAATGTCACAGTTCGATAAACAGAGGGAAAGGCCGTTCCAACTATTGCTATTTATTTTTTCCCTACTTGGCTCGGCACTGGCGTGGCTTGTACCTCTACTAAGCAGAGAACAGGTGTTTTCGCCCTTTCAGTCGGGTGCGATAACAGTCTTTTTAGCACTGTGTCTCTTCACAATCTTGGTTATTATCGTTCCACCTATTTTTCGTTGGGCACAAAGGGTGGTTTGTTACATCAAAACGAGAAAAAGCGAGTGTACCGTACTGAGGGGGCTAAATGTATTAGTGGATGAGTTGAATGAGCTTTTTGATCCGAATCTCACGCATTCTCTCCTTTATCTCATTCGAGATTTGTCCTCAATATATATTAAGAACCGTGAAATTCATTCTCAACTCAAAGTTATCTCCGAAAAGCTGAACATATTAAGTGATTGGAGTGGTCTGCTCGTGGACTCGTTGAAAAAGCCAGGTATCATTCACGAAGAGCATCGATTCCAAAGCACAATTCACGATGTGACGAGATTTCATTATTCGCTCGGGGACGTAGTTCGAGAATTAAACGCTATCGATTTGTTTAGTGATTCCAATCGGCCTCGCAATAAACAGACTGAAGGCATAGTGGTTGGTAAGTACAATCATTTTATCAGTAGACTTGAAGAAACTATTAATAGTGCAAATAAGCTTGGCACTAACTTGCCATCGCCAAATTTTACAAGGCTTGAACTCAAATGAGGCTGTATGCTGATCACGTGTTCTGCAATGCAGAAGACCGTCAGCAGATGTGGGCATCTGCCGCCCACGGGAACTCCGCGTAGCGGCGGGCTTTATGTCCGCCGTTAATCGGTGGGAGACAAGCCCCCACCCTACGCGAGACAAGACAGTTACCTTTTAAGACAGCCCCTCCACATCTGCCCGCCACAAAGCTGGCAGTAGATTTTGGCCATCGATCATTGGTTGCGAGTTTGTTGTCATCTTGTCCGTTAAAACTGTGTTGGCTGGTGGATTATGAGCGCTGTATTTCAGCCTTGGCCCTCTTCCGGAGAGTCTGCTATCTTTGCCTGGAGGCTGTGTGAATATGTCGAGTTATTGCATATCCGGTGGCAGCAGCTTTCGTCAAAGTAGGAAAGCTGGCTGTTCAATAATTGAACATAACAGCCGGCCAATATTCCTTGGAGACCGGTATCATGGCTTCTATCAATAGGATAGCCTTAACGTGGAATGACCTGTCGGTTTGTCGACTCGGGGCACAAACTTTGCTTCCATTACCATAGACTGAACTTGGTGCTAAACCACACCATGTTTGTTAGACCAGACCCCTGACTCACCACCAGGGGTCGTTTTTTTTGGCAAGACCACATTCAGAATAGCCCCCCTCTAATTGATCTTCCCGGATTGGTTCTTTATTATAAATCCATTGACCCCCGAGGTTTGTAGTCGTAGATTTTTTAGTAAATGAGAAAGAGATTAAGAATATTTGCGGCAATAGTCATAGTTGTCCTGGTGGCCATTGCCGGTTTCTACGTGTATGACAGCCTGAGAATCCCTACATCCGCCAAAAAGAAAGCTGAGATCATTCATCTGGAGGACCAGCGTACGTTGTTCGACCGCCTGAAAAAGTACCTGCATGACAACGACCTGGATATCCGCGCTCGGGCTGCTCTGGCAATCGGCCGCATCGGCGGCACGGGAAGCGGTGAATTGCTATTCGGTATGGTCTCAGACACCGCCATCGATGTGGCGGCAACGGCGGCCTTCGCCCTGGGCCTTACCGGTGAAAAGGAGTATGCATCTCGCCTTCTGGATGTCGCGTTCGATATGCCTTCCGCAGTTGGGGCTGAAGCGGTAGAAGCGGTTGGTCGCCTCGCTGATAGCGGTATGACCGGGATTGCCGACGGGTTGGTTGGCTTCTTTTCTCATCCGTCGCCGGACGTTCGCGAGGCTGCCTGTATGGCGCTCTATCGTGCCGGCGCCAAATCCAAAGGGGGGGATATCGTTGCTTTTGTGAAAAGTGAACCTGATGAGCTCGTACGAAAAGCAGCTCTGTACACTCTTGCTAGATTCGGAACACCTGAAGCAGAGCCTGTCTTCACCGAATTTCTGGCAGATTCCGATCCGTTCATTCGATCTCTGGCGGTTCGGGGCATGGGCCACCTGCAATCAGCCGATGCTGTCCATTATCTTGCTATCGCTCTGAATGACGCCGACAAGGGTGTGGTGGCGCAGGCGATCAGTGAACTGGCAAAGAAAAATACCCAAGAGGCCCGAACACCGCTTGTCAAGAAGCTGGAAAAGGAGAGGGATGAGAAACTCGTTGTGGCCCTGCTCGATGCTTTGAGGCGGCAGAACAACAACGAAGGTATAGAAACGGCCCTGTCCATACTCTCTACAGAACCTCCCTCGAATATAGTCATTGCCGGCATCAAGTATATCGCTTCTATCCAAAAGGACCGAGCCGTCAACCTGATCGATTCGCTGGTTGCCCAGGGCGATCCGTATGTGATGGCGGCCTGTGCTGAGGCGTTTGGACTGGTGGGCGGCAAAAAGGTCGTGCCGCGCCTGGCCGTGCTTTTTAATGACGAAGATCCTCTGGTCCGCTGCCAGGCCTTTGAATCTCTGATGAAGGTGGACTCAAGCAACATCGATTTCTACCTTAAGAAAGCGCTGGCCGACCCTGACTATGTGCTTGTTGCTGCCGCCCTTGAACAGATCCGGGAGCGCAAACTCAAACAGTACCTGCCGGCGATGAACACAATTATGTCCCGGAGGACTAAGGTTGATGTAAGCGTGCGCCGATCGCTTCTTGACGCGGCGCAATCGTTTCTTTCCCAGGATCGGCATGACTCTGCCGCCCTTGAAATCCTCTACGCCGGGTTGCTTGATCCAGAGTATGTGGTCCGTCGGGAGGCGGCGACTCTGTTTCGCGACTTGCTCGGCGAGGACAAATTCGCAGCCTTGCCGCCCCCCGATACTCGCATCAGCAGGAAGAGAATCGCCAAAGCGATTGACAAGTTCAAAACTAACCCGCAGGCGACGATTGTGACAAGCAAGGGGGAAATCGATATAGCCTTGTTCTTTGACGTGGCTCCTCTGACGGTACTGAACTTTATTGACCTCGCGAATGAGGGGTTTTACGACGGTCTGACTTTCCATCGAGTCGTCCCCAATTTTGTCGTTCAGGGAGGTGATCCGCGCGGTGACGGCTGTGGCGGACCGCCATATTATATAAGATGTGAATACTCTGACGAACCATACCGGCGCGGGACGGTCGGTATAGCCACCTCCGGCAAGGATACCGGCGGGTCGCAGTTCTTTATAACGCTGTCGCCCCAGCCTCATCTGGAAGGACGTTACACCGTTTTTGGGCAGGTACTTTCTGGAATGGATGTGGTCGATCGGGTTGTAGTTGGAGACCTGATTGAAACAATTATTATTCACGAGGACTGACAATGAAGGGTGTGGTTTTGTTGATACCGGCCTTCTTGTTGACGGCTTCTGTTTGCCCAAGGGCACAGTCTGCGCCACCATCTCAGCAAACTCCCGGCATTGACCCGGAGGCCTTAATTGAACAGATTCTAACCGTTGAGGCAAAGCAACGACTGGAAATTGCTGATGTTGTTTTTGACGCCGAGTGTATCACTGGATCAATAGAAAACGACGGGAGCTTTGAGGAAGAAAAGCGCTTTATCAAAAAGGTTTGCATGAAGTATCTGCCTGACACCATTCAGTACCGGGTAAAATACCTGGCGTGTTATAAAGGTGGTGAGATTCAGAAGCCGGAAGAGTGCGACAAAGAGGCGGTCAGGCAGGCCGAAATGAAAGCCAGGCGCAAGACCCGTGACATCTCGTATCCCACGCTGAGCCCGTTCTACCCTGAGCATCGCGATCAGTATGAGATAATCTACGAGGGGGTGGCTGCGGACAGAATTGATGGTTATACCTGCCATCACTTCCGAGTTCAGTCCAAAGAGGAAAGAAGCGATCGTGTCAGTGGCGACTACTATTTTGAGGCGGCGTCGTTCAATCTTGTGAAAGTCGATTTTTCCCCGGCCAAGCTTGAGAAGGGAGCGATGTTTACACTCGATGTGCTTAATATGTCGATAATGTACGGACCGACGCCCCAAGGGTGGTGGCTTCCGCGGAGGTTTCAGGTCGAGGGGAAGAGCAGGACAGCGTTGCTTATCGGCGTCAAGTTTGCAACTACCGAGTATTACCGGAACCCGCAAGTAAACACCGGCTTAAAAGCCGAAGCTTTCGAGGCTAATAATGACTAACGGTAAATTCAAAACTAAGGTCGTCAAAGTGGAGATGCCGCCGGATGCGAATGTCATCTTCGGCCAAACCCACTTTATCAAGACAGTTGAAGATCTCTATGAAGTGCTGGTGGAATCATCACCAAGCGTAAAATTCGGGATTGCTTTCTGTGAGGCTTCCCAGAAACGCCTGATCCGCACTGATGGAAACAATGATGACCTTATTGAGCGGGCGGCCAAAGCTGCGTTTGATGTTGCCTGTGGACACACTTTCTTCATCTATATGAAAGAGGGTTTTCCCGTCAATGTTCTGAACCGCATTAAGAATGTAAGCGAGGTATGCCGGGTCTTTTGTGCCACGGCCAACCCACTAGAGGTTATCGTAGCCGAAACGGATCTCGGGCGAGGTGTCTTGGCGGTGATAGATGGTTTGGCTCCGCTGGGCATTGAGACGGAGGCAGACAAGAAAGAACGAATGGAGTTCCTGCGCACTATCGGATACAAGAGATAGGCCCAAACTGGAAGTGAAGGTGACGCTATGCGCTTTGAACTGGAAAGATCGCCGACAGAGAAGCTGGTTATTGAAAGCAGCGAGTACAAGGGGCACGACTTGGTGTCTTTAAGGATATATTTTCTTTCCAACGAAGAGGAATGGCTTCCCACCAAGAAGGGAGTAACATTCCGACGAGAGCAACTTGACGAGGTCCTGGACGCGTTGAACAGAATCAAGACGGGATGAGATTAATCCCTTTCTTTTTATAAGTTGATCGTAAACGGTGCGTACAAACCATAGGGAGGAGGTTTGAAAATGAATCCTTTATTGAGGATATCCGCCGGTGTCCTGTTGGGATTATTGGTCTTGGTCCTGTGCGGCGTTGCAGTATCGACGATCAAGCTGGTAGGATTTGTCGAGTCTTTGCCGTCAATGGCTGCGTTTACTCATACCATGATGGCGATTCTTTCTCTTATCTTGATGTACCTGTTCAGCAAGGGAAAGATGTCTGTTTATGGCTTGAAGGGGGTCAAGCTGAGGGATTTAATCTTGCCGATCTTTGTCGGTCTTGTTGTTGGGGGCGTTTTTGCCGTCGGAGGAACTCTGCTGCGGCTTGACCTAAGTCTGAAATTTCTCGAACAATTCTCTGTGCTACAGATAGTGGTTCTTATCTGTATCTACGCGAGCGTAGCTGAGGAGCTTTTAACAAGGGGGTTCCTACAGAGTTTTCTCGCGCCCCTTAAGACGAAAGGACTCACAGTATTTCGATTCCATTTGAGCATGCCGATCCTTATTGCGGCTTTGTTTTTTGGGCTTATGCATCTTTCTCTCCTGACTGAGGGAGCGAGCCACCAATCGGTGCTGTTTACAATCATATCCGCGATAGTGCTTGGCATCATCGCAGGGTTCTATCGGGAGAGGACGGGAAGTATTCTGCCGGCGATAGTGGTGCATATGTCGTTCAATGTTTGGGGATTGGCAGCAAGAATATTGGGAGACGGAATTTGATGAGAATCCCCAGGATGAAACTACACGGTGCTGTCATGCCACCCCACAACGGAGCGCTCCGGGCAGGTGTGTTGCACAACCAGATTGTGTGCTGAGCGCTGCGCAGCAGTATTCTGGGTCGGATTTTTTGATCTTCCCAATGGCTTCAGGCCGAAGCAGATCGTGATACAGCTCTGATCGATAGCCGGGCCGAACTTCTATCCCTGCCAATGCCTTGACTTGATTGTAGCTTCCGGTATATTACAGTTTAAGCTATAATCTCTGAGAGCATAGCATGATAAATGTACGTTCGGCAATCGTTCTCATCCCTCTGTCGATTTTTATTGCTGGCTGTTCTGCCAGGATGGATCACGAGGGCTATTACCGAGTCGAGCCTATTGATGACGCTACCATACTTCCCTATAAATTCACGATAAGTAAAAAGAAAATCGGGTTGGGAAATGCCAGAAACCTGATCTTGCAGCAGTATGTTCCGGTAAACATTTACGATAACGGGGCCACTGGCATGTATCTCATCGACAACAACTGGCGGCCGGCTGATTCGTTAACCGCTATCCTATTTTATGCTGATACTGAGGAGAAGAAAGTACTCTCTCAGATAAACATCAATACGACTCACGTTACATCTCACTTCCCCTATGATTTTGACTGTGACAACGTGACCGAAGTGGCTGTCATGTATACAATACGGGACACTCTCTGGTTGGACATTATCGATCCTCATCAAAGAAGAATATCCAGACAATCCCTTGTGGTGGGCCAAGATAGGGACGGCAACGGATTCTGGGATGGGTCGGGCGCTTTCTGCGGTATGTACGACTTCAACGGCGATGGGTATGTGGAACTACTCGTCAACTGTGATGTTGACTATGACCTTTACCCCAGGAAGCTCATGTGCGTTGACTGGTTTAATAATGAAATCGTGTGGGAGTATGGGCTTGCCGGTATTGTCAACTATACCCAGACCTATGTTGAGCCACTTGCCCCGGAGGAGAGGCTATCTATTGTGTTCGGTGTTTGTTCCAAAGGCAATGCGGCCAGGACCGAAGATATGGATGACCAACACTCATACCTTATCGTTCTGGATGAGAATGGCAAACTTCGGTGGAAGAAGGAAACGGGTGGGGTCTTTAGTAGTTGTGTGCCTGTTCTTATCGACTACGATAATGACGGCAACACCGACATTCTCACAACGGGCCGGTATAAAGCCACGGGGACCGCAGAAAGTGCCGCTATGGAATATGGTGGCATGTTCAAGATATATAATACATACGGCAGCGGGCTGGATTCCATCGATTATGGGGTGGGGAGAATTATAAGTTCGGTCAGGTCGCTCGATTTCGACTCAGACGGTACTAAGGAGCTTTTTGTTTCGCTGTCCGATGCCAGCATCATAATCTATAACCAGAGTCTGTCGCCTATCCAAAAAGCCAGGTTCTATACCACCGCCATCGTGTGGGACTGCCGCGACTTTTTAGGCAAGGGGAACAATCAGTTACTGGTCACCACAGAGGATAACAAACTGTGGCTGTTGGATAAGAGCTTCAAGCCGCTGGCCCAGTTTGGCGAGGGTGAGAGTTTATGCTGCAACAATTCAGCAATCTACAAGGAGAGAGGTTCTCAAAAAGGTTACAACCTTGTCGTGGTGGGTAATAGTGGTCAGGTGAATTACTTCCTCACCTTTGTCAAAAGTCCCTGGAACACCGTATTCTTCCGATACCCGCTACTGGCGTTCCTGGCCGCTTTTCTACCGATGAGCTTGGTAGTGGCTCTTATCTGGTTTAACTGGTACCGGACCAGAAAGCAGAACAAGGTTATGTCCCAACAGAGAGACAGACTGAACACTGCCCTGGAGGACCTCAAGGCCGCACAGGAAAAGCTCATTGCCGTTGAAGAATACCAGAAAACCTGGGACGCGCTGCTGACAAGCGAGAATAGGTACAAAACGCTGGTCGAGAACCTCCCGCAAAGAATATTTCTCAAGGACAAAGATTCTATCTATGTCTCCTGTAATCAGCATTATGCTCGTGACCTAAGAATAAAGCCGGATGAAATAGCCGGGAAGACAGATTACGATTTTCATCCTAAAGAATTGGCTGAAAAATACAGGGCAGACGACAAAAGGATTATGGAATCGGGGAAGATAGAGGATATCGAAGAGAGATATATCCAGAACGGTCGAGATGTTTGGGTGCACACGGTCAAAACACCAATCAAGGATGAGAAAGGGAATATCGTCGGTGTACTGGGTATTTTTCGGGACATCACCGAACGCAAGCAGGCGGAGGAAGCGCTACGGGAAAAAGAAGAGCGTTACGCTTTGGCCACCTCGGCAGCGAAGGTCGGCGTTTGGGACTGGGATATGCGTAGTGGCAGTTTCTACCTCGATCCTAATGTCAAAGCCCTGCTGGGCTACGAAGACAGCGAGATTCCCAACGACATTGAAGTCTGGACGCAGTACATTCATCCGGACGATAAAGATGCGGTCATGCAGGCTGCCTCCGATCACCTGGAAGGCCGAACCCCCGCCTACGTCTTTGAGCATAGGATGCTGCATAAAGACGGGACGATTCGATGGTTTATGGTTCGCGGAACAGCGGTCCGTGATGCTGGAGGCAACGCCGTTCGCATGGTTGGCACAGATACCGATATCACAGAGCGCAAGCGAGCGGAGGAGGCGCTGCGGGAGAGCGAGGAAGAGTACAGGGATCTTACTGAAAAGATGGTCGACGTCATATATACTTTGGATACAGAGGGAACTGTAACCTCGGTAAATGAAGCTATAAAAGCCACGTTGGGGTTTGAGCCTAAGGAAGTAATTGGCAAGAGTTTTACTGAATTAGTTCCGCAAGAGGAGGTACCTGAAGCAATGGCAGCCTTTCAGCAGATTCTCAGCGGCGAACGACTCACTAGAGAAACCGTTCTGGTTGATAAGAATGGAACACCGCACAATGTTGAATTCAGTTCATCTCCTATAATAAAGGACAACCAAGCTGTAGGAACGAGGGGCATAGTAAGAGACATCACCGAGCGCAAGAGGGTAGATGCTCGCGAAAAGGCCAGGTTACAGCTTTTGAATGATTTGCGAACCGCTAAGAATGTTGATGCCTGTCTCAAGCGTGGATGTGAGGCAATTCATGAAGCAAGATTGTTTAGACGCGCGGTTCTTACTCTGCACAACAACAAAAAGGAGATTACCAATCTCGGGCAAGTTGGCTTGGATGAAAGTGTGGTACAAGCTGCTCGAAACGCTACTGCCCCGGATGATGAGCTTTCAAAGAAGATAACCCAGGAAAAGTACCGTATCAGCCATTCCTATTTTATCCCCGAAGAAGCCGGCCTGGGCATGGATGAATTGTCAAGATATATTTCGCAAACGGATTATGTGGAAAGAGGCGACCTATCATGGAAGGCGGGCGATGAGCTGTTTGTCCCAATTATAGGTGATGACAATAGGTATGAGGGCTGGCTTTCGGTGGATACCCCCTTCAACGGGGAAAGACCGACTATAGAGATCGTGAGGTTTTTGGAGCAGGTCGTTGATATCGTCACTCAGAAGGTGCGCGAGATTAGAACGCTTGAAAAACTGCGCCAGGGACATAGGGCTCTGCTGGAGAGCGAAGAGAGATTCCGAAACGTCAGCGCTTCCGCACAGGACGCTATCCTTATGATGGACAACGAGGGCCGTGTCTCATTCTGGAACGAGGCGGCGGAGAGAGTCTTCGGCTACCAGGCGGAGGAGATTCTTGGAAAACCACTTCACGAAACTCTGGGGGCGGAAAGGTTTCACGATGCCTACCGGAAAGGATTTGGACAATTCAGGGACGTCGGTGAAGGAGCTGTTATTGGGCAAACCTTAGAGCTTGCGGCCGTTCGGAAAGATGGCACGGAATTCCCCATCGAACTCTCCGTGTCTGCCGTTAAATTGAAAGGTAAATGGAATGCGGTCGGTATCCTGAGAGATATCACTGAACGCAAAGAGGCTGAGGAGGAACTGAGGTTATTATCGCATTCTGTTAACAGTTCCGTTGATGGCATAGCCATGGGTGATCTCGAGATGAGGGTCACTTATGTGAATGACGCGTTTACTGAAATGTTTGGTTATTCAAAAGAAGAGTTGATAGGAAAAGAGATTGCTTCCCTTTACGCCGAGGATCAGATACCAAAGTTGGAAGAAGCACTGAAGGCAACGATAGAAGGTGGTTGGGCAGGAGAATTGATTGGCAAAAGAAAAGATGGCCAACTCTTTCCGATAGCAATATCCGCATCAAGAGTAGTAGATGATAAAGGGAAAATCATTGCACACATGGCATGTCATCGGGACATCACCGAGCGCAAGCGGGCGGAACAGGAGCTTAGAAGCGAACGCGATTTCGTCCACTCCCTGCTGGACACTGCTAACAGCCTGATTGTCTGTTTAGATAACCGGGCCAGAATTACCGTTTTCAATAACGAGTGCGAAAAGGTGACTGGGTATACACGCGAGGAGATTATTGGCAAAAGCTGGCCCGATATATTCCTCCCCGAAGATCATTTTCACCATCGGATAAAGAACTTCGCCGAATGGGTCAGACAGCATCCCCAGGATATGTATGAGGGTCCGCTTAAGACCAAGTCCGGTCAAATCCGGACAATCTTGTGGTCCAACTCTGCCCTATTCTCATCAGATTCCAATGAACTGACAGCGATCGCAGTGGGGCAAGACATTACCGAGCGCAAAGAAGCGGAAAGACAACTCCAGATAGCCAACCAGGAACGGTACAACCAGATCAAGCAGATTGCCGGCGGTGTTGCCCACGAAATACACAACGCTTTGTTCCCCGCCGCAACCTCGTTGGCTAAGCTGAAACAGCGTCTCGGTATCACCAGCGCCAACGAGCTGGACCGTAATAGAATACTAGTTGAGTTGACCGAAAAGGCAGTCGCACGCGCCGTCCGCACGACAGAACTGGTTACCAGCTACTCAAAGCTGGAATTGGAGAAAAGGAGGGAACAGGTCAACCTGGCATCGCTTTTCCAGACCATCATCAAAGATAACAAACTCCGGATCGAGGAACTTGGGGTCACTGTAACGCTGGATATACCAGACGATTTTTGCTGCAATTGTTATCACATCCATGCCTACAGCCTCTTTAACAACTTAATGCTGAATGCGTTAGATGCCCTGGCTGAAGTTGAACAGAGACGCATTTCAATCTCTGCTTTCAAAGAAGGCGACCGTGTGAAAACCGAATTCTCCGATTCGGGGCCGGGTATTCCCTCCGAGAATATAGAAAAAGTATTCAGCGCCTTTTTTAGCACCAAGCCGAGGACTGGAACCGGTCTGGGTCTGGCTATGGCCAAAAGGATCGTTGAGCTCAACAACGGCAGCATTCAGGTCAATTCTTTACTGGACAAGGGGGCAAAATTCACTATATTACTACCGTCATATTGAGTTGTGGGCCTGTTGAAAACCCCGCGAGCGTCATAGTGGGTCCGCCTCTGGCGGACGACGTGGTTATCTCGTTGGCATTCGATATTTGAGATTGCCACGCAATGACGAGAAAAGGAGTTTTTCGACATTCCCTTGTGTTTTCTACGGACATGATGACGGTGGTATGGAGCGGCTTGGAACTATCCTCATTGTCGATGACGACCCACTGGTACTGGAAGCGCTGACACAGGCCTTTATGGACGACTATGAGGTCGTTCAGGCTTCGTCAGGGGAGGAAGCGCTCAGGGTACTGGAAAGCAACGGCAATCTTGATACCGTTGTCTTGGATATCAGAATGGCCAAGATGAACGGGCTTCAAACGGCTCGGCTCATTAAGGAAATCAACTCGGAACTTCCCATCATTTTTCACACCGCTTACCCTGGTGAGTACTCGGAAAGCAGCATTGAGAAGGAGCACCAGCCATTTGACTATGTCGGCAAAAATGAGCGTCCGGAACGGCTGGTGCGGGCAGTGAAGAACGCCGTTTCGTTTGCTCGCCTGAAATCGGACGGCGCTAATCTGGTTAAGTTTGCCCGTCAGGAATTTGGCATGGTGGGTAAATCGGAGGCGATGCGAGGGATATACCATACTATCGAGAAAATCGCGCCTTCTGACACCAAAGTGGTGATTCTCGGCAGGACCGGTACAGGGAAGGAGTTGGTGGCGCGTGCTATTCACAAGCGCAGTGGCCGAGCTAGTGAGCGGTTGGTGATTTTCAATTGTAATCATAAGTCCCCGTATCTGGTCGAATCTGAGTTGTTCGGACACCTCCGTGGTTCGTTTACAGGCGCTATTGTCGATCGTATAGGGCTTTTCGAGTACGCCGATGGTGGGACACTTTTCCTGGATGAGATCGGCGACCTTGACATGACGACCCAGGGAAAGCTGCTGCGCGTTCTTGAAACTGGAGAGATGCAGAGAATTGGCTCGCCTGAGGTTATCAGAGTCGATGTCCGGCTCATTTGTGCCGCCAACCGGGACCTGGACAGACTTATTCAGGATGGGAAGTTTCGCGAGGACCTCTTCTACCGTTTGAAAGGTGTGGTTATAACTATTCCTCCCCTCAAGGAGCGGCGAGAGGATATCCCCGAATTGATTGATTTCTTTATTGAGAATTACTCCCTTAAGAGAGGCGATGACATCAAGGTTTTTGAGCCAAGCGCTCGTGATCTCCTCGTTGAATATGACTGGCCGGGGAATGTCCGGCAATTGCTGGATACGGTTCAGTCTCTAATCGATCTTTCCGTCTCGTCTTTCATCACTCGGCGGGAAGTTGAGAATTACCTGGCCTGTCATAAGGATGGCCACAATAGCTCCGGAAGCTTCCAGGAGCGCGTCTGGGAATTTAAGCGGGTTCTTGTCATTCAGACGCTTGCTCGCAACAATAACAATGTCAGCGCCTCGGCGCGAGAGCTTTCGCTGGATGCGTCCAATCTGCGTAAGATGATCAAAGACCTGGATATCAAGGTAGGTTGATTCTACCCATCCGATTGACACAAGATCGGGTACTCATGACCTCTTGGCGGTAATGGTTCGCCTGAGCTGTCGCTCAACATGTTGCCCCCCAATCAATCAACCCAATAAACCGTCCGGCTGCTACTCGGCATAGCTTTTGTTAGCTATAAACCTGAGAGAGAGCTAAGCTGAGAGCTTAGTGTAGAGGATAGATAGGGAAGAACGATCAAACAGCCAGTAGGTTGTTATATACATATCAAGGCTTCGGGACAGAAGAGTCCTTTGATTTCTGCAAAGTAGCCCTTCGGAGGTGGACGAGGGGGATGGGAGCCTCGATTGTGCTGCTGCACAGTCGAGTGGAGTTGTCCGGCGATTTAGCAGCTGTGTCGCCGGGCATCTCGCATTTAGAATCTGAAGCCCAGGGAGGGTGCCTGCCTTCGAAGTCTCTGCCAGCAAGCAGTGCCTCACAGGTGGTGGTCGGTCTTGATATTACTCAAACACGAGGCAGCCGCCTTTTGTTGTTACCGTAGTCATTCACAGGTATTCTCGGTTGCTTGTCCGAACGGTTAGTGGCAGAGGTGCCTTTGTGGTAGTTCTGTGGCAGCTCTTCGAAGCGTGCATCGAGCTGGAAACTGATTGTACGCTATTATCTTACAGTATCCGTAAGAAAATCGTTGTAAAATTCATTAAATACCATATATTGATTATGAAAAGCGGCTAAGTTACCCCACCTGGCTGGCTTGACAGAGATGTAGTGTTCCCGTCTTAGGGGCGATGTTTGGAAGAACTGCAACTGTAAGGCAAGTTGGACTCTGTCTGCGCCGATAACTTAGGTTATACCTTGTTTGGAGTTCCTGTTTTGGTCACGTCCAGACGCAGCTACTAAAAGGTTAAGGTATCCTTCGCTGTATGACGGAAGTTTAATCGCCATATAGTCCGATATGATGTACTGAGATTAAGAAGGAAGAGAAGCAATTTAGTAACATAAGTAACTTATGAAAGGTGATACAATGTCACGTGTAGGTGAAATGTCCAGAGGTTATAGTGGTGAGTTTGTACGGGGGGTTCCTGTAAGGACGCTAACAGTTAGAGCGGTAGGCATTATGGCGCTTGCCTTATTGCTTTCCGTTCTCATCTCTCCCACCCTGCATGCGGAGAGAGCAACTCCACAGGAAATGGAGCGGGTTTGTCAGAACTGGCTGACGTACATGGTATCTGAGAAGGGCGCCTGGGCGGGGGAAACCAGTCCGCAGATTACGGACGTTCGCGAGATCATCGAGAATGACACCGTGCTGGCCTACTGCTACTCTATTGCTCCTAATGGCTATGTAGTTGTGCCCGTTCTCAAAGAACTTCCTCCGGTCAAGACCTGCTCGGAGGAGTGTAGTCTCGATGTGAATGCAGAGCATGGATTCGCACAGCTTCTCAGGGAGGTTTTGCTCGACCGAGTCAGAGCTTTCACAGAGGCTTATGGGAGCTTGGAGGCATCCCAGCCGTCTAAAGGCGATGTCATTTTAGGGAGAGTTCACGGGCAGCAATGGGATCACTTCTTAGCTGCCCCGGACGAGTTTGAAACAAGCCTGAGTAGGGGCGCCTATGCTCCTATGGATCAGGCAGGTCCCCTGCTGACTACCTCCTGGCACCAGGGTAGTCCATATTATAACTACTGCCCGATGGGAGACGGTGGCCGTTGCGTGGTGGGCTGTGTGGCAACCGCTGCGGCGCAGATAATGGCGTACCATCAGTGGCCTACATGCGGTTATGGCAGCCATACGTACTATTGGCCCGGTGACTATTCCTGTGAAGGCAGCAGCCCTGGCGAGTGGCTGTCCGCCGATTTCTGGGATGACTATGACTGGGCAAATATGGCGGATAATTGCCATTTTCCGGGATGCACTCCTGAAGAAGAGGATGCTCTGGCTGAACTGTGTTACGAAGTGGGCGTTGCCTTTGAGATGGACTACGGCAGGTGCGGGTCGGGCATTTATGGTTCAGAAATTCCTTACTGTATGAACGCCTATGAAACGAATTTCAGGTACCGTGACCAGATGGTCCATGAATGGCGCCTCTCATATAATTCTGAAAATTGGTTCAATCTGATAAAGACAGAAATCAACGAGAGTCGGCCGATCTGGTATTTTATCACAGGGCACTCCATCGTCTGTGACGGGTGGAGAGACCCGTCGGGCGTGAAACAGTATCATATGAACTATGGCTGGGATGATGGTCACACCACCTGGTATACTCTGGATGAATATCACTGCCCCGGTGGCGCCGGTAGCTGTTCTCAAGATCATGAAAGTATAGTCCGGAATATAGCCCCTGACAGAGGTGTGATGTTTGTAGCCGATACGACCTTTGGTTGGGTGCCGTTTGATGTGAATTTTACAGGATCATCGGAGTATGAACCGGTTGATAGCTGGACCTGGGATTTCGGAGACGGTGGTTCTGCGTTTATTCAATCTCCGCTGCATACATACGAAATCCCGGGGATGTTCGATGTCTCGCTCGCGGTTGACACCGGTGGAGATACTCTTTCTATAGAACGCCCCCAGTATGTTATTGGCCTGGCTGATTCCTTGATTGCCTGCGATGCCCTGGGGAGCAAGAGCAGCGTTGTTGAGGTAACTATCTCTGCAAGAAATAATGTTCCCCTCAGCAGGCTGATAATTCCCTTTGAGTTCTTCGGTACTCTTAACACAAGTTACTATAGTGATACCTTTTCAACAGTTGGTTGTCGAACCGAAGCTTTTGAAGTACAGTCGTGGTTTCACTACGATCTGGGCAATGGGCACGGCACGGTGAAATTGGAAACTTCATCTTCTGCTTTGCCGCCGGGAGAGGGTGCGGTTTTGAAGCTCTATTTTGCCATTCCATATACTGCTACCCCGGAACAGGCTGACACCGTTGAGGTGGATGGATATAGCACATATCTGCCGGAGTTTTCCGGGAATATAGTCGAATACAATCCGCGACCGGTTGCTAGTGAGATAACCGCTACTTGCTGCACAGGTATCAGGGGCAATGTTGATGGTGACATGCTTGATGATGTTAATGTAGCCGATATAACCCATCTGGTTGGATACCTCTTTAAAGGCGGGCCGGAGCCCCCGTGTATCGACGAGGCGAACGTGGATGGAATTGTAGGCTTGGGCGGACCGGTGGATGTTAGCGACGTAACCTATCTCGTTGCTTACCTCTTCCTGAGCGGGCCGCCACCGCCACCGTGTCTGTAAAGTAACCGCTGCGAGGCTGCGTCAAATCTGTTTCGCTTAACCTTATGGCCGCCCTGACTATGTCCGGGTGGCCTTTTCGTACTTGGAGGCTCGCTTCTGGATGCGCCAGGCAAAAGGCCTGGAGCGCCAGTGTCCAGTACGAAAACAGGATCAATAGCGGAAGAAGCTCCGTGTTGCTTTGATCAGGATATTGCCATAGCCGGTTGGCGTTTGGCCAGAGGGAAGTCGATACGAATTGATGTACCGCTACCGGTTGTTGAATCAATGCTTATCTTGCCGCTATGAGCATTGACAATCCGTTTGCAGACAACCAAGCCGAAACCGTGGCCGGATTCCTTTGTCGTAAATCTCTCCTGGAACAGTTTCTTCTGTAGCTCCGGCTCGATACCGACACCGGTGTCAGTTATGGCGAAACTAAAAGTCTCTTTATCCGGGTTTAGTTCACAACGCACACTGATGTTTCGCTTCTCGTGGCCCGAGGTGGCATCGGCAGCGTTATTGAAAAGGTTGTACAAAAGCTGCTGGATGTGTATGCTGTCGGCCTCGAACGGGATCGGCTGTTTGATAGGAGCGAGCTCAATAGTCACTCCCTGGAACCGTCGTTGGGGTTTCAGGTAGTCGATCACCTCTCCCAGCAACCTGTCGAAGTAAACGATTTCTTTCTTGGAGGAGATTGGAGCGAGGTCCATCAGATTGCTGGTAAATTTCTTGATCTTTTCGATGTTATCGGCCATGGCCTGAACGTATTTCCCGAGCTCGTCATAGTTGCCTTTCTGCAATTGGAAATCCAGAAGGGACAGACTGCCGATCACCACTCCCAGGAAGTTGTTGAGTTCATGTCCGATCTCGGCCGACATTTCGCCCCGGGTGGCCATTTTCTCCAGTTGGATCGTCTCGTCTTGAAGCTCCTTCAGCCGAGCGTAGGCCATCTGCGTCTCTTCCAATAGCTCAAGATTCTCAAGCGATAGGGCCAGTTGGTTGGCGGTGATGCTGAAAAGCTTTAGATCAGCTCCTTTGATGATTGTTGTGTTGGCAGGAAACCCCAACATAATTAGCCCAAGTAACGAAATCCCTCTGTTAACCGGTATAGTAACCATCTGGGTGTCCTCGTTGAACCAGCGAGGAAGAAGATGTTGGGCAAGGTCTGGGTTGGGATAGGCTCTGTAAAGGGGGTGGTCATTGACTTGAGAAACGAACACAGGCTCTTGGAACTTTATGATATCCAGCTTGTCAAGGCAGTCGGACAGCGGCTGTAAGGGTAGGGACTCCTCCTCATTTCTCTCATTAACTATCGTTACCATCGTGAAGGCGTTTCTGGCTCTATTCCAAAACAGAAGAGCGCCGTTGTCGGATTGGCAATGCATCATAGTGAAACGTAGAGAGACGGTACAAAGAGTGGAGCGGTCTCCCACTGTGATCAGCATCTGGTTCAGATCTGTAAGACTTTCGAGCTGCTGATCTGGGCTTTTCTCAGCCGCTTCCTTCCTAATCTTTTGTACGGCGCCCTTGATGGCGCGACGAATTTCATCAAGTTCGAACGGCTTCAGAATGTAATCGAAGGCTCCCTGTTTGATGGCATCTTTGGCGGAGTTCAGGTTGGCGTAGCCGGTCATAAAGATGACACCCATATCGGGTTGTATTGCACGTGCTCTTTTGACCAAATCAATGCCGTTGATGTCTGGCATTCTGATGTCTGTGACGATCAGGTCGAAGGTCTTGGATTCAATGATCTTGAAAGCGTCCGGACCTGTGGCAGCGGTTTCTATGTCGAAATCCTCGTCTTCGAGAGCGTCACAGATCAGGGAGAGGACGATGTTTTCATCGTCGACAACGAGTATTCGGGTTTGATTGTCTTTCGTTTCGTTCATGTTGGCGAGCTTGGTGACAGAACTGTCTGGAGCGCCTTTTTTACTTGTTCAAGGTCAAACGGTTTGATCAAGCAGTGATGGGCGCCTTCCTTTTGGGCTATCTCGGCTAATGGACCGGGTAAGGAATCTGTCATGATGAATAACAACCCCGGCTTCTTGGCCGAGACCTCGCGGTAAACCTGATAACCGTTTTTCTTTGGCATATGGATATCGCAGAAAGCTACCGAATAATCGCCTGCGAGAGCTCTGTCAATGCCTTCCGCACCGTCCTTGGCCAGGTCTACGGCATATCCCAGATCGGTCAAGTATTCGTATAACAGCTCTCGTATTACTGTCGAATCATCTATGATCAATATCTTTATCATTTGGGTAACATCATCCACTCACAGCGTTTTCCACCGCTTGCATCAGTTCTTTGATACTAAAGGGCTTTGACAGAAAAGCGCATGCGCCGTTATTGATAGATTGGCTGATCGTATACAAACTCGAAAATGCCGATATCACTATAACCTTAGAAGTCGGGTCCTGCTGGCGGGCAAACTTCACTACCTCCTCGCCCGGCACCCGAGGCATCTTCAAGTCCGTAATGATCAGATCGAACTTCCGCTCTTTGATCTGTTCAATTGCTTCGTCCCCATCGCTGGCTAAGCTGACGGCATAATCTTCCCCCAGGACTTCCGACAGGAAATTCCGTATGATTTCTTCGTCATCAACGACAAGAACGGACTTTTTGTTTGGCTCATTCATCGGTTACACATTGGTGTTGCCCGGTACCTTACCCATAAGTGTCGTATTTCGTTTATCGGAGCCTCGTGACTGTTTCTGAACCGGCAAAATCACGGAGAAAGTTGTTCCTTGGCCAACAGTGGAGTCAATCTTGATCTCGCCTCCGTGGCTCTTGATGATGCCGTAACTGACCGACAGGCCCAGGCCTGTTCCTTTTCCAACCTCTTTGGTCGTGAAGAAAGGCTCAAATATCTTCTTCAGGTTTTCAGGTGGAATACCTATGCCTTGGTCAATGAACAACAGCTCCACTGCGCCGCCGAACTCCCCAACCGCTGGACTGTAGCGAGAGATGACCTTGATTTCTGATTCGGCAGTCGAGGCATGCATGGCATTTATGATCAGGTTGGTGAAAACCTGCTGTAACTGTCCCACGTTGCCTTCGATTGTGGGTAGGTTGGGATCGAGAGCCACCTTAAGCTCAATCTGATTCATGTGCAACTGATGTTCCACGAAAGTTATAGTGTCGTTAAGAACTTTGTTTATGTCGATTTCCTCAAGCATGGTGGCGTGTGAGGCGCGGGAGAAGCGAAGCAGGTTCTGGACAATATCTTTACAGCGTCGCGTCTGAGTTTCAATGTCAGCGAGGTAACGCATGTATTTATCAAGGTCCTTATGCTCGGCATAGGCCTCCTTGTTTTTCCTCATTTTTTCTAGTGTGAACTGGGCATAGCCAAGGATTCCTCCCAGTGGATTGTTCAACTCGTGAGCCACGCCGGCAGCTAACTGTCCGATAGCACCCATTTTCTCTGACTGGATCAATTGCGCCTGAGCCTGATCCAGCTCCTTGGTTCTCTCAACTATTTTTTCTTCCAGCGTGCGGTTGTACCGTTCTATCTCATTACGCGAATGCTTTAACGACTCGATCATCTTATTGAAGGTATTGGCCAAATGACCGATTTCGTCGTGCTGACTGATTTGTACTTGCTGATTCAGGTCTCCACGGCTGACCTGATCCGTCACCTGAACCAACATTTTGATTGGTCCCGTTACCGCCCTGGCAAAAAAGGCCAGTATGAGTATTGCCAGGACAAGAATAACGACCGTGAGCACAGTTGCAGTGCGACTCGCCTCTGCGATTGATTTATTTACTTTTTCCAGCGACAGTATCAATCTGATCGATCCGATTTCTTCCGTCACCAGCTCGTGTGCGACTGATCCCTCCAGGCCACCGGTAAGACCAAGGTTTTCCCTGTTGAGCTTCTCCTTGCGAGAGACTACCGGGTGGTGGAGTTCAATGTACTCCTGCCTAGCGTCCGTCTCTATGTAGTAAGGGCAACACTTGTCATCATGCACTACTTCGCTAGCCAGGCCTCGTTTGACCTTGGTGTTTCTTTCGTCCCATTCGCCGATTCGTGACAGTACTGTCCCTTCCTTGTTGGAAATGGCTGCGTATTTGACAGCCTCGAACTGTGAGAGGATGGCCAGTAGCTCGTCCAGCTCGTACTTGGATTCAAACAGGACGCCACTTTCAGCGTTCATGGCAGTGATTCGTATCATTGTCTCGCCGCTGGTTTGCAGCTCCCGCCGGAAGCTTTCGGCTTGTCGATCAATCAGGTAGACGCTGATAATCAGGATACTGATAGTGAGCATGGTCGACACCGGCAGGATAAACTTTGTCCGGAGGCCGCAGTTTTTAATTTTCCCGAGGAGGCTCATCGGTACACCTCCTTGGCCACGGCCACCAATTCCTTGGGGATTGTTACGTCGATATGTTTGGCTGTTTTTTCATTGTAGTGAAACCAGATTACGTCGGCAGACGTTACGCTGATTTCTCCGGGATTTTTTCCGTCGATGACTCGATTGGCGATTCCTCCCGCCTGGTGGCCGACCGCTTTATAGTCGAAATCCAGCGCAAACAACGCCCCCGACTCAACGACGTTGCGCGAGAATCCCATGAATGGTATCCCCTTGCGAAGCGTATTGAGAAGGATATATCTCGTTGATTGGGGATCAAACAGGTTAGGGTCTGCCACTGACCAGATGCCGTCTACGACCACCGCCAGTGAGTCAAGGGCTCTTGGAAGCTCCTTGATGTCGCTCACCTTGATGGGTATCAGTGTCAGACCCAGGGTTTTAGCCCTGGCCGCTGCCGGTGGAATCAAGCTGGCCGTATTGCCGGTGTAGAGAACCCCTATTCTTCGCAAATTGTGCACAATCTTCTTGAAGTATCTAAACTGCACATCGATCGGGATATCTATGGAGGCGCCGGTGATATTTCCCCCGGGCCGCGTCGTGGATTGTACAAAACCGGACAAAGCAGGATACATAACGGCGGCAAATACAATAGGGACATTGGTGAAGTTATCCTGTGCAAACTGGGTCGCAGAACTGCCTATTGTCAGCAGTAGGTTTGGTCTGATGGATTCCAGCGAATCGACGAGGCAGCGGACCTTATCCGGAGATTGATTAACATAGAAGCTGTGGAAAGTTGCCTCAGGATGCTCACGCATGATTACTTTCTGCGCGCCGTGCAAGGTGCGTTTTGTGGCAGTGAGACTATCACTCATGAGAACGGCGACATCGACCTTAGTCGATGCCTGAGAAGTGATACCCAGCAGAAACGCTAGGATAACAGTAGCAAGACGGAGCATGCGCTTGTTAACCTCTCTCGTCAGGCAAGCCACACCGGTTTATGCTCGCCTCCAGAACGGAGTGGAGGTGCAGTATTCTCATCAGGAACCAATACCGTATGGACATCATCCTCTCTATCGGAAGAACCAATGTAAACTTGACGAATCTATTATGAGAGCTCCGGCCTATAATCCTATCGGGTTTTCAGCCGCTGGGCTGGCTTTACGGGGGCTCAAAAAAGTGACGATTCAGGGGTTAAGTTGCCACGTTTCATTCCGACAATTATTGACAAACGGATAAACAACCGCAGATGGGAGGAGGAATCGCCTTGCGTAAAAGACTGAACCTGCCACTGGTCCTTCACTCGGCTGTGCTGGTGCTGATCATTTCATCTCAGATTCTGGCAGCTGTGAATGGGAAGATTTCCGGTACGGTGGTCGACACGAAGACCGATGAGCCAATCGTCGGGGCTACGGTTAGAGTGTTGGGGACCAACATGGCAACGAAAACCGATGATGACGGAGAGTATTTCATTATAAGTCTTCCAAGTGGAAAATGGGACATCTCTGTCACCCACGTTGGTTTCGAGCCGGTCACCCAAAAGGGGGTGCGGGTGCTGGTAGATCTGACTACTCCAGTGGATTTCAACATGCAGGCGGCGGCTGTCGAGCTCGGACGGCAGGTCATCGTCCATGCCACTCGCCCGTTGGTCCAGAAGGACTTAACGGCTTCGAGGATTATCTTTACGTCTGATCGTCTGAGCACACTGCCGAACATCCTCACCGTTCAATCGGTGTTGAGCAACTACCCTGGTGTTGTTGTCGACCGCGACAACAGTATGCACGTGCGAGGAGGGCGTTCGGGACAGGTCGCGTACTATTTCGATGGCTTCTCTGTGCAGGACCCGTTCGTGGCGAACTCTGGTATCCACATCATACCATCGGCGCTTGAAGAGCTCTCACTTATTTCGGGTGGGTACACTGCCGAGTATGGTGAGGCTCTCTCAGGTGTAGTGAGCGCCGTTACACGGGAGGGCAGCTCGCAGTACCACGGTGGTATCAGGATGTACGAGGGAGCCTCTCATGCTTACGATGTCACGACGGCTGACTGGAGTAAGCTGAGACGGGTCGGCAACCGCGCCGTGGCTTTCAATCTCTCCGGCCCGATACCCGGGGTCGATCCGAAACGTTACACTTTCTTCTCGGCTGGAGAATACCTTCGCAATGCCACTTACCTGCCGCACAATGGAATGATTTCCTACACCGGGACCGCTAAGATGGCAGTCCAGCCATTCTCGGGGATAAAACTGAAGTCTAATGTCACTTACTATAAAGCCGATGGCGACTCATACACCCATCGCGATGTCAACGGACGCTCATATGACTTCAACCTTGACGGCCTTCCCGCATTTAAGAAAGAATCATATCTGATCGGGCTCTCCGGTAACTATGCCTTTAACGAAAGAACACTGTTGACAACGACCTTCAACACCTTCTCAACATGGACCAAGTCGGCGCCCAATCACCTGATGGATGTCTACTGGAATGAGTGGCCGGGCTACAGCGAGGGCACTATAGATGACGACAACTATGGCAACGATCGGGATTACACTGACCCTCAGCAGGTTGTTGGTTTTACCACCGGCAGTGATTTTAACCCGACTTACCGCAGAAGAGAATCGAAATACAATTCGTTTGTTACCAGCCTGTTGACCCAGGTGAACAAATGGAATCAGATAAAGGTAGGTGTGGAGTACCGCAAGAACAACGTCGACTGGGACTTCAAACAGTTTTTTAACGACAATCCGTATGGAGAGAAGTATACCAGCAGTCCGCTGTACGCTTCTGCTTATATTCAGGACAAGATGGAATACGACCATTTTATCATAAACTTCGGTCTGCGGTATGACTATCGGGATGCTGATATTTCATATAATGTTACGCCCGCCGACACGACTGTAACGTACAAGAAGGCCGACTCGAAAGGGCGTTTTTCGCCCCGTCTGGGGGTATCTTTCCCGATTTCCGAGAAGTCAGTTATGCACTTCAACTATGGTATTTATTATCAGGTGCCCCGATATACTTACCTATACTCCAATCTGCATGGCGACATATCAACCGGATATCCTCTTTTAGGTAACCCTGACCTGGAGCCGGAGCAAACGACCTCTTATGAGCTTGGTTTAGATCACGTCATTGGGGAAGAGCTGCGATTGGATGTTACCGCTTACTACAAGGATATCGAAGACCTGGTGACGACCCGGTCATCATTTAAGGTGGCTGGAAACGCTGTCACCAGCTTTACCAATGGCGACTATGGCTCTGTCAAGGGCGTCGATATATCTCTGGAGAAATTGCAGATTTCCGGGTATTTCAGCGGATCGATTTCGTACAGCTATATGATTGCCACCGGCAACGGCTCCTATGCCCTGGAACCGTACTACACGTTTCTGACCTCGACCGAGGACACCCTGGCCCCGGTATCAGAGTACGCCCTCGATTTCGATCAGCGTCACACTGTTACGGCTTTGTTGAGTTACTGTGTGCCAACTGATTGGCAGGGTCGGTTGTTTGGTGCCGCGATCCCGGGTGCATGGGGGATAAGTATGGTTGGGCACTATGGCTCAGGATTGCCCTACACACCGACGGATGCGTCCGGCAACCGCCTGGGTGATCGCAATGAGGGTCGGCTTCCGGCCAACTATACGGTCGACATGCGCTTTAACAAAGACTTCTCATTCGGAGCGGGCAATTACCCGTTGAAATTCTTCGTAGAGGTTGACAACCTGTTTAACAAGCACAATGTGATAGACATATACTCGCGAACCGGTCAGGCAGACGACGATGGCATCCAAACCGGCGCAGGTTTGGCGCTCGATCAGACGGAAGTGGATCGGCTCGACCAACTCTATGATCATGACCCACAACACTTCTCTCCTCCCCGGACAGTCCGGGCTGGGTTCGAAGTTAACTTCTAATAAGTCGGAGGCCAACGCATGAAAGCGAGCAAAAAGATACTCTGGTCCTGCTTGTCAGTGGCCTTCCTGTTACACCTTGGTGTCATGGTGGCAGGTGCTAGGCCCCTGGTTCCCAACGACCAGCCACCGTTTGATACTTCCCGGGGAGGGCCCTTACTCGCACCCCAGCCGGTTACGATTGATCAGGTAACACACAATAAGGGAAATATCGTTACCACTGTGGACAACTGGGGGTATGTCGGCGGCTATTCCTACTACGGATTGCCGTCCGGCGAGTGGCCGCGCAATTCCGGGCATGACTACCTGGCCGAAATCAGATACTGGATGGGTGCGGTAGCGGCAGGAGACGATACTCTCGTGGCCAACACCTATGACGACTTTCAAGTCATCCCGGAGTTGTCGTTAGCTGATAACCCTTACAAGATACTGCTCTCTACGGATACGAGCAGGTATCTTAATTATGATCCCGATGACACGGTTGGATTCGGACATGGTAATCCGGCCTACGGCTGGAGAGTCTGGAACGCCGACTCATTATCATGGGTGTATAATCTTGACTATGATCCGTTAGACTCGGCTTTCTTCTCCGGCGGTCCTGCTTCGCTACAGGAGTCGCACTACCGCTTCAACGATGCCGCTGGCGATTCGTCGATATTAGGGTTGGAGATGACCCACAGTGTCTTGCAGTGGAACTACTGTTACAATGAGGACTTCCTGTTCGTCATCCTGGAGATAACGAATACCTCTTCCCAGGATTACAGCAACTTCGCCTTTGGTCTCTATATCGACATCGATGTCGGTGGTCCGGATGGAACCGGGGAGAATGGACGCCTGGAAGACCTGGTAGCCTTCGACTCCACCGAGAATCTCGCCTGGATATATGACAATGCTGGTGTTGACCCTGGATGGGGACCGACCGTTAGGACCGGCGTCATGGGCACCAAGCTTCTGGAGACGCCGGACGACATCGGTATGACGGCATTTCGCACCGATGACTGGGCGTTTCTGCCTGACGATGATCCGGGGAGGTTTGCTCTTATCAACAGCCAGCAATTCGACGGGTCGCTTCCGCCGACAGATCAGTTCTATCTGCAGTGTGTCCGTGGGATTAACCTCACCGCCGGCAAGACCGTTCGGGTGGTCTATGCCCTGGTGGCCGGAGCTGACGAAGAGGATTTCCGCGACAACGCTTCGCTGGCTCAGGACTTGTACGACAACTACTTCGTCGGGCCGCAACCTCCGCCAACACCGAGATTGAGAGTCAAAGCAGGGGATGAAAAGGTGTACCTGTACTGGGATGACACCTCTGAGGTCGGCCTAGATCCACTGAGCGGGAAGAATGATTTTGCCGGATATAAATTGTACCGTAGCGATAACCAGGGTAAGACATGGGGCGTGGTCAACTATCAGACAGGGAACAACTGCCTCGACATCGACTATACTCCCCTCGCTCTGTATACCGTTAACAACCCCGGCGACCCAATTCCGCACTCATTCATAGACGCAGGCTTGTACAATGGCGTAGAGTACTGGTATTGCCTGGTTGCTTTTGACGTGGGCGATACCATAACCGGTGTCGATCCTCTACAGTCCGGTTGGGGTGTCGCCGGAGAGGTCTCGAATGTCATGGCCACCACTCCAAGAAACAATCCGGCTGGTTTCTTTGACGCCGCCGGCAGTGTCACTCACAACTACGTGGGCAACGAGCTGCCTTCCGATGGGGAGGTATTTCCCGTGGTATTTGATGAGAATTCCTTGCAGGGAGCGCAATATCAGGTGGTGTTCGAAGATACTCCCGAGCAAACCTACTGGCATCTTATCAATGAGACTACCGGTGATACTGTGTTGGCTAACCAGACAAATACCGACGGTAGTCCCGATCTATTCGAGGTCGTCCAGGGGCTGCGGGTGGTTGTCAACGATGGCGACCGTGTCCCTCGTGATTACGGCCAGACGGCGTTTTGTGGTAGCGATACAACACTGGCGGTTGAGACCTTCTACGGCCCGGCTCTGCCGGCCTTTACCGGTGACGAGAATGATGTCTTCGGCGGGGCTCACTTCCGTTCGACATATGAACTGCGGTATACTGGCGATTCTACCCGGGCATCGTGGGTGCTTGACGGATTTTACGGTACGGATAACCCCTACTGGGTGCCTTTCGAGGCTTGGAATGCCAGCACCAATGAGCGTATTTCCTTAGCTGTATACGATTGGGATAGCGACGGTGATTGGGATCCGTACGACCTATTAACTATTGTCAACTATCCTTATGATTCTACGGCCACTGTGACGCCGGATGCCTTTCCTTACTATTACAGTTGGATGTTCGGATTCGATGAGACCGTATACAATCCTGACACAGGTGATGTGTTCACCGTCCAGGGAGCGTCGTTGAACGGTCCAGATGACAACTTTGCCTTCAAGGTTGACGGTGTCAACGCCGCCAGTGCCGCCGTGAGTCTGAAGAATATCCGCGTCGTACCTAATCCCTATTTCGCTCAGTACTCTTCGATGGTGGAAACGGGAGAGGGAGAATCGGTTGTCGAGTTTCAAAAGATCCCCAACCGGTGCACAATCAGGATTTATACGCTGGCGGGGGACCTGGTGCAAACGATCAACCATACCGATGGGTCGGGTGCTGCACGGTGGAACTTGCTTACGGAAGGCGGCCGCCTTGTGGCGTCCGGGATATACATCTACCATGTTGAGTCACCCTATGGTGAACACCTCGGCCGTTTTGCCATTATCAAGTAGAGGAGGTGAATAGTGAGAACGTTTACAGTTTTACTGGTTTTGTTGTTATTGGTCACGACCGCCTCAGCCGAGCTCTCGAAAGTCGGCGCAAGTGGCGCTCAGTTCTTGAAGATAGGTGTCGGTTCGAAGTACCAGGCGATGGGTGAAGCTTCGGTTGCGGTAGCTAACGATATCTATGCCGCCTACTGGAACCCAGCCGGTTTGGTCGAGATTGACAATGCTGCGGTTGGTTTTACCAACGTCAACTGGATATTGGATATAGATCTCAACTACGTTGCTATGGCTAAGTACTTCGAAGACGTGGGCGTTTTTGGCGTGTCTGCAACTGTTCTCTCGATGGATGATCAGGAGATTACCACCTTCGAGCACCAGGATGGGACCGGCAATTTTTATTCCGCTTCCTCCTATGCCGTGGGTGTCTCATTCGCCCGACAGTTGACTAACAAGTTTGCTTTCGGCACAACCGTCAAGTATGTCGGTGAGAAAATCTACAAGGAGAACTCACAGGGATTCGCTTTTGATTTTGGAACCCTTCTGTACACCGGTTTCCGCTCTCTGCGCCTGGGTATGAGTATCAGTAACTTGGGACCGGAGCTGAAATTCTCTGGCCCGGACCTTTCCGTCGGCTATGATGCGCAGGATGGTGAGGGTGCCAATCATGCGGTTGGCGCTGAGCTCAAGACGACCCCGTACGACTTACCTATGACGTTCCGAGTGGGGATGGCCTACGATGTCGATATGGGGCCGAAGTCGGTGCTTACTCTCGCTGGAGAACTCAAACATCCCAGCGACAATGTCCGGCAGGGATCACTCGGCGCTGAATGGTGTTTCTCGGAACAGTTCTTCCTGCGGAGTGGCTATAAGTTCAACTATGATGAAGAGGGATTAGCCCTGGGTGGCGGTCTGTCTACCCGGATTTCAAACAGCACCGCACTCGTGGTTGATTATGCTTGGCAGGATTTTGGCCGGTTGGAGTCGACTCAACGGTTTTCAGTAGGATTCGTGTTTTAATGGCACGTGCAACAAGCCTCCTCTCTTTCGAGCGCCTCGTTATCGGGGCGCTTTTTTTGTGTTTCGGTTATGGACAATGGCTGTACAACAGGTATATTAAGTACCGATTTTGTACTAAGATAGGAGATTGACAATGGTGGGCATTCTGTGGGTTAGTATTCGAAAAGCTTGTACTGTTCTTTGCCTGGTTCTGCTGAGTAGTACTGTATTGGCCGCCAACCAAGCGGTAGAAATGCTTACGCGTTATTTTGATTTGCTGGTTACGGGAAACCTGGAGTCAGCTGCAAATCTGTGGACTGAGGCTTCTATTGAGAGGTCGTCTCGATTTGATATCGAGTATTCAGGGATACCTCTTAAAACTGATTGTTGTTCACCGATTGTCCGCAATCTTGAACTGATGCGCGACTACCTTCAACCACCGGTCAAGCACGTGACACCGCTTCCCGGTGGTGATTTTGTGAAGCTGGAATATTCTGCTGTAGTCGAAGGGAAACTGGTAGAGTACCCGTACTATACCTACTTTGATGGCAGCTACTACTGGCTGACTTATCCCCAGGATTACTACTGCCGCGATTGGAAGATAAAGGAGACTAAGTACTTCCGAATCCACGTCCACTCGGACGTGGAGAAATATCTCAATCCGGCCGTCCTCGATGAAGCGGATCAGTTTGTCGAGCATCTTGCCGATTCGCTTGGCTTTTCGGGGGTCGACCTGAAGACTGTCAATGACAAGAAGATTGAATACTACTACTGCGACTCAGACGAAACCGTCAAAGAGATAACGGGAGTTCGGACCAGGGGAATGTTTGACCTGCCGTCCAATGATGTTATTTCGTGCTTTTTCCCCCATCACCATGAAGTGGCCCACCTAATGATCAACGCCAAACTTCGGCGCCTGCCTCTTGTTACCCACCCCTTGTTGCGCGAGGGGCTGGCAGTTTATTATGGCGGTCGTTGGGGTAGGGCTCCGACGGCGCTGTTCGGTCTCGGTGCGTTCTTGTGCCGCGAGAAAATCGTCGGTATTGATTCCCTTCTGACGGTCCCCGGTTTTGACAGTCAGGCCAGTTCGGATATAGCCTACCCGGTGGCGGGGTTGTTTACTGCCTACCTTCTTGATGAAATTGGGTTCAAGAAATACGAAGGGCTTTATCGCTCTCTCTCTGGGAGTCTTGAGGAAATAGGCGCCTTGCGCGATTCGACAGTGAGACGAGAGCTTCTGGCGGCTGTTGGCAAATCCTCCTGGGACAAGCTGCTGAGTGACTTCGACTCGTTTCTGCAGAGGCAGACGGAGAAGAAAGCAGTGATTTTGCCCGGGCCTGTTCAAGACGGGAAACCTCTTATCGAGACCAATGATTTCGTTGTCTCAAGTGACCAGGATTGGCTCGTTTTCGAATTTACCACGAAAGCACCTGGCCCTCCCACGGGGAACCTGTTGTTTGGACGTGACGGACGCCTGTTAGAGGCCACTTCGGCCATGTTCGAGGAACAGTATACTGACACACTGCCGTTTGAGGGGTACCGCTACGGTGTGCGCTTTGATGCTAATGAAGCAGGTCTGTATGACTATGTCGCCAACCAGCTTGTTGCCAAGTACATCCTGGGAATTACGCCCTCGGACGAGTACTTTGACTCTGACCAGAACAAAATCACTATAAGGTTTAGGAAAAACTTAGTCGGGGACAAATTTCCCGCTGAAAACGACTGCAAACTGATCCCCCTCTAATGAGGCCGGCAATATATCATGGAGCTCCTGTCGGTCTTCACTTTGCTACTCGCTGTTGCTGTCCTTGCGGCGTTGGTCTGGCTGATTGTCATCTCCAAAGGGCAGAAACCGCCTGACCAGACACAGAGGATAGACAGCGCCTTTGAGTCCCTGAAAGCAGAACTGATCGGCAAGCAGATGGAGGGACTGCTTTCGCTGAGAGAGTCCCTGGATTCGGCCAACCGGCTTTTGAACGAGCGCTTGGCGGAAGGCACCGGAGCTCTGGACCGCAGGCTGGAACTATTTGGCGAATTAGAGAAAAAGCTTGGGCAGCTGGAAATGCAGGCCAAAAGCATTGAGGAGATCGGCCGCAATATCCAGTCTCTGTCGGAGCTCCTGAAGCCTCCCAAGCTTCGAGGCAACCTGGGCGAGATTCTCCTTGACAATTTGCTGTCTCAGATTCTTCCTCGAGCGTTGTTTGTCATGCAGTACCAGTTTCAGGGAGGGCAGCGCGTTGATGCCATGATAAAGTTGGGCAATAGGCTGCTGCCGATAGATTCCAAATTCCCCATGGAGGCCTTTCAAAGGATTCTCTCAGGTGACAACACGGGGCAAGCGCATCGGGAATTCGTCCGCTCTTTGAAGCAGCATGTTGATACGATCAGTTCGAAGTATGTAAGGCCGGACCAGAACACTACCGACTTCGCAATTATGTATATTCCCTCTGAAGCCGTTTATTACGAATTTGTATCTCAACGGGATGCCGAAGCCTTTGAATATGCCCTGTCACGAAAGGTCGTTCCAAGTTCTCCGGGGCATCTGTATGCCTTTTTGGCTTCCCTCTCGGCGTTGTATGTTGAAAGCGGTTTGGCCACCGGCCTTGCTGCCGACAGCGCCCGTCTGGCCGCCGGACTGAACGCCTTGGCGGAATGCCACGCAAAGCTCACGCAACTTCACGACCGGATGGAAGGTTCTTTAAGGTCCCTGACGTTAAGCCTTTCAAAAGCGAAAGACCTGTCGGGAGATATGTCTTACCAGTTGGGAAGACTTCGGGAGCCGGCAGCGTCGGTTGAGACAAAAGCACAAACGGATGAAAAGTGACATAGCCTTTAACTACTGAATTGCCGGTTCCACAGAGTTGTAGCTTGGGATTGGCTTGCGTTGCCGAACAACCCCCACCGACACCGTTACTCCTCTTCGCTCTTCCACATCAGGTCGTTCAGCCGTTCCTGGATTGCCGGAGTGTCAGGATCGTTGGGGGCAAGAGCAATGAATTTCTTATAGAGAGAAATGGCCGCTTGCGTTTCTTTACGCTTTTCCGCGAGGAATCCCTTTATCAGATACGGATAGGGTAGAGTTGAGTCTGCCGCTAAGAGAGTGTCGGCAAGAGAGTCGGCGGTCCAAAACGCGCCGCTGCGATAGTAGACAATCATAAGATCGGTTTTTATGTTGTAGTCTTCGGGGGAGAGTTTCAGCGTATTCTTAATACACTCGAGCGCCTGGGGGTAGCTCTGAATATCGCGATAATAGCGATAGAGATTGACCAGATACTCTTTTCTGTATGGTTCCAACATCAGGCAGGTGTCGATTTGTGGTTTGGCGAGCCGGTATCGGCCCAGTTTCATCTGTATTGAGGCAAACAGGGCTCTGGGATCGGACCAGTAGGGGTTTTGAGCGATAACTTTGTATAGTGTTCTCAGGGCTTCTGCCTCCTGCCCCTGCTGGGCCAGGTTTTTAGCTCCTTCCAGATTCAGGTAATCCGGCGATTTGCTGGGAAGTTTCCACTCCCAGGCATTGGCCTTGTCAAGCTCTTTGCGGTAAAAATAGGCGTCTCGGAAGGACAGGCATCCGCTGAGGTAGAATGAATCGTGTTTTTCGAAGTAGTTGGTAACATAAGGATTAGCCCATGCAATATGCACGTAGCTGGGAAGATAGCTCAATGGAAATACCAGACAAACCGCGGCCAGTAACCCAATCACGCGGTCATGAGCATAATGGGAGCTGTCTTTCAGTCCTTTCAACAGTCCCGCCAAAACAAAAGAAAATGGGAGCAGATAGGCAGTCAGGCGGGGATAATCGAGAATGATACTGTCCACGGGGTCTAGGATCAGAACTACGGTGGCTCCACTAAGAGCCATCAGTAGCAACGGCGGTAACAACGGCAGGCTGTTTCTATTTGTAACCTTTCGCCAGTGGCGTATTGCGAGGTATGCGACAACGACCACCTGTGGGAAAGCCAGAAAGATCACTTGAAGAACATCCCCTATATGACGGGAGGAAAAAATGCCGTAGTTGGAGTACGGTAGTTTCCCTGGCAGAAAGAGAAGGAACTTGGAGAACTCCAGGTTCTGTCCGGCCCAATAATACAACAGCGCCAATAACCCAAAATAGGATGCGAAGGCCAGTGTCAAAGGCACTACCTGGCTCCTGTCCTTTTTCATGGGGCTGCGAGCAGTTGTGTAAACAGCCGCCGGCAACAGGTATGCCAGCCTATAGTGCATAAACACCCCGATAAAGAATATACACCACAGGGCCAGCAGACAATTCGTTGTAAACCGTCGGCTCAACCTGACAGCAGCGAGAGCAAACCAAGTGGAGACGACAATCACTACCGGTTCTACCCCTATAAAGCCGAAGAGGAGAATTGTCTGCGGACCAAAAAACAGAATAAGAAAAAGGTAAAGACGACTTGTTGCCTCTGCCGACATTTCCTTTGCCAGTTTCAATGCCCCCACTAGGGAGAGAAGAGTGCAGCCAAACGAGAAGACTTTCCATGCGTACACACCGGCCGTATTGTAGCGGATATTAAAAAGGTTGAAGAATCCATCCAGCCATGACACTAACAGTATGGACCCATATTCAAACCAGCGAAAGATCACGGTGTCCGACTGGGCAATCTGAGCTACTCTGAGGTTTCCTCCGCCGTAGAGAAAAGAATCAAACTGGAAAAGGATCAAGAGACCAAACAGAACTGCTGAAGCGATTACAACCTTGAGTCGGGAATCAAAAAATGATGAAAATCTTTCTCTCAGCGAGGTAAACAACAGAACTGCCAGTGCCAGGAGGACAAACCACAAGATAATGTACCACACCGGCAGGTATACCCAGTGATTGAACGACCAGTTATTGTCGAAGAGAGCGCCCCCCCACAGGCGTCCGGCGATAAAAGCAAGGATGACTAATAGCGAAACATAGAGTGGTAGGGTATTGTAATCGCGTTTCGGCATCGTGGGAATCAGAAGTCCTGACGGCCTTCGAGCGCCCTTGCTAAAGTGACCGAATCAGCGTATTCCAGGTCGGAGCCGACCGGAAGCCCGCGTGCGATGCGGGTTACTTTTATGCCCATTGGTTTGAGTAGCTTGGCCAGATATATCGCGGTGGCCTCGCCTTCGACATTCGGGTTGGTTGCGATAACGACCTCCGTTACGTCCTCTTTGATGCGCGCCAGTAGTTCATGGATCCGCAGGTCTTCCGGTCCGATACCGTCCAGAGGGGAAAGGCGTCCGCCCAAGATATGGAACAACCCATTAAAACCCTCGACCTTGTCCATTGCAGCCGCATCGGCGGTTTCTTCAACCACGCAGATGAGGCTTCTATCGCGGGAAGGGTCGGAACATATCCGGCAGGGATCGGTCTCTGAGACATTGTAACAGACAGAGCAAAAACCCACCTTCTCTTTAACCTCGCGGATAGCGTCAGCCAGCTCATTCGCCTCCTCTTTTGAGAGCTTTAGGATGTGAAAAGCCAATCGTGTGGCTGACTTCCGCCCGATACCTGGCAGCCTCGCCAATCTGTTTGCCAATTGCTCTACCGATGCTGCTGACTTGAACATTCAGTGGTCCTGGTTTAGAAGGGAAGGTTCAAGCCGGGGATTTTCAAACCGCCGGTCAGGCCGGACATCTGCTCCGCTTGAAGCTCTTGTACCTTCTGGTGGGCCTGGTTTACGGCGGCAACGATAAGGTCTTGCAGCATTTCGATGTCGTCCTTGTCAACCACTTCGGGGTCAATAGCAATAGAGAGGATATCGTGCCTGCCATTGGCGACAACCTTTACCATGCCGCCGCCAGAGGTCGCTTCTACTTCTGCCTTCTCAAGTTCAGCCTGCATCTCTTCCATCTTGGCCTGCATCTGCTGAACCTGTTTCATCATATTTCCCAATTCACCTTTTCCCATTACACTCTCCTGAATTGAAAAGGACTATTTGTAATTGTATTTCATTCTACTTTTCTGGTACCGATTATCTCACCGTTTACTTTCTCCAACAGCATGCGGAGTCGCGGAGAGTTCTCAATTAGTTTTGCTACATCCGGTTTTGTGTTGTTTCTTTTGTTGTCTTCGAAGGAGGGAGTATCCTTCGTCGAATCGATGCCGAACTTTATTCCTACACTTGCCTTAAAGTACTCCTGCATGGCTGCTGTTATCAAGCTAAGATTTTCTGGTTTCTCTACGACCTGCTTTGAGGCTCCCCCCGACGCGCCGAAGACCAGAAGAGCCTCGTTGTCGGCGACCCTGCGAAGCTCAGCCATCGCCAATTGGGAAGCGAGCATCTGGCTCTTTTGCCGCAGAAAGCCCAAGAATCTCTCCCATCCGGCTTCAAGCTGCGCAAGGTTGACCCCTCCGGGGAAAACGGGCATGCCTGAAGTTGCTGTCTCGCGGTCGTTCGGCTCAGGACGGACTAAGGAGCCTGTCTCATCACTTTTTTTTTTGCTTTGACCGAACAGATCGCCGCCTGCCATGATTGTTTCCTGCTGACTTTGCTTGAGAAGCTCCAGGATTTCCTCGAAGCGTACAGTGGCCTCCATTTCAGCCATCTTCACACCGGCTAACTCCAGGACGAGCCGTTCATCAAGGCCGCTTCTCAGGTCATAGTTCAGGTCACCGGTAGATTTCATCAATCTGACTAGGTCGCCAACCGAGAAGTTCTCCGCCTGTTTGGTGTATGCCTCAAGTTCTTCTGCGGGTAGATGGAGCAGGTCAGATGATCCCTTGTCGACAGCCAATATCAAAAGAATGCGAAAGTGTTCCAGCAACTCGTGCACGAAATCCGCGACATCGACACCAGCTTCGAGAATCCTGTTTGACAACTTGAGAACCTGCCTGCTGTCCTTGGCTGCTATGGCATTGGTGAAATCAAACAGGGTCTGCCGGTCTACCAGACCCAGCGCCTCAACTACTTCCTGCTCAGTGATGACATTTCCCGCGAATGCAGCTACCTGATCGAGAAGTGACAGCGAATCTCGAACTGAACCATCCGCCTTGCGCGCCAGAAGCAGCAGGGAAGCCTCATCGACCTCAAGGTGCTCCGCTTGTGCTATCTTTCTCAGATGTTCCACCAGATCGGTGGCCGAGACACGCTTGAAGTCGAAACGCTGCGTGCGTGACAGAATAGTCTCCGGAACTTTCAGCGGCTCGGTGGTAGCGAAGATAAAAATGACATGCGGCGGTGGTTCTTCCAACGTTTTCAGCAAGGCGTCAAAAGCAGCCCCTGACAGACGGTGTACTTCGTCAATTATGTATATTCGCTTCTTCCCGCCGGTCGGCATATAACGAACGTTCTCTCTTAAAGTACGGATATCATCGACGCCGGTGTTGGAAGCAGCGTCAATCTCAAGGACATCCAGTGAGGTGCCTGCTGCTATCTCCACGCAGGGCGAGCAGGTGCCGCATGGATTTGGTGTCGGGCCGTTGACGCAGTTGAGCGCCTTGGCCAGGATACGGGCGGTGGTGGTTTTGCCCGTGCCGCGCGGTCCGCAGAAAAGGTAGCCGGAACCGACCCGGTCGTTCTTGACTGCATTTCGCAGGGTTCGTGTCACATGTTCTTGCGCCACAATGTCTTCAAACGCCTGCGGCCGATATTTACGGGCGAAAACCTGGTAGCTCATGGCGCTGCAATATAGGGTAAAATCGGGCAATGGGAAATCAGATTTCTGATAATAGTACAGGCAACTCCGCCTGGATTACATATCAATCGGCCAAGAACCGGTGAAGCGACTCAAGATCGATCACATACTCGTTGCCCTGGCTTTCGAGCACATATCCCATCTGAGCATTGACCTTCTGAATTGGCTTGTGCACTGCTCGCATATCGGTGGTCATCATCTCGTTTTCCGGGAAATCCTCACCGACTTTTATGAAGAGCGCCGCTTTTAACCACTTCGACAAACCCCGACCACGATACTTCCGCTCCACGCCTGTCATAGATTGGTAGACATCTTTTGGATCGCTGCTGTCGATAGACGCATTGGTGTGGGCCACCATGTTGTTGTCCTGGTCAAATAGAGCATACGTATACAGGAATATGTTGTTCTGCCGGTGCCACTCCGCCTGCCGCTTTGCCTCCTCGTTATCCATGTAGAACGGCGTCTCTTGCTCTCGCTCTGTGGGCATGTCCCGAATGAACTGGACGAACAAGCTGGTATGACTTGCCAGGTACTCATCTGGAACAGAATCAAAGAACTCGAGGCGCAAGTCCGGATTGGCTCGCGGCACTGTGTCTAGCCACTGCTTCATCAGTGTGAGATTGGCATCAGCCCGGTAGAGCCGGTACCTATCAAGCCGGTTAAGCTCCCTGCTTCCCCACATGCGTGCCAACTCCGACGTTCGCTGGCTAGTGGAAGTGAAATGCGCGGTCGAGCAATTGTGCTTCTCGAGCAATCGAACGATATCCGGCGCTACCGCATGCGCGAACTCCGCGGATATCTTGTTAAGAGCGGTGTCAAAATCGAAATATGCTGCCTGCTTTGAAGTTCCCGGGTTGCGCACGCACAGGGCGGCCCACCCCACCATTCTATTACCATCGCTGACAACGAATCGATGGTAGGCTTTCTCTGCCTTGGCAAAAGAGAGCATGCGCTCCTTCGTCTGCAACCACGAGGTCTGTGCAAATCTGGTGTTGTAGCGTTTGTGCAATTCCTCCAGAAGTTCGTAGTAGTGTTGCCAGAGCTCATCAGTGAACTGGGGATCATCGATATACAACAACGTCAACATAGTCAAATCTGCTTTCTTGAGCGCTACTCAATTTTGCACGACCAGTTACATTGGCTACACTTTAGACCGGGCACATGCGTAATACTTGTATTGAAATATACTCTTTTTTGTTTTCATTGTATACCACAGCGTAACTCTTTTCGTCTGGCTATGCGGTTTTCCAGGCAGCAATATGCTTCGCGAGGGAAACTTTTAGTTTTCCTAACTGTTATAATAAAACAAAGCATTTGGTTCTCAAGCGCCGATAGTGTATATTATAGTAGACGGTTCTTTGACAGGTAGAAGAGGCAACGCCTCTTTCTGCTGACCTGAGAGAAGCTGGCCACTGTGATATGGGGGTGAACTGGTTTCGACGGGTTTAGCGGGGGGTTGTTGGCGTGCCGGGGTTGTCTGGGTCCCCGTTAACAAACCGGGCAAACCATCAAATGGCGAATACGATTACGCCATGGCTGCCTAATTAGTGGCAGCCCGTTGTGCCTGATCCTTTGTCTCCAGGGTTAGGACACAGCGTCGATAAAGGAGGCTCGGCTCTCAGACGCCTTTAATGAGAGCTTAAACTAAAAGGCTGGTCCTGCCAGTGGCCTGTTAGCCGGCAGCTATCAGGGCGAGAAATAAAAGACTGACTACGCACGTAGAAGACGGCTTGACGTTAGATTCGGACGGGGGTTCGATCCCCCCCACCTCCACCAAATATAACTCGTTACTATATAACTTCTTATGAATGAATGCGAATTAGACATTCCCCACTGGATTTAGGGTAACGCCCATATTTTATTAAAAGATAATACCCGATATTGATTGGCCTGATCATGGAGTTTTGACTTGACATTTACACCCGATTTGTTATACTCCTTTTAGATAAAGCACCCACAAAAGCATTAGGAGGTCATTATGCCTTTTATTATTCAAAATCACAGACGCAAAATTTTATCACTTATTATTTGCGCCTTGATGTTCGTTTTTCTGCTTCCAATCAAATCTCGTGCCGATATTGGTGACGAAAATCCACCAGTAGTAGAAATCTATGATGATATAACATGGTCACTATTAGAAGAGCTTACTGTATATGAGGACGAACTGTTTTCCATGGCAGGAGTTGCTACGGGCAATCAACCTCTCACATATTCCTGGCTGATTGATGGAGTTGAAGTACATCAAGGGAATTATCTACAGGATTATTCTATATCGCAATCAGGTTCTTATATTGTAATCTTAGCTGTCACTGATGTTAATAATCTTACCGGTTATGATACCGTTTATTTGACCGTGCTTCCACTCCCCTCCACTGGTGGTGATATCTGCGGTTCGGTAGAGCAATCTGGGGAGCTGCCGGCGGCTGGCGTGACCGTAACCCTTCTGGACTCAAACGATGAGCCGCTGGGTGATCCGGCCGTTACCGATGAAACCGGCGGCTTCTATTTCGCCGACCTGGATCAGGGATCGTACAGTGTAATGATTGTCACCCCCCTCGGCTTTACGGCCCTGCCGGGTGAAACGCAAACCGAGATAGTACCGGCAGAGCCTTGTACTGAGGTCAACTTCGAGCTTGAGCCGATCGCCATGACCAATGAATGCCGCAGTAGGGCCTACTGGGCGCATCAGTTGCATCGCGCACTCTGCAATCATCCCAAGGATTACACTTTGGAAGATTTCTCCGCATTTTGCGGGCTGATCGACGAGCATTTTAATCAGAACCCGCTTAACCCGGTAGATTACTACAGCGTCCCCCAGCCTGCCGATCAGGCGGACAGCCTGGAAGCTCTGAAGGACCTGCTGCACATGCGCTGGCACGACAGCGACGATCCTTTCCTCAAACATCTGGCCAAAGCCCAGCTGATGGCCCTGATGCTGAACGTGGTCTCCGGCCGGGTCAGCCAGACTTATGCGGTCTCGGCCGATGGGCTCACCATCAGCCAGTTGATCACTTTCTGTGATATGCTGGTTTCGGATGAGGTCGATCCGCCTCAGGGTCAGAATCTGCCTGGGTATGGTTCCCCCTGGTTCAGATATATCTATGCCAGTTTCATGCTAGTCAAGGCCAATCACGGGCTTACCATCCCGGCCGGCATGATTCCGGAGGATGTCCTTCAGATCTTGTATAAATTGTTTGAGCAGGATAATCAGCCGAATGACTTCACACTGAGCCAGAACTATCCCAACCCGTTCAATGCCCAAACGCAGATTTCATTTGATTTATCCGCATCAGGGCATGTGACTTTGGAAATCTATAACATTGCGGGTCAGCATGTGACTACTCTGGTGGATGAATATCTGGAAGCCGGTCATCATAGAATCAATTGGGATGCTTCGGACTGCGCCTCCGGAGTATATCTGTACCGATTGACTACTGGTCATGGTCTGGCACAAAAGAAGATGATACTGCTGAAATAAACATCATGGATTGCACTTGAAAAGGGAAGGCTATTGGGCCTGCCCTTTTCGGCTTAAATACTTGGGATCATACTTTGGCAGTATGGGTACTTCCCAACCGCATATCCCCCAATAAAAACGAATAACGTGACACCATTTTGACCACAGCAGAAGAGTTGCAATATCGACTCAACAAAACTATATTCCAACCGTCGTGCTGAACCTGAAAAGAACTAACCTACGGAAGATGTAGTGGATCACGAAGCTCAATCGTCGTGTACCGCTCAAGCCCAGTGCCTCAGGTTTCGATAGGTTGTGCCGCTTGACAATGTGGTTTAAAGTTGGATATTATTCCTAGGCCCGAGGTAGAAACGCCAGTATTTCGACCTAGTATGGGACACAACTCAAAACTGGATGCAGAGATCTGAGAGGTAGACCACTCAGGCTCTGGGAAGGAGAATTCTAATGACCGAGCACCGCGCTTACCGAACCGCCTGCTTGACGGCATCACTCGTAGCCATAACCGTTGGTGTCATTATCGCAGGTGGCTGTGGATCGACTCAGCTTGTCAATATCTGGAGGGATTCCTCTTATAAGGCGGCTCCGATGCATAAAATCATGGTGGTCGCGATGCGCAAGAACCAGATCAGGCGCCGTATGTGGGAAGATGCATTCGTGGCGGCACTTGGCAAGCAGCAAGCCGGCATTCTAGCAGCGGCATCCTACCAACTCTTCCCTAATGAAGTTCCTGACACATTAGTTTTGGAGGAGAATTTGAGAGAACAGGGGTTCGATGCTGTCCTGGTAGTTGCTAGAGTCGAGCGTGGTAAGCTCATAAGCGAGATACCAGGCTACACAACTACTGAGCCCGTCACCAAATATAAGCGTAGGTGGAATACTTATGTAACCCGTTACGAAACCATCTATCACCCAGGTTATACTGACACTGCAAGGGTAGTCAGTGTTCGTACAGATCTCTTGCTGGCACAGGAGGATGGCAGGCTGGTGTGGTCGGCAACGAGCAAGTCGGTAGATCCTGCTTCCTCTGAGCAGTTCAGGAATGCCGTCGCCGATAAAGTGGTTGACCAGTTGGCGAAAGCACGTCTTATCCCCTAACTCGGCATCTGCTTCTTGGATATGGACCGGTTTCCAAACAGAGGCTAGGCAAACGCCTTGAGCGAAGCCAGACCTGCAGAACCGCCACAGTTTCTTTATGGAGTTGAGAAGACGGTCACCATTTGGTCACAATAGGGTGTAAGTCCTTGTGCCACAACGCGAGTATGGGGTTCGATTCCCCCCACCTCCATTTATTGTAGTTTATTAACATGCAATAGTTTACGCCTTGATTTACGGGGGTCTTTTTAATTGAACCCCCGTCCACTCTTTCATATCCCCCAATAACAAGGAATAGCGAGCAACCATTTTGGGCACAGTTTTGGTCACACTAAGAATCACCTGACGGTAGTTTAGCAGTCTAATCACTTGACCGGTACTTGTGAATTTGGCGGACACAAGTCACGTGTGACTATGATGACTCAGGAACGGATTCTGCGCTGGCCCAGAACACCCAATATGGAAAACCCGGCGGATGCTTCCATCTGCCGGGCATCTTCAACGTACAGATTCAACCTGGAAAGCTAACGCTTGAGTACTATCTTTTGAGTCTCCACATAATCCCCTGCTATGAACCGGCACAAGTATGTCCCCGGCTTGACCGGATCGCCATCGGCATCCAACCCGTCCCAAGTGACATGATATATCCCGGCTAGCGGCATACATTGAAGTAGGTTGCGGATCTCGCGCCTGCGTTCGTCCAATATCTGTAAATGGACTTCATACGCTTGCGGGACCATATACTCGATAATAGTCTTCTCGGAGAATGGATTGGGCTTGATCTCGTTCAACTTGGGTCCCATGCCGGGGATGGGAACCCGTCGCGGCGTCTCGAACTTCATTGTCACGAAGTTGTAGCCCATCTTCTCCAGCTTGCGTACATCCTCGATCTCGTAAAGGTTAAAGGTCCCCTGTTCCCCATCAGGGGTCTGGGTATGCATTACCGAGTTATTCAGGTATTGATGCCAGCCACAATCGTCAGTAGACATGGCAAAACGCTCACCAAAGATCTGGATGTTCGTCTTGTCCCCTTGCCTGTCCAGCAATAGACCGCGCAGGCTGTCACCTGCCTGATCGCCGACCGGCATCCACAGGACGAAGTCGTCCTTGAATCTCTTTTTGAGGTCAATGGTAGTAGTACTAGCGCGTTTTTCGGTATGAACAGCCATGGGTGAGGCATCGGTTGCAGGCCGGGAATCGTTGAGTAGTAGTTGCCAGATTGTCCGGTCTCTGGATTCGGTTGGCGCTACTGTGCTCCGAACCCGCCGGCATCCGAGCGAATCGAGCGCCGCAATCAGCCTCCGCACCTGGGCGGAATCCTTCAGCGGCGCGATTCTATACTCGATTTCGAAGTCGGCTTCGCTGACCTCTACAAGGGCATCATCTATGTCCAGCGCCGCCAGCATCTTCTCGGCGTTTTCCTGAATCAGCATCAGGCCGCTGGCTGGCGCTGCGAAGGCAACTTCATATCCGACCGGCTGCTCCGTTCTTACCGGCACCAAGACACTTGCCAGCAGCAGCATGAACAGCGCAGCTGTCGCCAGACTGAGCCGCGGTTTTCTATAAACTGTGTCACTAACTTGTCGCATGATTCGTACTCCTAGATTCGTGTTCCTAAGGTTTCTCTCGAGAGCGGCGATCTCTTCACGAATCTGGTTAATAGTCATCGGATGAGGCACATGCACGGCACGAATCTGCTCAATGTCGTGCGTCAGCAACTGTTCCGCCAAAGCCAATCGCGCACAGCTCGGACATTCCTTCAAGTGCTCTCGCAGAGCGTTCTCTTCATCGGCGGCCAGATGGCCATCCGCGAGCCTAATCAGCTTCTTCTTTGCTTCACGACAACCCATTCTTGGCGTACTCCGATTGTGGGTGAATCCTCATCCGTTCGTTCAATATGCTTCTGCAACGTCTCTCGCATCCGGTGTCGGCAGCGCGTAAGCCGCGTCCGCAGCGCTCCCTCGTTGCTGCCGAACATCGTTACCAGTTCCGAATATGACCATCCTTCCAGTTCATGAAGTGTCACCAGCGCTCGGTCTGTGGCCGACAGGCATGCCATTGCGAGGCTCAGTCTGGCGCGAGTACGCTGCAGGCGCGACTGTGCTTTGTCTGGGACGTCGTCGGTCAGCAACAGAGTCGAGTCTACCCGCTTCTTGAACTTCCTCAGATTCGTCCGGTACCGGTAAACCGTGATCTGATAGAGCCAGGACTTGAAAGCCATTGCCTGTCGAAGGCGTCCGAAACCCTTCCAGGCGTCATACAGGGCGTCCTGCATGAGGTCATCACCTGTTTCAGGGTTGCCGGCCAGTTTCTGACAAAACGCCTGCAGGCGCGGCAGCTCCGGCTCCAGCAGTTCATAGAAGCGATTCTGTTTCTGGTTATCGCCTCTCATCTAACCCTTAAGACTATAATTTCTGTCATTTGTTACATTGTGACTGCAAGGTTCTGGTCGGAAGAATCGTTCTGGTCGCGATTGTCGTGTCCTATTCCAAGTTATCGCTGCTATCGTGATGTCAAGAAACGCATAATATGAGATCGAGGCATGCTTCAATTTGACCACCAGACAGTGGGAAAGTCAATCTATTCTGAAGGGGTCGCAAAAAAACGGTCACAATTTGGCCACAATAGGGTGTAAGTCCTTGTGCCGCAACGCGAGTATGGGGTTCGATTCCCCCCACCTCCACCAATTATCATCAATCACATGTCATTGAGTGTCAACGATAAGCGCCTGAAATACAGGCACTTTTATGCTTTCTCCAGCACGAATAACACCGAATATCGTTCAATAACTTACATCAATTGAAGTCACGATGATATTGCGAACATGGTCTCGTGAAGATATACTGTAACCACGGCGATAATTGAGCCATTCTAAAGGTATACAGCGGAGTATGACGATTGGTCTAAAAAAAGACTATTTTGTATATGCCTGGTAACTCGAGCCGGCAAAAGCGCAATTGCCTGAAAATGGGAAAGATATTGAAATCGGAGTGGGACAGGTCGTTTTGCCATTCCATTAGGAATAGAATTGGGATTTGAACCGTCAACGCGTATACTAATAATAGCAGAGGAAAGAGCAATTCAAGTTGTAGAAGGTGTTACCGGGGAGTTGCCTTTTGCCGATGCCCGGTTTGATTTTGCTCTTATGGTCACGACAACCTGCTTTATGGACGATGTCGATGTTGCCGTTCGTAAAGTCCGCCGAGTGTTAAAAAACTTCAGACGTTTCATTGTAGGTTTTATCGATAAAAGTTCAGTACTTGATAGGTTATATGAAAAAGGTAGAAGAGAAAATGTTGCGGAAGCTTAAGAGGAACTAATGACAGGGTTTGACGGCATTATTAGTAGTTTTAACACTACGTTGATGATAACAGGTTTTGTTATGCTTATGATGCTCGTCATTGAATACCTCAATGTCTTAACGAAAGGGGCGTGGCAGAACAGTCTAACAAACCATAAGTGGACACAGTATCTCGTCGCCGTTCTTTTAGGCGTGTCTCCCGGCTGTTTAGGAGCCTTTGCTGTTGTCGCTTTGTATTCCCACCGGGTCGTGTCACTTGGGGCACTGGTCGCAACCATGATTGCTACCAGCGGAGACGAAGCATTTGTGATGCTGGCTCTTTTCCCAGAGAAGGCCCTTCTTCTGATGGCGATCCTTGTCATTATCGCTTTCGCCGTTGGGTGGTTAACAGACCTCATCGTGTCAAAGCGGGTCGAGACCCAGCTCGAGACATGTAGTCAACTTGAAATCCACGAGCAGGAATTCTGCAATTGTTTTCCAAAAGACAAGATCCTCATGCAGTGGCGGCACCTATCCTTGGCCAGAGGGGTGCTGAGTGTGGTTTTGCTGTTGTTTGTACTGGCTATAACCATTGGTTCAATTGGACCTCAGGCCTGGGACTGGAAACGCATAACCTTATTGATTGCCGGCTTGGCCGGGCTTTTTATCACGGCCACCGTCCCTGAACACTTCCTCCAGGAACATCTCTGGGAACATGTAGTGCTTAAACATGTCCCAAGCATATTCCTGTGGACCTTCGGGGCGCTCCTGGTTGCCCACATCATCATTAACTATCTGCATTTGGAGAGATCTATTCAAGCAAACGCGCTAATTGTAATATTAATCGCCTGTTTTCTTGGGATTATTCCGGAGTCTGGCCCACACCTGATTTTTGTAACATTATATGTCCAGGGCACGGTACCTTTTGCTGTTTTGTTGGCCAGCTCTATCGTCCAGGATGGTCACGGCATGCTTCCAATGTTGGCCCACTCGAGGAAGGGATTTCTGTTGGTCAAAGCAATCAATTTGTTTGTTGGCTTGGTGGTGGGTATTTTAGTATATTTGGGGGGATGGTTTTGATTGTGTGGAAACGCAAAGGGTATTTTTTGTTTGGTGAAATGGTGATATAATGTATGTTTATGGGCCGGTGCCTTCTCGCAGGCTGGGACGCTCCTTAGGCGTTAGCCCGATTCCGCCCAAAACATGCTCGTATACCTGCGTCTATTGCCAACTGGGAAAAACCACGCATCTGCAAACGATACGGGAAAGCTTCTACCCGAAAGAAGATATCCTCGCTGAGATTATTAAGAGAGGGAAAAACTCGGCCCCTGATTACGTGACCTTTGTGGGGGATGGCGAACCTACTCTATGCAAGGACCTGGGCTGGCTCATAAGGCAAACCAAGGAACAACTGAAATTACCAACGGCCGTGATCACGAACGGCTCCCTTCTTTTTCGTGAGGATGTCAGGCAGGACCTGGGAGACGCCGACATTGTCATGCCCACATTGGATGCGGGAAACGAAAAGACGTTCAGGGCTGTCAACAGGCCGCATCGTAGCATCGCTTTTGACACGATGCTGCAAGGATTGATAGACTTCCGCCATGAATACCATGGGCAGATATGGCTGGAGATTATGCTGGTTAAGGGCGTAAATGATAGTAAAGAGGAGTTGCTGAGCATCAGGCAGGCAGTTGATGCCTTCGAGCCGGACAGAGTGTATGTGGTTACGCCGATTCGCCCACCGGCGGAACCATGGGTGGAGCCGCCGCTTCCCGAAACTATTCTCATGGCTCAGGAGTTGATCGGCAAGGCTGTCCCCATATCTGGCTTGGAGTCCGGTCAGTTCGGTTTGCAAGAGTTCACGAACGCTAGAGAGGCAATCCTTGAAACTGGCTCGCGCCACCCCTTGCGTCTTGAGCAGGCAGTCGAGATAGAGCGTTCATTTGGCGTTTCGGGGATAGTCGACCGGATGCTGCAGGACAGGGAACTGATCCAAACTACTTACCAAGGTGAAACGTTCCTGCTTCCGGGATATTTCATCAGAGGAGAAAAAAACCACAGAGTGGAAAGGAGACCCCAACAATGAATGCGGTAACCATAAATGCAAACGATTTAGAATGGCATGCTGCAGAAGAATACACGCCCGGAGCCGAGGAGAAGGTACTCAGTGTAGGTGGTGGCATGGCTCCAAGGACGATTTTGCTCAAGCTTCCTCCCGGATGGACTATGGATAGTCATTCTCACCGGTTCGCAGAACTGCATTACGTATTAGAAGGCGAATACGAAAGCCAGGGGGAAAAGTATCCCCTTGGGACTTTTCGTATGATTCCCAAGGAGGTTGAGCACGGTCCGTTTAGTACAAAAACGGGCGCTGTCATCATGGTAACCTGGTGCACGCTCCAGGAGTAGCTTAATCGAGAGATGATTATGATTGACAAAGTAGCCGCTGATCAAGACTGGCTTGACAGGTTGCTCTCCCTCAGGGCCTACCGGTACCTTCCTCTACGATTATCAGCGGCCCTGGCGGTTTCGGAAAACCCCTGGTTAGCACTATCTTTCTGGCAGCCTGGCTGCGGCACGGTAGAAGTTGAGTGTACGGAATTTTGTGTAAGCGACCGATTTACGTTGGCCTGCATTATTCATAAACTCCAGCTTACCCTGCAACAGTTTGTCGGCAGGTCATCACGAGTGACTGGAGGGAGCGTGGTGATCTCAGTTGTGCAACTGTTTCCAAAGCAAGAGATTGCCACGTCGTCCGCTTGTAGCGTCCGCCTGGGGCGGACTCGCAAAGACTTGAACGAAAAACTTGTGAATTATTCGGGCAAAGCTCCAACAATCCAGTTGTTCTTCGAGGCGCCGGTGAATTTCATCTTGAAACAGATGACATTACCGTAGAGCGTCTGGAAGTTGGAAGCAGCGCGCATCAGGAGTCCTTCGCGCGTCTTGTTAACCTGTCTAATCCCTCCCGTATGCGCTCACCGATCCGCTGCAGCACATGCGGGGAGCCGATGGACAAACCCCGGAACTCTTTCGTGTCAAAGGAAAACGACTCTCCTCCGATGGTGTGGCAATAGCTCAGCTCGATGTCCGGATGCCCGGCAATCAGGGTCAAAAACGTCTGTGGGATGTCCCCGAGGGGCTTCATATCGATGTGGCTTCGCTGAAAGATCGCCCTCACCCGGGTGCCCTTTCCAGGCATCGACTCGACAGTCATCTCACCGCCGGTCGCTTTCGCGGACTCCGAAATCATCGACAGCCCCAGGCCGAAGCGTCTCGTTTTGCGGGTGGTGAAAAACGGATCCGTCGCCTTTTTCAGTATCCGGGCGTCCATTCCTTTCCCGTCGTCCATGATCTCTAGTGTCAGCAGGTTCCTGTCCGGGTCCTCGTCGATGCGAACTTCTATCCTCCGGGCCTGTGCATCGACGGAGTTCTCCATGATGTCGAGTATGTGCAGTGACAGATCTTCCATTTCTTTCTACCGCAGGATCCTCCTGCCCTCCTGTCCCCTCAGGGCTTTCTTGATCTCCCCGATGCTAACTCTCTCGACGAGAAAACGGGTGTAGCATCGGCCTATTTCTTCCTCCTTGTGGGCGTCGGATGAGTGGAGCAGAGGTAGGAACGGAGAGTACCTACGCATGGCGCCCTCGTAGGAAAGAGCGGGGGATATCTCCAGTGCGTCGAGGGCCAGGTCGTTCGGTATAAAACCAAGTTGGCCGATCAGGCTGAAGCTCTCTCGATCGATATGGGCTGCGATGGCAATCCCGCCCAGAGAGCAAATTTCTTTTACGATCTCTTCCACCGGGAGCGTCGTGGCCCCAATCAGAAGTCTCCGGTTGAAGCCGAGCACCTCGTCGTCGGCGTTGACGACCACCTGCATGCCGAAGGCCTCCTCATCATTCTCGCCCGGCAGATGTCGGTACACGATCTCTTGAAGCTGCTGGACCGGCTCTAGCGCATCGAACAAGGCCAGGATATGAACCTCCTCCGAGGAGGTTACTTCCATGCCGGGAAGGACATGCACGCCATGCCTGCGCGCCGCCTCCAGCGCGGCCGGAGCGTTCTCCGCTGAGTTGTGATCACAGATGCCCAGGATATGAATGCCACGAGCTTTGGCCCGCTTCACGATCGTTGCGGGGGACATTCTCACTTCGGCACATGGAGAAAGACAGGTGTGAACATGCAGGTCGGCCTTGTAGCTTCTCAGCATCGTGAATCACGGTTTTTCCAGCAACTGATAAAGCTGTCCGGAGATGCTGAAAGCCGACTCGTCAGTGCCCAGGATCGTAACGTACTCCTCGTCAGCTTTCTGGATAGTCTCTTCGTCGGGCTGGCGACCGTTCACGATGGCGATTCCCGCCAGTTCCTTGAGTCTGGCGACAGCCAAGACGTTCTGATGCGTCTGCATGGTGATCCAGAGATTCCCTGTCTTACTGTTGCCCATCACGTCGCTGAGAAGATCGCAGGTGTAACCTCCGGTCACCTTAGTGGCGCCGACCCCTTTAGACGTCAGGACGCGGAGTCCGAGTTTTTCGACAACCTCTGCCAAGGTCATGACTTCTTCCTCCGTTTTTCTTTTCTCGGTTTCCTTCCCTTGCCTTCGCCCATGGAGCCGAAGGTGTCCAGAAGCCTGGACAGCTCGCTGGTCAGTTCCTTGAACCTACTGGGAACGTTGAAGATGCAGTCGGACAGTTGCGTATCCCCCTTGACCACATCCTCCGCGAAGGTTAAACACGTCGGGGCGCCGCAGATTCCGCAGTCTACCTTGGGCAGGGAGTCGTATATCCTCTGCTTTTTTTCCCGTTTCTTGATGGCCTTGCCCAGATCCTCGTCGAGCGCCTGGATGGGACGGGGCTCGTATTTTTGCTGCATGTGGAAGTACTTCTGGCGATAGCGTTCGCGGATCTCCCGCTTGTCTCGGCAGGCCTCTATGTTCTCCTGTTCCAGCGTCTCGAGCAGCCGAAGGATCTTGTTATAGGAGATGTAGCGGTTCTCCACCGTCAACGATCCCCCCACGCAACCCTGCGGACATGTATACGCCACGACGAGGTCGACGTTCTGCAGCTTGCCTCGTTCGATATCATCGAAGGTCGTGATGATCTCCGTAATCCCGGAGACATCGAGGACATTCTTCAGTCCCTGGGTGCGGTGCATTCCGCCGGCCACCGCCCATCCGATGCCGAGGATGCAGATGCTTTCCAGGCTCTTGCGGTAATTGCCCTTGTCCTCGCTCTCCAGTGCCGATAGTAGCGGGCCGTAAATGTCGGCTATAGAGATGGCTCCATCCAGATAGCATTCTTCTTCGGAAGGAGGCTGCTTGATGGCGATCATCTTGACGGGGCAGGGCGTGATGTAGAATGTCCCGATCTCGTCCGGCTTGAGTCCAAGCTCTTTCGATTTTCTCTCCTTGATCTCCTTTGCGGCGAGCCTCTTGGGAAGCTTGATGGGAATGATGTGATCAACCAGTTGAGGGTATCTCACCTGGATGAGACTCACGACGGAGGGGCAGCAATTGGAGATGAGCGGCTTGGGACCGCTGTACTCCTCCAGGAAATGTTCTATAGCCAGGCTCGTATCCCCACAGGTGATGGCCAGATCATGCGTATCGTCGAAGCCGATCTTCTTCAAACCGGCCAGAATCTTGTCCGGCAGGATGGACCTGCCAAACTGGGCGTACAGCGCCGGGGAAGGAACGGCCACCGTGTACTTGAACCTGTTCAGTTCACCGATGGGATCGGTCAATACCACGATGGCTTCATTCGGACAGGCCTTGATGCACTCTCCACAATCGATGCATTTCTCTTCCAGGATGACGGCCTTTCCGTTCCGGATCCGGATGGCCTGAGTGGGGCAGACCCGCATGCATCTCCTGCGGCCATCACATTTGTCCACATCGACGCTGACGGAGTGAAAGTAGTGGCTCATGTTTTCTCCGTCGAATTCAGGTAGATGATGATGTTGTACGAGGTGCCCTTCCCGACTGTGGACTTCAACTCGAACACGTCCGCATTCTTCTTTATGTTGGGGAGGCCCATGCCGGCGCCGAATCCCATCTCCCGTATCTCCTCGGTGGCGGTGGAGTAACCTTCCTGCATGGCCATCTCGATGTCCTTGATACCCGGCCCTTCGTCCTCCAACGTGATCCGGATCGCCTTGGGATTAAGCCTGAGAACCATCTCGCCTTTATCGGCGTACATCACAACGTTCATCTCGGCTTCGTATGCGGCGATGGCCGCACGCCGGACGATGGCCGGATCAATGCCGAGCTCCCGGAGAATCTCCTTGATGTCAATTGACACGGAGCCGGCCTTGGCAAAATTCCCTCCCTTGATTCCAAAAGCATGTGAAAGATCGTAACGAGAAACCATTATACCAATCGACTTACTACTGATTTCCTACTCCGCCTACCTTCCGACTGTAAAGCAGCCCGCACGCCTTGTACATGAAGAATTTCGTCGACAGTATGGGAATGCCTCTCTCCTGAGCCAGTGCGATTCCTTCTTTGTTGGGCTTCTTGCCGCGTACATAGACGATGGCCTTGGCTTCAATTATGTCGGCGGTCCGTACAGACTGGGTGTTTGCCAATCCGGTCAACAGGATGACTCCCGGCACACCAAATGCCAGAACGTCGCTCATGAGATCCGACGCACCGGCGCATTTGAATTCTTCATCCAGATGCTGTTCGCCGGAGATCACTTCCGCTTCCAGAAGATCTGCAAGCTCTCTCAGCGTCATATTAGGTCACCTATCCTCCCTGCTATCCAAGCTGGCGCCGGAACTGCACGAGCAGCTTCATCTCACAAAAACCGCATCCTGGTTGCACACGTCTCGGCAGATACCGCACTTAATGCACAGGTCAGTGTTTATCTTGTGGGGCTTCTTTTTTTCGCCTTCAATGGCGTTCTGCGGGCATTCTCTTGCACATAGCATGCAGCCGTTGCACTTCTTGGCGTCGATGTAATAGGTGATCAGGTCCTTGCACAACCCGGCCGGGCATTTCTTATGCTTGACGTGGGCATCGTACTCATCTCGGAAGTATCTAAGTGTACTCAGTACGGGGTTGGGCGCCGATCCACCCAGGGCGCAGAGCGAACAGCTTGCAACTGTATTGCAGGTTCGTTCCAGCAGCTTGAGGACTCCCTTTTGGGCCTGGCCACTGCAGATATCGTTGAGCATTCTGCTGATCTGTGTCAGTCCCTCGCGGCACGGCACGCACTTGCCGCATGACTCACCGACGAGGAAGTCGATGAAGTATCGGGCGATGTCCACCATGCAGTCGTCTTCGTCCATTACGATCATGCCGCCCGAGCCCATCATCGAGCCCACCTTGGTGAGCTGGTCGAAGTCCACAGGCAGGTCGAGCAGGTCTTCCGGAATCACTCCTCCCGAAGGCCCGCCGGTCTGCACCGCTTTAAACTTTTTGCCGTTGGGGATCCCGCCGCCGATGTCAAAGATGATCTCCCGCAGGGATATCCCCATGGGTACTTCCACCAGGCCGGTGTTTTGGACCTTGCCCACCAGAGAGAAAACCTTGGTGCCCTTGCTGCCACCCCAGGGGTTGTCGGTAACATCGCCGGTGCCGATGGAGGTGAACCACTTGACGCCGCGCAGAATGATCAGGGGCACGTTGGCATAGGTCTCTACGTTGTTCAGGTTGGTGGGCCGGTCCCACAGGCCATGCTCCACGGTGTGGATGTACTTGGCGCGCGGCTCGCCAGGCCGGCCTTCCATAGAGGCCATCAAGGCCGTGGACTCGCCACACACGAAGGCGCCCGCCCCCTGGTGAATGATGACGTCGAAGTCAAAGCCCCGGTCGAAGATGTTCTTACCCAGAAGGCCGTACTCACGCGCGTCAGCGATGGCCTTTTTCAGACGCTCGAGGGCCAGGGGGTACTCGTGGCGAATGTAAATATATCCCTTGCTGGACCCGATGGCATAGGCGGCGATGGCCATGCCTTCCAGCATAGAGTGAGGATCCCCCTCGATGATGGTGCGGTCCATGTAAGCACCGGGATCGCCTTCGTCCGCATTGCAGACGACATACTTGAGCTCTCCGGGTGCCTCGCGGCAGTTCTTCCACTTAATGCCGGTGGGGAAACCCCCGCCACCGCGCCCGCGAAGCCCGGAAGCGACCATCACCTGGACAACCTCCTCAGGTTTCATCTCGGTGAGTACCTTAGCCAGGGCCTTGTAACCATCGCGGGCGATATACTCCTCGATCACCTCCGGGTCAATTAGACCGCGGTTGCGAAGCGCAAGAAGGCGCTGCTTTTTGAAAAAGCCTATCTCGCTTATCTTGGGCACGGCAAACTTCTCGGCCGGTGGCGTGTACATGAGCTTTTCGACCGGCCGGCCCTTGAGCATGTGTTCTTCGACTAGGTGGGGAATGTCCTTCTCGCTGAGATGTTGGTAGAAGATCCCGTCTGGCTGGACTACCATAATCGGCCCGTGGGGGCAGAAGCCGTAGCATCCGGTCATGACCACGGCCACTTCGTCAGTGAGTTCGTGTTTGGCCAACTCGCGCTCCAGGGCATCTTTGATCTGGTAGGAACCGCCGGAAACGCAATCGGTTCCAGCGCAGAGCATAAGATGCATGCGGTAGCTGCTCAGTTCCTTGCCGACAGGTGACTTTTCCCCTACATTCTTGTTCAGTGTCGCACTCATAACGTCTGCTCTCCCCCTCTGGCCAGGGCATAATCTTCTACGATGCTTCCTTTCATAACATGCTCGTCGAAAATCTCTTTCACCTTTTTCTTGTCAAGATCCACGTACTTTACAGGGGCTTGCTCGATTACCTCGACGGTCATCATTGGCTCGCGGCTGCAAAGACCCGCACAGCCGGAGGTGGTGACGATGATGTCGCTGGCACCCGACTCTTCCACGCAGCGCATGACCTCAGCCATTATTTTCCGTGCACCGGCCGAAATCCCGCAGGTGCCCATGTGCACCGTGATTTTGACCCGGCCGGCTCCATCTCTCAGGGAAGTGGTTTTCTTCTGCTGATCCACAATCTTGTCGAGGTCTTCGATTTTCAGTTTAGGCATCAATTGCCTCCATAAAAGATGTTATTGTGCCTGTTCATTTTTCCGTATCTTGTTCAGGATTTTTTTCATTTTCACCGAGGAGGTGTCGCCGTATACCTCTCCGCCAACGGTCACCACCGGCGCCAGTCCACAGCATCCCAAACAGCGCACCGATTCCACGCTGAAGAGCTGATCCTGAGTCGCCTGGCCCTCCTTCTCCACGCCCAGATCGCGCATGATGTTTTCGAGGATGCGCGTTCCACCCTTTACGTGGCAGGCCGTGCCAGTGCACACGCAGATGGGATACTTTCCGCGCGGCTCCAAGGTAAATCCCTTGTAGAAGGTGGCGATGTGGAAAATGCGGTTCAGGGGCACATCCAGCTCCTCGGCAAGTGTGCTGGCAATCTGCGATGGGATGTGGCGGTAGTGCTCCTGAACGTCCTGGAGAATCTCGATCAGATTGCTCTTGTCACGCTTCCAGTTTGTTAATATGTCATCCAGTTTGGTTTCCCGTTTGGCTTCCTGTACTTCCATCTAACTCTCTCTTTCCCTTCTTGTGGATACCCCTTTATGCTACCTTCTTCAGCTTCGCCAGCAGGAACTCGCCTGCAATCTCGTCAATTAGATTATTCCGCCAGGTCGCATCCTTCTCCAGTTCATGGATGTTCCCCGGTCTATCGTTTCCATTGACTTTCTCCCTGACCCGTCCAATCTCCTGCTCGATCCATCTTCTGGCCCTTCCTCCGTACAGGAGGTTCACCAGCTCGGACGGTAGATCGAAGGGCTTCACCATGAGCAGCCACCCGTTGCTATATGGCGACCTGTTCACCAGCCTCGGCTGCTCCAGTAGCCTCTCGTTTGTTGCGATGACCCGTCCGGATACCGGCGCCAGGAGGCCTAACCGCCCAGTATCGAGGCGTATCTCGCAGGCCGGTGTACCCTCGAAGACGGTCTCGCCGGGGCCCGGCAGCCGCACGCCTTGGACGGAGCCCAGTAACCACTGCCCGAAGTCGTCCAGACCCACGCGAACGTCGCCGTCGTGTTCCACACGAACCCAGGTGTGGCCTCTGTGGTGGTGCATCCCATGGGGAAGACGGAAACCCTCGATCGAGCGCGAATCATCAATGGGAAGGTCCCAGCCCGTCTCCGCCTCGGCCGAGTCCTCTATCATCTGCTGAAAAGAACAATTAGCGCAGTTGAACCCGTTGATACACAGCTTGTAGGAAACTTCCCCTGTCAACGTGTAGTGACATTTGCGCGCAGAGGCGGGCAGTTTCTTGAAAAACTCTTCGAACTCGGCGCGTTGCTTCTCGGCCTTCGCCCGGTTCGGGGATGGGGAAACATGCGGTTGAACCAGCACCGGTCCGTCGACCAGCGCCTGGTGCAGGGAGCAGCGCTCGCACTCGTAGTTCAGCGTACAGATCTTGTAGGAGATGACACCCGCGTCAACCCACACGCACTGTTTGGCCGATGTAGGTATCAGCTTCGATTTCTTCGCTCGTTTTTCAGACATGACTCACCTCCTGAGTAGCTTAGCTCGATTCGACCCCCGAGAAGAACATACTGGCGAGCCGGTTCCAATCCTCCTTCTCGAGATTCCTGGAGAAGTTGGGCAGTAACTCGCCACCGTCGGATAACGCGGCGCTTCTGGACTCGGACAGGATGCGTAACAGGTAGTCCGACTCGTCCTGTATCCACTGGCTGGCTTCGTCCGGGCCGATGAGATTACTCTTGTCCTTGTAAGGGTCCGCCGGCTTCATCGTGTAGAGCCAGCCCCTGTCGTAGCAGTCCTCGTTGATCAGCCAGGGATTGTCCTCCAAGGCGGGATTGATGTGGGTGATCCTGCCCGGGATCGGGAAAAGCATGGTAGCGCGGTGCCCGTTGCTGGACACGTTTAGGGCCGGGTCTCCACGGCGCACCACATCGCCCGGCCCGGCTCTGAACATCGCCTTGGAGATGCCTCCGATGAGTTTCTGGGCGAAATCGTCCAGACCCACGCGTGCGTGTTCTTTCGAGAGCTTTGCCCAGGTGTGTCCCTGAAAGTAGGTGCGGTCCTCTATCAGGATGAAATAGCCGACATGTTTAGGCTGACGATGTAGACCAGGCGCCAAGGCCAGAATCGGATGTGTCCCGAACTCATCGAAAAGGCGTTGATCTACCTCGCAGGTGGCGCAGTCGAAGTTGTTAGGACATACCTTGTAAGAGATCAGTCCCATGCGAGCGTACCGGCAGAGTCGCTGGCCTTCCCCGAGCTCCTTCCGCCACCGCTTCCTGGTCACCGCTTCCATCTGCATGGCTCCCGTCGGGCACACGTAGGTACAGGCCCCGCAAGCGATGCAAGAATCGGGGTCCACGTACACAGAGGTCCCGACCACCCGCTGGTTGCCGCGACCGATAAAGCCCAGCGCCGATGCGCCCACGATCTCGTCACATACGCGGATGCACAACCCGCACAGCACGCAGCCGCTCGGCTGGCCGACGGTTTTGAAGCGTGACTTCTTCACGCCCAGCGAGGCCGCGATCTCCTGTACCTTCTTGACCTCGGGACACCTGGCCAGGAGAAGCTCGGCCATCAGCCTGCGGTGCTGAAGTACATCTTCGGTGTCAGTCCGGATATCGAGACCTTCACTGGCGGGGAAGTTGCAGGAGGTCACCAGCCTAGTACGTTTGCCACGCTTCACCTCCACGACGCACATGCGACAGACACCGTAGGGTTCCAGACCGTCCATGTGGCACAAGGCGGGAACATCGATGCCGAGATCCCGTATGGGTTTCAGAATCGGCTCCCGTTCTTCTGCCTTGACCTCGTGTCCGTCTATCTTCATTGTTACCAGTGGCATGTCCTTCTCCTCTTGCCTTTAGTTTGCATCTGCAATGAAAAGGAGCAATTGACGTGCCGCTTCCTGGTGAGATAGATAAACGCTTGGAAACAAAGCGAAAACAGCCCTATGGGGATGACCCTGTAAACGTTGGGGTAGTATTAATTGCCGAGATTTTCTACGGCACTGTTATGATCTTCACACACCCGATCGATCCGGGCCGGATGGCCCTGCCAAGCACCAAGGAGGAAGGCTGGAGCGACATCCAGGACAGAGCCTGGTCGACTTCACGTCGGTTTGAGCCAAGCTGTTGGAGGGGTACATCACACAGTTGCGGTCCAAGCAGTGGGTAAGGCCCAGCATGTGCCCCACCTCGTGGATGGCCTCCTTCTCCACCCGTGACAGGAGCACCATCGTATCGGTTGGGTGCCCGTGGAATTCCTCGCGTAGGCGGAAGGTGGAAATCACCGCGCTGCGCCCCCCGAGCCTGGCCTCCCCGAAGACGAAGGTCAGCACAGGAATGGCCAAATCGACGTTGGTGATACCGAGGATCCACTGGTCGGGGCGGGGAAACCTGCTCTCCAGCCAATCCAGTATTTCCAGGGAGTTGTATTGATCCCGTGAGGCATCCAAGGCGAATTCGGGCCGCGGTTCGGGGGAGAGGATTTCACAGTTCAGTTCGAAGCTGGACTGGATAGCGGAACGAGCTCTCTCCTCTGTATCGTCGTGAGTGTCTCCAAGGGAGACGATGCAGAGCTTGCTTGGAGGGTCGCATGGCGGCATCGGTAGCTGGGTTCTGTCAGCGTCGGTCCTTGGGCCTGGACAGGCCGTAGTTCTTAATCTTGTTGTACAGCGTGGCCCTATCAATTTCAAGCAGATGGGCGGAGCGGGTGACGTTCCAGCCGGTCTCGTCCAGCACATGCAGTATGTGCTTCTTCTCCGCCTCCCTCAGGCTTATCGCGACTTTCTCTTCGGTGGGCTCCTGACCGCCGCCGAAGGGCATATCCCGCAATTGAACCAGTGGTCCCTTGCCCACCACCACAGCTCTCTCGATGGCGTTCTCCAGCTCGCGAATGTTACCAGGCCATTTGTGCTTTGAGAATATCTCGATCACCTTGGAGGAGAATCCCTCCTTCTTTCTGTTCATCTTCATGCAGAACTTCTTCAGGAAGTATTCGGCCAGAAGGAGGACATCGTCTCCTCTTTCCCTCAGCGGGGGCAGGTGAATTCCGACGACATTAAGGCGGTAGTAAAGGTCTTCACGGAAGGTGCCCTCTTCAATGCTCTTCTTCAGATCTTTGTTCGTCGCAGAGATTACCCTCACATTCGTGTGTATCTTGCGATTGCCGCCCAGCCGGTAGCAGGCTTTCTCTTCGAGCACCCGCAGCAGGTCGACTTGCACCTTGGGGCTCATGTCGCCGACCTCGTCCAGAAACAGCGTGCCGCCGTCAGCGAGCTCGAACCTTCCCATGTGTGTATGGCTTGCCCCGGTGAAGGATCCCTTCTCGTGTCCGAACAGTTCGCTCTCCACCATGGTATCGGGTAACGCCCCGATGGAGACCGCCACGAAAGGTTTATAGCGGCGCTCGCTGTTGCTGTGGATGGCTCGGGCGATCAGCTCCTTGCCGGTTCCGCTCTCGCCGGTGATAAGCACCGTCGCATCGCTGGCGGCCACCGAGCCGACCATCTTCAGCACCTCCTGTACGGACTTGCTGTTACCAACGATTTCGTCGAACTGGTATATAGCATCGATCTTCTCGCGCAGCATGATATTTTCATCTTCAAGATTCTGCTTCTCGACGATCTTCTGCACTTTCAAGGTTAGCATGTCGGGATCGATCGGCTTGATCAGGTAATCGTAGGCACCGACCCTCATCGCCTCAACCGCTGTCTCAACCGTGGCATACGCCGTAAAGATGATGACCGGGATGCCCGGTTTCACCTCCAGCGCCTTGCGGAGTACCTTGATTCCGTCGATGCGGGGCATCTTCAAATCCACGAGCAAGATGTTCCACTCCTCGCGATTCAGGAGATCCAGGGCTTCCTGACCACCTTCCACCGGCACGGCTTCGTAGCCAAACTTCTGAAGCCATATCGAGAGAGATTCTCGGACGATCTTCTCGTCGTCCACCACCATGATCCGCACCGCTTGTTTCATTGGGTATCCCCACTATCGTCTTCCTTTTCCCGTTCCCCTTCGCATCCCAAAAAAACGCTGAATGTAGTTTCCTTTCCCTTGGAGCTCATTACGCGGATGTCGCCCCCGTGACGCCTGACAATTCCGTATGCCACGGCCAGGCCGAGTCCAACCCCTTCCCCCTTTTCCTTGGTCGTGAAGAATGGAGTGAACAGTTTACCGATGTTCTCCTCAGCTATCCCGCAGCCCGTATCCTCGATGTCGATCCGGACTGCTTTGGGGCTCTTGGTCAGCTCCTCTTTGTCGTCGACCTGCGCGGCGTGGATGGTCAGCCGGCCTCCCTGGGGCATGGCCTGAATCGCGTTGAGAATGAGATTGAAAAAGACCTGCTTCAGCTGGTCCATATCTGCCTGCATCCGGGGAAGTCCTGGGTCAATATGCTGGACCACCTCGATGTCCTGAAGCTTGGCCTTGTGACCCAGTATGCTGAAGGTCTCGTCCAGAATGCTGCCGAGATCCACAGGTGCGAGCATCGGATGGGATTGGCGAGAGAAATCCAGCAGGCTCTTGATGATTTTAGAACATCGGGTGAGCTCATGCTTGGAGTCGGTGAGAAATGTCAAAGCCTGCTTTCTGTCGAACCGGTCGTTCTCGAGATCCGTTGCAAGTGTGTGCAGATAGACCATGATGCCGCTGATGGGGTTGTTGATCTCGTGGGCCACGCCAGCGGCAATCTGACCGAGTGAGGCCATCTTCTCGCTCTGGATTAACTGCTCCTGGAGCTCCTTGAGCTCGTCATAGGCTTGTTGCAGCTCCTCGCGCTTGCGCCGTTCCGCCTCGGCTATCGCTGCATCGGCAATCAGCTTCTTCGTCGGTCTGAGATCGCGGGCCACCAGCACGATTCCGGACACCTCGCCGGAATCGTCTCTTAGAGAGGAGCTCCTCAGCGAGATGGGTATCGGCTTTCCTTCCTTGCAACACATGAAGCCCTCGATGCTGGCCAGGATCTCGTCGAGTAGGTGTTTGTCCATCATCTTGCCCGGGGGCAACTCGGGCTGTTTGTCCTGAGAGGTGCTCAGGATCTTTTGAACCGGATGATCGAGGATTTCCTCCTCTTTGTAGTCCAGTAAGGACAGGGTCGCCTGGTTTGTTCTGGTAATGATTCCGTCCGGATTGACTAGGATTACCGCATCGGTCATGGCGCTGATCATCTGAGCGCAGACCTTGTAGAGAAACTCGGTTTCCGATGGCGAGTTCTTGTCCGCAGTCATTGACCCATCCCCGAGCTGTTAGATCGACGCGTCTGGTCCAGGCACGCTGTAGCGAGGGCGCGGCGGGATCCAGGAAGTCCTTTCGTGCGCCCGGATGGCCCAGCGCGAGACTCTGGATCGAAGTTCAGCATGGCATCCGCCTCGAGACAGGCCTGCACGAGCTTGCCACCGGCCATTAGCTGGATGCCATCGAGCAACGATTCCTTGGGTATCTGACGTGAGTTGAGGCAGGGTGTGCACACCCAGATCTGGCCGCCCAGCTCGAGGAACGTGTCAGCCAGCTTCTTCAACGGGTCCAGCCCGCCGGCAAAGATGCGCTCGTAGCAGCCCTTGTTCGCCAAGGTTACTCCGACGCCCTGCAGCGCGATGATCACTTCGACGTCCGTGGCCAGAGCAGCGTTGCCGACCACAAACGGCAAAGACGCCCCGTCTGGATCGTCGTTACCGTGGGTTGCGATTATGACCATCTTCTCTGCTTTCTTTTCTTCCATTGCACGACTCCGTCATAAATTGGGCGGCGGTGCACTTGCACCTACCAAGTTGAGCACCCGGTCGTCTTGCCGGCGAGGCTACGCTTTGGCATTCGCAGCGGCGGCTTCTCTTTGCGCAGCGACAGTTATCGCCTGGTTCTTCACGGCGAACAAGTACATAGCTAGGGGCCGGTAGAACAGGTGCGCCCACTTGCCGAAGGGGACCTCCACCACCAGCATCGGGACCGCCACCGCCATATGGACGACGTACATGACATAGGTGGCCAATGGCAGCCCCGCCAGGCGAAGGATGTGTACCGCGATGCCGGTCAGGGCCGCCAGGAACAACAGAACCAAGAACAACCAGTCAGTGGAATGGGAGAACTTGTGGATCTGGTCCGTTTTCTTGCGGCGCCCGATCATGAAATCAACGGTGACGTACAGCAGCACGGCCGTGGCGTAGTAGCCCAGGATGCGCTGGGGGTGGTAGAACGGATGCACCTCGTCGGTCTGAAACCAGCGCAAGAAGACAACCACCAGGACCAGCATGGTGAGGTAGCCACTGACGAGCAGGAAGTGTTTCAACCAACGCGTGTGGTCTTCGCTGCACTGGCGCCAGCGCATCTGAGTCGCAAAGTGGACGATGAAGGTCGGGATCTGTGTGATGAATAACCAGAATGGGACCTTCTGACCCCTGTCGGTACTCATGACATGGCGTGTCATGCGATAGGCGTTGGTCAGCAGGAAGAACGAGAGCAGGGCGGCCATGATCCAGTCACCGATCTCCACCCACTTCGCCGGGGCGAAGGTGTTCAGCTCGACACGCTCGGTGACCACGGGGCCATGCAGTAAGGCAAACAGCAGGACGACCACCAGTCCGACCACCAAGATCGCGCCGACCTCCCAGGCCTTGGAGAGGTAGAGCTTCTTGGAAAGCCCCGTCCAATCGTACTGGGACGTCAGGTAGCGGCGAGTAGCCATCATGATCTCGCCGGGGTCGGCCTCGCGCGGACAGGTCTCTGAGCACTCACCGCAGTAATAGCAAAGCCAGGGGTCGACCGAGTGAAGCAACCTGTCCTTGAGGCCGACTTGGGCGTAGTGGATCATCCTCCGTGGGAAGGACGAGCCTTCGGTCGACAGGGGACAGATGGCAGTACAGTTGCCGCAGTTGAAGCAGACGTCCAGGTCACTTGCGCCAAACTGCTTGAGGTGGCGATGCAGGTTGGGGTCAACACGATTGTTCATCTCTTTCCTTTCTCAGTGATGCTGCGCTCGATGTGTGCCTCACTCGCGCACCTTGTAGCTGAAGTAGCCTTCACTGTTTGCCTCTCCCGTCTCGATGACCAGGCCGTACTTTCTGGAGGCCATAACCCAGCACATCACCTCGTGCACAGGAGAACCCAAGGCCTCGGCGATCTCCGGCACGGTTTTGGGGCCGTCGCGCAAAGTGGCCAACACCCTGTCACGTATGAGCATTTCCTCTCTCATCACCTCGCGTGGATCTCGTACCTTGTCGTTCATAGCAGGACCTCCATGGCGTC
>CAYQDB010000002.1:0-233466 GCA_964416195.1 uncultured Ignavibacteriales bacterium
CCATCAGGGTTGGCCGCGACGGTTTAATGATTAAATTGGATTTCCACTCCGGGCTTCTTTTACCGCAAGTGGCTACCGAGTATGGCTGGGATGTGACCGAATTTCTGGAACAAACGTGCCTGAAAGCCAGCTTGCCTAAAAGCAGCTACAAAGACAAAAACGCCGAAGTCTACAAGTTTTCGGCGGAGGTGTTTTAATGTAGGGCAGAACCTGAAGCGGTTCTGCCAATGGTGATTATGGGATTCTCTCGTAATTGATACCTAATGTATAGAATAGCCCTTGCAAAACGGAGATAATAGCAATACCTTTCATGACGATGGGTGAAGTGCGGGGTGGTATGCCGGCGCATATAAGAAAAACACATATTTGGAAGGATCAGTTATAAACTAGGGACTCACATTCAAGGAGAAGGAAGATGAAGCGTAAAAGAGCTTTGGCCAGTCTTGGCGGATTGGTCGTCCTGGCACTACTGATGTTGTGGGGAACGACCAAAGCGGACTCATTTATCAAGCAGGTGACTCACACTGACTCTTTTAAGGTCATGGGTCAGACACAGCCGGCCACGGATGACACATCAACGATGTGGTTGACCAAAGACAAGGCATGCATGATTGGCGCGGATAACAAATCGTCTATCCTGAGGGCTGACAAAGGCATCATGTACTTCGTAGACCACGAGAGTAAAACATACGCGGAAATGCCCCTGGAGGATTTGGGTGATATAAAGAAAATGGCCGGTGTGGAGGATGATGAAGAAGCCGCGCAGGCTGCGGAAATGATGCAAGGCTTGGCGGCTGGAATGATGTCGATGGAAGTCACGGTGACGCCAACGGACGAGAAGAGAAAGATAAAAGACTGGAGTGCAAAGAAGTATATCGTAGAGATCAAGATGCCGATGGGGTCCACTAAGTCCGAAGTCTGGGCAAGCGAAGATATCAAGATTGACTACGATATGTTTCAGACTATTAGTAATGCCTTCATGGCCCAGATGCCCGGTTTCCAAAAAGCCATCGAAGATATGAAGAAGGTCAAAGGTGTGACAGTTTTGAGTATTGGTGAGGCCAAGGTGATGGGCGCCTCTGTAAAGACAACAACCACGCTTCTGGAACACTCCTCTAAGTCTGCACCGGTCGGTATCTTTGACGTTCCAAAAGATTACAAGAAAAAGGAAATGACGGAAATGGAGTAGTAGCGGCAAGCCGGGTGGGTGCCACACCCGCCACCGGCGGACGGGCAGTGCGAAGCGTTATATAGGGGGCGATAACGGGCCGCGATCATAGATCACGGCCACACATCCTACGAGAGTGATCTAATGAATTTGATACTACCCATAGCAAGCTATGGGGCACCCGGCACCCAGCCTCAAGCGGCGGGACACCCAACATTGGTCCACCCGGCCCTCAGGATAGGAGTCTATGAGCGAGTTGATAAATCATATATTGACTGCGCCGGTAAACTCGCCGCTGATACTGGCACTGTCGGTGGCATACACGATCGTTGAATCAATTCGGATCTATGATGCTAGGCTCATTCAGGCAAAGACGAGAGGATTTTGCAGTGGAGTTGCAGTAAAGGCCAAAGGACGTCTCCTACCGAACTGGGTGGGGTACATTCACTTCGTGGGATGGGTGCTATTCATTGTAATCTTGATCCTGAACTGGATGTATGCTATTGCATTTTATGCGTTTTTGTTTCTCCTAAGGGTCCTACCAGTTCTGGAATGGATCGGTGCATTAATCATGCATCCTTTTCTGCGAGCGAAGCCGAGAGAAAAGGACTTCGGATAAGGCGGGTGCCCCATCCGTTAGTCCGGTGGTCCACCGGGTACCCCCACAGCTCTGCTGTGGGAACTTAACATAGATCACTTACTTTCATGTCTATAATATCTACCTGTAAGGGTACATCTTTCTTTCCCAAATAAGAATTGTGGCTCGACGATTTCCAGTCACCAGGACAAGCCGCGAGGCCGCGTATCACGGGGTTATTGTGACAATAGCGAACCTTTTCAATCACTGACAGTTCCCCGAGAAACTTGGTGTCGGGTGAGGACACTAGGCGCCACGAAAATAGTCGGAACTGTCCGCCATAAGCGGGTGGGCGACCAATCCTACGAATTTACGAATCTGTGTCTGCTAAGAATGTATAGAATATACCCAAACGACCTCTATCCTGCGGTTCTTCACGTTTATTCTCACGTCCTTCAGTTTTGACTGACTATATCTATCAGCAGAAATGCCGATTATGTTGTAGGGGAAAACAGTAAATCTTTGCTCATAAAAAGGAGGCCAGACATGAAAAAGCCCAACATCTCTCTCTTCACGTCCCTCGCCATATTGGCTACCTGCCTCGCTGCAATGGGGGTTATCGTATGCACGTCATCCAAATCCCCATCCGGGGGAGATCAAACATTTGATGGCGATCAAACCGAGATTCAGGTTATTGGCAGGCTGACCGGGATATCGCCGGTTGCCCCATGGGCAGCTGTGGTCGGGTCGCCGGCAGCGACCTTGGACACGATTCCCTACAATGATGACCCTTCGCTGTGCCCGGATGAAACCGGCGGGGGAGTTTCTGCTAATATAACTCCTACTGCCTACACGGTGGCCCTCAAAAGAATGACTCTGCTGGGGGATACTTCGATGGGAACAGCAGACTATGAACTTTTCTCGACAGGCTCGGCAGACAGCGCTTATGTGGCCGATTTCGTGACCGACACTACCTTTTTTGCCTCAGACACCTTGCCGCCTGCTGGAACCTATATGGGGGTGGAGATAGAGGTCTTTTACATCGAAATGGAACTCCCTATGATTGTGCCGGCCATAAGCGACACCGAAGCAGTATATAGTACCAGAGGATATTTCGATACCGTTGGTAACGTCTTTCCTCGAGATGTGACTATTTTTTCAGACACCACTGAGTGCTGGATAAACCGCAAGCATGACGACCCGGATCCGTATGGACTTATCTCGGTGACTAATAGTCATCCTGACCAAGTATTGGATCTCTGGGCTGACGAGAACTTCTGGGGACGTTACCCCATTACCATCTCATCTGCTGATACCTCACTGGGGACCGATTTCACCTTTAATATGGCTGGTGGAGGAGGAACCCTGGTGATCCCGGACAGTCTCTCAGGGTCTTATATAGTTTCGTTTGAGTTTGACGTAACTGGCCGGTTTACTTTCTGGGAGTATTTGGAGACCCTTGCTACAACCGATGCTGACGGTATGTTCACGGTTGGTTACGATTGCGGTTACCGTATTCTCTTCCCCAACGTAGAAATATCATTCACCGAGGAGGAGGAGTGAGAAGTATGATGATTTTTCTCACGTAGGGTACGGTTATGCACTGCACCTCTTTGTATTTATAAACATGGTGGAGACAAGGTCCTCCACTAAGTGACACGAATTCACTGTAGTCGGTGTATATCCTCGTGCGCTGACTCTTCACGGTATCAAGGCGTACAAGCGACTACGCCTTTCACAAGGAATGTCTGTCAGCTACATAGGTCGGAACTCCTACCTGTCCTGAGCTTGTCGAAGGGTAGTTCCGACTTTCTTTTGCAATGAGCTTGCGTTGTTTGTTACACTTTGTTATAAAATGCGTAATGTTTAACTGTTAATAGTTTAACCATAATGGGTGATTTTGGATAGAAGAAAATGTCGGAACTGCCCACCACAGGCGGGTTCCGACCTATGAGCCTTTATATGAGATCACATTTATTTATCCTGGCTGTACTTGCAGCACTGTTCTTCGTTACTCCACAAGACACCTGGTGCCAAACGTCTCCTGATAAAGACGCACCGAGTGGGACCATAAGGGGGCGTGTGGTTGATGCAGTAACGAAATCACCGGTAATGGCAGCAAGTATCAGCATCGTCGGCACACGAAAGGGAGCTGCAACTGACGAAAAAGGAGAATTCACCCTCTCCCAAATCCCGGTGGGAAGTTATTCGCTCACTATACACAGCATCGCGTATGAACCACTTTCAAAAACCGACATTATTGTAAGACCCAAGCGGATCACTTACGTTGAGACTGAGCTTCGACAGGCTGCGATAGAAATAGAAGGAACTGTGGTGACAGCGGGTTACTTCTCGGAATCGTCAGGCCAGCCAACTGGTACCACTATATTTACGTCGGAGGAAGTACGGCGGTCGCCCGGTTCGGCAGGCGATGTGAGCCGGATTATCCGCATTCTTCCATGCGCGGCTAAAGTCAACGATTTGTTTAACAGCCTTGTGATCAGGGGCGGCAGCCCGGTTGAAAACGGCTTTTATCTCGATAACATCGAGATACCGAACATCAATCATTACCCGATACAAGGATCATCAGGTGGTCCTATTGGACTGTTGAATGTCGACTTTTTACAGGACGTTACCTTTTCAGCAGGAGGTTTCTCGGCAATTTATGGAGACCGGTTATCGGCCATCATGGACTTAACGTTCCGCGAAGGTAATCGTAATGAGTTTGATGGCCAGTTGGATGTCAACTTCGCAGGTTTTGGCATCGCTGCTGAGGCGCCGATCGCCGGAGGTCGGGGATCGTGGTTGTTTTCGGTAAGAAGGAGCTTTCTGGACCTGTTGGTGGACGCCATCGGAACTGGAGTCGCTCCGCGCTATAGCGATTACCAGGGCAAGCTGGTATATAATATCTCATCAAGAAACGAGATCACAGTGCTCGGTGTTCTGGGCATTGACTTCATCGAGTTTGGGAAGGAACAGTCGGAAAAAGACGGTAACTCAATCTACGGCAAGTGGGATGGCAATGAGTGTGCCGCCGGTGTGAACTGGCGGTGGCTCTGGAGTAAGAACGGGTATTCCAACACATCTCTCTCGGTGTTATCTACCCAGTACAAGGGTAATTTTTTCTGGACGGAATCTGACAATCTATTGACTGACGAATATTCGTTGGAGCAGACAATTCAATTGCGGAATGTCAACGCCTACAAGTTAAATGAGTCATCTTACCTGGAGTTCGGATTCGACAGCAAGTTTGCTGTTAATGACTATGATTTCTTTGTCTCTGAGCACACCAATGCTATCGGTGATATGGTGGGTGCTCTGACTGTAGATGACCGTATTGGATCGCCCAAAGTGGGGGTTTTTACGAGTTTAACTTGGAAACCATTTACAAGGCTCAGTACAACTTTTGGTATGCGTTATGACTACTTCGAGTACAATGAGCACTCGCATGTGTCACCCCGATTTTCCTTTTCATATCAGTTCTCAGAACGACTGTCACTGAATGGAGCCGGCGGTGTCTACTATCAGAACTTGCCGTTGCGTCTTCTGGTTCAACAAAAAACAAACAAACAGCTGAAAGACTTGGTTGCCTATCATTACATCCTGGGTACAAGTTTCCTTTTAACGGAAGACACAAAACTAACTTGGGAAGGTTATTTCAAGGACTATGATAACTTTCCAATTGATCTGGCCCAGCCACAGCTATTTGTGGTCGACGAAGCCTTTTACAGCGGATACTTCACCACTTGGCAAAAACTGATTGATGAAGGGCGAGCGAGGTCTTGGGGTGTGGAATTGACTCTCCAGAAGAAGCTGGTCCGGGGGATGTACGGTCTGCTCAGCGGTTCATATTTTAAATCACGTTACCGCGGTCTGGATGGGGTCTGGCGCGATCGGGTCATCGACAATCACATTTTTGTAGGCATCGAAGGTGGATACAAGCCAAACAATAAGTGGGAGTTCAGTCTGAGGTGGATTTTTGCCGGTGGCGTTCCCTATACGCCATTCGATCTCGGTGCTTCACAGGCGCTTAACCGATCAGTTCTGGACAGGACACGGGTAAACCAGGAACGTTATCCTGATTACCACTCTCTAAATATACGTGTGGACAGGCGGTTTAATTTCCGCAGTTCAAACTTGATTCTCTACTTCTCAGTTTGGAATGCCTATAACAGGAAAAACATATCTACCTACTACTGGAATGAAAATGAACAGAAACAAGACGTTATTTATCAATGGAGCCTTGTGCCAGTTTTTGGTTTGGAATTCGAGTTCTAGCGAATGTAGGGCATAACCCGCCGCCGTTCTGGCAATAGAAACTTCGCAAAAGAATAGGGCAGATGTGGACATCTGCCACCCACAGACCAATACAATGGCAAAAGCACCCGCCACTGGGGGCTTCTGCCATACAAAGCAAAGTAGGGAAGGTCCGGAACTGACCTGCCATTTCCTAAGCTGGCAGGTCTCTTTGAGATTTGCCCTATTGTGCTCCCCCTTGACTTTCCCTTGTCCATACCATAGCTTTCCCGTGAAAAATTGCCCTCGAGGGGCTCCTATGAAGAGCGGCATGTGCCGATAAGTAAGTAAACAGCATAGAGTTAAAGAAACGCTGTGACAAGATTTTCGGAGATCAAAAGAACTCACACCTGTGGGCAACTACGCTTTGCAGACGCCGGTACCAAAGTCAGCTTAAACGGCTGGGTTAACAGCTACCGCAACCTGGGCGGGCTGTTCTTTATCGACCTACGCGACCGCTACGGCCTGACACAGGTGGTGATTGATCCGCAGACATTTGACCCGGCCATGCTGGCTGAGGCCAACCGGGCGCGACACGAGTATGTCGTGGCGGTTGTCGGTGAGGTTGCCAAACGACCCGACGGGACAGTAAACCCCAGTATGCAGACCGGCGAGATCGAAGTGAAAGTGGAAGAGTTTTACATTCTCTCGGAATCGAAAACGCCGCCGTTTGAGATCACCGATGAGTGCACCGCCAATGACCAACTGCGCCTTGAGTTCCGCTATCTTGACCTGCGCCGGAAGCCGTTTCAAAGGCGGTTGTATTTTCGTCACGAGGCCACGCTGGCGGTACGCAACTACCTGAGCCGTCAGGGATTTTACGAGATTGAGACGCCCCTGCTGATTCGCTCTACGCCGGAAGGGGCGCGCGATTACGTTGTACCAAGCAGAGTAGCCAAAGGCAGATTCTACGCCCTGCCGCAGTCGCCGCAGCTTTTCAAGCAGATACTCATGATAGCCGGTTTCGATAAGTATTTCCAGATCGCCCGTTGCCTGCGCGATGAGGACCTGCGCTCCGATCGCCAGCCGGAACATACCCAGATTGACCTGGAAATGTCGTTCGTCACCCCCGATGATGTATTTGCTGTTTCTGAAGGAATGATGGCAGACCTATTCAAAGGGCTGCTCGATGTGGAGCTTATGACACCCTTCCCTCATTTTACATATGAAGAGGTTATGAACCGCTGGGGAATTGACAAGCCAGATCTGCGCTTCGATATGGAGCTGGTCGACCTCACACAAGAGGTGAAAGGCTGCGGTTTCAAGGTGTTTGTCGATAACGTCGCTTCAGGTGGGGTGGTCAAGGGGATTGTTCTGAAAGGAGGCGGAACATACTCCCGCAAGCAGATTGATGATATTACTGCTGTGGCGAAGGAGCATGGCGCCGGAGGGTTGGCGTACATCCTCCGAGCCGAAGCGGGGGATAAGTCGCCGATATTGAAGTTTATTGGTAATGAAGTCAAGGATCGCCTCTGTCGGAAAGCCGAGGCAGCAATCGGCGATGCTGTTTTCATTGTTTCAGATAAAAGGCTGAAGACGGAAGAGATCTTGGGCCAGTTGCGGCTTCACCTGGCCAGACAGCATAACCTCATCCGGCGGGACGAGTGGAAGTTCCTGTGGGTGACGCATTTTCCCCTGTTCGAGTATGACGAGGAAAGCGGCCGCTTCCAGGCTATGCACAACATCGTATCGCACCCGATGGAGGAGGACCTCCCACTCATTGACGAAGGATTCTCAGCCAATCTGCCCGGCTCGGACCTTAACCATCCGTGGAGAAAGGCCAGAGCGCTGCAGTACGATCTGGTTGTGAACGGGTGTGAGATTGCTTCGGGTGGCCAACGTATCAATCGCCGAGAGCTCCAGGAAAAGATACTGAAGATACTTGGCATCGACAGCGAACGAGCAGAGCGGATGTTCGGTTTCTTGCTGCGAGCTTTTGAGTATGGTGCTCCTCCTCATGCCGGTATTGCCGCTGGGCTCGACCGCATTGTGTCCATCATGACGGGCACCGATTCCATTCGTGACGTCATAGCTTTCCCGAAAACGACTAACGCCCTCTCTCTCATGGATGGCTCCCCATCAACGATTGACCCGGAGCAGCTTGAGGAGCTCGGCCTGATTATCAAGGAGGACAAGGCGTAACGCCGACGTGTATGGGTCCGGACCAGGAAGATATTACGGTTCGCACGTTTGCCGTAGAGGGGATTGACCAGCGGTTCTTGTTTGGTCAAAACGATGCGTTCTTGAGAGTAATCGAATCTCATTTCGCCAGCAAAATTGTGGCACGGGGCGAAAAGATCATCGTGGAGGGACCACCGGCTGATGTCGAGCAGGTATTTCGCCTGTTGGGAGACCTGGTAACGAGAATCAAGCAGGGATATTATATATCCAGGCAGTACCTCAACTATGCCATCGCTATGGTCAAGGAAGACGGTTATGGCCCTGCGGAGGTCATGTCAACCGAGACGCTGTTGACCAACGCTCTAAAGAAAGTAATCAAACCGAAGACCATCGGGCAAACGCGCTATGTTGAAGCTATTGACAGAAATGATATTGTCTTTTCCATCGGCCCGGCGGGAACAGGGAAAACATACCTTGCCGTTGCTATGGCAGTAGCGGAACTGAAAGCCAACAGAGTGAACCGGCTGGTATTCACCAGGCCCGCTGTTGAGGCCGGCGAATCGCTTGGGTTTCTACCTGGTGATATCCGAGCTAAGGTTGATCCCTATCTACGCCCGATCTACGATGCCTTGTATGATATGCTCCAGCCGGACAAGATCCGCAAACTCCTCGAGATCGGCGTTATTGAAATAGCTCCTCTGGCATTCATGCGCGGACGAACCCTCAACGAGGCGTTTGTAGTGCTGGACGAGGCTCAGAACACTACCAGCGCCCAGATGAAGATGTTTCTGACAAGGATCGGAGAGAAATCCAGGGCGGTTATAACCGGCGACATCACTCAGATCGACTTGGATGACAGGCGCGCCTCGGGGCTTGTAAGAGTCCAGAAGATCCTGAAGGGCATTCCCGGGATCGAGTTTGTGTATTTATCCGAAAAGGATGTTGTCCGCCACCAATTGGTACAGAGTATTATCAAAGCGTACGAGAAGTACGAAAAGAAAAAAACGAAAGGGGTGAGGTGAAGTACCGGAGGTACTTTTTTGCCCTATGTTTTCGTTTCTCATAAAACTTAAGCGCAAGATTCGAAAGCTTTTCAAGGTCCAGAGCGAAAGTCGCCAGCGACCTATGCCCACCGTCCGATCGAGGACCATCAAGTTTTCTCTGCTGATCGCAGCAGCCGTCATGGTAGGGGTGTTCTATCCCGGCGAGCATCTGTACGACCCCCTGGATATGCCGCGCAAGGGAGAGATGTCTCTGGAAGATATCATCGCTCCCTTTCAGATTGTCGTCTACAAGACCGAGAAGGAACTCAAAGATGATCAGGAAAGCGCTCGATTTTCCGAGCCGTATATAGTCGATAAGGATACTACGATCACTCGCAGGATCTTTGAGAACCTTAAAGGTTTTTTTGACCTTCTCGACAGCCTAAGCAAAACGGCCGCTCAACCTTCGCTTGAAAAGCAGCGGGAGGCGGAGAAGATCATCGCAGGGCGGTTCCCCTTACTAAGCAAGACAGCCATTGGCCAGTCGCTGGGGAGAGATGATCTGCCTCAGGTCTATCAGCGCCTGGAGCAGATTTACCGTGAACAAATCTATGATGTAGGTGTGCTGCCGGATATAAAAGCTGTCCCTGATGTTCGCGGTAAGAATGTGCTGATCAGGCGCGGGGAACGGGAGACTATCCATCCTCGGGAAAAACTGCTCGACGTTCCTCTGACCAAGAAGTGTCTACTAAAGGGACTCAACCGGCTCTCTGCCACTGACTCAATTGACGTTGAGTATTATTATCTCATCGGCCGCACGTTTGTTGTGCCCAATCTAAGCGTGAATATGCCCGAGTATAATAGGCGGATAAATAAGGAACTGGCGACCATCCCTAAGTATAAGGAGGTTGTCAATACCGGCGACATTATTATTCGGTCTGGTATCAAAGTAACGGAGGGGCAACAGCGGGTTCTGCAGGAAATGGCGAGGATAATGCGAAACAGAGCGACTCAGAAGGGGTGGTTCTCAATCGTGGCGCCGATACTGGCTCGAATTCTCCTGGTGGCGGTTGTCTTTGCAGGGTTGTATCTTTTTCTTTATTATTTCCGGCGTGAGATATTCAACTCCAATCCCAAGCTTCTGGCCCTCTTGCTCGTCTTTGCTTTACAGTTGTTCGTGATTCACCTTGTGGACCACTGGGAGCTTTCGATCTATCTGTTCCCGGTGGCATTGTTGCCGATGTTGGTGACAATCCTGTTTGATGCCGAGGTCGGGGTACTGTCGACGTTGGCCCTGGCGCTCCTGTTGGGCGTCATGCACCGCTTCAATTTCTCACTGAGCCTGATGACGGTTGTGGTCGGCACAGTGGCTTGTTTTACTTCCCGTCGTGTGCGCCAGCGATCTCATTTTATCAGGATCATGTTTTCTGTCTCGGTGGCATATGCCGCTTTCGTATTGCTGGTCGAAAACATGAAGATGACACCGGACCAGGAGTTCGTAACTGAAATGGGTTATGGTGTCATCAACGGTATCGTTTCGGCCTTTCTCACTATCGGCATTCTTCCGTTGTTTGAATCGATATTTGGGATTACCACCGACATCACTTTACTAGAGCTGTCCGACTTGAACCATTCCCTTTTGAAACGGCTGGCCCTGGAGGCACCAGGCACTTTTCAGCATTCACTCAATGTTGGCAACCTTTCGGAGGCTGGTGCGAAGGCAATTAGTGGCAATTCGCTGTTGGCGCGGGTTGGCGCATATTACCATGACATCGGGAAGATGGAGATTCCGGAGTACTTTGTGGAGAATCAACTGAGCGTCAAGTCGAAGCATGAATCTCTTACGCCTTCCATGTCGGCGATCATCCTGTCTTCCCATGTCAAGAAAGGCCGTGCACTGGGAGAGGAAGCCGGGTTGCCGGACGACGTTTTGAACTTCATTGAAGAGCACCACGGCACCATGGTCATGAGCTATTTCTATGACAAAGCGCTCAAGCAGGGAGCTGACGAATCGAGCCAGGACAAGTTCCGCTACCCGGGCCCGAAACCGCAGACGCGTGAGACAGCGATAGCTATGCTGGCCGACGCCGCCGAGGCCGCCAGTCGTACGCTGGATGAACCGACTCCCGCTCGTATCAACAACCTCATTCAAAGGATCATCAACGATCGCTTCCAGTCGGGAGAACTTAATCAATGTCCCCTCACATTGCGTGACCTTGCCAAAATCAAGGAGGCCTTTGCCCAGATTCTTGTTGCTGCCTTTCATCAGAGAGTGGTCTATCCTACAAAGGAAAAGCCTGAAGAAGAGGAAGAATGAGGCTGCGTATATTCAAAGAGGTCAAGTTGCGTGTGCCAAGGAAGAAGCTCTCTCTCCTTCTCGAGGCGATCGTCGACGCTGAGGTCCGGACGAAGGATTCCTGTCAGGTCAATTTGGTTTTTACTACCGACAGGCGCATGTGCGCGCTGAACAAGCAGTTTCGCAATCTCAACAGGCCGACCGATGTCCTATCGTTTGGCCTCGGCGAACCGTCGGGTGCCGATGACACTTTTGGTGAGGTATACATTTCTATGCCAATGGCGAAGCGGCAAGCAAAACGGTATCGAACAACTTTGACCGAGGAGCTTTTGCGCCTTTCCTGTCATGGCTTGTTGCACCTTGTCGGTTATGATCACATAAGGGCGACTGATGCAAAGAAAATGAGGGCTCGAGAGGACCATTTTCTGGAGTGCCTCCGGAGCAAGTGATGTTACTGCTTGGTGTATTGTACCTGATTATTGTTGTCGTTGCCTATGTGACGGCGTACCTTGTGTCGCTCTATTCCCTGGCTGTTTATATTGATCCGGACGAGGTGGAAACGCTTTTCCCCGACATATCCCCAGCCCAGCGCACTTTCCTGGTCAAGCTGGGCCGGGACCCACGGGCTTTTGTGCAAATAGCTGTAGTATACAAATCATTTGTCCTGATCATAGTGTCTGTCATTGTCCTGCAACTGTCCCGCTGGCTTGCTGCAGCCACAGGTCTTGATGCCACCTTGTTGATGTTGCTGGGGATGGGAGTCCACTGGTTCTTCTACCTTGTAATCATTGAGTACTTTCCCCGGCACTCATCGCGAAAGGCCATCAATCAGCGGATGGTCAGGCGTTTATGGGTTATCGCAATCATCTGGTCACTTTTCCTTCCAATTGTTCGAGTGTACCGCAACGCGCTTCGCCGCACGGCCGAGGGGAGGGAAGTGACCGAGGAGGAAAAGGACGAAATTGTCGAGCGTGCGATCGAGACCCTGGCCGAGCAGGCTGGAATCGGCGAGACGATTGTCGAGGAAGATGAAAAGGAAATGATCGGCCAGATATTTCAGTTGGACCAGACGGTTGTGCGCGAGATCATGGTGCCCAGGATTGATATAACGGGGATTGAAAAGTCGATGAGTTTCACCGATATTCGGAAACTGGCTGTCAAGGATGGCCACTCCCGTTACCCGGTGTACGATGGTACGGTTGACAAGATAATCGGAATGATATACGTGAAGGACCTTTTTGGCAGGATGCCGGAGCCGGGGGAGAAGTTCGTTATTACTAGATACCTCCGCAAACCGTACTTCGTTCCGGAGACTAAGGTTATTGGCGAACTGTTGACGGAGTTCAAGGCGCGGCGTCTGCATATTGCGATGGTTGTGGATGAATATGGCGGTGTGGCCGGACTGGTGACGCTGGAAGATATCATCGAGGAGATTTTCGGCGAGATCCAGGACGAACACGACTGGGAGGAGGCCGAATTCACCGAGCTACCCGATGGAGAATACCGTGTCAATGCCGGGTTGCTTGTAGATAAGCTTCAGGACTATCTTGATACGGACTATGAACAGGGGGACTACGATACCGTCGGCGGTCTTATCTACGATTCGGTCGGCTCAGTTCCTAAAGAGGGTCAGAAGATCAGGTGGAATGACCTTGAGTTCGAAGTCGAGCAGGTTGAAGGACAGAGGATTCTGTACGTCAAGGTGCGTCGCTAAGGTGACGCCCCGGGACAAAGGCGGAACTGTTGACACCCAGACATCACGGGTATTTAGACCGTAACTTCAGATGAGGGGTGTGTGACGGCGCTAATAATCCGCGAGAAATCAGGAAGCTGTTTGAAATTTGCCACTGCGTTTTCATAGAGATCGGCTAACTGATACTCCATCTTCCCGCAATTGATCATCACATACAGCACCTTCAGGCGGCGACATGTCTCTACCATTCTGTACAGCTCCACCTTGGCCGTGAACTTAGCATCGCATATGACCAGATCGGCGGCATGACGGAGATCATCGGGGAGTTTCGAGACATCATCGATGTGTTGTAGATTTATGTCCTCCGAACACGCCTGTTGGGAGTATTGACTCACGACTGAATTGTCCAGTGTGAACAACAAAACGTTCATCCCGGACCCTTTTCCCTTGGCGGCTTGAGGCGCTTCATGGTTGTCAACGCATGCGGGGAGGGTCAATATAAAGGTCGTCCCTACTCCAACAACTGACTCGGCCGCCAGATCGCCGCCATGCTCACGGGCGATGTTGCGGGAGATCGTAAGACCCATGCCGGTGCCGATCAGTTCATCCTTACCCCAGACGCCTTTGGTGGAAAAGAAAGGATCAAAGATCTTACTGAGATTCTCCTCTGGAATGCCGACGCCGGTGTCGCCCACTTTGACCATGATGTGGCCATCTTTGGCGAGCAAGTTTATTGTGATAACTCCATCGGATTTAATGGCATGTTGTGCATTGATCAGTAGATTTAGTAGGAGTTGTTCGATCTTACTGGTGGAGACCTCGACTTCGGGAATCTCTTCAGAGGAAGTCACAATCTCAATTGAGCGGTTCTTCATCTCTTTTTCCACCAGGCCGATTACTTTTGTGATGATCTTCTTGATATCCTCTCGGCTGAGATCATCCGGTTTGATCTTGGAGAAAGTCAGCAGGGACATGGCGATATCGTTCGCCTTTTCGCCGAACTTGACAATCTCCGACAGGGTTTCACCAGCCAGTTGTAGTCCCCCCTCTTGTTCGAGTTCGCCGAGAGCAAATGAGGCGTTGCCAATGATTCCGGCAAGATAGTTTTTGAACTCGTGGGCGACACCGGCAGCCAGCATTCCGACAGCCGACATCTTGTCAGCCTCGATCAGTTTCTGCTGGGCCATGATTTCGATGGTGATGTCTTCAGCGATTGACAGAAAGTTGATGATGAGATTATCCTGATCGAATATGGGTGCGATAGTCTGGCGTTCCCAATAAATATCTCCATTTTTCCGTCGGTTTTGCAGCTTGCCGCTCCAGGTTTTGCCGGACTTGATGGTCTGCCATAGATCGGCGTAGAACTCTCTATCCTGTTTGCCTGATTTGAGGATGCTCACCGGCTTGCCGACGGCTTCCACCAGAGTGTAACCGGTCATCCGGCTGAACTGCGGGTTGACATATTCAATGACGCCATCGGTATCCGTAATGACAATCCTGTTGGCTGACTGGATAACAGCCGCTGAGAGTTTTCTGAGTTCCTCCTCCGCCTGCTTGCGCTTGGTGATGTCCTGATGACTCGCCATCTGGGCAATGACTTTCCCTTCATCATTTACTACCCTTGACGCGGTTATTGCTATCGGAAAGAGTATACCATCTTTTCTTTTGGCAACCAACTCTCCTGTCCAACCGCCTTCTATCGTTGCCTTCAGTGCCTCTTCCAGTTTTGTTATCTGATCATCAGCATAAATGGAAGCAATCTCTTTTCCTATCAACTCTTCTTTTGTACAACCAAACATTCGAGTAAATGCGTTATTCACGTGGGTAATCCTTCCCTTGAGATCGCCTATAGCTATGCCATCAATCGAACTGTTAATAGTTTGCGAAAACAACCTCAGTTTCTCTTCCGCTCGCTTGCGCTCGGTGATATCTGTAATGAAACCCACATTGCATTCTCGTCCTTCTATCAAGGCTATGGTGGTGTTGATATCGGTATATATTGTGGTTCCGTCTTTTCGCAAACACGGAATGTTTGACGCTAACGTATTTTCCCCTCGTGCCTGAGCCTCGAATTCAGAAATCACGTGCTCTAAAGCGTCTTGGGGATGAATGTCAGTTACACTCATTCCTTTCAATTCTTCTTCAGTATAGCCCAACATTTTACATACTGCTGGATTGACATACTTGAATTGCCTTGTCTCAACGTCTGCAACAAGTATGCCCTCGGCAGAACCTTCAAATAGCACCCTGTATCTCTCTTCAGACTCTCTTAATGATCTCTCCGCCCGCTTGCGCTCGGTGATGTCCCTAACTATACCCCTTGTTCCCATAGTTTTGTTGTCTTTTATTACGGGAGATGAGCTGAATTCAACATTGTGCGGCTTTCCATTCTTATCAACCAAAATGGTTTCAGCAGTGGCTTGCTCTCCGTTGAGAATTCGCTGAAATACTGCCATTGTCTTAGGCCTCTCCTCTTGCGGAATCAATTCAGCGAAATTCTTACCAATTACTTCCTCAGGCTCAAACCCCAATGCGTTTTTTATAGCTTTATTTACCGAGGTTACACTTCCTTCTGTATCCAAAGTATATATGATATCGACCATCTTTTCAGTGAGGTCTCTATACTTCTCCTCACTCTTCCGCAGCTTCTCCTCCGCCCGCTTGCGCTCGGTGATGTCGCGGGTTATCCCTAGAAAGAATGCCGGCTTACCGGATGAGTCGTGAATCAGACTTGCAGAAAGCTCCGCGGGAAAGTCACGCCCGTCCTTCGTCAGGAGAGTATACTCCACATCCCTGACTATCCCCTGCTCAAGGGTTTTCTTCATATTCTCAACTGCTCTCTGCCGATCTTGCGGAGCAATAAAGTCTAAGCTTTGCAAGTCTATCAATTCATTTTTACTTGAAAAGCTGTGGGTGTCAAGGGTTGCCTGGTTGCAATCGATGATTACTCCGTTCAGATCACTGAGTGTAATGGCATCAGGAGATGAGCTCATTATCGTTCTAAACTTCTCTTCACTCTCTTTCAGCACCTCCTCCGCCCGCTTGCGCTCGGTGATGTCCTGCATCGCCGTCAGGTGATGTGGTTTGCCTCTAAAGATGATTGGCGTGCCTCGGATTTCGACATCAATCTTTGAACCATCTTTTCGAACATTGACGCTCTTCAGGGTGACCGGCTCACCAATTGCAGTAGCCTTCATAAAAAACTCAAACAGGTACAGCTTCTCCGGAGGTACAAAGGTTTTCACAGGCAAGCCAACCAGCTCATCGTGCGCATACCCCTGCAACTTGCAGGCCGCGGGATTCGCTTTCTGTATGACTCCTTCTGTGTCCACGATGTAAAGGGCGTCTGCGGCTGATTCAAATATGGTGCGGTACTGGACCTCGCTCTCTTTGAGCGCCTCCTCCGCCCGCTTGCGACGAGTAATGTCTCTAATGATAGCGACGGCGTTCCATTTCCCCTTCAATTGCACGGCTGAAAGGGAGAGTTCAATAGGAAACTCCGTGCCATCCTTGCGCAAAGCAGCCAGCTCAAGGGTTTTCCCAAGGGCGAGCCCTTCGCCGGTTTCCCTAAACCGGTCAATTCCTTTTCGTGAGGCTTTGTGAAATCGTGCCGGCGCTAGAGTTTCATAAGCCGGTTTTCCAAGAATCTCTTCTGTATCATAACCAAAGACCCCTTCCGCCGCCTGATTCCAAAAGGAGATACGATCTTCATGATCAATCATAACGATTGGGTCCTGAGCGCACGTGGTGAGAACCCGAAATCTCTCCTCACTCTCCTGTAGCGTCTCCTCCGCCCGCTTGCGCTCGGTGATGAACCTCACATAGCGCCTGTCAACTAGGAATCCAATAGCTAAAGCCAAGAACGTAGCTACCAGCCCCAATATTGTAATATATCTGATAGTGGCATTGTGTATGTTGTGAGTCCTGATTCCAGCCGCTAATAGTTCCTGATAATGCGCTGCGGCATGTTCATTGAGCATCCTTCTCAAAGGATAGAAGACAGGAGCGCCAAACTCTTTACTAACTTTCTCAAACAATTCATCATTTCCAACGCCCTGGTCCTTCAGGTCAACAATCTCGGCGCTTACAGATATGAGTTTCTGCGATAAATCCAATATTACTTGAGCAACTTGCACCTCCCCTGGAATAACCTGATGCTCGAGCTCGAGATGTTGCTTTGCTTTTGTTTCGAGGGCCGCCCAATCTTGGTGTAACCACTCTCTTATCGTTTTGTTATCTATTATGACATTGCCTCTTACAATGTAGCTCGTTGTCCACATTCTTATTTCGAGGGCGTCGCGTTCCATCTCGGCCATTAGCATCGCGCCGTGGACAACATTGCCCTTCAGATCAACAAAGACATCTCGCACGCTCATACTGCTCAATAAAGTGTAAGTACAAATCACACAAATAAGAAAGGTGATTGCGAAGAACCCTAAGTTCAGTTTGCGTCTCATAGCTGGTTGCCCTCCGTCACCGCTATCAAGCACGATACGATTGGATCAGGATATATCTGTCTATAGTGCTGCAAAAACGCCCCCTTTTGCAAGTTCTGTTGATACACTCTGGTATAGCTGTTTTATCGGCCTCTCGGTAAAGTGGTTTAACCTATAATGAGTTGTGTGTCGATCAATTTGCTATGGATGTCAGCTTTTGTCATACCCGGTTCTTTTGCTCAATCCGTAGCGGATTGCCCTACGACTTGTTGTGTCACAATTAGAAGGAGAAGGCGACAGATATATATGGAGAGGCAGGGACGGGTCAATTTCCGGAGTTGCACTGCAGGTATACCAGAAGAACCAGTGCCAGAATAAACAGGATTCCGGTCAGAAAGCCCATGCGGAAGTCATTGATCCTGGAGAACCAGGATGTCTTGGAAGGGGGGACGTCCGAGAGGTCGGCATGGCAGTGTTTGCATCTGGTTGCCCCGGCAACGATTGGCTCCTTGCAAAAGGGGCATTTTACCATGAGCTTCGGGGCAGTCATACTGAAATAAGAAGCAGCGAAGGCGGGACGATCAATAAAAAACTTTAGGGTATTGCTGTAACCCAATCAACAAAGGTAATTGTGCAGGAAGCAAGACGCAATTTTGCTAAAGGGACTTTCCGGTCAAAACGTTGGTCATGGTTCTATGAATGCGTCCATTACTAGCCAATATGTCGGGCGCAAATATGGAATATCTTCTCCCGTTTATTCGTGAGACCCTGCCGCCGGCTTCTTCGACGATGAGTATGGCTGCAGCCGTATCCCATGGGTGCAAATACAACTCCCAGAAACCATCGAGCCGCCCGCAGGCCAGCCAGCACAGATCAATAGCCGCTGAGCCGGGGCGCCTGACTCCCTGAGCCTTCTTGGCCATTCGGGCGAACAGGCCGAGGTTGTTGTGTTTGGCAGTGCCGATATTGTAAGCAAAACCAGTGGCAAGCAAAGCCTGCTGGAGAACTTTCTCTGACGAAACGTGTATTATTTTCCCGTTAAGGCGGGCACCCAGTCCCTTGCCGGCGGAAAACAGTTCCTCCCGTTCCGGGTCATAGACTACTCCCGCGACTGTGTCACCGTCATACTGCAGCGCGATGGAGACGGAGTAGATGGGAAAACCGTGAGCATAGTTGACCGTGCCGTCAAGGGGGTCGATTACCCAGCGGTAGGGGGAGGCTTCTTCCACATCATGGCCTTCTTCTGCGAGGATGGCGTGCTTGGGGAAGCACTTTGAAATCCGCGAGGTGATATATTGTTCTGATTTGAGGTCGTACTGCGTCACCGGGTTGATGCGTCCCTTGTAGTCTATCTGCAGCCTGTGATTGAAACCCTGCTTGAGTATCTTTCCCGCGCCCCCGGCCAGCTTCTCTGCGAATTGAACCAGGTTTTTGATTTCTGTCTTCTTCAGTTTCATTCCCTATCCTGTAGTAATGGCTGCGATAGCGTTGCTTTCCTGCTTCTTGTGCTACGTTTGGCAGGGGTCAGGGACTTCTCCCCCACTCAGGACGGCTAACCAGATTGGCTTTATCATGGTACCGGCACCGCTAATAGTTCAAAATGTTGGCAAACAGGTGAATGGCATCGATCTCAAGTTTGGAGATCATGTCCAGCAACGGGAAACCGCAATAGATAATCTGTCCCTCACCAAGTCGCGAGATCGACAGGAGAGTTCCCCCTGACGAACAGACATATACCTCTTCCGCCGGTGAAACAACCGCTGAAGTCACCTCGCGTTTTTCTCGAAAGAAGGACAGGAAGTTACTCTTGGAGATGTCGTAAGGTCTCATCAGTATCCGAGACCCGGGAATGGCATTGGTGATTCCGCCTCTGCCAAGCAGTTCTGTTCTTGGGATTAGCGAGACGGGCAGGGAGCCATCCGGCCAGTCCTCCGGCTGTCCCATAATGACTATTGAACCGCCGTGGCGCAGATAGTCCTCGAATCTATCTTTGATTTTCCCAAATGACGGATAGAGTCGGAACGAGCCGGAACCAATGACGATCACGTTGTATGCACTCAGGTCGGCTGTCATCAGGGCACGGTTGGTCAAGGGCTGGAAGCAGGCGTCTGTCATCCGGAGTATGTCTTCAAGCGCCCCCGAGCTGTCCGGCAGAAGTCCGACTTTGAGGGTGTCAGCGATATGGCAAGCGGCGATGCGAACCAGCGCTGTGTCTGTTGTTACTGTTTTCCCGTTGACAGCCAGGGTGACGAAAACATGTTGAATCCCCAGTTCAAACAGGTTTGAAATTGAAAAAGGAATGCGCACAGTCTTGTGGCTGGCGCCCTTGTCAAGTTGAATCTTCTGACGATAGGCGCCTGCAAAAAGACCGCGAGGCGTTTCCAGATTGAGGTGGGCTGTCTCCGAATAGCTCTGGGGTTTGGAAATAACCACTCTCAGCGTCATTGATGAGACCACCCGGTCCACTTCAAGTTTGGCGAATGGCTGGACGAAGTAGTAGTCAGGTTCAAACCTGATCTTGAGGTCCGGGGTTTCCCCGATAGGGAAGGTGTTGGAGAAAACCAAGGGTACCTTGCCGTAAGCAATCTCCGTTGTGAAAAGAAGCGATTCCGGCTGCTCAGCCTCCAGGTGTGACCGATCTATATCGATAAGGTATTCTTTGACATACGATTGATGCGGCATGATTATTTTGGGAATGGAATCAAGGGCGATGGCAGATGTATCCCAGTAAGGGTGAAACTGAACCGAAGTAAGCTCGATCTCCTTTGGTCCGTTTACCGAAAGAGATACCAGGTATTTCAGCTTTGGCCCGTGCGGCGAGCCGCGAAGAAAGATCTTCCCCTGCCATGCAAGTCCCACTGCCTCAAGAGCTGCTTTCTCAGCTTTCGCCAACAAGTTGTCCAGGTAGGGTCTGAAGTCTACAAATGAGTCCAGCGTTTGTCCAAAGTCCGCATTTTCGGCGAGAGTTTGCATTTGACGGTAGGCGTTGATTACAGAATCAGAACTTGCCCTGCCGATCTCACGCCGAGAGGTTGAAAAGGATGAGAAAAAGCGTTGGGCGTATTTCAAGAGCGTTTGTTTTTTGGGACCTTCCTCAAGGTGCCGCTGGAGGATGTCGGTCAGCCTCATGGGATTTATTCCTGAGGTGAAATCGGCTCCGGGCATTTCCTGCGGGATATTACTCTTTACCAGTCGGTAACTGGTCAGTCTGTTCACCGACAAGCTCTGGACCCTGTACCAGGAGAACAGTATCGGAATTTCGTTTTCCATCCGCTTTCGATATCGGTTCAGCAGTTCGTTGCCGTTGAGCACCACCCTTCCTGCCAGGTAGGAAGTGTCTTTAGTTGCCCCAATCCTTTCGTAAACGCGGAGTATGTTGAATAAGCGGTCTGGCGTCGGTACGAGGTTGATAATGTATTTGCTGAGGGTGTTGAACAGCCGGTCTTGGCGGTCGCCGTCCAGGAGGATAATATCGGGGCGGTGCTCTCTACACACCTCGGCCACAAGAGAATCAATCCGAGCAGGATTGCTTTCCGGCAGGTAGTACTCGTGTAAAAAGATCTCCTTGTTTTCTACTTCACGTAGATGGTGCTTGAAGATATCTTTTGGTTTTACCAACAACAGATCGATTCGACAGCCGAAGTTGTCGTTGAGATAGAAAATAGTCGGCCAGTCAATAGATTCACTATTGTCGAACAGGTAGAGGACACGAATGTCACACAGATTGTACGGCACCGGATCCGAGCCGAATGATGGAACGGTCAGACACAGCAGTAGTGTCGCTGCCGCCGATGCGCTACGCAGCCAGACAGCCTTCTTGAGCCGGTGTGAGAAAAACCTCATCATGCTCATCAATATATCTGAGCTTCTGAAGGTGTGTCAAACTTGAAATTGCATTAGTCTGCAGAATGTGGTGAGTTCACAGAGGCTGTAATGGAGGCCAGGGGCATGCCCATCGTTGGTGATGTACACCCTATGACTTTCCCCTGAGTGGTATCAGAGGACCTGGTTTTCCCGCAGTTTGTTGAACAGTTTATCGGCCACTTCTTCGGGTGTCTCGCCGGTTATCGTTTCTCCCTTCGGGCGTGTCGGCGGGGGAGATACTTTGACAGTTTTTGTACCCGAGTTGGCGCCAATACCGGCGGCATCGAGACCGAGGTCAACCGCTGACCACTTGGTGATCGGCTTTTTTCTGGCGGCCATTTTTCCTTTAAGAGAGGGGAGACGTGGCTCATTGATCTCTTTCACGACTGAGATCATCGCCGGCAAGGTCAGTTCGACGATGTCGTAACCCTCCTCGGTAGTGCGGTAAACAGTCGCCTTGTTGCCGTCGATAGTCTCAATCTTTTTGACGAACAATGCCTGGGGGAGGTCGAGATTGGCGGCTACTGACCCTGGAACCTGCGCTGAGTCGGAGTCAATCGCCTGTTTGCCTGCCAGGATGAGATCGTATGTGCCAAGCTTCTTGACTCCGGCTGCCAGTATTTTCCCGATGGCCTGGGGATCAGAGCCGGCGAATATCTCATCGCTCAATAGATACGCTTCGTCAACCCCCAGAGCGAGGCAATCCCGAAGCGCCGACTCAGTTCGATCAGTGCCAACCGACATCACTACACACTTTCCGCCCAGCTTCTCTCTCAGCCGTAGAGATTCCTCGACAGCGTACTCGTCTAAAGGATTCAGCGTTCCCGGTCCCTGAGGCAGAACCACCTCGTTAGCTGCTTCGTCGACCTTTATCAGAGCAATCTCAGGTACCTGTTTTACCAAAACAACTATATCCATAGCCTCACCTGTCATTCTCAAGCTGTTTATTCAATATTAATGGTTGAATATTACTACTCAGAATCTAAAAGTCAAGCGCTATCACTACTTGTGTTGTGGGCTTGTCAGATAACGAAAAAGCCCGCCGTAGGGCGGGCTTTTTTCGGCGTGAACCAGTCAGTATTTCCTCTTGGTAGTTTTTCTCTTGGTGGTTTTCCTTTTGGCCGCAGTTCTCCTTATCACTCTCTTCTTGGTGGCTGTCTTACGTTTGGCAACGGTTCTCCTGGTGGTTTTCTTGACGGCAGCTTTTCTTCGGGCCGGTTTTTTCAAGCCGAGCGTGCGTACCTTCGCTTTTACGGAGGAGGCCGTTCGGCGAAGTGCTTTTGCGATTTGTGTTGCCGACTGCGTCTTGTAGGCCTTCTTTAATGTCGCCACCTCGACGGCGGTCCAGGCCTTTACACCCTTACGCATCCCCGGCTTCCTTGCCGGTTTTTTTCGCGTGGTTCTTCTCTTCACTCTACGCATTCCTCAATACTCCTGTAAGAAGGGTTGATGGTTTAATACAGTTCATATGTTCTTTACTCATCAGTTGTATACCATAGATGCATTATCGATCTTGTTTCAAACATTGGTATACAATACGAATGATTTCAAATTGTTGTCAACATAAAAACATCACATGTGATATGGGTTATGCGTAGGCTATAATGAGCAGGATATATACCCATTGATGACCTCAACCGTTTCGGGTCTGGTGTTAAGTGACGCTGTTCGGAAGAAACTTGCCAGTTAACGGCATGCTGGCGACACCTTCTGGTTCCTCCGAGTTAAGGCGACAAGTGAAAGGAGTGGGTGCGCCGTTAATGGGAAGGGAGATAGGGTATTTATTCGTGGTGTTTTTTGTAGCGCTCGAGTGCCATAGCGGCTGCTTTCTGTTCCGCATCTTTCTTGCTTAAGCCGGAGCCAGTGCCGAGCCTGGTGTTGCCGATGTATACCTCAACATGGAATATCTTTTCGTGGTCGGGTCCCTCTTCCAACACAACGTCGTATCGGGGAAGCCCATCTGTCAGTGCCTGGGCGTGTTCCAAAAGTTCCCCTTTAAAGTTTCTTCGCGATGCGTCCGAGATAATTTCCTCTCGGTGGGCATAGATAAGCCGCAATATGAGGTCGTGTGCTGCATCTAAGCCGCTGTCCAGGAAAACAGCGGCAATGACAGACTCAAAGGCGTCGGCAATGATTGAAGGCCGGTCACGCCCACCGGACCGTTCCTCTTCCGACGCCAGACGTATATAATCATTGAGCGTTAGGTCCCTGCCGATGTCGGCCAATGTAGATTCGTTGACCAGAAGAGCTTTTGTTTTCGTGAGCTGTCCCTCTTGCATCTTAGGTTGATCGCGATAGAGCTGCTCTGCGATCACTAAACCCAGAACAGAGTCGCCAAGGAACTCAAGACGTTCGTTGCACAATTCGTTGTTGTCGTGGGAATGGGAGTAAGAGCGATGAGTCAAGCTCATCTTGAGGAGCGATTCATCGTGAAACTGATACCCAATCAGCTGTTGAAACTTCTGGAGAGACTGGGCTTTATCGCGATCTGATGGAGAGATGAAGAGGTGTTTGAGAGCGTTCCAGAGGTTCATTTACAGTGCGCCATCCACTCTTCCAACCATCAGCGATACGTTGTGACCACCAAACCCGAATGAATTGGATAGAGCGTATTCTATCTTACACTTCCTCTTTCCAGTGGTGACATAATCCAAGTCACATTCCGGATCGGGATAATCAAGGTTAGTGGTCTGGTGCACAACTTCCTGCTCAATCGATTTCAAGCAGACAGCCACCTCTATGGCCCCGGCTGCGCCCAGCAAATGACCAGTCATCGATTTGGTAGAGTTGCAGGGGATCTCGTAAGCGCGTTTACCGAACACTTCCTTGATTGCCTTCGTTTCGGCAATGTCGCCAAGAGGGGTGGCTGTGCCGTGAGTGTTGATATAATCAACCTGCTGTGGCGATATGCCGGCATCCTGTAGACAACTCTCTATCGACCGGCGGGCGCCAATCCCTTCTGGGTGTGGGGCAGTTATATGGTAAGCATCGGCGGACATCCCAGAGCCAAGAATCTCGCCGTAGATCCTGGCGTTCCGGGCTTTGGCGTGCTCATACGATTCGATAACCAGTATGGCGGCGCCTTCACCTATCACGAAGCCGTCCCGCTCCTTGTCAAACGGACGCGAGGCTCGTTCAGGTTCATCATTGCGGGTTGACAGCGCCTTGGCCTGGCAAAAACCAGCCATGGCTGTCGGAGTGATAGTGGCCTCTGATCCTCCAGCAAGCATTATGTCTGCTTCTCCCCGTTGCACAATCCGATAAGCGTTGGAGATGGCATGCGCTGACGAGGAACACGCTGATACAGTAGCGTAGTTGGGCCCCCGGAAACCAAACCGGATTGAGACCAGACCGGCGCACATGTCTATTATCATCATCGGGATAAAAAACGGTGACACTCGCCCGGGGCCGGAATGCATTAGTTGCTCGTGCTGTTTTTCAAACGTTGAGATGCCACCGATCCCGGACCCAATGATAACCCCACATCGGTCGAGATCTAGCGTCTCGAGATTTAGTCCGGAATCTCTTATTGCCTGTTCGCTGGCGACGATGGCATACTGCTCGGCGGGGTCCATGCGGCGCAGTTCCTTTTTGTCAATATGCGCCGAACCGTCGAAGTTTTTAACCTCACCGGCAATCTTGGAGGGGTAGTCGCTGACGTCGAATTTCGTCACCGTCGTGATACCGGATTTGCCTGCCAATAGGCCCTCCCATAACTCTTCAAAGGAGTTGCCCAATGGGGATATAGCCCCTATGCCGGTGATAACACTCCGTATATTCATCTTGTCAGTTTCCGCCTTTCTTAACCGGCAAGAGGCCTACTTCACTTTTTCGGAGTGTTCCTTGATGTAATTTACGGCGTCGGCCACAGCGACGATTTTCTCAGCGTCCTCATCGGGGATCTCAATAGAGAACTCCTCTTCAAGGGCCATGACCAACTCTACCGTGTCCAATGAGTCAGCCCCCAGGTCCTCAACGAATTTGGCTCCCTCGGTTACCTGACTTGCTTCGACACCCAACTGCTCAATGATGATCTCTTTTACTCTTTCCTCAACTGACATCATGTAACTCCTTTATGTTTACTCTCTCTTTGTTTACTACATTGACAGGCCGCCGTCGACCGCCAGCACCTGGCCGGTGATATACGAGGCCTCATCGGAGGCGAGAAAAAGCACTGCCGAGGCGACATCCTGCGGTGAACCGGGCCGTTTGAGAAACACCCGGTCGAGAAGTTGCCGTCTGGATGTCTCTGAAAGCGCTTCCGTCATCTGTGTGGCAATGAACCCGGGTGCAATGGCGTTCACTGTGATACCACGCGAAGCTAGCTCCTTGGCAGCGGATCTCGTGAGTCCGATCAGTCCGGCCTTGGAGGCGGCATAGTTGGCCTGGCCGACATTACCTCTCAGACCAGCTACCGAGCTGATATTCACAATGCGTCCATAACGCTGTTTCATCATGATTTTGGCGGCCATTTTGGTGACAAGGAATGCCCCCTTGAGATTGATGTCAAGCACCATATCCCAGTCTTTCTCATTCATGCGAACCATGAAAGAATCGCGGGTTATGCCGGCGTTGTTGACGACAATATCAACGCGCCCGAAGTGCTCAATCGTTTTCTCAAAAAGCCTCTCTATGTCAGCCGCATTGACTACATTGGCATTGAACCCCACAGTACTTCCGTTGATTTCACCGGCTGTTTTTTCCACCACTTCCTGATCAAGGTCGCAGATGACGACATTTGCGTTCAGTTCGGCAAACCGCTCGGCGATTGTCCGACCGATGCCGCGGCCCGAACCAGTAACGATGACAGTCTTATCGGTAAAGTCCATTTCAACCACCTGCCTTCATACGGAGACAGCTTCGAATGCCTCGATATCCGCTGCAGTGTCAAGGTTTAGCGATTTTTCGGGGTGCATGTCCCGTTTGGCCAGAGTCGTCAACACCTTTCCGGGACCTATTTCGATGATTGTCTTGACGCCGTCCTGGACAAGACGGCTCATCGTCTGTGCCCATTTGACGGGAGCTGTTAGTTGCTGCACCAACAGGCTTCGGATTTCATCAGGGTCAACAACCGGTTGGGCGGTCACATTTGCAACCACCGGTCGTGAGGGCGTGTTGATCGGCACATTGATCAAGAATTCTTCAAGCCCAGCTCTGGCCGACTCCATCAACGGTGAATGAAAAGCTCCACCGACTTCAAGTATGACGGTTCTCTTCGCCCCCCCCCGGCGTGCAAGCGAAACTGCTTTCTCAACGGCGGCTGGCTCACCAGAGATGACAACTTGCTTGCCGGAGTTGAAATTAGCCGGTACGACCACTCCCGAGGAGGAAGCATCCACACATATTTGCTTAACTTTATCAGCATCGAGGCCGAGTATTGCTGCCATTGTCGACGGGCTTTTCTGGCATGCTTCTTCCATCAATAAAGCTCGTTTTACAACGGCCTTGATGGCGTTCTCAAACGACAAAGCGCCGGATATAGCCAGGGCGCCGTACTCGCCGAGTGAATGTCCGGCTGCATAATCAAAAGCGGGTATGTGTTCTCGCAGCACGGTAAGGATGGCCAGAGAATGCAGAAGTATTGCCGGCTGGGTGAATCGTGTTTTTTTAAGTTCCTCAGGTGGTCCTTCAAATGAAAGCTTCGCAATGTCGACTCCTATTTCATCTGAAGTGAGTTCGTAGAGGTCTTTCACCTCAGGTCCGGCATTGTATATATCCCTGCCCATACCTACATATTGAGAGCCTTGTCCAGGGAAAAACAGCGCTGTCTTGCTCATTGCATTCCTACCATTTTACCAATGCCGCACCCCAGATCAAGCCGCCGCCGAAGGCGACCATCAGCACATAGTCCCCGGGCCGTATTTTGCCCTGACGATTTGCTTCGTCAAGGGCTAACGGAACCGACGCCGCCGAGGTGTTGCCATACTTCTCGATATTCATAAAGACCCTGTCCATGCCAACGTGCAAACGTTTCGCCAGCGCTTCAATGATCCGGATATTTGCTTGATGAGGAATCACCAGTGAGATATCTGACGGCTGCAGACCAGCATCGGCAACAACCTTCAAAGCAGCATTTGACATCTCGCGGACGGCTACTTTGAAGACTTCCGAACCATTCATCATTATTTTGTCGGTACCGTCAAAAATAAACTCGGGGGTGTATGGGTTTACTGTGCCGCCGGTTCTGCTCCATAGCAATGGCCGTAGACGACCATCTGATTTGAGAAACGTGGATACCACGCCATGGCCGCTATCATCTGGAGCCAGAAGCGCGGCGCCTGCGGCGTCGCCAAACAACACACAGGTGTTGCGGTCTTTATAATTTGTGAAAGCCGACAACTTCTCCACCCCCACCGCTAGCACATTTTTATAGGCGCCGGTTTTAATAAAGGAGGCGCCGATAGCCACGCCGTTGAGAAAACCGGCGCAAGCGGCGGAGACATCAAAGGCGACCGCATTATGTAGGCCCATCTTTTCCTGAACAACACAGGCAGTGGAGGGGAGAAGGTAATCGGGCGTAACGGTTCCCACAATCAGCAGTTCAACCTCGTCAGCACTGCATTGCGCCATCTCCAGTGCACTGCGGCAGGCCTGAACAGTCATATCTGACCCATGCGTTCCGTTCTCGGCAATACGCCGCTCCCGGATACCGGTACGAGTAACAATCCATTCGTCAGTGGTATCGACTATTTTCTCGAAATCAGCGTTGGTCATCCGACGCGGCGGCACATACGACCCCGTCCCGACTATCCTGGCTCTTATTTCTTGATTCACTAGTTTGTCCGGAGTGATTGGTTGTAAGCTCATCATGGATGCGCTCTATTATTCGTTTTGACGCCATCTCATAAGCTGCGACGATAGCATTGTAGATGGCTCGGGCGTTGGACGAACCATGGCAAATAATTACGGCGCCATTCACGCCCAGGAGGGGAGCGCCTCCGGCTTCAGCATAGTCAAATGTACTCTTCATTCTCTTGAGAAACGGCAAAAGCAGCGCGGCGCCGATCCTTGAGAAGATATTGGTTTGGACTTGACGCCGCATAGAGTTAACCAACATTGGCTTGATGGACTCGGCGAACTTCAATAGTATATTGCCGGTGAAGCCGTCGGTTACTGCCACATCGATAGTTCCCGACAAGATATCGCGCCCTTCGATATTACCGACATAGTTTACACCTGATCTCTCCAATAACTTCTGAGAGTGGAAGATCAACTCGTTTCCCTTGCTTCGCTCTTCGCCGATGGAGATCAGACCTACCCGGGGAGAGTCCATACCGAAGATCGCCGAGGAATAGATCGAACCCATTATGGCAAACTGAGAAAGATGGTGGGGCTTGCAGTCGGAGTTAGCTCCGACATCAATGACCACCGTTGGCCTGCCGGTTGATGTGGGAAAGACGGTGGTTATAGCCGGTCGGTCCACTCCTTCGATGCGACCGAGGGTAAACAGCGAGGTGCCCATAACAGCTCCAGTATTGCCCGGAGACACAAAAGCATCGGCTTGCTGTTTTTTCACTAACCGCAATCCAACCGCAATGGAACTGTCACGCATACGGACACCATCAGTTGCGGACATGTGCATCGGGACTTCTCGTTCGGCGTGCTGGACGGAGATGTTCGTTGGTAGCTCCTGGATATTAGACAGACAGATCTCTATTGCGTTCTTGCGACCGACAAAGATAAGCTGGATAGAATCGCCCATTTGCCGGGCAGCATCGATTCCTCCCTGAATGATGCTCTTCTGCCCGGAGTCAGCTCCCATGACATCGAGCACCACGGTATGTTTCTTGTCAGCTGTCATTGTACTAAGAACTCCTGTTGATTTGCACGTCCGTGGAAGTTACGTAATTATGTCTCTGCCGGTGCGATAATCTGACGATCCTTATAGTATCCGCAGTGGGTGCATATATGATGCGACAGTTTCGGCTGGTGGCAGTGGGAGCACTCAATTACATTTGGTGCTGATATTTTCCAATTCGTACGGCGTTTTCGCCCCCTGGTTCGGGAGTGTCGCCTTTTCGGAAGTGGCATCTGTCATTCCTCTATTCTTGTTCGTTAACCATTGCGAAGTTTCTTCAGCTCCTCCCAGCGTGGATCAATCCTCTCAGCAGTACAACGGCAACTCTGTTCGTTGAGGTTGACCCCGCAGTTCGGGCACAGACCACGGCAATCCTCGGAACACAACGGCTTCATCCCTACTGCGAGGATAATTGTCTGCTTGACAATATCCGTGAGGTCAGCTTGTACGCCGGGGCCTTGAAAAAACACATAGTCCTCATCATCAATCGCCCTACTCGTGCGAGCGGTATACAGACTCTCAGAACAAATGATGAACTCCATTTTGTTCCGGATTCGAGCCTCAAACTCTCTCAAACAGCGGGAACACTCCTGCCACACCGTAGCCTCGACTTCACCCTGGCAGAAGTACTCTTCGCCTGATTGCTGAATATCGAGCTCGGCCTTGACCTTTTCAACCCTGCGCAAGCCGTCATAATCCGGCGTCATCCTTGCCGGATCACCTTCCAGTAGTACGTGCGCTGGGAAGCTATCAAATTCCCGTAAATACAATATCACAACCTAAAACCTTAGCCAAATCTACGGAAAAAGTCAAGAAGAAAACTATAGTGCAATTCTCTAAGGCCCAAAGGGTTACAGAACCCTGCCGTCAGAGGGTGGGGTCACTGAGTAGCATTAGGTGGAGGGTCGTGCGCGTCTCTTGAAAAACTAGATGTTGTGTACGAAGACCCGTCTGCTCTAATGAGTCCCCTTGTATATCTTAATCCTGTTGGCTGCCCGTTCTATTGCAGCCCGAACAGAGGGCAGGTCGATATTCGTTTCATCCTTTCCGGCGGAGATCAATCGGTTTTTCTCACGCTCATAGGCGGCCTGGGCCCGCTCGATGTCGATCTCGTCGGCATGCTCGACGGCGTCTGCCAGTAGAGTCGCCTTGTTGTTGGATACTTCGAGAAAGCCTCCCGATACGGCAAGGATACTTATTTTATCATTGGCGTCACGGAACTGGATCTTGCCTGGAATCAGGGCTGTAATCAGGGGAGCGTGCTGGGACAAAACACCCAGATAGCCTTCCGTACCGGGGACCACGAGGGATTTGATCTCAGCCTCGTAAAACACTTTCTCAGGGGTGACTATCGATAGAGTAAACATCGGCTGCTACTTCTTCGATTTCTCGTATCTGTCAAGTACTTCATCAATCGGGCCGGCCATAAAGAACATCTGTTCCGGAATATGGTCTAACTCGCCGTTTATGATCATGTCAAACCCCTTGACAGTGTCTTCTACTTTGACGTACACGCCGGAATGACCGGTAAAGGCCTCTGCCACGAATAACGGTTGCGAAAGGAAGCGTTGCATTTTACGGGCCCGCTGGACGGTCAGTTTGTCTTCCTCGGACAGCTCATCGATACCCAGGATAGCTATGATGTCTTGCAGGTCCTTGTAGCGTTGCAGGATCTTCTGTGCCTCGCGAGCTATCTGGTAGTGCTTTTCACCCACAATGGCGGGATCGAGAATACGAGAAGTGGAATCAAGCGGGTCGACCGCCGGATACAGGCCTAACTCCGCGATCTGGCGTGAAAGCACCGTCGTTGCGTCAAGGTGTGAGAAGGTAGTAGCCGGAGCCGGGTCGGTTAGATCGTCAGCAGGGACATAGATCGCCTGCACCGAGGTAATTGAACCAGACTTGGTTGAGGTAATGCGCTCCTGAAGAGCACCCATCTCGGTTCCCAACGTCGGCTGGTAGCCGACAGCAGAGGGCATGCGGCCCAGAAGCGCCGATACTTCTGAACCGGCCTGCACAAAACGGAAGATGTTGTCAATGAACAACAGTACATCCTGACCCTCCTCGTCCCGGAAATACTCTGCCATGGTCAGTCCAGACAGCGCCACTCGAAGACGAGCGCCCGGTGGCTCGTTCATCTGGCCAAAGACCATAGCAGTTCTTTTAATAACGCCCGACTCAATCATCTCAAGCCACAGATCGTTGCCTTCACGTGTCCGCTCACCTACACCGGAGAAGACCGAGTAACCGCCGTGCTCAGTAGCGATGTTGTGAATAAGTTCCTGGATAATAACCGTCTTGCCGACGCCGGCGCCGCCGAACATACCGACCTTGCCGCCCTTGAGGTATGGTTCCAGCAAGTCGATCACCTTAATACCGGTTTCGAACATCTCTGCCGTGATTGCCTGCTCCTCAAACGACGGTGCCGCTCGGTGAATCGGTAACCGGGGGGTATCAGGCGGCAATTCTCCCTTTTCATCTATAGTATCGCCAAGTAGATTGAACACCCGTCCCAACACCCGCTCGCCTACAGGGACGGTGATGGTGGTGCCAGTATCAATTGCCTTCATGCCACGCACAAGTCCGTCGGTGGTAGCCAGCGCTACACACCGGACGATGTTGTCACCGATGTGCATAGAGACCTCGATGGTGAGGTCGATACCCAGTTCTTTGTCTTGAATCTTGATGGCATTTAGGATGTTGGGCAGTGCATCCGCACGAAACTCGCAGTCCACCGTAGCTCCGATTACCTGTGCGACCTTGCCGATATTTTCAGTCATGCGTTGTACTCCGCTTTATTGGAAAACTCTCTTTTATTCGTTTCTATCCCTTCAAGGCCTCCGCGCCCGAGACGACCTCCAGCAGTTCTTTGGTGATCTGCGCCTGCCGGGCCTTGTTGTATTCAAGCGTCAGGTTGTCTATCATCTCGCCGGCGTTCTTGGTGGCAGCATTCATGGCGATCATACGGCTGCCGTGCTCACTGGCGAATGATTCCACCAGTGCCGTGACCAGTTTAGTGGTAGCATAGCCCGGCATTAGAGATGCATATATCTCATGTGCCGAAGGCTCAAAAATGTAGTCTTTGCTTAATCCGGTTTCATCGGCGACTTCCGGACGCGCCACTGGTAGATACTGTTCGAGCGATACCCGGTATTTCACCATCGACAGGAAACGCGTGAACAGAAGACTGATTTCATCAGTCTGGCCGTGAACAAAGCGCTCGGTTAGAAAGGATACAATCTGTCGGGCTTTGTCATAGTCGAGAATGCCACTCCAATCGCCGTAGTAGTTCGCTATTGGATAAGGACGCCGCCGGAAGAAGTCGTTTCCGCGTTTGCCGATGGTTACGAGTTCGATTTCAACGTCTTGATTTTCGTTGATCAGCTGCATCGCCCGGCGGATGATGTGAGAGTTGTAAGAGCCGCACAGTCCGCGGTCGGAGGTGAAGATAACCAACGTCTTTTTCTTGATCGGTCGTTCCTCGAAGTAAGGGTGGAGGATTTCCTCGGAGGTGCCGGCGGCTAATTGGCCGAGCATCTCGTCCATCTTTTTGGCATAGGGGCGGGTTTGCTCAACGCGCTGCTGCGCTCGCCGCAATTTGGCCGCCGCCACCATCTCCATGGCGCTGGTAATGCGCCTTGTGGAAACGACAGACCGAATTTTTTTTCTTACTTCTCGAAGCGTCGCCATAAGGACTTTCTATTTTGTTCTGACACTTCTTTTAACTAATTTCATAGGTCTAATGGGAATGCAAGTCCCGCTGTGATAGCGATAATCCTGTTTTTCATATCTCTGAATCCGTGCGTCCCGACCTTCGAATGAAAGACGATCACTCCCGCATCGATATGGGTCAAACTCAAGGAGTAACGGGCGTCGATAACAACCTCTGCAATTTTGACATTGATTTTCAGATCTCCGCCAAATACAACCCCAAGGTCGACGTTGTTGATTCTTTCGCTGATATCCTCTGTTCCTGAGCCATGATAGAGTAAAACACCATTGGAATCCGAGAAAGTAGATTCCCACTTCTCCTTAGCCTCCAACTTGATTGCAAAAGAAGGACCGGCATAAAGACTGGGTTCAACCCTTGCGTTCGTTGGTATCTTGAGTTTGAACAGTACTGGTGCCTCGAGGTAACTCAGCTTATCCTCCCAATAACCCTCATGATAACTAACTCCGTGGTAGCTAAACTCGAAAGCACTCACGCTTCCATTCGTCCCTTTTTGAATGAAAAGAATTTCAGGCTGAATAGCAAAATAGTCATTCACATTTACAATGAGAAAGCCACCAAAAGTAAATCCGTTTTTTGTGTCGACATCGTACGAAATATCTTCCCCCTGGAAACGGGCAAAGCTCGCGCCTCCTTTAAAACCTGTCTCAGCCTTTGTTTGAGCTGCCGTCGAAACTGACATCATACAAGTCAATACGATTACTACCCCCGTCGGAATTATACAACCTTTCACACTCACATCGACCTCATGTCAAGAACATATTGTCCGCCAGGGGCTGCCATGTCGCTTCGCCTCTGGCAATGACGGGTTACTTCAAGATTGTACCTACGGCAGGATCGCAGGGATCCTGCTCTACTTTCTGGATTCCCGCTTGCGCGAGAATGATAGAGCTCTTTGCAAGTTCGTGGTTGTCGTACGTCCTCGGGCACCGACTCAATCGAGTACGGGGCAGATGTGGACTCGCCTTTGGCGAGCCGCCCACGATAATTGTCGGGTTTCTCATTTCGCTTCGCTCCACTCGGAACCCGACCTACGATTTTCACCATACTCATAGCCGACGTCATTTCGCCTTAAACTCAGCCTTGAACTCCTCTGTTGCGGCCTTCAACTTGGCGTCTATCTCGTCTGATATTTTCAACTCCTGAGCCAGTGTATACTCGATGTCGGGAAACTTCTGTTCGCAGAAAGCAAAAAACTCCTGCTCGAACTTGGCGACGGCATCGGTTGGAATGTCATCGAGAAGCCCGTTCGTGCCGACCCAGATTATCATCACCTGCTGTGCAATCGGAATCGGAACATACTGTCCTTGCTTAAGCAACTCCACCATCTTCTGTCCTCGATTGAGTTGCTTGAGCGTAGCCTCATCAAGATCGGAACCAAACTGTGTAAACGCTTCCAGCTCCCGATACTGGGCCAGGTCAAGCTTGAGCGAGCCGGCCACCTGTCTCATCATCCTCGTTTGCGCCTTGCCTCCTACACGGGAGACAGAGATACCGACATTGATGGCGGGTTGCACGCCTGCGAAAAACAGATCTGACTCAAGGAATATCTGACCATCAGTGATCGAGATGACATTAGTAGGGATATAAGCGGCAATGTCGCCAGCTTGCGTCTCAATTATCGGTAGCGCTGTCAAAGAACCCCCGCCCTTCTCCTCGGACAGCTTGGCGGCACGTTCCAGCAAGCGGGAGTGGCAGTAAAAGATATCCCCCGGGTATGCTTCACGCCCCGGCGGACGCCGCAAGAGCAGAGAGAGCTGGCGGTATGCCTGTGCCTGCTTGGACAGGTCGTCGTAAATGCACAGTGTGTGCTTGCCGTTGTCGCGGTAATATTCGCCCAGGGCGCAGCCCGCGTATGGTGCGATGTATTGCATCGGGGCCGGGTCGTTAGCGCATGCCGAAACAACTGTCGTGTAATCCATAGCGTCATACTTGCGCAGAGTTTCCACTACCTGGGCCACCGTAGAGGTCTTCTGCCCAATTGCGACATAGATGCAGTAGACGTCGGTGTCCTTCTGATTGATAATAGTGTCGATCACTAGGGCTGTTTTGCCGGTTTGCCGGTCACCGATTATAAGCTCACGTTGCCCTCTACCAATGGGGATCATGGAATCGATGGCCTTCAGGCCGGTCTGCAACGGTTCCTTCACCGGCTGCCGCTCCACAACGCCCGGGGCTTGTCCTTCGATGACGTGAAACTTGTCGGTTACAATCGGGCCTTTTCCGTCCAGTGGCTGGCCGAGTGGATTCACCACCCGTCCCAGGAGGGCGTCACCGACAGGTACCTGGGCGACTTTGCCGGTTCGGCGGACCGTGTCACCTTCCTTGATTGTAGTATCCGGTCCAAAAATTGCAGCGCCGACATTGTCTTCTTCAAGGTTCAAAACAATACCGATGATGTCACCGGGGAATTGGATGAGTTCAGACATCTGAACATCTTCCAGACCCCAGATGCGAGCGATACCGTCACCGACCTGGAGTACCGTTCCAACCGACTCCATCTCGAGCTTGGTTTCGTACTTCTCCAGCTCTTGCTTGATTACTGATGAAACTTCCTCGGGGTTGAGACCCATTACCGAACTCCTGAATTTATATACATTACTTTTTTCCAGCCTTGTAGGGCAGGAGCCCGCTGTGGCTGGTGCCCCTGCCGGTTCCTTTTTAAAAATCGCCGTTGGCAGAACCACAAGGGATTCTGCCCTGTCTGAATTAAACCACCCTTACTTTAGCAAGCTGTTGTTCAAGCAGGTTGAGACCCCGACGGACGGAACCGTCAATTATCTCATCACGCATGGTCACAATCAACCCAGCCAGAATGTTCGGATCCACTTTTTCTTCCAGCTTGATTTTCAAACCGGTCTTCGCCGCCAGATTGGTGACGAGGTCGTTTTTCTCAGCATCGCTGAGAGGTACGGCCGCAGTCACCGTCACTCGACCGATTCCCTTCTCTGCTTCAACCAGGTTGGTGAACTCCTCGATGATCTCCGGCAGAAAAGCGATGCGGTGTTTCGTGATCAGCACAACAAGAAACTCGACGAAAAGCCGCTCAATCCGATTGCTGAAAACATCCCGTACCACGGTCAGCTTGTGTTCGTCAAGGACCTGCGGGGCCTTGAGGAAATTCAGCAGAGTCGAATCAGACACAATAAATGCCTTCAGGTCCTTGAACTGATCATAGGCTTTATCGATCAGCCCTTTCTCTTTGGCTGACAGGAAAAGGGCGTGTGAGTACTTTGTAGCAATTTCCTGAGCTAACATCTGTGCCCTATGCCTTCTCCACGTTGTCGATAAAGCTACCGATCAGCTCGCGATGTTTGCGGTCGTCCAGCTTCTCGTTGATGATTCTCTCGGCTGCCACCACAGTCATGGTAACCATGTCATCCTTCAACTGTACCTTGGCCTTGGCGACCTCGCGCACCAAATCTGCCTTAGCTTTGACGGCGATCTCCTTGGCTTCGTCCCGGGCGGCCGATTTTATTTCCTCGGCGATCTTCTTGCCTTCTGCCACGGCCTCAATCAGCTTGGCCCGACGTTCAACATCGATATCCTTGAGCTTGGCCTCATACTGGGCAGTTAACTGATCGACTTTGGCCTTTTCCTCCTCAATCCCCTTGAACTCGTCGGCAATTCTATTGCGTCGTTCCTCCAGGAGGGAGAGAAGCGGACCCCATGCAAACCGTTTGAGGATCCAAACGGTAATGAGGAAACCAATCGCGTGCGTCAGAGCCTGTTGCCATACAAATTCCATTACGCTACCTTGCTTCCACTGGCGTGCGTCTCACATTGTTCGCTAAAGGCCCTATGTGAGACGTCAACAGCCAGCTTTAGCCAATCTTACCGCTGGCTAGGATGTAGACGATAAACACGTAAATTGTAAGCGCCTCAATGAAGGCAGCGCCGATGATCATCGCCGTCTGAATCTTACCGGCCGCTTCCGGTTGGCGGCCTATGGCTTCCATAGCCGATCCCACGGCACGGCCGATACCGAGCCCGGAACCTATGGCAGCCAGCCCCACAGCAATTGGAGCAGCCAGAGCTAACGTCGCCTGATAATCCATTATATCCTCCTTTAGGATTTCACCTTGATTTATATCTCTTTAATATTCATTGTCTTAGTGTTCTTCCTCCTCGTGCGGCAACATCAGCAGAATGTATATCGTTGATAGCAATGTGAATACCAGGGCCTGGATGGTCGATAGCAGCAAACCGAGAAAGTAGAATGGGATCTGCAGAGGAACTCCGGGCGCCCAGTGGGGCAAGAATGAAACAACCGCAATGCCGAGCATTACAAATACAGCTATGAGCGTGTCTTCACCCGTGATGTTACCAAACAAACGCAAGGCCAGGCTGAATGGCTTGGCCAGCTCGCCGATCACGTGTATCGGGAAGATAAGGGGCGCCATGCACCAACTGATAACCTCACGCGGGCTACCGGCAAAGTGGTGCAAATACTTGAACAACCCCAGTTGCCTGATGCCGGTGTACTGGGCATAAAAGAAGACCAGAATCGACAGGGAGGCGGTGATTGTAAGGCTCGTCGACGGCGAGTGTCCCAGGGGTACCATCCCCAGCCAGTTCATGGCCAGGATGTAGAAAAACAGCGTGCCGAGGAACGGAATGTACTTCTTAGTATCCTCGCCCAGAATGGTGTAGATGAAGTTGTACATCCCCTCGACAAGCATCTCCATGAAGTTCTGGAACGGCCCCGGAATCATCTGTCGACGACGGTATACTATTAAGGAGCAGATCATGAAAATGATAGCCACCAGGAATGCGAAAATGACGTTTACCCAGTCATTCCAGGCACTGTCGTGGCCGAAGATAAGGCCTATGGCATTCGGAAGGTGTGTACCGGCAGCATGCTCCCCACCCTCATGATTTTCACCGTGCTCGCCGTTGACAACCGTCAGCAGAAAGGGGCCGAACCTGACAAGCGCCAGACCGATGAGGTGGGCGCAGTACACAAACATCAGATAGCTCCCGACAATCTTTTGTTCTTACGGTGTTCTTTGTCGAGTCCGAACAGGGCGTGCGCAACAACCTTCAGCACCATGACAGCCAGAATCATGGAGAAACCAGCCAATAGATGGAGAGGTTCAAAATACCCCGCCCTGAGCAGAAAATAACCGGAGAGATACAATAAAGGGAACTTGACCAATGCCAGCCCGGCGACCTTAACTCTATCAACATGGCCAGGACGAAGTGCGGCCCGCACCAAGGCGGAAAGAAATATGAGATTGACCATCCCCCAAACCCCACCGAAAAAGACAGCTAACGTAGGGAAAATTCCGAAATAATATATTCCCGGAAGGAGGATAATTAATAGAACAATGCCAGTGGTTCTCAGAGTGCGATCTATGAAATCAAGTCTCAGGCTTTCTTTCATTGTCCCTGTCTTTGTTCATAGCCGAGGCTTTCTTTATTATCCGGTAGGTCTCTATCCCGGCCGCGGCTATGCCCAAAAGTGCTCCCGCTGCCGCCAAATACGGCTCGGTTCCCAATTTGCCGTCGACCCAATCACCGATGAAATAACCTATCAATGGGGCCGCCAGCATGATGGCGGGAACCGTTGTGAGCAGGCTCAATTGCCTTATGTCCCTGGACGGCTTCTTGTTGTGCCGGGGATCAAAGAAGGTCATATTTGCCTGCCGTTAGATTTTTGAGGGAGAAATATATTGTCAAGTATAGCAATGTCAACATCATTTTTCCCGTGATTTATTCCACAAGTGTGTCTTGAGAATAATAGCCAATAGCTGCCACCATAACAACGGCTTGCTATATTCAGGGCAGGGGGCACTCAGTCTCATGGTATTCTTCGTCTATGAGGGTATGGGGATATACCTTACCCTGAAGGGAATAATAACGAAATGGACGTTGTGAAAGAATGAATAATGAAAGCTATTCGTAGACGGACACTCGTTTACCGGCACGGCCCACTCGTTCAAACTTGACGACACCGGTAACTTTTGCAAACAGAGTGTTGTCTTTACCGATTCCGACATTGTAGCCGGGTTTGATAGGAGTCCCACACTGCCGAACGATAATTGAACCTGCCGGGACGGCTTGCCCGCCGTAGACCTTGGTGCCTCGCCTTTGGCCATTGGAGTCGCGGCCATTCTTGGAAGAACCGACACCTTTTTTATGAGCCATTCTATACTCCTGAGAGCCTCTATTTCTTGCGCTTACGTTATTGTGACCGACCTTCCTGTGAACTATTGTCCCAGGGCCATTACCAGCACAAACTTATGTATAATACATCTATATCCGATAAGCAAGACAAATATCCACCTTGTTTTCTTTCAGCCGCGTATTACCTGTCCGCTCGTCGTTCCTGTCACTACCAAGAAATCTACAGGATCCCTGACGTGCGTGGCTGCAGAAGAGAACGGGAGCAAGCTCACTGTTACTGGTTAACTACCTCTTTCTTGTCCGTCTGTTTGCCGTTGAAGGTGAAGGTCAGTTTGTCGTCGGCGACGCCAATTACCAGGTCGCAGTCGCCGGCGTACTGGCCGCGAAGGATTTCCTCGGCCAGAGGATCCTCAAGATACTTGCGCAAGGCTCTCTTGAGCTGACGAGCGCCGTACTCCGGTTGAAATCCTTTGTCGGCAAGGAAGTCTTTAGCTTCCTCGGTCAGGTTGAAGCTGATTCCCTTCTCGGCTAACTGCTTAGCAGTATCGGTAATAAGAATCTCAATAATCTGCTTGATGTGGTTCTTGTCCAGCGGATGGAAGATTATCGTCTCGTCGATACGATTAAGCAACTCTGGATTGAAAGTCTTCTTCAATTCGTCAAGAATCTTCTTCTTAATGCCATCATATGACGTATCAAGGCGCTCGGCGTCGAATCCAACTGTCTTCCCGTCGCGAAGCTGGCGGGTACCGAGGTTGGAAGTCATGATGACAACTGTATTCTTGAAGTCGACTTTGCGGCCAAAGGAATCGGTCAACTGGCCGTCGTCCATCAGTTGCAACAGGATATTGAAGACATCAGGGTGGGCTTTTTCGATTTCATCCAAGAGAACTACTGAGTAGGGCTTGCGGCGGACTTTTTCTGTAAGCTGGCCTCCTTCTTCGTAGCCGACATAGCCCGGAGGCGCGCCTATCAGGCGGGAGACGGCAAACTTCTCCATGTACTCGGACATATCAATCCTGACCAGAGACTCTTGGTCTTCGAACAAAAAAGTGGCCAGCGAGCGCGCTAGTTCTGTTTTGCCTACGCCGGTTGGACCGAGGAACATGAAGACACCAATGGGCCGACGTGGATCATTCAGACCTGCGCGCGCCCGGCGAATTGCTCTGGCAATGCTCGAGATGGCTTCCTCTTGTCCAACAATGGTCCTTCTGACTTCATCTTCCATTCTGAGAAGCCGCTTGGACTCGTTCTCCTCGAGACGGAACAAGGGAATGCCGGTCATTTTGGCCAGCACCGTGGCAACGTCCTCCGCAGAAAGGACAACCTTCTCCTTTTCTCGTGATTCCTCCCAGTTTTTCTGCAACTCGGCAAGTTCATCCTTTTTAGCCTTTATCTCGTCGCGCAATTGAGCTGCTGTCTCAAAGGCCTGGTTCTTCACTGCTTCCTCTTTCTTAGTCTGAAGCTCAGTCAGCTCATTTTCTATTGTGCTGAATTCCTTAGGTCGGGTATAGGTTGATAGATGCGCCCGGGAACCAGCCTCGTCAATCAGATCAATGGCTTTGTCGGGTTGGAATTTACCGGAAACATAGCGATTAGAGAGCTTGACTGCCGCCTCGATGGCTTCATCTGATATCGACAGCTTGTGGTGCTCTTCATACTTGGGTCCCAGGCCCTTGAGGATGTTGATCGTATCCTGTTCCGACGGTGGGTCAACCATCACGGTCTGGAAGCGCCGATCCAGCGCCCCGTCTTTTTCAATGTATTTGCGATATTCATTCATCGTAGTGGCGCCGATACAGCGCAACTCACCGCGTGCGAGCGATGGCTTGAAGATGTTTGATGCGTCGAGGGAACCTTCCGCACCTCCGGCCCCAACAATGGTGTGAATCTCGTCGATGAAGATGATAATGTCCGCCGAGTTTATGATCTCATTCAGGACAGCCTTAAGCCGCTCTTCGAATTGACCCCGGTATTTGGTCCCCGCTACCAGCGAAGCCATGTCAAGCGTTACCACACGTTTGTTCTCTAGGGTTTGAGGGACCCGATTTTCGACAATTCGCTGCGCTAAGCCTTCGGCAATGGCTGTCTTTCCAACTCCCGGCTCGCCGATGAGGACAGGATTATTCTTCTTGCGTCGGGAAAGCACCTGAGCGACCCGTTCAATTTCATTTTCCCGGCCGATAATGGGGTCGAGCTTGCCACGGCGAGCCAGTTCGGTCAGGTCCCGACCGAAATGGTCCAACGCAGGCGTCTTGGATTTCTTGCGTTTCTTCTTAAATGAGGACGGCTTACCATTCTGGATGTTCTTTAGCTCTTCGTATGCCTCCTTATAGTCAATCTCGTACGTTGAGAGCACCTGAGCCGCCACTCCCTCCTCATCTTTTAACAAAGCCAGCAGTATATGCTCGGTGTCAATGTCCTTCGATCTCAGTGCCCGCGCTTCCTGGCCTGAGACTTCAAGTGTTTTCTTGGCGCGCGCGGTCAGGGGCAACTGTCCCATTGTCATGGTTCCACCGGAAGGCTGTACTACTTCCTCAACGGATGTCTTCAGGTCGATCAGTTCCAGCCCCATATTTATGATGACTTCAACGGCGCGTCCTTCGCCGAGGCGGATAAGACCCAGCAGGAGATGCTCAGTTCCGATGTAGTCATGTCTCAGGCGAGCCGCTTCATCGCGGGCATACTCAATCGCCTTGCGGGCACTCTCTGTAAACATCTCGTTCATTGCGAATCATCCTTCTTTATGTCAATATACACATTTTATTCCAGCCAATTGGTGTGATGCTTGTCACACTGTATTTGAGCTTTCGATATTCCGCAGCTTTTCGTGGACCATCTGAGCGCGGACGAGATCACGGCGATTATTGTCCATTTCGTGTCCGTAGTACTTCTGCAGATGAGCTGGCTGAGAAAGCAACAGGATTTCGTTAACCAGCGCCAAGTCGAGAAAGTTGATTATTTCCATAGCGTGTCCCAACCGAATGGCAGACAAAAGGTTCATAACCTCGTCGGAGGTCAGGACGCGAGCGTTTTTCAGTATGCCGTAGGCGCGCCATATCTTGTCCTCGATCATGTCGGACGCCTCGTCCATCAGGCGCTGACGTGCGGTCGCTTCCTTTTCGATGACTTCCCGTGTCACACGGCTGATCTGGTTTAGGATTTTGTCCTCAGTAATACCAAGAGTGTTCTGGTTTGAAAGCTGGAAGAGGTTACCCAATACGTCAGAACCTTCACCATAGAAGCCTCTTACTACCAGCCCGCTGTGAGTGATGTAGGAAATTGTCTTCTCGATATCACGCGTCAGCACCAGTCCGGGCAAATGAATCAGCACTGATGCACGCATACCGGTACCCGCATTGGTAGGACAGGCCGTCAGGTATCCGAAATCGGCGTCATAGTCGTACTCGAGGTAATGACCGGTCTCAGAGTCATACTTCGTGGCCAGCTCGTAGGCTCCTTTGGGGTCGAGACCTGGCGACAGCGCCTGGACCCGCAAATGATCTTCCTCGTTGATCATAATCGACACCCGCCCGTCGGCATCCATGAAAAGAGCCTTGGAAAGATCGCCATCGAGGAAAGCCGGTGAGATCAGATGTCGCTCGATCAGGAAATCCTTGTCCAGTTCTGAAATGTCAGAGGCTTTGTAGTAGAGACCTTCGGCCAGCAGTTTGGAGCGTGTGAGCGTAGAATCGAAATAGTTTACAATCCGCTTCTTCGTCTCGCTGTCAGCCGAGGTCGGGAACTTGCACCCGGCAACGTTTCGCGCCAGTCGCACGCGGCTTGACAGAACAACCGTCGCTTCTTCGCCCTTCCCCGAAAGCCATACCGCAGGCGATTTGGCCATATCTTCAAACATTATTCCCAACTTCCCATCCTCACGTTTACTTGTCGGCCGATAACGATTCCCTGATTGTCTTCAGCTTGTCCCGGAGCTCGGCGGCTCGTTCGAAATCCTCAGATTCGATAGCCTTTTTCATCTCTTCTTCAAGCCGCTCTTCTTCCTTCACTGGAATCGGCAGATTGCTGTCATCCTCTGAGCTGCTGAATTCCGGGCTCCGTCCACGGTGTAGGGAGGCGCCGTGGATCTTTCTCATAATTGGCTCGAGGCGATGGCGGAAAGTCCTGTAGCAGTCCCCGCAGCCAAACCGCCCCTGGTGGGTAAAGGCCTCGAAGGAGAGGCCGCAAGTTGGGCAGGTAATCTTATCCTGCTCCTCCGTCTTTTCAGAATCCGGCATAGTAGCTGCTAGATTGGACAGAATCTCCGCCAGCGGAAAGGGGATATTGTCCAGTGGCGAGTGAAAACCCCGCGCGGCTGCACATTGCTTGCACAGATGCAGCGTCGTTTTCTCGTTGTTTACTATCTGAGTAAGGTGAACCTGCGCTTCCCGCTTTTTGCAATCCTGGCACAGCATGTGTTAACCACCTGCCTTTTGAACTTGTTCATGTATTTTGCCGTCAACTATCTCCAACCGCCGATCACATCTATCAGCCAGCGTCCGGTTGTGAGTGGCTATCAAGAAGGTCACATGATTATCAGCGTTGAGGCGGAAAAGGAGTCCATGAAGCATTCGGCCCGTATCTGTATCGAGGTTACCCGATGGCTCATCAGCCAGGACAATCTCCGGGTCGTTGGCCAATGCTCGAGCCACAGCCACCCGCTGTTGTTCGCCGCCCGACAACTGCCTCGGACGATGACTCTTTCTATCTCTTAAACCCACTTGTTCCAATAAGAGTTCCCCTTTTCGCTCCGCCTCGCTACGCGTGGCGCCGGTAACGAACATGGGGATCATTACGTTCTCAAGAGCCGTAAAATCATCCAGCAGATAGTGGTGCTGAAAGACAAAACCGATTCTCTCGTTTCTGAAGTGTGCCAGCCATTGCTCTGACTTCCCTTTCAGAGGCTGACTGTCGATCCAAACATCCCCCCGGGTTGGCCGATCCAGACCACCGATTATATGTAATAGTGTGGATTTGCCCACACCGGAAGCGCCGGTAACAGCTACGACTTCGTTCCTCTGAATGTCAAACGTTATGCCTCTCAGGACGTGAACCCTGGTTTCTACCGTCTTGAACTCACGGTGAACATCAACAGCCGACAAAATGTTTTCTTCACTACTCATTCATAGATGCAGGTTCTGACACCGGCCCGTTTGAGGCTATACTACTGTTTTCGCCAGTTTTTGGCAAAGTTTTAGGTAAGCTGAGTAATTTCATGTACTTACTCCCTTAGCACGTCAATAACCGACAAACGGGCCGCCTGATGGGCTGGGTACAAAGCCGCCAGGAAACAAACCACGAATGTCACAAATCCGGCTAAAAGGAAATCTACTAGATGAGTTTCAATTGGTAAATAGCTGATGAAGTATATGTCTGCCGGAAGCGATACGATTTGGTATCTGTTCTGAAGATAGGCAAAAGCCAGGGCAATGGCCCATCCAAACAGCGCCCCTAACCCCGCGACAACTAAGCCCTTGTAGACAAATATCTTACGGATCGAAGCGGGCGTCGACCCGATGGTCTTGAGAATCCCGATCTCGGAACGCTTCTCCATGGTTAGCATGACCAGGGCAGAAATTATCGAGAATGCTGCCACAATTACTATAAGGATGAAGCCCAGAAAGAGGATTTTTTTCTCAATTGCGATCCACGAAAACAGGTTTTTGTGAAGAATGTTCCAGGGGACAACGTCATATTTATAACCTAAAACGGAATCGATCACCGGCGTCATTTCGCTTGCCTTGTAGATATCATCCAGCTTGAGATGTACGGTCGTGACTGCGTCGCCTGTTTTGAACAGCTTTTGGGCTGAGGGAAGCGAGATATAGGCAAGCTCCGCATCGAACTCATACATGCCGGTCTCAAACAGACCCGAAACGTAGAACTTCGCCACCCGGGGTTGGCTCCTCTTGTGTAGGTCTTCTCCCCGCAGCGAATAGAGCACAACAGATTGACCCAGAAAAACTCCCAGCCGTTCGGCGAGAGTAGTGCCCATCAACATACCTGGGATGGTGTCATTATTGTCTACAATTGGCTCAAAGGAATAATCACCGACCTTCATATCTTGGGCGATATTGGAGGTCCGTTTCTCCTTCTCAAGATCGATCCCTCGCACGATAATTCCGTCTCCCGCCGAAGCCGACGAGATAGCCGCTTTGTAGTAAATGAAGGGAGAGGCGGCAACCACACCGTCGATCGCTTCCAATTTCTTTACCAGTTTGGCGTAGTCCTCAATGAAAGTGCCATTGTGGGGGAAAATGGAGATGTGCGAGGTTGTACCCAGCAGACGAGATCGTATCTCCGATTCGAAGCCATTGTGCATCGACATAACGAAGCAGACGACCGCCACTCCCAATGTAACCCCGAGGATCGTGATCCAGCTCGAGACCGAGGTAAAAAACCGCCCGGAACGCAAATAACGCCTGGCTATGAAAGTTTCAAAATGCATCACCAGCAAGACCAGATTTTTACGCCGTTAGCCGAATTGCTACGACCGATCTGGCCATTACAACTCATTATATTAACAGGTGGATGAAAAGCAACGATAATCGGGGGGCGTAGCCGAGTATGGCAAAGCGGCAATCCACGCAATCCCGTCGCCCAGCATAGCAGTAGATGCGTTGGCTGCCATGGAAGGCGTGGTGGTGGGGCCTCGAAACACAACCCTTGTAACGCTACATCCACCCACCTCAGGAGGGGGCTCGCTATAATAGCGAACTTTGGAGCAGTTCTGGGACATCCGCCACGAACAGAAATCCCTGAATATGAGCTATTTCCTTTTCTCTTACTCTACTATTTCCGAGACCTCGAGTATATTTATACTCCTGTTTTTTAACTCTTCTATGAACCTGTCGTAGACTTTACCCTTCATGCAGTCTTCGGGGGGAACGATTCCTTTTTCTTGAATCAATCCCTCCATAATAAGCTTGGCCGTGATGGCCACAGGGAAACCGGTAACTCTCATCATTGAAGAGATTCCGTTGTCTTTGTCCGCCTCATCCCACATGAAGTGCTCAATCTTGACCTTTTTGCCGTCTTTTACCCCTGTTGTGGTGTTATACATAACACACACGTCGGTTTCACCATCTTTGGCCTGAAGTCTGGGTGTTATTAAGGATAGAAGGAACTCCCGGGGTACAATTTTCATACCGTTGAATTCCTGCGGCTCAATATCCAGCAATCCACATTCCTTTAAGGTGTCCACTCCCGGCCAGTGACCGGGCCAGCGAACTGTTTTTTCGGCGAATTCCTTAAGCTCAGGCCTTGAAAAGATAAAACTGGGCATACCAGGCGTGACGGCACACTGTAACTCCTCATTCTTGCCGAACTTTGAGAATTGGAATGTCTCCCGATCACCGATCGCCGGAACTTCCACAACTTTGCCGTCCTTGACCACCTTCAACTTGATCATATACTCCCTCAATACATGCTCAAACGCCCAGGTGATCATATATCTCAGCGGGTGCTTTTGAGCGAATTCTTTCGCTGGGATACCACCGACTCTTGCGATTGCAGATTCCGCTGAGTCTACCTTCCTGATTGCCTCGCCCACGGTAACATTGCTCAGCCCCGGTGCGAAGCCCATGCCGTCGACGAATGTTACCCCGTTCGCGATAGCGGTATTATGGAGCCAGTCCCCGTATTCATCAAGTGTCATCCCGTTAGGGACCTCCAATCCCTCTATTTCATAAGCATCCGGTCGCCTATGATACTCTTCAAGCATGTCGACGATGTTCAACCCAGCCTCAATTGCAAAATGAGCCACTTTATAGCTTGTCTTCCTGTCAGGCATGGCAATAGCGCCCACATCGTATTGCTTCATCAGCTTTATCGTGCTCTCCCTATCGTTTATATCCAAAACGTGCGGGATCACTTTGTCACTACCTATCCATTTTTTTGTTTTCTCCAGGGCGTCTCTCCGCCTACCAGTGATACCTATAGCTTCAACCTGTTTGTCTTTGGCTAAATCCCACGCAACTGCGGAACCGATCTTGCCCGAACCACCGAAAACCAAAGCTTTCATAACATCTTCCTCCGTTTCTTTATTTCACCAAACAAAACATTACTAACGATACGTCCTCAAAGCATCTTGGACATTTAAACGACAAGTTAAGAAAAACTTTCCGCTTTTTCAAGTTCTCAAGATGATTTATAACAATCTCTTTTTAATCACTATTGGAGAAGTCGTTTTCAGGAGATGTTTAACATTATAGCAAGTAATAAATGCTCGTCATTTTCGTGTTTCTCAGCAAAGCGGTAGGTTTCCTCCATGCCCTCAATCCCATTTCACCCGGTAGCTGCGTTGGTCCCCGGACGAAGAGGCGCGGGGTCTGCGTCTCTTAGTAAGCAGCTTCAAGACAGCCCAGCCGAAAACAAAACCTCCCACATGCGCCATCCAGGCAACACCTCCGCCGGTGGCGCTGCCTATCATTGACATCAACAATTGGTAGATAAACCAAATTCCCAGAACGACCTTGGCCGGAAGTACTACGAACTGGATGAAAATGAAAACGACCAGCATTGTGATACGTGCTCTCGGATGAATCACCATGTACCCGCCCATAACTCCCGCGATCGCCCCCGACGCTCCCACCAGCGGCACCTGTGAGTGCGGGCCGAACAGCGTGTACAGCCCGATTGCCGCCAGCCCCGAGGCTATGTAGAAGAGCAGGAACTTCACCGGCCCGAGATAATCTTCGATGTTGTTGCCATAGATCCACAGGAAGAGCATATTGCCGATCAGGTGAAGCCAGCCGCCGTGCATGAACATGGAGGTGAACGGGGTCAGGTACGCTGAGGCGGCCAGTTCCGGAGTCAGCTCAATGCCGGTGATGAATTCGAATGGAATGTAGCCGAACTGGATCGTAAACAGACGGAACCCGCGTGACCCCAGGAAAATCGAATATAGAAAAACCAGACTGTTGAGTACGATCAGTGTTACTGTGAGGTATGGCTTGCGGACAGTGGGAGCATCGTCTCTTATGGGAATAAACAAATCTCACCTCGTAAATGGCGTCAGTGGCGGGGTCCCTTCTGTGCTTTCTTGACGAAGAAGTTCAGATATTGTTCAGTAAGGTTGCCAGCTCGATCGGTGACGCGGATACCCAGGTGATGTTTTCCAGGCTCCAGCGGTTCCAGCGGCTTCGACGAGCACTGGCCTGTTTCCGGGTCGTATTCGGGTATCTGCCACTTGCCGTCAAGCTTAATGACAATGTCCTGGTCGTCACCAATGCCCGAAAGGGTATCCTCTATCACGAAGTTTATTGCCGGCCTGAGGCTTCGGTAAGTGCGTCGATCCGCTATGCTAAGATACTTGATAAGGGGTGGTTCATAGTCGAACACGGCCGCAAATATCCCCCCGCCGGTTGACGTGGCTGTCAGCACATTGTCCTCGAATTTGTTGTCCTTAAGCCAGACCCAGCGGTCTTCTTTTTTATCGAGCCAGCACAGACCACAGAGATTATTGAGTTGATTGGGGGCGGGAATCCTGAGTGTCATCTCAAAATCCTCACGGCAGACAAAGGCTTCAGGCAAAATCTGATAGTAGGCTGAATTCAATCCCAGTCGAGACCGATTGAAAAGGGAGGTTTTCTTGAACTCCAGATACCGCGGTTGATAGAAGTTATCCTTTCCCAAATGCAAGGTCAGGAACTTGCCGACGGCTATGTCCTCAGTCTCTTTAAACCCCACTGCGACGATGTCGACGGAATCGGACAGCGCCGGTGTAACGGTGGTGTCTTCCGACATAGATGCCGCCAGCCGGTCTATTCGAGCATATTTCTCCCCGGGTGGGATAAAGCAGATGTACCTGTACATATTGAAGTAGTGTGGGTACTCGATCCCCAGGAGGCTGTCGCCGTAATAGAGCTCGATCCGAGCCCTGGAGCCTGTTTTGTTTCTGGTTCTTATCGATACCAGTAGACCATCTTCGAGGACAGTGCGCTCGATGTCGATTTTGGCAGCGCCTCTTTCCTGAAGGCCGTTGAACAAATTGTCGCGGATCAAGCAGCCTTTGTGAGCAAAGAGAAACAGCCGCAGCACGGCCCTGGGGACCGTGTAGCCGATTACCTGGCATTGCACTTTCCCGTTCTCAAGCGGTAGAATCTTTGCAGTGGTGGGAGTGCCCCAATGTTCCCCCCGGTTAAGGAAGGCTCTCACTGAATCGATTTTCAGGTCTTTGGGGTTGACCACAGGGGAGAAGTAGAATTGGGTGGTATCCGGTGGACTGGTTACCGTTGAGTCGAGATGAAATATGTTCCCAGGTGGCCCCCATAGAAACTTGAAGCTTAATTCGGAGCTGTTGCCGAAGCAATCTTCCGCGACAATTTCTGCCCGGTGTAGCCCGATGAGTTCGGAGCCCGCAAGCCCGAAAATTCCTCTATTGCTATTGATCGCCTGGCTGCCGCGATAGTCATTGCCGATTTTCTTGAATAATGTTCTCACTCTTTTCATTTCGGCAACCGCTTCGAGATAATCGTACTCCAGGTTGACCACCTTTATGGTACCGAAGTCGAGCGAATCAAAGACAACCTTATAGAACAGCTTGCTATCAATGTACATAGACAGTTTGTATACTGCCTGTTTCATGCCATTGGACCGCATCCGGTCAAAACAATCTACCAGAACCCCAAACGGTCGATGAAAATACAGCACAGTGTCAAGAGTGTAGCGGCCAGCCTTTCTCTCTGGTGAGACCTCAAAGAACATCTTCCTTGTGCCGTCATCAAAAAGAGAACTGTCGTCCGTCATCTGAAAACCGATACGGGAGAAGACCGGTCGCGTTTTGTCATCCAGGTCAAAGCCGAGTAATAATGGGTTGAGGGGGGCATTGTCGGAGCTACGTATCTCAAACTGGAGGTGAGGAGCACCGGCTCCCGTCTGGCCGGAGTAGGCGATGAGCTCACCTTCCTTCACGCGAATGGAGTCCTGAGGAAACTCAATGTCCTGATAGTATCTCCTGGCAACTACTTGGGCCGCTTTCAGAGGTTGATCTGCACTGCCGGAAAAATTGGACAGATGACCATAAACATAGATGTAGCTATCATCTCCCTTGATATACAACGCTTTCCCGTAGCCGAAATATGACGTGCGGACTCTCCAGACGTAGCCATCAACAGGCGAAAAGATGCTTTTCCCTATCTTGCTGCCGGTTCGAAGGTCGACGCCGAAGTGGAAATGGTCGGGGCGGTAATCCCCAAAACCTGAGGAAAGATTAATCTGCTCCTTCAGGGGCCAGTTTGTTTCTGCCACGCCAGCAGTGGCGGCAACAACAGCCATTGTCACTAACAGGCTGGCGGTTTTTGTCGATAATTTCATCATCAGCAATCCTAATTCGCTAAGGTCACTGCCAATTTATGGTCGTTCTGGTACAAAGGACAATGTTTTTCGTATAAAAAAAAATGCGGTGTTGCGAAATTTGCATATTCACCTATATATTGACTGTCAACGTTTATTCCTGGCGCGACTGACGTGGAAACGTTGTTCGATGCTTAAGAGAATAAAAGGAGAGAAGCTGGATGTTTGAAACACTTCGCAAGATGATATTTCCTATCATTATTATTGTACTGTTTTTTTTCGCTGCTATGATTGTTTTTCAATGGGGTATGGGCTTGTCGAGACGGCAAGACTACGAGAGTGCTAATGTCGCGGCTGTGATAAATGGGGAGCAAATATCTTGGGAGGCTTACAACCGCGTCTATAACTCCATGTATCAGGCTGAATCCGCCGATATTGATGAGGAACTTCCCGAATCCAAGATTCGAGAGATTCAGCAGAAAGCTTGGCGCCAGGTTCTCCACGACTATCTTCTTATGCAGCAAGTGGTAAAGTACCACGTTGTGGCCAGCGCTGAAGAGGTATACGCTTTCCTGCGTTACAACCCACCGCCGGAGCTCCAGCAGCTTCCGTATTTTCAGACCGATGGCCGTTTTGATTACCAGAAGTACTTCAACGCCATGGCCGATCCACAGGCAAGTGCGTTCTGGGCTTCGGTGGAACCGTTTGCGCGGGAAAGTATTCGGAAGCAAAAGCTGCAGGAGATGGTTATCCAGACGGCGCACGTGACGGAAGCGGAGATCAAGGAGTTCTACTTGGCAGACCGTGAGAAGATCAAGATTGGGATGGTAAATGTAGGCTATGACAGATTCTCCCGACCACCGCCCAAGAGCACCGACGAGGAGCTTGAAAAGTACTTCAATGAGCACAAAGACGATTATCCTATCGACGCCAGAGCGGCTCTGAACATCGCGCTGATCGATAAAAAGCCGAAGCCGCTGGATTGGGAACGAAGCTATGATAGGGCCAAGGTCATTTATGATTCCATCAAGGCAGGAGTAGACTTTGCGGAGATGGCTAGCCAACACTCCGGGGATCCCTCCTCCGCTAAGGATGGAGGCGACTTGGGCTGGTTTCCCCAGGGGCAGATGGTCGAAGAGTTTGACCGCAAAGTGTTCTCTATGAAGGAAGAGCAGATCTCAGAGCCAATCAGAACTCAGTTTGGATGGCACATTATCAAGCTTCACGGTTTCAAGGAAGAAATGGAAAGACCGCGTGGAAAAACAGAAAAGGAATCGGTAAAGAAGGCTCACGCATCCCACATCCTGATAAAGACGGAGGCCGGGCAGGAAACGCTTGACAGAGCTTACCGGAGGCTGGAGGAGTTCCACGCTGCGGCCAAGAAGAAAGGTTTCTTCAAGGCAGCCGAGGATTTGGGTATTCCTGTGAAGAGAACCGCTCCGTTCTTTCAGGGGAAGAATATCCAGTTCATCGGCAATGACCAGAACGCGGGGCAGTTTGCCTTTGACAACGAGGTTGATGCCATTTCGGAGATCCTTGAGAATAACTCTGCCTTTTTCGTAGTGCAGGTAGCCGACCGGCTGCCGGCTGGGATGGCCAGCTTTGAGGAGGCCAAGCAGAAGGTCGAGTTGGATATACTGACGTATAAAGTCGCCAAGCTCTGCCGCGATACGGCTAATGCCATTTACGATGAGATCCAGAAGGGTACCGACATCAAAAAAGCAGTCAAGATATTTGGTGAGGAGTACGAGACACCCGACGAGTTTACACGTACCGGTTACGTCAAGGAGCTCAGACATGATCCGACGGCAATTGGAGCTGCTTTCAGTCTCACTGAGCCGGGTCAGGTATCCAAACCCATCGATTTCAAACAGGGAACAGTCGTCTTCAAACTGATCTCGCGGACGAGTCCTGATTTGACCGACTACAATGCCAGCCGGGATTCTCTCTATGCCTTCGTATTGAACTCAAAGCGCCAGGAGCTCTATGGCCGGTGGTTTGAGAGTCTCGTGGAAAACGCTGAGATACAAAACAACATCGAAAAGACTCTACAGGAGCATGAGGTGTTCTAAGCCCGCTCGATGATATTGTTTGCGAGGGGCTGTCTTGCGATTGTACAAGACAGCCCTTTCTGTCGGTGGTGCAGCGTGGTAACGAAAGCTGCACCAGCTATGGACACTAAGTCAATTTGATGGGTTTACCGGCGTCGCTGGCATGTGTAACGAAAACCGCCCACAAATTATTTGACGTTTACGACAATGACAGAAATTCCGGTTTTATTAGTCGTCGTTTTTTTTCAGAGTCACAAGGGTCCAACTACGCCGTCTTTCATGCTCTTTTCTTATGGGCACGGCGCTGGTTCCGGTCCTTCCTGAAAGAGATAAGCCACTAAGTACGTTATGTCGGCCACGTTGACCGGTACACCTGCGTAGCTAAGACCATCAACGTTGCCAGCCCCGGTACACAGCAGTGAGTCGTGCGGGGGGAATAGGTAGCTAACCAGCGCAGTAATATCTGCTACGTCGACTCCTCCCTGCAAATCGACGTTACCCCGGTTGCCGATACAGCAGGAAGTAACCTCGTAGCAGTATGGCCCAAACCAATCTGGTGGGAACTGAGTTGTAAAGTCGTATTCCCACAGCCATTCGCCGTGCGGAGGGAAATACGAGGAGTCGATACAGATGGTATCTCCGGCAACCAGGTCACCAGTTTCAATCCAGTAGACTTGCTCGTCAAAACCGTCAGGAATGCCAGGGCCACCCTGCCCCGGAGGCTTCGTGTGAAAAGCGGCGAAACGCACAGTATCCTCTCCTACGCCGTCGACGCTAAACTTACCAGAGGTTACCATATCAAAAAAACCATAAACCCAAGGTGGTACGTATAACCAACCATTCGGCTGTATATGTAGGGTATCATCGATGAGAGGTGTGAAATTATCGGTATAGACACTATTCCGATGCGTCCAAACTCTGAATCCGTGATAGATCAAGGTAAGATTGTGCCCATTGGTGTTGGTCAACCTGAAGATGAATCTGACTGGAATCTCGGCCAATACACTGCCACCGGTGGAGACGCCCTCCACCTGTTGTACCTCGTCGAGAGTGATCTCACTGGCGCCATAGCACGGAGCAACAGTGAGGGCTAAAACAGATGCCCACGTGAGCACGAATGTAAGTTTCCTCATCTCTTTTTCCTCCTGTTCGCCTGCAAATAATGGCAACGTTCGTAATGCCTTTTATTTTTCACCCAAGTGGATGCTCGAACTTGATGTCAGAATAATAAAGATAGAGCTAATGCTATTGGTGAACCTCTAAGCCTTCAATTTAATAATATACTACCAAGTTAGCATTGTCAAGGGAAAAGGACACTTCAACCTATGTGAGTTATTCTCACCCCTTGTGATTATTGCATTCCCCCCTTCTTGTGCCGATACCACTGGACTCCAAAAGACAAAAGACAGCTGTCGGAAGCCTATATCTCCTGAGCCAGCTCCACCATCCGCTTGTACGGTATGGCTATCCAGCTTTCAGCCTGCAGGGCGCCGTTGGCCAGGCTTATCATGGATACCTTTGCGGCGGTCTCTTCGTCGGGAGCCTCGTAGATATCCATGAAATCATACTTCCCAAGAAGGGCATAGTGATTCACGAACTTCACCTGGGGACACTTCTGCTTCACCTGTTCTAACCAGGCGCGGCCTATTGAAGCTCGGTCTTTCATCCGGGATGTTACTTCCGGCGAAAGCTTGGTCATCAGAACAAATGTCTGCATGTTGATCCTCCAAGAGTTATCATAGTTGAGAGCTCTCTAAACTCGTATCTCCTGCTTCCCCTAGCTCGCAATCCATGCGAAACCGGCAGCTTCGCTCTAGATTGTGGGTCTCAAAACCTCTATCTCAAGTATAGCGTAAGGAAGCCAAAAACGCTATTAAGAAAAGGCCGCCTTGCAGGACGATGTTCATCTTCGCTGATTCCCATGGATCCGACAAAACGGCGAGAGTATCACCTTCGAGGGGGGGCAAGCGGCCCGCGATCGCAGAAAAAAGCTCCTACAAAGATCATAAGAACTTTGCAGGAGCTATAATCTTTATGGAGCCAAGGGGGGTCGAACCCCTGACCTCTTGACTGCCAGTCAAGCGCTCTCCCAACTGAGCTATGGCCCCATATAGTACAGGTCAGAGTATAGTACCCTTTTCGGACACTGTCAACGAATTATTGAGGTTATATAGAGCATCTATCTTCTTCGGAGTAGGCAAAACGGAAGCCCAATAATAGCCATCGCCATAACAACGTATATGACCTGGTGATAGCTGGCGACGAAAACCATGCTGTCATTTCCTAGATCAGCGTATTGTGTCTGGAAATAAGCAAAAAGGGCTGTGCTCAGAGCGACGCCGAGCGACATGCCGATGTTGCGCGTGGTCGACAGAATGCCTGATGTTATAGCCCTCTGCGCTTCGGTAACTGCCCCCATTATGGCTGAGGAGTTGGGGGCATTGAAGGCCGCCACTCCACACCCTACGACAACCAATGACAGAATAATATAGCTGGAGATAGTCTCGATGCCGAGGTGCGAAAGCAGGTACAGGCCGCAGGCCAGCGTTGTCAGTCCAGAGGCTGTCAGAATACGAGTACCGATTTTATCCGACAATCGTCCGGCAACGGGTGCCAGCAGAAACATCAATACTGGTAATATGATCAGGTAAAGCCCAACCGTCTTTGGCTCGCAGTGTCTGACTCTTTCAAGGTAAAACGGCATGAGGATCAACGTACCGGACAGGGCTGAATACATCGAGATGGCGGCAATCAGGGAGGTCACAAGCTGACGGTTCCTGAACATTTCCAGCCCAATCAGGGCCCTCTCTGGTTTTGTCTCGAGCTTGATAAAAGCGTACACAGAGATAAGCGACACGAGTGCCAGGCCCCAAACACGTATATCAGCCAACCCGTAGCTACTAACCAGGGACAGTGCCAGAACGCCGGAGAGCAACGCTGCCGAAACAGCTACTCCTGAAGCGAGCGGCGCCCTGCGTTGTAAGACATGAACAGGGAGTAGCTTGAAGTACCGGAAGGTCAGGGCCAGGCCGACCAGGCCAATCGGGAGGTTGATTACAAATATGGCTTGCCAGGGGAAAAACTGCAGCAGGAATCCGCCTAATGGCGGACCCGTCATCAAACCGGCCGATACCATCATTATCATCATGCCGATACCCTTGCCCCTTTCCTTCCTGTCGAATACTTCGGTTACCATTCCCGTCCCCACGGCTTGGAACATGGAGGTGCCGATCGCCTGGATGACGCGACTGAGAATGAGGGAGTATATTGACCAGCTAACGGTGCACAATAGTGAGCCGACGGTGAAGAAGCAAAAACCAAACTTATAGGCGAAGTCGTATCCTTTTCGTTGCGTCCAGGCGCCAAAGACAAGCATTAGAGATACCAGGGTGAGCGTGTAAGATAACACGACCCAGGCAACGATGTCGATTGAGCAGTGCAGATCACTGGCTATGGTTGGCAGGGCAACGTTGACGATAGAACCATCCAGAGTGCCCATGAAGGTTCCGATCGCCCCGACAGCGAAGAACTTATATCGATTTTTTTGAATGGTGTTTTCGAGCAAAAGACTCAACTATCGCTATAACTCGTTGCGTAAAAAAAGATTGACAATATATGGTGGCAACCATAAGGTATGCGGTTAAGGCAGTCAACCTGTTTTTTGGCACATAGATTAAACACGTGGCGTGCATATTCGTCTATAAGGATGCAAGAGGTTCATTCGGGGCATGAGAAAAACGATCCCCGAGCTGGTTGACAGTTTTGCCAATGGCGACCAGGAGGCGTTTGCCGAACTGGTCCGGAGGTTTCAAAGGAAAATATACTCTCTTGCTTTTCAGGTAGTAGGGAATCATCTCGATGCCGATGAAGTTGTGCAAGAGACATTTGTACGAATCTATAGGAAACGCAAGGAGTTACAAAATGTAAAGTATTTCTCATCATTTCTTCTGAGGATTGCTACCAACTATGCCATCGACCTCCTGCGAAGGCACCGAGGCCATACCGATATTTCCGGTGGCGAACGCTCCCTTCCGGGCAGTGACTTGGTTAACCTGTCGCGACGGGTAGCAACCCCAAGCGAGGACTATGAGAACAAGGAGTTGATAGCGGAGATTAAGGGAGCGCTTGATCTGTTGCCGCCCCGGCAGAGACTGACAGCCGTGCTCCACGATGTTGAGGGCTACAGCAAAGCTGAAATTGCACGTGCTTTGGATTGCCCCGAAGCAACAGTTCGCTCCAATCTTCACATCGCTCGCAGGAAATTGAAAAAGATACTGACGCAGCGCCTTGAAGGCAGAAAAGAGGAGTAAAAATGACATGCCAGCGCGCGCTGTCGCTGATAGAGGTATTTCTCGATGGGGAGCTCTCTCCGGAAGAAGTCGAGCAACTAAACCGGCATCTGGATAGTTGCAGTGAGTGCCGGGAAGAGCTCCATGCAGCGCAGCGTCTCAAGCAACTGCTTAGGCAGATGCCGCGATATAATCCCGGCCGGGATTACTGGTCTGAAACAGCGCGACTTATTCGAGCCCGAACTGCTGATGTTCCCATGAACGACTGGCAGGTGCCTGTCGCCAGAACAAGCGCCGTCGGAGAACGCCGGAACGCTCTGGTGCGAGCCTTGGTTTCTCTGGCGGCTTCGTTGTTTATTCTATTTTCAACGATATTCATTGGAACCAGCCAGGATAACAGAGTTGCACGGATGACTACCTCAGATGTTCCGATACTAGCGACAGCGCCGGTTAGCGAACTGCTTGGTGTCGACAACAGCCCGATGGTGACCCGTTCGGAGCAGATTCAACTGGCCAAGGGGATGCTTCTTATGGGCGCTCCGGGGTTTCTGGGACGGTTTGCCGGTATACCGGACCTGATGGTCACGGCAGAGTAAAAAGAGCTTATAACGCCATTGAGAGGAGATAGGTCTTGAAGAGACTAACCGTCACAATTGTTCTCTTCGCGCTCACAGTACTGCTGTGGGGCTGCGCCCAGGGGGACAAGAAAATCACGTTGCGCTACAAATTTGAACCCGGTTTGAAGCTCTCCTATGAACAGGTGTCGAAGAGGAGCTCCAGGGTTACCCAAGCTGACTCGATTGTCAAGGAAAGCTCTATGACGTTCGAGGTGAAAGTTGAGCAGCTTGTCAAACGAGTTCATTCCGACAAAACGGCCGAGCTGATGGAAGTTTCCGTGTGGAAATTTGAAAGGCCTAACAAAGAAGACTCTTCCATTATTGACACGGTGGAAGAAAGCCGAAAGCTAATCTTGCAGGTTCTGCCCAACGGCAAGGTCCGGGATGTCAAGTTCAGCGACGACGTGGATTACACGAGCATACAGTACATCAAGAACTACTACGAACAAGGGATGCCGGTATTTCCTTCGGGAGAACTGTCCGTGGGAGATAGTTGGACGCAGACCACAAAGGTGGTTCTTCCCGGCGAACCGATGGAAGCATCGATGACCTACAAAGTGATGTCGCTGGCGCGCGAGGCCGGCTACGACTGTGCTGTTATTGAGTGCGACGGCAACATGATTATCCCTATTGAATCCAATCCGCAGGATTCGGTTCAACGCAGCGGCCTCGACCGTATCAATTCTACCGGAATGCTCTATTTTGCCTACAGAGAGGGTATGGTTGTGCTCCAGCACGAGAGATGGGTGATCGACCGCGATCGCAAAACGACCTCCAGTGCCGGGACGAAGGAGTACAAGGAATCGATAGAGATGAATGTTGAGTTCATGCTCAAACAGAGATCGATTGTCGATAGCCTTGCCAGGTAGGCAGGTTTCAGGGAGACCTGCCCTACGAGATCTGGATAAGAAACCCGATACCTGCGGCTACAAGCAGCAGGGTGGCGGGCCGTCTCGATAGAGGTAGTTGGCTAGGTAGATGATGTCAACGAGATCGACAGTGGCGCTGCAGTTGACGTCACCAGCCAGGCACGGAAATGGGCAGGGGCCGCATTCAAAGTAGAAGGCTATCAGGAAGAGCACATCACCGAGAGCGATTTCCCCGTCACCATTGACGTCACCGCAGATGTTAGGATAAGGACCACTTAGATTAATCAGGACAGAGACGTCGTAGGAATACGCATTTACCACCGCCAGGTCGTAGTCACTATCACCGTCAAGGTCGGCTGAGAAAACTGACTCGGGGCCAATCCTGCTTCCGTAATTGACCGGCGCGGCAAATGTCCCGTCGCCGTTGTTCAGCAGGATGGAGACGTTGTTAGAACCTGCATTCGCCACCGCCAGGTCGTGGTCGTTATCCCCGTCAAGGTCGGCTGAGAAAACTGCATGAGGATAATCCCCCACCTCGTAATCGACCGCCGTGTCAAATGTCCCGTCGCCGTTGTTCAGCAGGATGGAGACGTTGTCAGAACCCAAATTCGCTACTGCCAGGTCGTTGTCGTTGTCCCCGTCAAGGTCGGCTGAGAAAACTGAATTGGGTAAAGTTGCCACCCCATAGTTGACCGCTGTCGCAAATGTCCCGTCGCCGTTGTTCAGCAGGATGGAGACGCTGCTAGCCCAATCAGGGTGTGTTCCGCTATTCGCCACCGCCAGGTCGTTGTCGTTATCTCCGTCAAGGTCGGCTGAGAAAACTGACGAGGGAGAATCCCCGATCCCATAATTGACCGGTGCGGCAAATGTCCCGTCGCCGTTGTTCAGCAGGATGGAGACGTGGCTGGAATTACCATTCGCCACCGCCAGGTCGTTGTCGTTATCCCCATCAAAGTCGGCGGAGAAAACTGCATTGGGACGAACCCCAGCCCCGTAATTGACCGACGCGGCAAATGTCCCGTCACCGTTGTTCAACAGGATGGAGACGTTGTCAGACTCTGTATTTGTGACCGCAAGATCGTTGTCGTTGTCTCCGTCAAGGTCGGCTGAGAAAACGGAAATGGGCCAATTCCCGACCCCATAATAGACCGGTTCGGCAAATGTCCCGTCGCCGTTGTTTTTCAGAATCGAGACGTTGTGAGAAATGGAATTCGCCACCGCCAGGTCGTTGTCGTTATCCCCGTCAAGGTCGGCTGAGAAAACTGACGAGGGAGAATCCCCGACCCCATAATAGACCGGCTCGACAAATGTCCCGTCACCGTTGTTTTTCAGAATCGAGACGTTGTCAGAGTGCCAATTTCCCAGGGCCAGGTCGTAGTCTCCATCACTGTCAAGGTCGGCTGAGAAAGCTGGGCCGGGACCACGACCCACCGAATAACGGACGGCCGGCTGAAAGGTCGCATCGCCGTTGTTTTTCAGAATCGAGACTAAGTCATTATCTGGGTTCCCCACTGCCAGATCGTTGTCGTTATCCCCATCAAGGTCGGCTGAGAAAACCCACACAGGACGAAGTCCGGCCCCATAATTGACCGGCGCAGCAAACGTCCCATCGCCGTTGTTCAACAGGATGGAGCCGTTGTTGGAATAGAAATTTGTCATCACCAGGTCATGGTCGTTATCCCCATCCAGGTCGGCTAAGAAAAGTGAACCCGGTCTATCCCCCGCAGCATAATTGACCGGTGCGGTAAACGTCCCGTCGCCGTTATTTTTCAGAACCGAGACTTCGTCAGAATAGTAGTTCGTCACGGTCAGGTCGTAGTCTCCATCACTGTCAAGGTCGGCTGAGAAAACTGAACCGGGTCTATCCCCGGCCGCATAATTGACTGGCGCAGCAAATGTCCCGTCACCGTTGTTCAGCAAGATGGAGACGTGGCTGGAATTCCCATTCGCCACCGCCAGGTCGTTGTCGTTATCCCCATCTAGGTCAGTTAAGAAAACTGAATTCGGTCTGTCCCCGGTCGCATAATTGACCGGTGCGGAAAAGGTCCCGTCGCCGTTGTTTTTCAGAATCGAGACGTAGTCATTATCTGGGTTCACCACCGCCAGATCGTTGTCGTTATCCCCGTCAAGGTCGGCTGAGAAAACTGAGCGGGGACTATCCCCAGCCCCGTAATAGACCGGGTCGGCAAATGTCCCATCGCCGTTATTGAGCAGGATGGAGACGTTGTTAGAACCCCAATTCGCCGTTGCCACGTCGTTGTCATTATCTCCGTCAAAGTCGGCTGAGACAACCCACAACGGTTGATCCCCGGCGGCGTAATCGATCCTGGCATCAAACAGGGGCTCAAAGGCGAAAACGCTGCCGGCCAGAGCCAGAATCAAAGACAGGGTTAGCAAGATGGGTGTTGCTTTTGACATCATATTACCTTCTTTGTTGTGTTAGGTCTTACGTGAGACCTTACAATCAGACACACAGACACACTTGCGAAGGGCTTTGCTTTGGATGTCTGGCGAATGTTGACAACCCTTATGACTGCAATGTACTAGATAATCTCTTATTAAGCAAGGGATTTTCAGTAAGTAGTAGGCCGAAACCCCTGCCTGTCCTGAGCTTGACGAATGGTGACTTCGACTATAGCTGTGATGTCAAAAGCACCCGCCAGGGCAAGCTTTTGACCTGTAAAGCTTCTGGGTCCGCATAGCAGAACTACCTCAGGCTTTGTCTACCTGACTGCCATTCCCTGGTTGCGTCCACAGTCAATTTACTGTATTTTGCCAATGTTCGTATGGTGGAGAAAACAACAAGAGCCTGGCGGCCGTTCTTGGGTATGCATTTCAAGTGCTGTAATGTGTACTCACGAATCTACCTGAACAAAAAGGGCACGGCCTTTGTTGGATGGTGCCCAAAATGCGCAACCAGGGTAGAGGTAAAAGTCTCTCCAGACGGAACTGACGCTCGTTTTTTTACTGCCGGTTAGTGGTTAGGTGTCGAATACGATGTCGTTGTTGAAACCAAAACTTGTTGTAGTGCCGTTGGGGGAGGTCGACTTTATGCTGGTTAACCGGCTGGCCGCCGAGCTGGGACCGGTGTTCAACCGCTCGGTCGACATCCTTAAAGGAATGAAAATGCCGACTGAGGCTCACAATGTGGTTCGAAATCAGTACTACGCCCAGGTGGTGTTGTCCAAGCTGGAACGGACCAAAGCCAATAACCGCGAAAAAGTGATCGCCTTCTGCGAGGAGGACTTGTACCTTCCTGACCATGCCTATATACTGGGTCACACCGACACCTTGTCCGGCACGGCGGTCGTATCGCTGTACTATATTCGTCAGGAGTTCTACGGACTGCCGGAAGATGAAAGCAAGATCTACCCCCGTCTATTTAAGGAAGCGGTTCATCGGGTGGCTCAGCTTTTCCAACTCTCTGATTGTCGCAATCCCAAGTGTGTCAACTACTATAGCCAGGTTATGCTTGACATCGACAGTAAGGGTGAGAAGTTTTGCGATGTCTGCCGCCGTCGGCTTGCCGGCGTGGTGTGAACACGGTGCAGGAGTTGTGTTGTCCCTATGAACCTTGACCAGATAATCGACCTGCTTAGAGACGATCCAGTCGTCCGTAAAAACATTACCCACTGGAAGACATATTCCCCTCGCCCGGCACGATATGTCGACTACCCCGAGGGGTTGGACAAACGGCTGGTGGCCTGCCTCAAACGACGGGGAATAACACAGCTCTACTCTCACCAGGGTGAGGCTGTTGAGGCAGTGACGCATGGCAAGGATGTTGTGGTTGTTACGCCCACTGCCTCTGGAAAGACGCTGTGCTATAACATACCGGTTCTCGACAAAGCGCTGAAAGAACCGGACGCGAGAGCCTTATACCTTTTCCCGACTAAAGCCCTCGCGCAGGACCAGAGGAGCGAGCTATATGATTTAGTTGAGGAACTCGACGTCGATATAAAAATGCACACCTTCGACGGCGACACGCCGCAGACTGCACGCCGCCTTATTCGCTCTGCTGGGCATATTGTCATCACCAACCCAGACATGCTCCATACCGGGATTCTTCCTCATCATACCAAGTGGATTAAATTGTTTGAAAATCTCAAATATGTTGTCATCGATGAGGTGCACCACTACCGTGGGGTTTTTGGATCGCATCTGGCCAATGTCATTCGCCGGCTCCAGCGAATTTGTAGGTTTTATGGTTCCGATCCGATCTTTATCTGTTGCTCGGCAACGATCGCCAATCCCGACGAACTGACGCAGAAAATCATCGGACGGCCAGTAACGCTTATTGACACTAATGGCGCTCCTTCCGGGGAGAAGCATTTCCTATTCTACAATCCACCGGTTATCAACAGGCAACTGGGCATCCGAAAATCAGCTATCAACGAGGCCGCGCGGTTGGCTGCTGGATTCTTAAGACACAGGATTCAGACAATTGTCTTTGCCCACTTCCGTTTGTATGTTGAAGTCCTGCTGACATATCTCCAGCGCGAGCTCAAGGGAGAGTTCGGGCGGGGAATAGAAGTAGCTGGCTACCGGGGCGGGTATCTTCCCAGCGAGAGACGTCGGATCGAAACCGGCCTGCGCGATGGTAGCATCACGGGCGTCGTTTCTACTAACGCTCTTGAATTGGGAATAGATGTCGGTAGTCTGGATGTGTCGATTATAGTGGGCTATCCTGGCTCAATCGCCTCCCTCTGGCAACAGGCCGGAAGGGCGGGGCGGAGTAGCACGACTTCATTGACCATCATGATTGCCAGCTCCACGCCTATTAACCAGTTCCTTTGCGCACAGCCGAAGTATGTTTTCGACAGGACACCTGAAGCCGGGATCATCGACCCTGACAACCTGATTATCAGGACTAATCATATCAAGTGTGCCGCTTTTGAATTACCCTTTGACGAAACCGAGTACAGCCTGACCGATGGCACCAGTGAGATACTGGACTACCTCGAAGAAGCCAAGGTCGTGCGCAAAACCAGCAGACGTTACCACTGGTCATCGGAAATCTATCCTGCCGGGCAGATTTCGCTGCGCTCCGCCTCGCCGGACAATTTTGTCATTCTGAACGAAAGCAACAATTTTGAGGTAATTGGCGAAGTGGATTACTTCTCAGCGCCCATCTTTCTACATCCGGAGGCTGTCTACCTTCACCGGGCCAGACAGTATCAAGTCAGGCGTCTTGACTGGGAAGGGAAGAAGGCGTACGTGGAAGAAGTTGATGTCGATTACTATACTGACGCTGAAACCAAGACCGATTTGAAAGTCCTCGAGGTCAACAAGAAGGATTCTTTTGGCGAGGCCGAGATGGCCTGCGGTGAGGTTTCGGTCACCAATGTCACAGTGATGTTTAAGAAGATAAAGTTCCACACCCACGAAAACGTCGGCTCGGGTGATCTTAAGTTGCCTGAGCTGGAGATGCATACCAACGCCTTCTGGTATTCATTCCCAGGTGATATTGCTTTCAAAGTAGGTCTTAATGGTTCCCAATTTGGCGGAGCGCTGAGAGGGCTGGCTAATATCTTGGGCAAAATCGCTCCCCTGTGGGTGATGTGCGACCCGCGCGACCTGCGCTCTATCTCACAGGTCCGGGCGCCGTTTACCGAGAGACCCACGGTGTATATCTATGAGAACATCCCCGGTGGCGTCGGTCTTTCGGAGAAGCTATTCACAGAACATATCCGTCTTTTTGAGTCCTGCTTTGAACATCTGAAAAGCTGCCCTTGTGAAGGCGGCTGTCCCACCTGTGTCGGCCCACCCATGGAAGTCGGTGACGGCGGCAAAGAGGGGGCTTTTAAGCTCCTGCAGTACATGTTAGCCCTTGCACCTGTTTAAAACTGATCCAATTTGTCACCCTGAGCTGTCCAGGGCTGGTCGTGGATGGAGTCGAAGGGTGAGATTTGCAGGTTGAAACCCTGTGCGCGGCGTATGTCCTCATGCGCCGCGTCAATTGATGATTGGACAGGTGGTATCCCCAAACTTTTTTTGGAGACGTGCTCAGTTAAGGCAATACCGACATCTGCATTAGAAACCGTTGGGTAGCGATCAAGAACAACACCTCCAAAGCGAGTTTGGAGGTGCCACCCGTCGTCGGGGAGAGAGTCAGGCCGGCCGGAAATGTCTTGTTTTTTTAGTCTCTTTGTCGTTTTATCTTGCTTATCAGGGACCTCGTTATTATCTTATTTTAAACTGCTCCAGATTGGGAGAGCCGATGAGGAACCGAGTTTTTGAAATCGTTGTTTTCTTGATAGACTACATGCAGGGTGATGCGGGGCGGCTATCGGACGCCGATGACCTCTGGTCGACGTTGGAGTCTCAGGGATATCTGGAGGACGAGATATCGTCGGCCTACTCCTGGCTGCTGAAGCGGTTCGAGAACAGCCCTCTGCACTTTTTTTCGAGCTTTCCCACAAGGCATTTCTCTAACCGCGTCTTGACGGACTCCGAGCGCAGTCAATTGACGACGGAGGCGTACGGGTTCTTCCTCAAGTTGTTGAACACATCTGTGATAGATGATGAGCAGTTTGAGACTATAATGGACCGCGTGTCCGTTTTCGGCCCCAAGCCGGTTACACTTGACCACGCCAAGCTCATTGCTTCGTCAGTGCTCTTCTCGGAACTGGATGAGTACGACGCTCTGTCCCTGTTTGATGCCGACGGGGACCATATCAGCTTTGCAAATTGATTGAGCGGTTCGATATCTTATAAGCGGCTTGACAATGGCGAATCCACATCTGCTCCTATCTTTGATATCCAAAAGATTTCCATTTTCCCCTTGGCAAATTCTACAGCAGCTGTAGCCCACCCAACGGGTGGGAATTTCTATTGTTCGCCACACGCCAGTCAATGACAGTATCGTATAAATTCCTCGATGTTTTCCTTAGGGAAGATTTCTCTTTTTTATTTATATTCTTAAAGGAGGTGATGCTTGTGTAGGGGGAAATATGGCAATAAAATTGATTAGGCACTATTTCTTCTAAACGACAAACCAGAATACCTCGTCTATGGATTGGGGTAGAGAATTGTTGGAGGATTAAATGAAGAGAATAATTACAATCACGATGTTTGCCTTGCTCTTACAGGCCAATCCACCTGCAAACGCCGGCAAACTGGAGAAAGTGAGCCCGCAGCTGGAGTACTTCTATAACCTCTACTTTGACCCCGGCTACCTTGATCATTACTATGATTCATTGAGCAAAGTTGGGGTTAAACAAATGCCAGGTGACTCTGCACGCGCCTGTTCGCCGGACGACCTGACGTTAAGGCCATTTCAGGTAGAATTGGCTGGGTTGCACTTTATTGATGCGATACCCCACGTCCGTACCATGATGTTCTACGACGGCAATACTACGACTCTACAAGCTCTGGGCGTTACGGTCTTCTCTCATTTCGGCAACATCGTGACTGTTAGATTTCCACTGAGAGTTCTTCCGCAGCTGGCTTCTCTTCCGGGTTTGAACCAGATCCTTGGTGGGCCTGGTGCAGACATTGAGGTAGACAGCTACAATGCTTTGTACTCTGTGAAACCACACAATTTTGACTATAGTAAGCTTGGGGCACTCGAACTGTGCGTAACAGTTCCAGTCAGCGATCTTAGGGTACAACTGAGAGTTCTCCCAGTCTATAAGGGAACAGCAGTGCAACACACATCAACTGTATACCCTTACTTTACCGATACTGGCTTAGGTGAGGCAACCATTGACAGGCTTCCGTCTGCGGTGTATCACCTAATTCTCAATCCTGCTGATTCTGTGCTTGAACGGTATAGTATCTGCAATGTTAGCGTTTTCCCGGACTCTTGCACGCGAGTTGAGTTGGACATACGCGAAAAGGCGTCTGAGAATCAACAGGATATTGAGTTCTTGGAATGGAAGAGGAACGATTCGAATGTGACAGTCATTGATAGCTGCCGAGGGAGGTCAGAGGGAAGCAGCAAAGAGAAACTCAAAGGCTTTGAACGTTAATTGAAAGGGGCTGCAAAGTCCTAAGAGGAGGATAAGATGAAGAGGTTAATTGTAATCACAGCGTTTGGTCTGCTCTTGTTGGTCAATTCACATGTAGGTGCAGGGAAACTGGAGAAAGCAGCAGCTGTAGCCCACCCAACGGGTGGGAATTTCTATTGTTCACCACACGCCAGTCAATGACAGTATCGTATAAATTCCTCAATGTTTTCCTTAGGGAAGATTTCTCTTTTTTACTTATATTCTTAAAGGAGGTGATGCTTGTGGAGGGAAAAATATGGCAAAAAATCGATTAGGCGCTAATTCTTTTGAACAACAAACCACAATACCTCATCAATGGATTGAGCAGCTGTAGCCCACCCAACGGGTGGGAATTTCTATTGTTCGCCACACGCCAGTCAATGACAGTATCGTATAAATTCCTCAATGTTTTCCTTAGGGAAGATTTCTCTTTTTTACTTATATTCTTAAAGGAGGTGATGCTTGTGGAGGGAAAAATATGGCAAAAAATCGATTAGGCCGGGTGGCCCACAGCTTGCTGTGGGAATTCACGTCACTATCCGATGTCCACATCTGCCCCATAGTCTACATTAAATGAATCTTCATTTCCCCCTTGACAACTAAATCACAGCTCATTAAAATATAAACGCATCAGCTTACACGCGCTCAAATGTGAAAGTGGCTTACAGCTTCCGTTGAGGTGGCTCTCAGAACGGTAAGCTGAAGGGTGAAGTATAACATATATGAGCGTGCTTACCATGTTTCATCAAAAGCAAAGCGAAGGAGGCGGCATCTGATAATGGCGAACTATGTCTAAGAACAAGTCACACAGAAATTTCTTTAAACACAAACCACAATGCCTCGTCAATGGATTGAGGTAGAGAATTATTGGAGGAAAAAATGAACAGAAGAGCAAAGTTTCTCGGCTTGGTGGTATTATTTGCTGCCATTATCTGTATGACCGAGACCAGCTATGGCGGTGAAGTTGATTATAGAGCTGTTTTTTTCACGCTCGAGCCAGTTGAGCATCCTGACAGCGCCGGTCCGCTGGACATGAAATTCGGCTTTACCATCAAAGATGACTTCTGCGCTGGTTGCAAGTGTTGTGACGAGATACCCGTAGAAGTTATCCCAATGAATGGTTTACAGTACCATGGAGAGAAGTTGTGGATTGCACATCCTGATCCAGGTAAAGATCATTCATTTTCGACTATATTGCCTATTACTCTTCCGCCTAATGACACCAGCAGTCTTCGAATCGTTTTGAAATTTGGCGAGAAAGCAAGGGTTCCCGCTCATGTCTATTTTGTCACAACCGGTGATTCGGTTGAGTTTTGGAAGGGACCGCCCTTCAAAAGCTACTGGGACATTCCGCTGACTGAGCCGGATACGACCAGGTATGAAGTTAAGATCGATCTGCGCAATCCCAGACGTTTGAAGCTCATAATGCAGTTTGAGAAGGAATTCGGCCCAATAACAGAGACGGCTGATTCAGGCTTTTACATTATCCGGTCAACGAGGGATGCGGTAGATATGTTGCGACGAGAGGGGTTCAAGTGTGAGTATCTCAAAGAGCCACCCCCAAGGAAACCAGGCCGTCCGGGTTTAAAGAGCACGAGCAAGCAGCCAAAGAAACAGAAAACGCGTCACCCTCACCCGAAACCTGACAAGAAGAATGACGGACAGATTTGGCTCGACTGCGTTGACGGGGAGGACGAATGGGGACGGCTGTATGCTAACCAACTGATCAGGTTCATACTCGGGTTTGCCAATCACTACGGGGATGACGTGTACGGGATAGCCAACGGCTTTCGCATCTACTCGCCGGATGGAGCAAGCTGGGACACCACCATGCCTGAGACGCTTCCGACCCTGGCATGGGAGGAGGCCTTTGACTCCTATTTTGGCATCTTCTACAAGAGTCTGACCGGCTCGGGAGCTGACTCCATCAAATTTGTCGGTATTACCTGGTTGGGTGGTGGGTTACCCAATGGGTTCGATGATACCGCCATTGCGTTCGCGATTGGCCCTATTGACCCGGAAGACATCGGCAAAACGATCTGTATCGATTCCAGCTATGTATCGGGAAGCGATAACTGGAGTTGGAGTTCATCGAGTGGAGACAGTGTATGGTACCCAACCTGGTACGGCCCTTCTTGTTTTGAAATAACAGGACCTGGGATGATCTACTACTCAGGACGTCTCAGGTATATGGACCCAGTACCACCGGATACTACTCTCGAGTCAATACGCGGGGCAACAATTTACATGTGGGATGCAGACTTCTTCGGTTACCAGTTCTTGGACAGTGCTGTCACAGATAACAGTGGCTATTTCTACATCGGGCCTGTCACTAATCACGACGACAATGGATGGGCTGGGCAGGATGTTTTTTTCTCGTTTTATGCTATGAATGAAGGTACCTATCTGACGGATTCGTTAAATGGTCCAGTTTATATGGTGGTGTCAGATACGACGGATAACATTGCTGCAGGTGATCACGTTTACAACAAAGACCTTACCGTTGACGAATCCGGGCCTTTCTTTGTAGTTGATGTACTCCTTGATGGCTACAAAAGATGGAAACTCGAAAGACCCGACCCCGCCGATCATCCGTGGGGACCGGTACAGGTAGTCTTGAACAAAGGCAGCGAGAATGCGAGATACTACCCAGCTGATCGTTACATCTATCTCAATGATAGCGTGGATAACAATCATAGATGGCCAAATACGTGGAATAAAAGCACAATCCTTCATGAGCATGGCCACCGGCTGTCTCATATGCTTCTCTTTTTTCGTCAAGGTGGGGGGAGCCATACAATATATAGTTTAGTAGACCTTGGGACGGCATCTTCTGAGGGGTGGGCTCACTTTTGGTCAGCGTCCGTAATGGACTCCTGCACCCGTGTAACATACTGGAACGATTTCCATGATTCCAGTTGGGTTAACTGGGAGAACGGGGAATTTGACCTGGTGCCTTACACTGGCTCAGCTAATGCAATGGGTAAATACAATGAGACAGCAACAGCAGGGACGTTCTGGGATATCTACGATGAAATAGATGATGATTACAGTGGCATAGTCGATTGGGGCGACACGACGCGTCCACACCACCCGGACGACATCTCGGACACACTGAGCAACGACATCGACAATATCCTCATCGCCCTGCTGGACAGCGCCGCCCTTGGGCACCGCCCGGACAATATTGATGAGTTTTGGGAGGCGTGGTTCTCGTACCCCTCACCTGGGCACGGGCAAGCGATGCAGGACATCTGGTATGAGCACGGTGAGATTATGCACTGCTGCAACGGCGACGGAATACGCGGAAACGCCGACGGCATTACCGGCATGGGTGGGGCGATTGATGTCGCTGACCTAACTTACCTAGTCAAGTACCTCTTTAAGAGTGGCCCTCCGCCTCCGTGTGAAGAAGAAGGTGATGCTGACGCCAGCGGTTCTATTGACGTGGCTGATCTGACTTGCCTTGCTAACTACCTGTTTAAAGGTGGCTCACCGCCGGCAAACTGTCCTTGAAAAACTTCCCCCTTTTTGCTATAATAATACGTGTCTCTCAAAGACAAGAAAATACTTGTCGGCCTGACGGGCGGTATTGCCTGCTACAAGATACCGCACCTGATAAGGCTTCTGCGTGCGGAGCGGGCTTCTGTCAGGGTCGTGATGACCCGTGCTGCGACCAAATTCATCACCCCTCTTACCCTTGAAACGGTGTCGAATCACCCTGTTGCTGTCGAGATTTTTCCGGAAAGGGAGTTCGTTTCTGCGCGACATATCAACCTGGCTGAATGGTCGGACCTTATTGTTGTGGCTCCGGCCACAGCCAATTTTTTGGGCAAGGTTGCCAATGGGATTTCGGATGACCTGTTGACAACAGTTGTCTGTGCCAGCCCCCGGCCGGTTATGATCGCTCCAGCGATGAATCCCTACATGTGGAGCAACAAGGTCACCCAGAAGAACTATAGCTACCTTAAAGAGCTCGAGTATTTCTTCATAGGCCCTGGTGAGGGAGAAATGGCTTGCGACCAATATGGGGTAGGGAGGATGGCTGAGCCGGAACAGATCTTCGGGGCTGTGAAGAGCTTAATCAGTGGTAACTTCGAGAAGCGCTTTCTGACAGGCAAGAAAATCCTGGTGACAGCAGGACCTACCAGAGAACCGCTCGACCTGGTTCGCTTTCTGTCCAACTACTCCTCCGGGAAGATGGGTATTGCCCTGGCCCAGGCTGCCGTTCTGCTGGGAGCCGAGACAACCCTGATTTCCGGGCCGACTGGCCTGATGCCGCCTGCCGGTACCAGGTACCTTCCCGTGGAGTCGACCTCCGAGTTGTTTGAAGCAGTGGTAAAGGAGTTCAAAAGGTCGGACTGTCTGATCATGGCGGCTGCGCCAGTTGATTTTACACCGGGTCGTGTCGCTAAACAGAAAATGAAGAAGAGGGGTGTTGATCAGACATTTGCATTTCAGCCGACAGTTGATATTCTCAAGGAAGTCGCAGCCAAGAAGAAGGGGGCACAGGTGGTTGTGGGATTTGCCCTCGAAACCGACAACGCGGTCACCAATGCCAGAAGGAAGCTGAAAGACAAGCACCTGGACATGATCGTACTCAACCGGCCAGGCAAAGACACCGGTTTTGGCGGGGATACCAACCGGGTGACAATCTTATTGCCGGAGGGAAAGCCTGAAAAGTGGCCGCTGATGGACAAATGCGAGATCGCCTCCAAATTACTTGAAAAAGTCGCCGGCATGCTTTAGCTTGTAGTCTCCCGGTGAGGAGAGTACATTGGAAGAGAAGCCGATCAATCTGCAGGAGATGTTTCGTCGTGCTCTAAGAACTCAGGTAGAGTTGGGCATGGGGGAGGTAATCATCAGCAAAGAGGAACGGTTCTCGGAAAATTCACAGTTGGAGGAGAGGCCGCCGTTGATTGAGAAATTGACTGAACCCGGGGATCTGTTCGGAGCGGCCAGCAAGGTGGTGTGTGCTCCACAATATGATTCCCTGCAAGCCCAATATGAGGCCATTTGTAACTGCAACCTCTGTCCATTATGGCAAACCAGGACCAAGCTCGTGTTTGGGATCGGTAACCTTCATGCCGGCTTGATGTTTATCGGTGAGGCGCCGGGCCGTGATGAAGACTTGCAGGGGGAGCCGTTTGTGGGGCGTGCCGGCCAGCTTCTGGATCGTATTCTGGTTGCCATCAACTTGTCGCGGCAGGATGTTTACATTGCCAATATCCTGAAGTGCCGTCCGCCCAATAACCGTGACCCCTTACCTGGAGAGGTTGAGAAGTGCTTACCCCATTTGCAGGAACAGATACGTTTGATAAAACCCAGGCTGATATGTGCTCTTGGAAGAATATCCGGTCAGATACTGCTTAAGACGAATACGCCGCTGGGCAAATTGCGGGAACAGTGGCACGAGGTCGAGGGAATACCGCTCATGGTGACTTACCACCCGGCTGCTTTGCTGCGTTTCCCGGCCTATAAGAAAGAGACTTGGGCTGACATGCAGGCGCTCAAAGAGCGCTACGACGAACTCCGGAAAACATAGCTTCAGTATTTGAGGAACAGATCGTGGCTTACAGAACGCAAACGGACAAGGAGGCCGAGCGACTCCAGCCGCCGCAGTCGCTGGATCTTGAGAAGGCTGTACTGGGCTCTATTCTGAAGGACACTGAAGCTCTTCACGAAACAATAGAAATCCTCGACCATGAATCGGTGTTCTATTCCCCCAAACACCAGATCATTTACAAAGCTGTGCTTGAACTCTACAAGAATTCGGAACCTTGTGACATCACAACTATTACAGACGCACTGTTGAGAAATGGGAGCCTCGAGCAAATAGGCGGACGGGTCTATCTGGTGGAACTGGTAGAAAGTATTGCCTCTACCGCGAATATCAGAAGTTACGCACAAAAAGTATTAGACAAGTTCCTTCTCCGACGCTTGATACAGACATCCACTGAGGTTGTCAAAAGCTGCTACTCTTATGAAAAAGAAGTTGATGAGCTTCTGGATCGGGCAGAGCAAGACATTTTCTATATATCTGAGAGAAGACTCCGCAAGGGGTTTACATCGATTAAAGACCTAATTCCGTCTACTTTCGAAGAGATAGAAAAGCTGCAGTCACCCGACAGCGCTCTGGTAGGGATCAAAACCGGTTTTGACCAACTAGACATCATGACCAACGGCATGCATAAAGGCGATTTTGTAATAGTCGCCGGCAGGCCATCCATGGGCAAGTCGGCGCTCGCCATCAACATTGCAGAATACGTAGGCGTACAGCTGAAGAAGGGGGTGGGCGTCTTTTCTCTCGAGATGTCGAACGAACAATTGGCTTTACGGATGCTGTGCGGGCGGGCAAGAATTTCGCAGCAGCGTCTTCGCGCCCGCAAGCTCAGAACCGAGGAGTGGCAGAAGCTTACGTTTGCAGGCGGGCCGTTGTCCGAAGCGCCGATCTTCATTGACGATTCAGCCGTTCTTTCATCTCTGGAAATCAGAGCAAAAGCCCGACGGCTGAAGGCCCAGCATGATATTGCTCTCATTATTGTCGATTACATCCAGATGGTTCATGGCGCAGGACGCTTTGAAAACCGCCAGCAGGAAATGGCCAGCATCTCCCTCAACCTCAAAGCGCTAGCGAAGGAACTGGAAATACCCGTGATTGCCTGCTCCCAGCTTTCCCGCCAGGTGGAGCAGCGAGGAGGTGAGAAGAGACCTCAGCTTTCCGATCTGCGGGAGTCAGGGGCTATTGAACAGGATGCGGACGTTGTCATATTCATTTACCGGCCTGAGCATTACTACTCTTACCTGGACAGAAACGATCCCAAGTATCTCGAAATTGAAGGGAAGGCCGAAATCATTGTAGCCAAACAGCGCAATGGTCCAACGGGTGTGGTTCACCTTACGTTTCTGAAAGAGTTCGCCCGGTTTGAGAATATGGCGCCGACCGGTTACCGTGAAGTTCCAGCTGGAGTGGAGCCAGTCGAGGGCGGGGATATTCCCTTTTAGGCGTACTGATGGACTACGGACTGCACGTTATTGGCCGTCGCGGCGTAAACTTCGTCAACAAGTTGGGCGGTCTTTCCCTTCTGCTGGGGAAGTTCGTAGTCTCTCTCAAAGAAATCCCCCGGTCGCTTGGCCTAATCTTCGATCAACTCTATGTCGTAGGGGTGAGGTCTTTACCGTTAATTGTAATCATTTCCATCTTTGTTGGAGCGGTCTCAGCCTGGCAGGCAGCCTACCAGTTCAAATTCATTGGAGCCCCTCTGCGTTACCTGGGGCAGGCGGTAGGGAAAGCGGTTGTCATTGAGCTGGCTCCCGTGCTGTCGGCAATTGTATTTGCCGGACGAGTCGGCGCTGGGATGACGGCGGAATTGGGGACGATGCGGGTTACGGAGCAAATAGACGCCCTCGAGTCGATGGGCATTAACCCGATTCGTTATCTGGTTATGCCGCGCGTGCTGGCTTGCCTGTTCATGGTGCCCTTTCTGGTGATCTTTGCGAACTTCGTTGCAATCCTTGGTGCGCTCGTAGTTTCTATTATCGGAGTCGATGTGTCGTCGGAAACGTTCCTGAACGGTTTTCGCCATTCTTTCAAAATGGGTGACTTCGTCAACGGTCTTATCAAAGCAGGCGTGTTTGGTCTCACTATCGGCCTGGTTGGGTGTTACGAGGGGTTTAACACCACCGGGGGAGCGCAGGGGGTAGGAAGAGCCACCACGACATCGGTGGTTATTTCAACAACGCTCATACTTATCTTCAACTTCGTCTTCGCAGTGATTCTATTCAGGGTTTAGCCATGGCACCACCTCTGGTTCAGATTGAGCGGTTGCATAAGGGCTTCAATGGTTTAACAGTCCTTGATGGAATGGATATCACTCTTCACCGTGGAGAATCTATTGTCGTTATCGGACAATCCGGTTGTGGGAAGTCGGTGTTGCTAAAGCACGTCATACGACTGCTGGAACCGGATGAAGGCCGGGTGTTATTTGGCGGTCAGGATTTGGCTGATCTTGATAGCAGGGGGATCACGGCGGTTCGACGCCGGATTGGTATGCTGTTCCAGTCGGCGGCGCTGTTTGACTCACTGAGTGTGGCTGAGAATGTAGGTCTTGGCTTGAGTGAGTCGCGTCAGTACAACAGTGCTCGCATTGCGGAGATCGTGTCTGAGAAGCTTGAGATGGTCGGGCTGGCCGGTGCGGCAGACAAGAGCCCGGCGGAGCTTTCCGGCGGAATGAGAAAGAGAGCAGGTCTGGCTCGCGCGATTGCCTACGATCCAGAAGTGCTTCTTTATGATGAGCCGACTACCGGGCTTGATCCGGTCACAGCTGACATGATCAACAATTTGATTGTTGACCTAAATCGGAAACTAAATGTGACTTCGATTGCCGTTACGCACGACATGAAATCTGCCTTCAGGATTGCCAGTCGCATTGTTATGCTCTATCAGGGGAGGATTGAGTTCGAGGGCACTCCGGACGAGGTCAAAAAATCAGACAACCCGGTTGTACAGCAGTTTATTGCCGGCAGCGCTCTCGGTCCTATTCACGTGCGATGATTACCGGAAAAAAGACCAGGACTGCCTACTTCTGCTCCCACTGTGGAACGGAACACGCCAAATGGCAGGGACAATGTCGAGGATGTGGGCAGTGGAACTGTCTTGTGGAGGAAAAGGTCCCGACCAGGAAGACGTCGGCACCTTCTACAACCAGTGCTGAGAAGAAAAGACTGTCCGAGATCAGTTTTGACTCTGAGCCTGGTTACAGGACGGGGATAGACGAATTCGACCGTGTGCTTGGCGGCAGGTTGCTGCCTGGGATGGCGGTTCTGTTGGGTGGCGAGCCAGGTATCGGCAAGTCGACGTTGTTGCTTCAGGCTGCCGAAGCCTATTCGAGACAGAATATCTCCGTCGCCTATGTCACTGGTGAGGAGTCGCTGGCACAGATCAAGCTAAGAGCCCGCCGTTTGAAGATCGTAGGGGATGATATCACTGTCATCAATACCAATTCACTTGAGGAGTTGGTCGGTTTACTGGTTTCCGAGGACTTCGCGGTCGTGTTTGTCGACTCCATCCAAACGATGTCATCGGCACAGTTCGAGTCGCCTCCCGGCACGGTGACTCAGGTGCGAGAGACAGCTAGTCAATTGATGGCGCTGGCCAGATCGAAGGGGTCGGCCCTCTTTCTGGTCGGCCATGTGACCAAGGATGGAATGGTGGCCGGGCCGAAGGTGCTGGAGCATATGGTCGACACGGTGATTTACTTTGAGGGGGACAGCACTCACCTCTATCGGATGCTTCGCGCCGCCAAGAACCGCTTTGGGTCAATCAGTGAGATCGGTCTGTTCGAGATGTTTCCCGATGGGCTGGTGGAGGTGGCCAATCCATCGTCTTTCTTTTTGTCTAATCATTTATCGGAGGAGCCAAGGAGCGGGTCTGTTACCACTGGCGTTTGTGAAGGAAGCCGACCTTTCTTGGTCGAGATTCAAGCGCTGGTTACCTCAGCTAACTATGGCACTCCCCAGCGCGTCGCCGGAGGGATTGACAACAAACGACTTGCTCTCCTTCTGGCTATTCTGGAAAAGCGGTGTGGATACCCAATGGCGACCAACGACGTTTTTGTCTCTATAGCAGGCGGGCTGAGACTTTCCGAGCCTGCCCTCGACCTGCCGATCCTGGCAGCTATCGCATCGTCTTTGCTAAGTCGTCCGGTTGGCACCCGAACGCTTGTCGTAGGTGAGGTCGGCCTCTCCGGCGAGATGCGTGGAGTGACTATGATCGATCGGCGCCTGAGCGAAGCCCGCAAGATGGGTTTTGAAACGATGATCCTTCCCCAGGTCAATGTCGCTCAGGTGAGCGACAGGCGAATAAGATTGACCGGCGTGACTGACATTCAGTCCGCTCTCGATATCTTGTTGGGATGAAACCACGCGTGAATGAATCCTTCTTCAAGTTGACAACAACTGATGACTCCGCACGGCGAGGGGAGGTGACAACTCCGCATGGCACCTTCCAGACCCCGGCGTTCATGCCGGTCGGTACCTCCGGTGCAGTGAAAGCGATGACAGCAGGGGACCTTGAGGAGTGCGGAGTGGAAATCATCTTAGGTAACACATACCATCTCTATCTACGTCCGGGCGCGAAGATTGTCGCTTCCCAAGGTGGCCTGGCTCGCTTCACCGGCTGGAATAAACCGACGCTGACCGACAGCGGCGGCTATCAGATATTCTCGTTGCAGGATATATCCAGGATCACCGATGAAGGAGTGGAGTTCAAGTCGCACCTCGATGGCTCCCGACATTTTTTCACACCGGACAGAGTGATGCAGATCGAGCACGATCTTGGCGCCGACATTATCATGACTCTTGACCAGTGCGTTCCTTACCCTGCCGACAGGCAGTTAGCGTCAACCGGTGTAAGGAGAACGTTCGAATGGGCAAAAGCGTCTCTCCCACTCCACAAACGATTCAACGAGAAGAACAAATCAGCCACTCGGCTGTTTGGGATTGTACAGGGGTCAGTGTATAAAGACTTGCGCACACAGTCGGCTCAGGAGATCGTTTCGCTTGATTTCCCCGGATATGCCATCGGCGGTCTTTCAGTCGGCGAGAGCAAAGAAGAGATGGAGGAGATTCTTGTGCATACCATCCAATACCTACCGGAAGACAAACCGCGCTACTTCATGGGTGTAGGATACCCGGAAGATATTCTGATGGCTGTTTCCTACGGTGTCGATATGTTTGATTGTGTCCTGCCGACCCGCAATGCCCGAACCGGCAATGTCTTTACTTCTGAAGGTCAGTTGACCTATCGCAACGCCGAATATGCAAACGATGACCGCCCCTTGGATCCCAATTGCGACTGCAAAGTCTGCAGCCGTTACAGCCGGGCCTATCTGCGGCACCTCTACAATCAGTCGGAAATCACCGGAATGGTTCTGGCTACCTACCACTCAACATATTTTTATCAACAGTTGATGCGCGATATCAGGAAGGCTATTGAGGAAAAGCGGTTTGAGGCCTTTCGGAAGGAATTCCTGCTTCGCTACTGTGTAAATGGCTCATGAAGGTCAGGGACGGGGTTCTCTGCTATGATCCTGTGAGAGACCACAGGTACCCCAAGGTAACGCGCACATCGCTTATCCGCATCCTGTGAGTAGACACCGAGTAACTGGTTTCGCTCAGCCGTCTGATGAACTGCAGTTTTGGGCGGACCTCTGTGATGCCGATCTCAAGAGAGACATCGCGGTGAAATCTCAATCCCATGGTTATCCGAAAGCCGAAATTTGGTCTGATGCCGACCTCGGTTATCTGGTAGTTCTGGCGCAGGGAGTCAGCTACGTCTCCCGCAAGGACGTAGCGGTGAAATGTATATACTAACCCAAGCCCAAGGTATCCGGTGAGCTTGCGAGTACCTCGATAGTACAGCAGATCTATAGAGGTCGTGGCCGTATGCAGGTGACCTTGGGGAAACAACTTAGAGGTTACCTTGCCAAATCGATAGTCAAATGCCGCTCGCGCTACAACCGGGTGAATTAGGCGTATCTCGTACTTGGATGTGAGTTCAAGCCCGGAGCCCACCAACTGATTTGGCCCGTTCACTCCAACCGTGAAGTGCATGTTTACCGAGGCAATCGTATCTTGCGCTATCGGGTTGAGCGGGAAGACCGGTAAACAAAGCCATGATGCTATAAATAGCGTGTACATCTGTCCTCCATCGAAGCTCTATATTAATAAACGTAAGAAACCCCCAAAAGTCCAAGGCAATCTTTGCGTTACAGTGACCAAAGTGGATTCTATTGACCGACTAAGCGCTGACAAATGGACATTGCAGAGTTATGGTTTCTTCCTCCTATCCTCAATCACTTGCTGTATCTCCCGTAAGTTGTTCCGTCCCAATGTAAAAAACTTGGGCTTTTGGGGTGAAAGCGGTTGACAACAGGGGTGGATAAGATATATTAACCGTTTGTGTTGGATAACTGTGAATAACTTCACGATGTCGACCTGAATAACGGCCGTAACTTATTGAATAAAGAAAGCTTAACGGAGTAGGTTGTGGGTGATTCAAACATATTCAAGAACTTCATTAATGGTGAGTGGGTCGAGTCCGCATCGGGCGAGACCTTTGAGAACCGTAACCCGGCTAATAGCGATGAACTGGTCGGTGTTTTCCAGAAGTCGACGGCTGATGACGCTAATGCGGCGATCGAAGCAGCCGCTGAGGCTTACAAAAAGTGGCGGTTGGTGCCCGCTCCCAAGCGAGGGGAGATCATCTACCGCATAGCATCGCGGCTTCTCAAGGAAAAAGAGAATCTCTCCCGGGATATGACCCGTGAAATGGGTAAGATTATCCAGGAAACGAGGGGAGATGTGCAGGAAGCGATTGATATGACCTTCTACATGGCTGGTGAAGGACGCCGGCTCTTTGGTATGACGACACCGTCAGAGTTGCAGAACAAGTTCAATATGACCTTCCGTCAGCCACTCGGGGTATGTTCTTTTATCACGCCGTGGAATTTCCCGATGGCGATCCCGTCCTGGAAGACAATGCCGGCACTGATTTGCGGCAACACTGTTGTTATCAAGCCTGCTACCGATACCCCTCTTTCGGTGGCCAACTTCGTCCGGATATGTTACGAGGAAGGTCTGCCTCCCGGCGTACTGAACATGGTCACCGGTTCCGGCTCAACACTCGGAGACACCCTCATCAAAAGCCCGCAGGTCAGGGTTGTATCGTTCACCGGTTCCACTGAGACAGGCCGCAAAGTATCCGAGGGCTGTGCGAGCAATTTCAAGCACGTTTGCCTTGAAATGGGCGGGAAGAATGTTGAGATCGTAATGGACGATGCTGATTTGGAGCTGGCCGTTGACGGCGCTCTCTGGGGTGCGTTCGGTACTACCGGCCAGCGTTGTACGGCCACCAGCCGTCTGATTTGCCACAAAGATGTTGTAGATAAGGTTACCTCCATGTTGACAGAGCGGGCCCGAAAGTTGAAAATCGGTAACGGTCTGGATGAGTCGACAGAAATGGGACCACTGATTAATCAGGCGCAGCTTGACACTGTCCTGGGATACGTCGAAATCGGCAAGAAGGATGGAGCCAAGCTGGTTACAGGTGGAGAAAAGCTGACCGGTGGTAATTACGACAAAGGATTTTTCGTACAGCCGACGATTTTCGGTGAGGTCACTCAGCAGATGCGCATCTGGCGGGAGGAGATCTTCGGACCAGTACTCTCGATTGCAAAATTCGACACCTTTGAGCAAGCTATAGAAATGGCGAACGACACCAACTACGGTCTGTCGGCTTCCATCTACACCCGCGATATCAACAAGGCATACACCGCCATGCGCGACGTGTACACTGGTATCTTCTACGTGAATGCCCCGACAATCGGCGCTGAAACCCACCTGCCATTTGGAGGAACCAAAGAAACTGGTAACGGTCACCGCGAGGCTGCCACAGCAGCTCTTGATGTCTTCAGTGAATGGAAGTCGATCTATGTTGACTTTTCCGGTAGCCTGCAGCGGGCGCAGATTGACAACAGTTGACGTGAAGGACGAAGGCTTGGAACTCTGCAAATTCATACTGGACAATTACTTCCAGTATACGCCATGCTATATGCTGCTGTTTATTTGGTGGGCTTCGTCTATTTAGGACTCTGGTATTTAGTCGTATTTATGTAGACGTTTTTTTAAGCGGCGGAGACCTGAATTGACTGGAGAATAACATGGCTAAGTGTAAGAAGAAGATAATCATTATGGGGGCTGCCGGGCGTGATTTTCATAATTTCAATACCTTGTATCGTAACAATGATGCGGTTGAGGTGATTGCTTTCACCGCCACCCAGATTCCCGATATTGACGGGCGAACCTACCCGGCGGTTCTGGCCGGTAAGTTGTACCCGAAGGGAATCCCCATCCATGAAGAAAAGAATCTGCTCAACCTCATCAAGAAGCACTCGGTCGATGAGGTTGTTTTCTCTTATTCTGACGTTCCTTACCAGTACGTAATGGAGAAGGCTGCCTACGTTATGAAGGCCGGTGCGCGATTTGCAGTTGAGGGTGGCGCCCCGACGATGATAGGGTCAACTAAGCCGGTGGTGGCTGTCTGTGCTGTGCGCACTGGCTGCGGTAAGTCGCAGACCAGCCGTAAAGTAGTCCGGGTGTTGCAGGAGATGGGTCAGAAGGTGGTTGCGATTCGTCACCCGATGCCCTATGGCGACCTGGCCAAGCAGTCCTGTCAGCGTTTTGCAACGCTGGCTGACCTTGATAAAAACAAGTGTACTATTGAAGAGCGCGAGGAATATGAGCCGCACATTGTCAAGGGCGTGATTGTGTACGCCGGGGTGGACTATGAGATGATCGTTCGTGAGGCCGAGAAAGAGGCCGATGTCATTCTGTGGGATGGCGGTAACAACGACATGTCATTCTATAAGCCCGACCTCATGATAACTGTTGTCGATCCCCACCGAGCGGGACATGAGATATCGTACTATCCCGGCCAGGTGAACCTTCTGATGGCCGATGCGATCGTCATCAACAAAATCGATTCTGCTGATGGAGAAGATATCGCGGAGGTGCGCGCAAATATCTCGAAGTACAACCCCGAGGCGGTCGTGATCGATGCTGCCAGCCCGGTTGAGGTGGACAGGTGGGAGCTAATCCGGGGCAAGAAAGTTCTCGTTGTCGAGGATGGTCCCACACTGACGCACGGCGAAATGGCCTACGGCGCCGGGGTGGTGGCGGCTGATAAATTTGGTGCTTCTGAACTGGTGGACCCACGCCCGTATACCGTTGGATTGATTACTGAAACGTTCGAAAAGTATCCGGATATAGGTGTTTTGCTGCCGGCGATGGGCTATGGCGCCAGCCAGGTCAAGGACCTTGAAACGACTATCAACCGCACCAAATGTGATTTGGTTATTATTGCCACACCGATTGATTTAACTCGTTTGATCAAGATCAAGAAACCGACCGTGCGGGTTTCCTACAGTTTGCAGGAGATCGGGTCGCCAAACCTAACTACGGTGTTGGATGGCTTCATGAAGGGCAAACGACGGAGAGTCTCAACAAAGAAAGATTCACGCAAGTAGAAGTGAAGGTGAGTTGCCGGGCTGGGAAATTGTCCGGTCCGGCTTGATTTGGCCCTGTTTGTATAGGCAATGGTATCGGTACTATGACTGCAAAGAGAACAGCAGTGATTGCCCTTGGCGGGAATGCCATAAGCCAGCCCGGGCAGGAAGACACCATTACCCACCAGTTTGCAAATACACGCCAGTCGCTTGATGGTATTGTTCAACTGGCCCGTGAGGGGTTTAACCTAGCGGTGACCCACGGAAATGGTCCCCAGGTTGGCAACGCACTGTTGCGGACGGAGCTGGCTCTAGGCAGAGCTCCCAACTTGCCGCTTGGTGTTCTTGTGGCGGATACCGAGGGGGGAATGGGGTACATGATTGAGCAGTCGCTCCAGAATCGCCTGCGTGCGGAGAAAATCGACCGTCCGGTGGTAACTATCATAACTCAGATGCTGGTCGACAAAAATGATCCTGCAATTGACAACCCAACCAAGTTCATCGGGCAGTTCTACTCGGAACGGGAAGCGAAAGAGCGCGCCCGTACGCTCAACTGGCAGGTGAAAAGGGACGCCAATCGCGGTTGGCGTCGAGTGGTCCCATCACCTGTTCCTTACAAGGCTGTGGAAGCGCCCACAATAAGAAAACTGGTGGAAGGAGGGACTATCGTCATCGCTGCCGGCGGAGGGGGCATTCCGGTCTACATCGACGGCAAGGGGAACTACGAGGGACTTGATGCCGTTATTGACAAAGACCTTGCCTCGGCTGTCGTTGCCAGTGAGATCGGAGCTGATGTTCTGGCAATACTGACGTCGGTAGACAAGGTCGCGCTCGACTATGGCCGGCCAAATCAGAAGGAGCTTGATACTATGACCATCTCTGAGGCCAGGAGGTATTATGATCAGGGGTATTTTCCTCCGGGCTCAATGGGGCCAAAGATAGAGGCTGCAATCAAGTTCCTTGAAGGTGGCGGAGGCATGGTTGCCATTTCGTCACTTGAAAATGCGCGAAAGTCAGTGTATGGAGAGGCCGGAACACGGATTATTCCGGATTGAGCATGTGTAAGCTGTCACAGCAGGCAATCGATAACATATCGCGCCGGGGCCGGATTTTCGAGGTTGGAGGAGCGGTTCGCGATAGTATTCTTTACGGTGACGATACCGTCCAGGATCGGGATTACCTTGTCACCGGCATACCCTATGATGAGTTGACGCAGATACTCAGGAACTACGGTCAGGTAAACCTTGTGGGTAGAAGCTTTGGGGTTGTCAAGTTTACTCAGGTTACTTCCGGTATGCCGCAGACCTTTGATATAACTCTACCGCGCCGCGAGCACTCGATCGGTGTTGGGCACCGAGACTTTGACGTTGCCTTTGACCCAAACCTGAAAGTCGAAGAGGATCTGGCTCGACGCGATTTTACCGTCAATGCTATGGCATTGGCTCTCGACAATGATGAGTTGATTGACCCGTTGGAGGGGCGCCTCGACCTTGAAAGACGACAGATTCGCATGGTGTACGACGCCTCGTTCGAGGACGACCCGTTAAGAATGCTACGGGCAGTACAGTTTGCGGCTCGTTTTGAGTTTACGATTGAATCGGGTACATTAGAGGCAATGCGCCGCCATGCTCCTCTGATAAGAACTGTGTCGAGTGAGCGTATCGCCGAGGAGTTGAACAAGCTGCTGGTGCTGGCGAGAAGGCCCTCTGTCGGCTTCCGGTTTATGCACGATGCCGGCCTTTTGTACGAGATTCTGCCGGAGTTGGATGAGTGTGTTGGGGTTGAGCAGCCGGGAGGGTACCACAAGTATGATGTTTTTGATCATACCCTTTACACTATTGACGCCTGTCAGCCACAACTGCGCCTGAGGCTGGCCGCTCTGTTTCATGACATTAACAAGCCGCAGTGCAGATACCTGGTTGAAGACGGGGCGACATTCTACGGACACGAACTGAGCGGCGCTAAGACTACTCTGGCTGTGATGCGGCGGCTTAGATATCCCAATGATCTGGCTGGGGAGGTAGCTACTCTCGTGGAACGCCACATGTTCACCACTGATGTCGGTGACAAAGGGCTGCGGCGACTACTGAGACGGGTGGGAACAGAGCTGATCTTTGACCTGCTTGATCTCAGACGCGCGGATGTGGAGGCGCAGGGCATGGGCGGCGCCACAGACGACGTGGATCAGTTTGAGCAGCAAATCAGGGCTGAGCTCTCGCGTAAACCGCCTCTCACTGTGTCGGACCTGGCTCTGAACGGTCATGACGTGATGGATTTATTTGGCCTCGATCCGGGACCGGCAGTGGGAAAAATCATCAGCTATTTACTGGAGCAGGTTCTCGACAACCCGGAAAACAACAGTCGAGAGGTTCTGCAGTCTCTGGCTGAAGAGTACTATGAAAAGAATGTCAAAACATCGAGCAGCAAGAGAACAAACCAAAATATAACCAACGACGTTGGCGACAAGGAAAACTGACAATGAAGATCCACGAGTATCAAGCAAAGCAAATTTTCGCTGACGGCGGCATTCCGGTCCCGGCGGGCGAGGTGGCCGCCACTCCGCCTGATGCTGAGGCGATTGCGCGAAATCTGGGCAAGCCGGTGATGGTGAAGGCGCAGGTTCATGTCGGTGGTCGAGGCAAAGCCGGCGGGATCAAGTATGCAGAAAACGCCGAGGCAGCCAAGATTCTTGCTCAAAGCATCCTGGGCATGGACATAAAGGGGTTGACGGTTAAGAAAGTCCTCGTCACGGCTGCCGAAAATATTATCTCGGAATCCTATGTCGGGATTATTCTCGATCGTGCTACCAAGCAGCCGGTTATCATGGTTTCCCCTGCCGGAGGGGTAGACATCGAGGAAGTAGCCGCTAAAACTCCCGAGAAAATCTTCAAGCTGTATGTCGACCCTGTGGTGGGTCTCAAAGGCTACCAGGCGCGTAACCTTGCCTATAAGCTGTACCGGGACATTAGGCAGGTACGTCAGGCAGCGGACATCATTATGAAGCTGTACGATGTTTTTTGGAAGGTGGACGCCTCCCTGGTCGAAATCAATCCCTTGGTAACCAGTGCCTCTGGAGATGTCGTTGCGCTTGATGCCAAGATTAATATTGATGATAACGGTCTCTTCCGTCACGGCGACGTGGCGGCGATGCGTGATCCCGACGCCGAAGTGCCGGCGGAAGCGGAGGCACGTGAAGCCGATCTGTCCTATGTGAAACTTGACGGCAACATAGGTTGCATTGTCAACGGCGCCGGTCTGGCGATGGCTACGATGGACCTTGTCAAACGGTACGGCGGTGAACCGGCGAACTTTCTTGACATTGGCGGGTCATCCAATCCGCAGAAGGTTGTGACAGCAATGAACATTATTCTGTCGGATCCCAACGTCGAGGCTATTCTGATTAACATTTTCGGTGGGATCACCCGCTGTGACGACGTGGCCAATGGGATTGTCACAGCCTTTCAGCAATTCAAACCATCGATACCGGTTGTCGTTCGGCTCACCGGTACCAATGAGCTTGAGGCGGCTGAAATCCTGAAATCGGTAAACCTGCCTTTTGCCGACACGCTGGACAATGTGGTAAAAAAGGCCATCCAGTTGGCCGGGAAAGAGTGAGAATCGAGAGCGAGGGATAGAAAACTATGTCGATATTCATCAACAAAAAGACGAAGGTAGTCGTTCAGGGTATCACCGGGCGCGACGGTTCGTTTCATGCCCGGCAGATGCGAGACTACGGGACCAGTGTTGTCGGCGGAGTTACGCCGGGCAAAGGCGGCGCCAAAATCGATGGCATACCGGTTTTTAATACTATGGAAGAGGCCGTTTCCAAGACGAGCGCCAATACTTCTGTCATTTATGTTCCTCCGGTGTTTGCCGTGGATGCCATCTACGAGGCGGTTGATGCCGGGATCAAACTGGTGGTATGCATCACCGAAGGCATACCGGCTAATGACATGATGAAAGTGTACCCGTACGTGAAGGCCAAAGGCGCTCGTCTGATTGGACCGAACTGTCCCGGGCTGATCTCGCCCGAGCAAGCCAAAGTTGGTATTATGCCGGGCACGATCGTTAAAAAGGGCAACGTAGGTGTCGTCTCCCGCTCCGGCACGCTTACGTACGAAGCCATCTGGGCGTTGACTCAGGCTGGTATGGGACAGACGACTTGCATTGGTATCGGTGGCGATCAGGTCATTGGTACAAACTTCATCGATTGTCTCGAGGCGTTTGAGAACGACAAATCCACCAAGGCGGTAGTGATGATTGGCGAGATTGGTGGCTCCGATGAAGAGAACGCTGCTGAGTACATTAAGAGGAATCTTACCAAACCGGTAGTGGCTTTTATCGCTGGTCAGACAGCTCCCCCCGGAAAGCGGATGGGACATGCCGGCGCTATTATTTCCGGCGGTTCCGGTATGGCAAAGGACAAGGTCGCGGCGCTCAATAAGGTTGGTGTACCTGTTGCCGGTTCTCCAACAGAAATCCCGGCGGTTTTGGAGGAGCTCATGGCCAAGTCCAGAAAGAAAGTTGTAGGGCCGGCAAAGAAAGCTCCTACAAAGAAAGCCGTCACGAAGAAAACAACGACTCGCAAGGCACCGAAGAAAGCAACAGCCAGGGTGAAAACTTCCAGTGTGTCTGGGAGATCAGCCGCAGAGAAGAAACCTACCACGAAAAAGAAGGCAGCAATAAGAAGAAAGAAATAGCAAATATAGCAACAGGAATTCCCACGCCTACGTGCTGGGTAGTTTGCTAACTTTGAGGGTGTGCTATGACAGGATCGAAAACGGTGGGTGAATCACAGTCCAAACCTGCCGGCAAAAGCAAGTATGACTATTCCAAGGGACCGCCTCCCTTGAATATCAATCTCAGTTGGTGCAAGGCATGCAACATCTGCATTGCCCTGTGTCCGAAGCAGGTCTTTGAGCCTGATCGGGATGGCAAGCCGATCGTGGCTCGACCTGAAGACTGCACCCAGTGCACTATCTGCTGGGTGCATTGTCCTGATCTCGCCATAACATCGAATTACAAATAAGACATGCAAAGCATGTTTTGAAGGAAGGTACTATGGCTGACACCGAGAGAGAACTACTGGGGGGGAATATGGCCTGTGTTCGCGGAGCCATCTATGCCGGTATGAGGTTCTTCGCCGGTTATCCGATTACCCCGTCGACAGAAGTGGCCGAGGGCTGTGCTTTGGAGCTGCCCAAGATTGGTGGCAAGTTTATTCAGATGGAAGATGAGATTGCTTCCATGGGGGCCATAGTGGGTGCTTCGAGGGCCGGTCTGAAAGCTATGACGGCAACTTCCGGCCCCGGCTATTCTCTGATGGTTGAGAACATCGGTTACGCTTACATGACAGAAACCCCGTGTGTGGTAGTGAATGTCCAGCGTGGAGGGCCGTCGACAGGTCTGCCCACAAAAGTCAGCCAGTCGGACACGATGCAGGCCCGCTGGGGTCCTCACGGGGATTACACTGCCATTGCCATAGCTCCATCAACTGTAGCCGAGATCATTACCGAAACGATCCGAGCCTTCAATCTGGCTGAGAGGTTCCGGACGCCAGTGACCATTCTTCTTGATGAATCTCTTGCGCACATGCGCGAGATGGTTTCTCTGCCGCGACCGGGGCAGTATGAGGTCATCAATCGTGTAAAGCCGACTTGCAAACCCGAGAACTATGTTCCTTTCGGCCCCATGGACAATGGCGTAAATCCGATGCCGACCTACGGTGATGGGTATCGGTACTATATAACCGGTCTCACGCATGACGCTATGGGGTTTCCTACCAACCGTTCCGAGGAGATTGTCCCAAAGCTGGACAAGCTGCGGCGCAAAATCGAAAACTACAAAGATGAAATTTTCAAATTGCGCGTTGACAAGATGGATGATGCCGAGATTGCCTTTATTTCATATGGCTCGGTGTCCCGTGCAGTTCTATTGGCGGTGACTCTTGCACGGCAAGCGGGGGTTAAGGTGGGTTCTATCCAACTGCAAACGATATGGCCTTTTCCGGAAGTGCAACTGCGTGATTTGTGCAGCCGCTGTTCCGAGGTGATCGTGGGCGAGTTGAATATGGGACAGCTTGTTCACGAGGTGAAGCGAGCGTTTCCTTCCGAGATAGAAATACACAGCCTTTTAAGGTATGACGGTGAAATCATTACCCCAACACAGCTCCTGGGTAAACTTGAGGAGGTGTTATGATGGTGACTGCAATAAAAGAAACAGCCGTAAAACAGAAATCAGACGTTGTCCTTCAATACCTCCGACCCAAGAAGAAGTTCCCGCACGTCTGGTGCTCCGGGTGTGGAAATGGGATTGTTATGGGGTCTTTGATCCGTGCTATTGACAAACTTGGTCTGTCAAGGGATGAGGTTGTTCTGGTGTCAGGGATTGGCTGTACCAGCCGCATGCCGGTCTACCTGGATTTCAATGCTCTCCACACGACTCATGGCCGGGCGATCCCTTTTGCCACCGGGGTCAAGTTCGCTAATCCGAAACTGAAGGTAATTATTATTTCTGGCGATGGCGATGCCCTTGCTATCGGTGGTAATCACCTTATACATGCCTGCCGCCGCAACATCGACATTACCGTCATTTTGATAAACAACTATATCTATGGCATGACCGGTGGGCAGGGATCACCGACTACCCCCTCGAAGGCTTTCTCCACCACCACTCCGTACGGTAATGTAGAGAAACATTTCGAACCGTGCGATCTCGCGAAAGGTGCCGGGGCGACATTTGTAGCTCGCACGACGGTGTACCACACTCCACAGCTGGAGAAGAACATTATTAGCGCTATCGAGCATCATGGCTTCTCGCTGGTGGAGGTGATTTCGAACTGCCATACCTACTTCGGCAGGCTCAATCGCCAAGGGCACGCCATGTCCATGATAAGGTTGTTCAGGGAGAAATCTGTGATGTTGGGAAAAGCCAAAAAAATGGCGGAAGACGAGCTGGAAGATAAAATTGTCATCGGCGTTTTGCATCGTGCAGACAAGACCGAGTTCTGCGATGAATACCAGAAGGTTGTTGATGCTCACAGGGGAGAGAAGTAGCTATGGCACACAAGTTGTTGGACAAGATAGAAATTCCCCATGATCGTTTTGAAATACGTCTCTCCGGTTCCGGAGGGCAGGGAATGATCCTAGCGTCGGTCATCATGGCCGAGGCGATAGGTGCTGACTCCTCCAAGAACGTGGTTCAGACGCAGTCGTACGGCCCGGAAGCCCGTGGTGGTGCCTCCAAAGCCGATGTGGTTATTTCCACCCACGAGATATTCTACCCCAAGGCGATGGAGCTTGATCTCCTCCTGACCATGACCCAGGAATCTTTGGATAAGTACCTGCCGCATCTTAAAGAAGGCGGGACTCTCATTATTGATAATGTTCTGGTAACGGAGATTCCCACTGACAATTACTACGGATTGCCGTTCACACGGCTGGCGCGTGAGGAAGCCGGTCATGTCATGGTGGCCAACGTAGTTGCTCTCGGTGCTATTGCTGCTCTGACAGACATCGTGTCTAAAGAGGAATTGACGAAGGCTGTCGTGGCGCGTGCCCCGCGTGGAACGGAAGAGAAGAATCAAAAGGCGGTGGAGATCGGTTATCGAGAGGGGCTGAAGATCAAGAAGTGAGCATGTCAACGGGAAGCAGGAAAGACTAACCGGAGGAGACTTCTAATCTTTCTAAGCGCCGGCTTGACAAGGCTGTATTTGTTTCGATTGGAACAACAGCTCGGGGAGGATGTGACCGGGCACCTATGAAGATAACGTTGGCGTATGCTGATAGCCCGCTGGTGGTGGATATCCCTCCGTCCATTCACGTAGATATGTTTTCCCCTGTAACAATCTCTGATCCCCTCGGCACAGATGCTTTTTCGAGTGGCTTTCTTCGAGCCGGAGGAGAGCGTTTCCTGTCCGGCAAACCGCCGTTGATAATCGTCAATGATGGTTACCGTAAGACACCTACGGCAACGATTCTTCAGTGGCTCGATCGCCTGGTCCCGGGTGTTATCGATGCCGCGTCATATTTAATCTCGACTGGCACTCATACCGCACCTACCAGCGAACACTACCGTGTAATCTTTGGCCCTCTCTGGGAACGCGTAGAGGCAAGAGTGGGCTACCATGATGCCAGAGACCGCTCGAGCATGATTTATCTCGGTCAGGACGATCTGGGTGGTGAAGTGTGGGTTAACAGCGCCGTCCTTGAGAACAGCAGGATACTGGTTATCAGTTCAGTGGAACCACACTACTTTGCGGGCTTTACTGGTGGAAGAAAAGCTATTTTTCCAGGCCTTACTGATTTTGATACAGTGACCAGAAACCACAACCTGGCTAATTCTCTCGAAGCTGCGCCGCTAAAACTGAGGGGCAACCCAGTAGCAGAGCATCTTGATTCTCTGATGATGATGCTTGACCCTGACAAGTTCTTCGGTATACAGATTGTCACCGACTCCAGGCGGCAAATGGCCGGGCTTTTCTTCGGACCGCTTGATGTAGCCTTCAGAAATGCCACCGTGGTGGCTGAGCAGGTATACGCTCATGCAGTTTCGAAGCAGTATGACGTCGTGATCTGTGAAGTCCTGCCTCCTCTGGACCGCAACCTCTACCAAGCCCAAAAAGCGCTGGAAAATTGCCAGACGGCGGTCAAAGATGAAGGAACAGCGATTATCCTGTCAGCCTGCATGGAAGGGATTGGTTCCAGGTACTTCTTCGATCTGGCCGATAAGTGGGATCGACAAACCAACCGTGCTGTGGACGGCGGTGAGTATTTTGGCTCGCACAAGCTGTCACGGGTGAACAGTATTGGAAGGCGAATTGATGTACGCCTGCATTCGGCTTTGCCTGATGATATTGTTCGGCATATATTCTACGAACCGCTTGACAAACTGCAATTATTTTTATACTCAGCAGAGCAAGAATGTGAAGATTGTAACTTGGCGGTTGTCCATGATGCCGCCAATACGGTTTTGAAGGCGTTGGCGAACTGAATTTATAGCTCAATAACATAGGATGGAGGAAGTATGAACAAGAAGATCGCCGTCATAGGTGCCGGCAATGTAGGTGCTTCGTGTGCTATGTATCTAGCCGAAGCGAACATCGCCGATGTGGTTATGGTCGATATTATCGAAGGGGTCCCGCAGGGCAAAGGACTTGACCTTACGCAGGCCGGTCCGGTGCGAGGGTACAATGCCAAGGTGTTCGGATCGAACAAGTTCTCGGATATCAAGGGAGCGGACATTGTTATCATGACCGCTGGATTACCTCGCAAACCGGGCATGTCACGAGAAGACCTGCTCAATATGAACGCTGACATTATCGCTTCGGTGGCCAAGGAGATCAAGAAGTACGCTCCTAAGAGCTTTATCCTCGTTGTTTCCAATCCTCTCGATCTGATGACCTTTCATATGCAGAAGAAAACCGGGTTTCCGAAAAACCGGGTCTTCGGGCAAGCGGGCATACTTGACTCAACCCGCTTCCGTGCCTTCGTCGCGATGGAACTCAACGTGGCCATGTCGGAAATTCAGGCGATGGTACTCGGCGGCCATGGTGACACTATGGTGCCTCTGCCGCGTTATACAACCATTGCCGGTATTCCCATTTCGGAGCTGATTTCCAAGGATCGCATCAAGGCAATTTCCGAGCGCACTCGTGTGGGTGGCGGTGAAATCGTCAAATTGTTAAAAACCGGCTCGGCCTACTATGCTCCTGCTGCGGCAACGGTAGACATGTGCCGTTCAGTCTTCAATGATGAGAAAAAGGTCCTGCCGGTTTCGGCTTACCTGACCGGTGAGTACGGTATCAAGGATATCTACATCGGCGTTCCCGTGGTGTTGGGTGCCAACGGCGTCGAGCGGATCCTTGAGCTCAAGTTGACCAAAGGGGAGCTGGCAGCGCTGCAGGCATCGGCTAAGACGTACAAACAACACCTCAAGATTCTTGGTTACTAAAGGAGTTTCTATGGCTAAGTATAAGCATATCGTTGTCCCTAAAGAAGGTAAGCGAATCACCATCAAGAACAAAAAGTTATCGGTTCCGAACAATCCGATTATCCCGGTTATTGAAGGGGATGGTATCGGACGCGATATTATGAAAGCCACGCGCCGCGTGGTTGACGCTGCCGTCGAGAAGGCATATAGGGGCAAAAAGAGAATTGCCTGGATGGATATATACGCCGGTGAAAACGCCGACAAGCTATACGGAGAGGTGCTGCCCAATGAGACCATCAACGCTATCAAGGACTTCATTGTGGCCCTCAAAGGCCCGCTTACTACACCCGTCGGCGGAGGCTACCGTTCTCTCAATGTAACGATGCGGCAGGTGCTGAATCTGTATGCCTGTGTCCGCCCCGTGCGCTACTTCAAGGGAGTAGGTTCGCCCGTCACCCATCCTGAGAAACTCAACGTTATCATTTTCCGTGAGAACACCGAGGACGTCTACGCCGGGATCGAGTGGCGCAAAGGTACGGCCGAGGTCAAGAAGGTCATCAACTGGCTGAACAAAACGATGAAAACAAGCATCCGTGCCGACTCCGGTGTGGGTATCAAGCCGATCTCAGTAACCGGCACGAAACGTCTCGTGCGCAAGGCAATTAACTACGCCATCGACAAGAAGCTCAGTTCGGTCACGCTGGTGCACAAGGGCAACATCATGAAGTACACCGAGGGGGCCTTCCGTGACTGGGGTTACCAGGTGGCCACGGCCGAATTCCCTAAACAGGTGATTACTGAGAGCGAGCTCTGGTCGAAGTACAATGGCAAACAGCCCAAGGGCAAAATCCTCATCAAGGACCGCATCGCCGACTCGATGTTCCAGCAGGTGCTGACCCGCTCGGACGAGTACGATATCATCGCCACTCCGAACCTGAACGGCGATTACCTCTCTGATGCCTGCGCCGCGCAGGTGGGCGGTCTGGGGATGGCTCCCGGCGCCAATATTGGCGATTATGTCGGCCTATTTGAGGCCACACACGGTACCGCTCCCAAATACGCCGATAAGGATATGGTCAATCCCGGATCATTGATCCTGTCGGCGGTGATGATGCTTGACTACCTCGGCTGGGACAAGGCCGGTCAGATGATCGAGAAGGCGATACAGAAAACGATCAGTAAGAAGACTGTCACCTATGACCTAGCACGGCAGATGAAAGGCGCCAAAAAAGTTGGCACCTCGGAGTACGCCACGCAGATCATAAAGAACATGTAGGCATTGTGGCGATGCCACTTTGTTGGCATGAATGTTAAGCAGGGCAGGATCCCTATAATCCTGCCCTCTTTGTCTTTGGCCTGGGCGCAGTTCTAGCAGTGTGCGCTGTAGTGATCGCGTACGGTTGTTCCTGTTGTGTTCGGCTCTATCAGTTATGGTACGGGAGATAGACGGTGAATGTCGTTCCCTTGCCTTCTGTCGACTCGACTTTGAGGGTGCCGCTATGCGCGGAGATAATGCGCTCCACCACGGCCAACCCCAGCCCAGTGCCACTATCTCTGGTAGTGTAGTAGCGGTCAAAGACCTTTGAAAGGTTTTCCTTTTTGATACCGAAGCCTGTGTCGCTGATTCGCAAGGCGAGGTAGTCGGCCTTCTTGTGTTGGGGCTTTTCCACCAGGCCGTGCACCGATAGCGTCCCTCCGTCAGGCATGGCATCAATGGCGTTGATGAAGAGATTTAGGAATCCTTCCAGAACCTGGTTCTTGTTGACGATGACCTCCCAGTCGGCGTCTTCGAACTCAACCTTGAATTCAACTTGGTGCTTACGCATATCCGGTCCGACCAATTCCGAAGCTCGCGTTACAATCTGTCTGATATCCACTCTCTCGGTTTCGTACTTGTTGGGATTGGAGAAATCAACCAGCTCGTGGACCAACTCATTCATGCGGTACACCTCGTCTGCCGCCAGCTTGAGAAGTTCGGAGTTTTCTGTTTCGGGAAAGCGTTGCTTCAGGATCTGTAGGCTGCCCTTGATAGAGGTGAGAGGCTTACGCAGGTCATGGGAGATCTCAGAAATCATGTTGCCCATTGTCAACAGGCGGGTGGCGTTGAGAAGGGCTCTCTCTTTCTCAAAGAGAAGCGCCGCCTGCGAAATTACCAGCCTGGCCAGTGAGATGTCATCGTCATTGTATGGCTGCTTGCTGTCTGCCCCCAGGTAGAAGATATGTGCCGGATCACCGTAGCGCATGATGGGAATCGCCATATAGGCTTGTTTGGGCTCGGGGAAGTTGGCATTCTTTGACAGGCGGTCGGCTACGAACACCGATAGCTTGGGGATGTCGTTTAAGTCAAGTTTTCTCAGGTCGATTGGCCCCAATGAGATGCTCTCACGCTTTATTTTGCTCAAGTCAATTCCACCACTGTCAGTCAATGGGATGTGGGCAGTGCCCGTGGCGCCGTCAGGAAGCAGTAACTTGCGGTTGCTGTCCCAGTTGAACCAGATGGAGTAGTCGATATGGAATACGCGGTTTAGTTTGTTCACGAGGATGCGGCGGAAGTCGTGCATGGACTGGATGTTGGGCAGCTCGCCGGAGACCTCGTGAAGGATCTCAAACTCAATGAGGCGGCGTCGATTTTTCTCAAACTGGTTGGCATCATCGACTGCGACTGCTGCCTGCGAAGCAAAAGTGGTCAACAGTCTCAAGTCGTTCTTTGTGAAGATTTCCCCACCCTGCTTTTTGGCTAAGTTGATGACACCGATCACCTTGCTTTTGATAACCAAGGGGGCGCACAGCAAGGATGCCGCACCGTACTTTTCCTGGTTGATCCTTTTGAAACGCTCATCATTCTCGACGTCTTCAACAACCAGCGGATCCCCGGTTTTGGCCACGTACCCGGCAATAGACTCGCCGACATGAAGCCGGGTCTGATCAATAATCTGTCGATCCAGACCGATTGCCGCTTCAATAGTCAAGTGTTGCTCTCTTTCATCCAGCAGCATGATGGAGCCTACCTGCGCCTCGGTCACCGATGAGGCCAGGGCAATAATCTGTCTGAGCAACTCCTTGAGATTAGCTGCAGAACCGATGGATTTGCCGGCTTCGTACAAGGCGTTCAATTCGCTGATGCGGCGGTGCAGGATCAGGTTTGAGAGCTTGAGTTCCTCCAGCAGTTGCAGTCGCGCCAAATCGGATCGCCGCTTCTCCAGGGCCCGGTTGACTGCCAGTTCCAGATAGGTAAACTCAACCGGCTTTAGAAGGTAGTCGTAGGCACCCTTCGATACAGCTTCGATGGCCGAGTCAAGCGAGGCATATCCTGTCATAAGGATTACCGGTATATCCTCGTCAACTTCTTTGACAACCCGTAAAATCTGTAGTCCGTCCAGTTCCGGCATCTTGATGTCGGTTATGACCAGGTCAACCTTTTCCTTGCGGATGGCTGTTGCTGCTTCCAGCGAGTTCTGGAACGCCCTGACCTGGTACCCGTCATCGGACAGCAACGCCGTGAGGGAATTGCACATCCTCTTCTCGTCGTCGATGACAATGATTCTTTCGGTGATCTTACTCATCTTCCTGCGTTTTGCCGTGTGTAGGTAGGACAATCTCGAAACATCCGCCGTTGTCGGTGTTTCTGTAGGTTATCGACCCCCCGTGCTTTTTTATGATGCCGTAGCAAACCGATAAACCCAGCCCGGTTCCTTGGCCGGATTGCTTGGTGGTAAAGAAGGGTTCGAAGATGTGGGGAATTACGTCATCGGGAATACCAGGGCCGGTGTCACTAAATCCGATAGACAGTTCTTCCTGGGTTTTTTTCACAGTGATCTCAAGCCTCCCGCCATCCGGCATAGCATCGCTGGCATTAATGATCAGGTTCAAAAAGACCTGTTTGAGGTGCTCCAGTGACGCTTCCACCTGCGGGCAATTCGCCTCGTAGCGGCGGACAACGTCCACTTTGCGCTTCTCAAGCTGCTGCTCCATTAACAGTATGACGTCATCGATTACCACAGTGACATCGGTCATGCAAAGTGTCATACCGTTGGGACGGTGAAAATCCAACAGCTCTCGCACAATCCTCGCTATGCGGGAGATTTCCTGGCTGACAACGTCAGTGTAGTTGCGTCCCTCAACGTTATCGCGAATGGATCGCCTGGCTAACAGAAGATAATTCTTAATAATCCCCAGTGGGTTGTTGATTTCGTGAGCAACCTTGGCCGACATCTCTCCGAGAGCCGCTAGCCGTTCCGAATCGACCAGTTGCTGCTGGGCCGCGCGGAGCTGTTCGGTTGCCTTCTTCTCCGCGTCGTAGAGCCGGGCATTTTCAATAGAGACTGAAATCTGGTTGCCGAGAATTGAGAGGAATTCAATATCATCCAAGCGGAAATCCCGACCGGAGATCTTGTCAGAGACGAGTAATAAACCGCTCAGCCGCGTCTGGTGAATCAGGGGCACCACGAGGCCGGGGTGGAACATCTTTAGGATTTTCTTTTCATCTTTACCGGCCAGGCCATCCATCAATTCACCTGTCACTACCGGACGGTTAAGCCGGGTAAGGTAATCCAACAGGCTTGAGCCGGTCTCAAAGAAGAGTCCAGGGCCGGGCATCCTCCCTGATCCTTTCCCTTTTACCATGACGATCCTGTCCGTCTGGCCGTTCTCCCTGAGAAAAACACCCCCCTTGGTGGCGCTTACCTGTGCCAGGGAGGTCAGTATGAAGGAATCCAGCAGTGTCTGGTACTCAAGGACCGAGTTAAAATTGCGGCTGATTTCAAAGATGGTGTAGAGGTCAAAAATCTTGCGCTTCAACTGACGGTTGGTCTCTACCAGTTTTGCCAGTTTTTGCTCGAACTCTGCCGATGGTTGTCGCGAGGTTACGGCTACTTTGGACTGTTTCGGTCGTCCAGCCCTCTCTCTCGCGGCGGAAGGTTTTGCCCTTGGAATCTTTTTCTCGTTTGTCATCCCGACCCGAACTTCTCAAAGAACTCGCCTACTAAAAAGTGCGAACCGATAACAATTATTGTATCGTCAGCCTGACATGTTTTCAAGAGCCTACGGTAGGCTGAACTCAAAGAGCTATATCGCTGCGCCGGTATCGAGTGCCAGTTTATATTGGCGAACAACTCCGTCAAGTCGGTCGAACGTTTTGTTTTGAGCGGGACGACAGCAAATAGCTTTGCAATGGATGCCAGAGAATCAAGCATTGCCTGGTGCTCCTTGCGTTTGACGAAGCCAGCGATAACGCAGGCTTTCTTGTTGGGAAACCTTGTTTGAAAGGCATCCACGAAGGCAGCTATGCCGCCCGTATTATGACAGACGTCGAAAACCAAGGTGGGTTTTCCTTGGCGTTCGACTACCTGAAAACGACCCGGCCAGCGTGTTTGCACCAGCCCTTCAGAAATGGCTTTCCTCGGGATAGACAACCCATCCTTGTTCAGGATGGACACGGCTTTTAATGCCAGTGCTGCGTTTCTCAACTGATGCGGCCCGTACAGGTGGGGGGAGAGCTTCTCAAAAGCCAGTCCATTGGACTTGAAGTCCAGCTCCATGGTGGGCCGGTGAGTCCTGAATTCCCGGGGTCTCAGCCGTTGAAACGACGCGCCCTGCTGGCGGCACTTCTGGCGTATAACCTGTTCTGCTTCCGCAGGTAGCGGGCCGATCAGATGCGGCACCGATGGTTTGATGATACCGGCTTTTTCCCGGGCGATCTTTCTCAGTGAGTCGCCGAGTACCTCTACATGGTCCCGGCTGATATCGGTCGTGATTGTCAGCAGAGGGAAGAGGACATTGGTGGCGTCAAGACGCCCTCCAAGTCCGACCTCCACTACCGCCACATCGACATGCGCTCGCTCGAAGTAGTATAGTGCCAGTGCTGTTACTACCTCGAAGAAAGAGGATTTTCTCTTCACAAGCTCCGCACGGTAGCGATCAATAAAAGACATTACCGACGGTTTTGGAACCTTTCTGCCGTTTACCCTGATCCGTTCCCGCAAGTCAACCAGGTGGGGAGAGGTGAACAAGCCGGTCTTGTAGCCGGCGGCGCGCAGGATAGCCTCCAGCATAGCCGCTACTGAGCCTTTGCCGTTGGTACCGGATATGTGAATTGTTTTGTACTTCGTCTGTGGTGAACCGATAGAGTTGAGGAACTCAGTAATGCTTTCCAGTCCCAGCTTCATGCCAAAGAATTCACGTGAGAGAATGAAATGCTCAGCAGCGGCATAGGAATGCTTTGGCATTACTTTCTCCACGTGAACTTCAGCAGCTTTGTGACGGTGTCACGAAGGTCCTGGCGTTCTACCACCTTGTCGACAAATCCCTTGTCGAGGAAGAACTCAGAAGATTGAAATCCTTCGGGAAGGTCCTGTCCGATGGTTTGCTGGATCACACGCGGTCCGGCAAAGCCCAACAGGGCTTTTGGCTCAGCCAGGATTACATCGCCCAGCGAAGCATAGGAAGCCATCACCCCCGCGGTTGTCGGATTGGTCAGTATGGAGATGTAGGGAATTCTCTTTTTATCGAGGACAGCCAGCAGGGAAGAGGTTTTTGCCATTTGCATCAAAGACAGGATCCCTTCCTGCATCCGTGCCCCGCCTGAACAAGATACGATTACAAGCGGCACCTCGCGTTCAATGGCCCGCTCGATAGCACGGGCGATCTTCTCACCGACGACTGAGCCCATTGAACCGCCGATGAACTCGAAATTCATGATTGCAAACGAGACTTCGATGCCCCCAATACTGCCCATACCGGAAACAACGCCTTCAATAGCGCCGGTTTTCTGCCGGGCTGCCCGTATCCGATCAGGATATTTCTTTGAATCCTTGAATTTCAGCGGGTCCTTGGAGGTGAGGTTGATGTCGTATTCTTCGAGTCGACCGTCGTCGAGAAGGAGATCTATGTACTTACGCGTCGATATTCGGAAATGGTATCGGCAGTTGGGGCAGACCCATAGTAGCTCCTCCATTTTCTTGCTGTAGACAATCTCACCACAGGAGGGACATTTGGTCCACAAGCCCTCGGGGATGTTTCTTTTTTCCTGGGGAGCAGGGCCGGATTTTGCTTTTCTAAACCATGCCATAGATTACTATACTTCCTTGCTATGATCGATATGGTGTATCAGCACCAGTGCGTCCTCAACCGGGTGACGGTAATAATGCGGTGTTCGCTGCAGTAGGGAGAAGCCGAAGCGCTCATAAAAAGCGCGGGCCTCCACATTGCTGAGCCGTACTTCAAGCAGCAAATACTCACACCCGCTCTCTTCTACGATGTGTAAGATAGCCTTCAGGAGCTTGGTCGCAACCGATTTTCTACGCCAGGCTGGGTCAACGGCGATATTGGTCAGGTGGGATTCGAAGTCCATGATCGAGTAGCACGCATAGCCGATTAACTTGTCATCCGTCTCGGCTACGATGGCGCCCCAGCCTTCGTCGGCAGTGTACTGCAGGAAGACGGATCGTGACCAGGGATCGGTGAATATCTGCTTTTCAAGGGCAACAACCCGAGGCAGGTCCGCGGCGGTCATCTCCCTGATGAATATCCCCAGCCTACTGTTCTTGCTGACGCTGTTCAAAGCGGAGCTCCGCTTGCGATTTCTGGAGGTAGAGAGGCTCCAGTCGCGTAAGATCCTCGGTGATGCCGGCGGAGAGCTTACGCGCGCCGAGGTTCAGCAGTTCGGAGGCATCGTAGTCGAGTTGCCCCGATATATCAACACTACCCAGTTGCGGAAACCGCGTGTGCAGGTCGATCCCGATGCCGGCCACCCAATCCTGCCCGATGGTTCTCAGGAGGTCGTTATAAGGGACGATCGATACCGTGCCTTCGTCGTAGGAGCCACCCTCGACAGGCGCTACAAAACATTCATTGCGATTGAGTCCGATGACAATATGTACTTTGCGATTGGCGCTACACAGTTTGTAAGCGGCGATCTCAAACAGGTTCACACCCACGATGGGAAGGTCCAAAGCCACAGCTATGCCTTTGGCGGCGGCCAGGCCGATTCTCAGGCCGGTAAATGAACCAGGCCCGGTGCACGTCACGATTGCTTCAAGCTCATCCTTCTTCAGTCCGGCTGAGAGGAATAACTCGCCTATTTTCTTCATGATAAGCTGCCCGTGAGACCTGTCCACTCTCTCACATGACTTTACCGTCCGGTCACCGCCAAAGCTCAGGCCAAGCTTCAGCTCAGACGAGGATGTATCTATGGCGAGGATGTTCTTACTATGTTCGTCAGTCATAACTGGACAAGGGAGACAATTATATCTCGCTTCTCCTCGTCGGTAATGGTAAAATGAACTTGATAGTACTTTTCGGGTAAATAGCCCCTTGCCTTCTCACCCCACTCGACCACAAACAGCCCCTTGCGCCCGAGGTATTCATCCCAGCCAAGTTCGTACACCTCAGAGGGATCGCTGAGCCGATACAGGTCGAAGTGAAATAACGGATTTGGGCCGGGGTACTCATTAACCATTGTGAAAGAAGGCGAGTTAACCAGGTTTTCATCGATTCCCAGGGCTGCGGCCAATCCTCGGACAAATACTGTCTTGCCGGAGCCCAACTCTCCGGTCAACACAACTACTTCCGGGTTTCGCAGGTGCGGTCCAAGCTTGCGGGCCAGGGCCAGCGTTTGTTCCTCGGAGCGCGAGACAATGTGCAGTTCTCGTTGCAAAGCTCTACCGTGGGGTCAGCACTGCCAGCGGCACAACCATTTCCTCAAGAGAGATGCCGCCATGCTGAAATGAGTTTTGAAATTGCCGTACCATCTCGTTGTAGTTGTTCGGATAGACGAAGTAGAAATCATCCTTGGCGAGTATGTACGTCGTCGCCAGAGTAAACGATGGCAGCCGCCACTCGTGGGGCTTTTTGATGAGTAGGGATTCCTTGGGATTTGAGTTTAGGTTGTCGCCATACTTATAACGCAGGTTGGTCGAAGTTGATCGCTTGCCGCGCGCAATTGTCCCCCGTTTACAGAGGATCGACCCATGGTCCGAGGTTACAATGACGGTGAAATCTTTTGTCGCAAACGACTTCAGAATTGAAAAGAGCGGGGAATGAACGAACCAGCTCTTCATTAGCGACCGAAAAGCTGCTTCGCTGCCGGCGATTTCTTTGAGAATGACGTTGTTTGAACGGCCGTGCGCGAGGATGTCAAGGAAATTGAACACAAAGGTCACGATCTGTTTATCATAAAAGTCAGCCGTGCGTTTGGCGATTGCTTCTCCCTCGGTGTTGTCGTGAATTTTTAGGTACGTGAAGTGGTGATCGAAGCGCAGGCCGTGTCTGGCCAGGTTGTCGGCGAAGAGTCGATCCTCCAGGCGGTTTAGAGAACCTTCATCCTGAACGCGATAATTGTCAGAATATAATTTGTGAATCTCATCCGGGAACATGCCTGCAAAGAGGGCGTTACGGGCGAAGGGTGTGGCGCTGGGTAACATGGAGAAGTAGTAACTACGTTCAATATTGTAGAGCTCCGCCAGAAGTGACTCGACCTGCATCCACTGGTCAAGTCGCATGCAATCGACGATGATGAACAGTACTCTTTCCTTCTGTTTCAGATGGGGGACGACGTACTTGCTCACCACGTCAGGCGAAAGCAGAGGCCTCTTGTCGTCGAACAGCCATTTTCGGTAGCGTTGCTGGATGTACTTAGTGAACTCGGTATTCCATTCTCTGCGGGTACCGTCAAGGGTCTGTTCCAGGCCAATGTCGGTTTGTTGGTCAAGTTCCAGGTTCCACCAGGCGATTATCCGCGCTGCCTCATGCCAGTCCTCTGGTCTCATAGCACCGTACAGCCTCTGGTTGAAGCGGTTTATCTCGGTTATGTAACGGCGCATGGAAGAGCCACCGATTATTTTCTTGGAATCAAGAAGGCGCTTGATAACCAGCAGAATCTGTGATGGGTTGACCGGCTTAACCAGATAGTCGGCGATCTTCTGCCCAATCGCTTCGTCCATAAGAGACTCTTCTTCCGACTTGGTGATCATTACTACCGTGAGGTGAGGTTGTAATTCCTTAATCTCCTCGAGGGTTGTCAAGCCATCTTTGCCCGTCATCATCTCGTCAAGCAGGACAAGGTCGAAGTTCTCTTTCGCAATCTTCACCAGAGCGTCATCGCCCGACATAGCGCCTGTCACATTAAATCCCTTGTTTTCCAAGAACAGAATGTGCGACTTTAAAGAATCGATCTCATCGTCGACCCAGAGAATCTTCTTTTTCTCAATATGTTTGGCCATAGCCTATCCTCGTTTGCTTCCTTGCAGGGGCAGCAGAATCTCGAACACGGTCTCGCCCGGCCTGGAGCGCTTCAGATAGATGCGTCCGGAATGAGATTCCTCCACGATACGCTTCACCAGGGTCAATCCCAATCCCCATCCGCGTTTCTTTGTTGTGAAACCGGGACGAAAAATCTTGCGCGCTGCGGCGGACGAAATACCCGATCCGTTATCATAGACTTCAACAACAGCGTATTTCTTATTTGCTGAGAGAGCGGTTTTCACCTCTATGCGCCCGGTTTTTGCATCAACCGCCTGCATGGAATTTTTAATCAGGTTCTCAAGCACCCAGCTCAGTAGCTCCGGATTGAGATGAACCTCCGGCAGCTCACCTGCCGAGAAATTGATACTGGTCCCCTTCCCTTCAAAGGGCAATCGTCGACTGTAGTAGTCTACTGTCTCTTTAACCACTTTGTTAAGGCTATAGGGTGACAGGTCGGGGATGGAACCGATTTGGCTGAAGCGGCTGGCGACTTTCTGAAGCCGCTCAATATCGACCTTCATGTTGTCAACCACTTCGCGAACGGCAACGCCTCGCTCGGAGGGTGATTGCTCCACTGAACAGTCGCTCTCCATCACCTCCGCCCATCCCATGAGGGAGGAGATTGGCGTTCCCAATTGGTGAGCAGTCTCCTTGGCCATGCCCACCCAGATGTGTCGCTCTTCGCTGCGGCGGATATTCTGAAAGCCTATAATGGCTACGATCATGAATGCGATAACAATCCCGATCTCAACAAATGGCATCATTGTCAACTGCCGGATTACTTCTGAGTCACCATAGCAGAAGTAGCTTACATGGCTCTCGCCAAACCTCAATGGGAATTCTCCGTTTTGCTTGACCATCTTGTCGGCTGCTCTTTTCAGACGTTCCAGTATCTGGCGTGATGTGTCAGTCGGCAGAATTCCTTCGATGTTTCGCCAGTGGATGGGTTGCCTGTCGGCATCGAGCACAATGATAGGGAAATTTGCCTTGACAATGATCTCATCAAAGATGAACTGCAGTTCGGTTCCCGAGGTCGAGGAGTTTGCTACCAGTTGCCACATCTTGACATATTTCTCGACCTGGGATCGGGTATCGCTTTGCAGTTTCCCGATAACGTTGACGGTGTACCAGACGAAGACCACCGAGATGACTATAACGCCTACCAGCAAGAAAACCTTGAAAACGGTTGACTTGCCGATATACAGGCGTGCGGTCCGTCGCGAAACGTTTGATTTACGGGTCATCAGCTTATTGTTTGCGCTCCCCCCAGGTATGGCCGAAGGACATCAGGAACGGTTACGGTGCCGTCCGCATTCTGGCAGTTTTCCAGTATGGCTGGTACCAGTCGAGCCAGCGCCACCCCTGAGCCGTTGAGCGTGTGGGGGAACTTCACAGTTTTATCCTCGTCGCGGAAACGACAGTGCATTCGTCTTGCCTGAAAATCCTCGAAGTTTGCCACGGAGGATATCTCAAGATATTTCTCGATTCCAGCAGCCCACAGTTCGATATCATAGCATTTGGCTGAAGCAAAAGTAAGATCGCCGGTCGCCAGTTCGACCACCCGATAAGGGAGTTGCAGGCCTTGTATAACCTTCTCAGCCTGTACCAGCAGCGATTCCAACTCCTCATACGAGCTTTCGGGGTGAACGATCTTGACCAGCTCTACTTTGTCGAACTGGTGAACGCGCATCATTCCCCGGGTATCTTTGCCGGCGGCGCCGGCCTCCCGGCGGAAGCACGGTGTGTGGGTGACCATATAGATGGGAAGCTGTCGGTAGCTCAGGACTTCCTGCCTGAAAAGGTTCGTCAACGGAACCTCTCCTGTAGGGATAAGGTACATGTTGTCTTTCTCTATCCGGTACATGTCGTCAACGAGTTTGGGAAGCTGCCCGGTACCGAACATGGTGTCGGCAGTTACAATGTATGGAGTTATGTGCTCTGTAAAGCCATCGGAATGGTGCAAGTCGAGCATATAGTTTGTCAGTGCTCGGTGCAAACGTGCCCCAGCTCCCCTGAGGACGTAGAAACCTGACCCGGCAATCCTGGCCGCGGCTGGCAGGTCGAGGATACCAAGCTTATCGCCGATTTCCCAGTGGGGGAGAACCTTGAAATCGGGTTTGGGAATCTCTCCCCACTCGCGAACAACGATATTGGCGCTCTCGTCGATGCCGACCGGGGCTGATTCATGAGGGAGATTGGGAATCCAGGCTAAGGCCGAGTGTAGCTGCTCGTCGATCTCCCTGAGGGCCTTGTCTCTCTCGGCTATCTCTTCGCCGACTTTTCTCATCTCTGCAATGGCGTTATCAACCGACTCGCCCGCTTTCTTCTTCTCCGCGATCTGTTCCGATACCCGGTTACGCTCGGCTTTCAATCGTTCTACCTTGTCTATGAGTTCGCGTCTCTGGTGGTCGATGGAAAGGATTCTATCGATGTCGGAATGATCGTTTTTCTTAGCGATAGCTGCTTTCACCAGTTCCGGATTCTCCCGGATAAACTTCAAGTCAAGCATGTGGGTTCCCGTCTGTTCTACTTTCTTTCCTATTCATTTAGGTCGTCCAGGTTCCACCAATAATAATGTAAATAGAGCAGTTAGTCAAACAGAGCTCCGCCGGTGGGAGGACGAATAGGGGGCAAGCTAACAGGACGCTGTCTCAAAAGTCAGTTCCGGTTGAACAAGGCGTGCACCAAATGAAGTTGCCATTCGCTAAGTTCGCGTAGCGGTGGGCTTTATGTCCGCCGTCAATTGGTGGGAGACAAGCCCCCATCCTAACGTGAGCCAGAATGATCACCTTTTGGGATAACCTCTGAATTAGCGGAAAGCTCAGATATTTCTTGCCTTTTCCGAAGATATTCAGTAAAATCACAAGTCGACCTGATAAAGGTCACTGGAAAAGGAGCCAGGACGCGAAATGTCAAAAGTATGTGAAATCTGCGGTAAGAAACCGACCTTTGGACACAATGTTTCCCACGCCCACAACCTGACCAACAGGCGATGGAATCCTAACCTGCAGACTGTTCGAGCACTGGTAAACGGAGTCCCGAAGCGGATAAAGGTCTGCACCTCGTGCCTGAAAGCCGGAAAAGTGATCAAGCCTCCCCGCACTAAAAAGGCTAAGTCTACAGCGCCACGATGACATACGCTCTGTAGCCCGGCAACGTTTTGTCAGTGTGGCAAGCGCCATGATAATACCGCTCCCAGGAGCGGTTTTTTCTTGCCGATGGGAATAAAATAGCCGCCGGATAATCAAAACCCGGCGGCTACTCACAGAAGCTATCCTATAGCAAGGGGGGTGGAAGTCCGAGTTCATGTACCAAGCAGGCTGAGCACCGTGTTGGCGCTTAAGTGTGAGTGAGTCAGCAAGGCTGCGCTTGCCTGGAATTTTATCATCTCACCGATGAAGGAAGAATAGGCTTGTGCGTAGTCGGTGTCTCGCAGCGCAGAGTCAGCCGCCTGGAGGTTTTGAACAGTAACCTCCAGCGAGGCACGGTGTGCCTCCAGCTCATTTTTTTGAGTTGCGGCGAGGTCAACCAGTACGCTGTCAAGTTCTTCAATAGCTGCATCGATGACCCCCATAGACTCCTCAGCCGCTTCAGCAGATGATAGGTCGATCCCCTCAAGTTCGCTGACCTTGGCCAGAGAGCCGTTAGAGCTGTTCAGGAGTTTCATGCCATTGTACTCGGCGGTGTCGAGGATTTGGTTATAGCTGGAAACAATGTAGTCAGCGGTGGCGGCATAGGCGGTCTGGGCGCTTTCGCTGTTGCCACCTTCATTGGCGGCGCCGACCGCTAGGGAACGGAGTTCCGTCAGTTTTGAGCGCATTTCACCGACGAAAGAGGAACCGGTTTCGTACTTGCCAATCGTAGCTGATGTGTTTTCGATTTCTTGGTTGAGCGACGCAATCTGTGAGCGAAGCTGCTCTGAGATGACAAGTGCTGCCGGGCTATCCGAGGCCCGGTTGATACTCAAGCCTGATGAGAGCTTTTCAAATGAACTCAACAGGTTAGAATAGCTGGAGTTGAAACTCCGTATCACAAGGGAACTGCCTGCATCAAAACGGATACTTATGCCCATCGATCTCTCCTTAACCAGGCTATTGTTGTGCTGTGACTGGTCACCTGACAGGAAAAGCATTCTGCGTGCCGCTGGCAAGGAAAGTTAAGGCGTTGGGCTGTCGTTAGTTATGGCCTCACGAGGGTCTGCAATTTGAGAGATTATGTTTTTCTATGGGGATATCCCTACAGTGGGCCATGAAAATGCCCGCCACATTGAATGCAGCGGGCATCTTCTCATACTTGTTGGCCGTTTTTACGCAGGCCGGATTACAGACACGGCGGCGGCGCCGGCCCGCTGAGATAGAGATAAGCCACTAGGTAAGTTATGTCAGCCACGTCAACCGGTCCTCCAATACCAATTATGCCATCGACATTGCCTTCTTCTATGCAGGGCGGCGCTGGGCCTCCTTTGAACAGATAGGTCACTAGGTAAGTCAGATCGGCAACGTCAATCGGTCCACCAATACCAACAATGCCATCAACATTGCCACGATATTGACAGCTGGAAAGCGTTATAGCGCCGGCCACCGGTATTGGTTGATATTCGCCCATACTACCCTTGAACAAAGGTGAATAGTCGGGTCCGGTATATCCATCCACTACAACAGTATCAATCTGGCCGGACACTGCATCCCCTGGAATATGAAAATAGAGCTTGAGGATTGCTCCGGTTCCGGAAGGAATGTTGGAAGTAGTGCTCTCCAGTCTGATTGTGTAGCGGTTGTTGCCTGAATCATAGTGGGCGTACGATTGGATATCGCAGAACTCAGTGCGGCAGCCTGCGGTTGAGAATGAATCATAGCTGGTGTTGAGAGTGCCAAAGTACTCAAAGGGAATCAATACTTTCTGCATCGGGATGGTATTTCTCGTGTAGATGGCTACCTCAACGGTGCCGTACTTAACCCCATGAGTATCAACAGCAATCATGGAATCTGCCAAGGCTGCGACACAACCGTGCTTGGTTAAAGAACGGATATCCCCGCCGGCGTTAACTTCAAGTGTAACATCATACAACCCCTGCTCGTCATAGATATGGCTGGTTGATGGGACAAAGGCTGAATCTCCGTCTCCAAAATCCCACGTCCACGTATCAACTTCCAGAATGGACGAACCCTGGAAGTTGACCTCCAACGGCAGCCATCCTATGGTAGTGTCGACGTCAAAGGAAACGCCTACCTGGCTTAAGGCCTTGATGCAGAAATTAGCCGTGTTTTCTAAGTTGTAAAGATCAAGCCACTCCGAGCCACTGCGGTAGTAGCTTTCGCCGGGGTTGGAGGCTGACACCACAGTGGCGCGATAGCGTGCACCCAGCAAAACTGGAACCTCCGAAGTCCGGTCAAACGCATGGCCGCCGGCTGAGAGTTGTAAATAAACGTAGAACTGGTCATCTTGAGTGAGGTGAATCGGGGTGTCGAGGTCTATGGTATGGAATCCCGTGTGCTCGATGGTCCCGGACTTGGTTGAAAGTATATCTGATAGCTGGCCGTCTTCGAAACGATCATAGACTATCATTGTGTAGCTCACGTTGTCGGCGGCAGTAAAGAAGCTGACGGCCTGGAACAGTTCACCGCCGCCGGCAGTGAAGGCATTGAAGGCTTCAGTGCAGTCGGTTTTGGTATCACGCCAACCGTGGTAATCGTGGCAGTAGATATGTTCGTAGGCTAAGGGTTCAACGTCCTGGAAGGAAATGGCGCCCATCTGGGGGTGCTGACAGCAGTGCTTGTCGTAATAGGAAATCCAGAAGTAGCCACTGTAACCCCAACCGGATCCCCAACTGTTCTTACAGAGCCACGCCCCGGACTGCGGAGCCTGGGTGACTTTGTTGTCATCCCAGCCAATGATGGCGACGGCGTGGTTGGGGTCCAAGGGATTACTCGGCGGCTGGTAATGTATATAGCTGGACATAAACTCGCCGGAGTAACACATGCAGGTGCCGATTACGCCCTCGGTCATGATCTTGTTCTTAATCGTGTTGATGTTGCTCAAGTCTGACCCGGCAACATACCACTCAATGTCTCTGGGGTAAAAATAATGATAACTTGGATCTGATCTGGCCGGTGGATCGTTAAATGATTGTCCGTCGATATCCCGCACGGCTCCCTCACACCGGTTGAGATATGCCGATGTCACCATGTAGTCGCCGCCCTGATGCACTTCCAGCCCGCCTCCGGCGGGAGGCACCCTATCGTCGTTGTTGTTCTCATTGAATCCATTCCACCAGTCGAGGTGGTACTCCGCCAAGTTGGGCTCGCCGCTTTCCCCGGCGGCTTCCCAGTTGCCTGTCATGAGCAGATTCCCCTCCATAGCGGCCATTGCTCCGTGCGTCCAGCAGGTGCCGCCCTGCTGGTTTCTAACGCCGGTCACGTAGTTGGTGCCACCGACATTACGCAGATCAAAGCTACTCGGTGGGTCTAGCGCAAGGGATACCTGGGGTGCGATGATCACCGATATTGAGACCAATAGGCCCACTAGTGTTTTGGTTACATGCATGCTTGATCTCCTATTTTCTGTGCAGTAAAGATCTGTATACTTACTAATTCACAATATAATAAGAATTGGCGATTTCGTCAATGGAGTAAATTAACCTCTATAGCATATTTTCCTTTCAAAACCCTTCCGGCAGCGCAATCTCTGCGACCAAAAAAAGAATGCCGCCGGCAGCTTAGGCTGATCGGCAGCATTACTGAGGAACCAGCTTGCTCAGCGGCCTCTTCGGAAAGTTACTTTTTGTCGGCACGTGTCGTAGGTATACATCCCTGGAGCCGTGTCCGGAATCCGAGCGGCTTGAAGCAACCTTGTTACCTGTCTTCAAGTCTTCTGATATAAGCCGGAATGGTGCGGTCGTCTTCTGAAAAAAGCGGTACCCGACTCCGCTTGCCGTTGCCATTTCCGTCGCTGAAGTCACTGTTCGTTGCCGGTTGTGTATTGCCTTCGACGGCAGCCTCGACCGGTTCTGAAACTGAGGGTGTTTGTTTGGGTGCGGTAAAGGTATGCTCGGGGAACAGTGAAATCGGTTTAGCCACGACAATTGTAGGTGTCTTCTCTTCCAATGCCTGAGCCTGCTCGGACTGAGTGGTAAAGCCGGTGGCAATGACGGTCACCCGTATCTGATCATTCATCTCTGGATCGATAACGGCGCCAAAGATAATGTTGGCATCGTTGCCAGCAGCTTTGTAGACGAGCGTGGTCGCGGCATTGACATCAAAAAGCGTCATATCTTCTCCGCCGGTGACGTTAATGAGAACTCCCTTAGCGCCGCTGATAGAGACATCTTCAAGCAGGGGCGAGGAGATAGCTTCCTTGGCGGCGTCCGCCGCTTTCTCATCTCCGGTGCCCAGCCCAGTGCCCATCAGGGCATCCCCTCTCTCGAGCATCACTGTGCGGACATCCGCAAAGTCGCAGTTGATTAATCCCGGTATGGTGATAAGGTCGGAGATGCCTTTTGTGGCCTGATGTAGGATTTCGTCGGCAGTGGCAAAGGCGGCGTTAAGTGTTGTTTTCTTGTCGACGATCTCCAGCAGTCGTTCGTTTGGTATGGTGATGAGTGTGTCGACCTTATCCCTCAGCTCTGTCAGTCCGTGATCGGCACGCGCCATTCTCTGTGGCCCCTCAAATCGGAATGGCTTGGTTACGATTGCAACCGTCAATGCCCCGGCCGCTTTGGCGATTTCAGCTACCACCGGTGAGCCGCCGGTGCCGGTTCCTCCGCCCATCCCGGCAGTGATAAAGATCAGGTTGGGTTTGCTGATTTCCTGCGCCACCTCCTGGCGGTTTTCCTCAATTGCCCGTTTTCCAATCTCGGGGTTGGCACCGGCCCCGAGCCCACCGGTTAACTCGCAGCCGATTTGAACTTTCTTGTCGGCTCGATTCTGGTCGAGAACCTGGGCGTCCGTGTTGATGGCGATGAACTCCACCCCTTTTAGACCGGCTTCAATCATCCGGTTGATGGCATTACCGCCGGCTCCGCCTACACCGACCACCTTGATATTGGCGTAGCCGACAAAATCGTCGGCAAACTTGAAAGAGTGTTTCTGTTTTAACATGTCTGGTTCCTCCATGAACGTCTATCCATTAAAACTGCTTTGAAAACAAGTTTTCAAGTTTTTTTAATAGCCTCCGCGCCCAACCGTTTTTCCCACTCATGATTGGTTCGTAGGTGAAGCCGTAAACCAGCAGCCCGTGAGCGGTTGCATAACGTGCTGAGTTCAGTTCATCAGGAGTGTGTTCGATACCCTTGATCTCAGCTGCCCTAACAGGCATGTCAAACATCTGCTCTGCCAGTTCGGTCGTTCCAGGCAAGAGCGCCCCGCCGCCGGTCAGGACCACGCCGGTGGTGAGTATGTCTCCGATGCCCATTCGCTTAACTTCCCGTATGGCCAGAGATAGAATCTCTTCCGTGCGCGGTTCGATAATTGAAGCCAGCACACTGCGTGAGATTTCTTTGGTTTCGTGCCCTGAAGCGCTATGAACCGTGATCATTTCTTCAGGGTCCACCAGTGCCGCCAGCGCTGCGCCGTGACTGAGCTTGAGCGACTCGGCTTGATCCACGGTCATGCGCAGCCCGATGGCGATATCGTTGGTGACGTTTTTCGCGCCCAATGGTACCACGGCTGTATGTCTGATGGCGCTGTCGTAGAAGATGGAGACATTGGTGATGTCGCCGCCGATATCGACGACAATTACCCCCATATCCATTTCACTTTCTGAGAGAACTACCTCTGACAGCGCCAGGGATTCAAGTACGATGTGGTCAACCTCAAGTCGACACCGTTCAAGAGCGCGAAAGATGTTCTTGGCAGTCGTCACTGACGCAGTCACGATATGGGCTTCTACCTCGAGCCGAACACCGGACATTCCCACAGGGTCCCGGATGCCGGTCTGATCGTCTACCGAGTATTGTTGCGGAATTACGTGAATGATCTCACGGTCGACCGGTATGGCCACCGTTTTGGCTGCTTCTATCGCCCGTTTAACGTCGCCAGCCGTGATTTCGTTGTCGGAACGGTTGACAGCAATCACACCCTGACTGTTGATGGAGCGAATGTGTTCACCGGCAATGCCGACTGTTACGCGGTCGATTTCAGTTCCGGAAACCAATGCTGCATCGTTCACAGCCTTCTGTATCGACGCTACGGTCTTCTCCATGTCGATGACAATACCCCGGCGAAGTCCATCGGCAGGCGACGATCCATGCCCGATGACGTAGACCCGTCCCTCTTCGTCCATCTCGCCGACCAGGGCGACAATTTTAGTTGTCCCTATGTCCACTGCGGCAATGATGTTTTCCGAGGCCATCTCAGTTCTTCCCACGAGCACAAACAATCATGTTGTCATAGCGCAGATCAATCTGACGAATCCCACTCAGATCGGGATCGTACCGGGTGATAAATTCAATAAATCGCCCCAGGTCCTCCGAAAGCTCACCGGGACGGACCTTCAGTCGATAGGGCAGCCCAGAAATGGAAACCTGAACATAATCCGCTGTTTCAAAATCGATTTCGTCAATGAGCCGGAACAGGTTTAGGTTGTTTTTGCGAAGCAGTTCCAATTGGTCGACGACAACCTTAACCCTTGCATCCCGGCAATAGCCAAGCAACCGACCGCTTTTGACGCCAGTGAGAACAGGTCGTTCCCAGTCGGTGACAGCGTTCCGAAGGGGGGTGATCCTGCCGTTGCCCACAAGTCCGCACAATTGGCCTGACCCTTTGTCCAGCAGGAAACAGGTGGGGGAGAAGGCGTTGGTTCTGATATTCAAAGTGTGCGGCCAGGAACATGAGATATCGACCTTGAACGTTCCCTTCTTGGACAGAACAACTTGTCCCAGGCTGTCGAGTGGTTGCCGGAACAGTGATTTCTTACGTAGCATATCATATCGGATAGGCCAATCGTTGACCGGCTTATTATTGAATGTTACTTCTTCAAGGCGGCAGGCGTCCGTGAAATTGATGACCCCAAGTGATACCACCGCGATGACCACGCCAAAGGCGAAAAGCAATTTCGTCTTGTGTAAGGAACCCTTCACTTGTTCTCCAACGTTTTCAGCAGTTGGGTTCTTATACGAGTTATGGAACCAGCACCCATAGTTATGACGAGATCGCCAGGACGGGCGATTTTGGCAACTTCCTCCGGGGCGTTCTCTTCCCGACCGATGTACTGAAAATCACCAATACCCTTACTGTGAGCCTGGCGCATGATTACTTCCGAAGTGATACCCTCTATAGGTTTTTCACGGGCGGGGTAGATATCGACCAGGAGGCATTTATCCGCCAAGGAGAGCGCCTCTGCGAACTGACTCATGAAGTCTCGGGTGCGGCTGTATAGATGCGGCTGATACACAACGATCACTCGCCGGCTGTAGACTTCCTTTGCCGCCTTGAGAGTGGCTGTGATTTCCGTAGGGTGGTGGGCGTAGTCATCAACCACCATGATTCCGTTGACCTCTCCGATAATCTCGAAACGCCGCGCGACTCCGCTGAAATGAAGCAGGCTGTCAGTAATGGTTGTGAACGGTACTTCAAGCTCGTAGCAGGTGGCCACTGCTGCCAGAGCGTTAGCGACATTATGCTTACCCGGTACGTGCAGGATAATCTCTCCGAGGGGATTGTCCCGATGGTAGACTGAAAAGGTGGATCGGCCCGGTTGTGAACTAATGCCTACAGCGCGATAGTCGGCGTCGGCGGAGAAACCAAAGGTTACGCAGCGCCGCACTATTTTCGGCTGCAGGGCCAACAGACGTTCGTCATCGGCAGAAATGACGACTAAGCCATAGAACGGGACGCGGTTCATGTAGATTAGAAACGAATTAATCAGGTCATCCATGTCGGCATAGCAATCCAGATGATCGCTCTCAAGGTTGGTTACTACGGCTACAGTCGGAAACATTGATAGAAAGGAGCGATCATATTCATCAGCTTCGGCTACCAGATAGTCGCCTTTTCCCAAAGCGGCCCCGGTGCCAAGTTCGGCTACGACACCTCCCACGATGAGCGTCGGCTGGTAATTGCCATGCTGGAGTATCTTGCCGATCATTGAAGTGGTTGTTGTCTTGCCGTGCGTACCGGAAACGCCGATGGAGAACTTCAGTCGCATCAACTCACCCAGCATCTCAGCTCTCTTGATTACGGGGATACTCCTCCGGCGCGCCTCGACAACTTCCGGATTGTCCTCACCGACGGCAGAGGAAATGACCACAACGTCCATATCCTCCAGATTTTCAGCTCGGTGCTCGCCATAAATGGTCACCCCTAAGGATCCAAGGTAATCTGTGATCTCGCTGGGCGAGCGATCGGAACCCGAGATATGATAGCCTAAGTTGTATAGTATTTCCGCAATACCGGACATTCCGGCACCGCCAATACCGACGAAGTGTAGTTTTTTTATTTTTCCGAACATTATCGTGTTACTTCTGAAGTGTTCGATCTTTTTCTTGAGCGTGGAGCTTTCCGGCGCCGTCAATGTCCAGCCTTTCTGATTTCATTGATGAGGTTGACGATGTCTTCAGCGATCACATCGACCGCTGGTCTTCTGTCATGGTTCCATTCGGTGATTGCTTGCTTCATCTCTTGAAAACGGTCCGACCGGTGAAGCGATACTGCCTCCCCCAGCAGGTCAGTCCTGTCCAGGTCTTTATCCTCAATGAGCGCAGCCATCCGTTGGTCAACAAGGGAGGCAGCGTTTTTCCTTTGGTGGTCTCCGGCTGCGAACGGGTAGGGAATGAGAATCGACGGCACGCTGCAGGTAGTGAGTTCAGCCAACGTCAGCGCTCCGGAACGAGCAATGGCCAGGTCTGCGGCGGCATACACCAGGTCCATCCTGTCGGCAAAGGGGAGAAGGGCGCAGTCGGTAACCTTTCTGCCCGCTCGCGCGGCCACCTCCTTGTAGTCCCTTCTTCCCGTTTGCCATAAAAGCTGGTATTCAGAGGGCAAATGCGTTTTCTCAAGGCTGGTCAGCACGGCGTTGTTGATCGCTCGGGCGCCCTGACTCCCTCCCAGCACCAGGATGGTTATCTTTTCCGGATTGAGGCCGAATGTTTTCATTGCTTCTGATCGGCTTCCATTCAGTACTGACTTCCGCACAGGGTTGCCCGTCACGATGATTTTTGCCTTCGTCTTCAAGTGTTCACGAGCTGTTTCAAAACCCAGGTAGATTCGTTTTGCTCGCTGAGCCAGGTGACGGGTGGTGATCCCAGGAAATGAGTTCTGCTCCTGCAGCACTGTGGCAATCCCTTTGAGTGCTGCAATCCTGAGAACCGGCCATGATACATACCCGCCGGTCCCTACTGCAACGTCGGGGTGGAACCTTCTCAACAACAGCGCTGATTGCACCAGAGCCCTTACGAGGATGAACGGTATCAACAGATTCTTCAGTGTAAACGAGCGGGCGAAGCCGCGGATATTGATAAGATGCAGCGGGTAACCGAGCGATTCCTGCATCCGGTTCTCTAAACCACTTTTGGTGCCTACAAAAACGATGTCTATTGTCATCTCATCTTGCACAATCTCCGTGATTCTGTTGGCGATGGCAATGGCCGGGAACAAGTGGCCGCCGGTGCCGCCTCCAGCGAAAACGATCCTGGTTGCTTCTGTCGTCATACTTACCTTGCTGTCCTCTTCGACAAGTTAAGCAGCACTCCCAGGGCAGCGCTGGACACCAGCAGGGAAGAGCCACCGTAGGAAATAAACGGCAGCGCCAACCCGGTTACCGGAAGGAGACAGGTCACTACGCCGATATTGATAGCGCAGTTGACGAAAAGCGATAATGTTATGCCGGAGGCGAGTAAATATCCAAATCTATCAGGCTGCCCACCCGCGATTTTCAGTCCGCGCCAGAGAATGTAGAACAAGCACCCCAGTACTACCAGCAGGCCGATCAGACCAATCTCTTCGCCCATGGCGGCGAATGCAAAATCGGTGTGGGGGTATGGAAGGAAAAACAGCTTCTGGCGTCCATCGCCAAACCCAACCCCGAATATACCTCCCGCTCCCAGTGTCAGCGCGGCCTGCATGCTCTGGTAGCCGCCCCGAAGAGGATCGGACACCGATGCCACATAATTTTCCATGCGCAATTTCTTGTAACCTAAGACAAAGACAGCGAATGCCGCTGTGCCCATCAGAGGCACGAGGGCTGCCAGAAGGTGCCTGAGGCGCGCCCCAGCTAAAAAGAATATGCCCAGGGCGGTCAAAAAGGCTACGATCGTGGTGCCCAGGTCGGGTTCCAGCAGGATCAATGCCAATCCGGTTCCAAGCAAAGGAGCGTAGCGCCGCAGCAGTTGTCGCGAGTCGGCGATGTTCTGCTTCCGGTTGGAAAGGAAGAAGGCAAGGAAGAAGATCATTACAAACTTAAACAACTCCGATGGTTGAATAGTCAATGGCCCGAGTTCCAGCCAGCGATGGGAACCGTTACGTTCGGGCATCAGGAAAACTACCCCCAGCGCGACAAGCACTGCCAGGAACGCCGGTAGCGAATAGACGGCTGCCTTTGCCAGGTCTATTTTGCAGATTATGGCTATCGTTGCCAATGACAACCCTGCCCACAGCAACTGGTGCCAGAGAAAATACAGGTGTGATTCGAATTTAGCTTCTGCAAGGACCGAGGAAGTGGAATAAACAGTCGCCAGTCCTGCCGCGAGGGTGATCAGGTAGGCCAGCAGGAGTTTCTCGTCGATTCTCCGCTTACTTTGAGACAGTCTGGTTTTTCTGCGTACCATCTTTTAAACTTGCTACTGCGGCCTTGAAAACGTGGCCGCGATGTTCATAGTTATCAAACATATCAAAGCTGGCGCAGCCGGGTGACAGCAAGACTGTTTCTCCCGGATGGGCCAAATCAAAGCTCTTTCGAACCGCTTCCTCCAGTGAATCAGCGAACTGGATGGGGAATACCTGTCCCAGCGCGTTGAATATCTTCTCTTTTGCTTCCCCGATGACAACTACACTTCTTACCTTGCCTTTCCCGTGCTCGATGAGGGGCCGGTAGTCGTTTCCTTTGTCGCGCCCACCGGCGATAAGGTAAATGGGCCTATTGATGGAACGCAGCGCCCAGCAGACGGAATCGATATTGGTTGCCTTGGAATCGTTGACAAAACTGATACCCGCAACCCGACCGGCGTTTTCCAGGCGATGTTCAACGCCCGGGAAACTGCGTAGCACCTTCTCAGTCGTTTCCACCGGTATATCAAACAGCGCGGCGACACATACAGTAGCCGCGGCGTTCTGAAGGTTGTGCGGACCCGGGATGAGGATGTCGCCACATCTGATAATCCGTGATTCTCTCTCGCCATACCTCGTATATAGGTAACCGTCTCTGACAAAAGCTGTGGTGTCGGCAGTGTCGGTAGTAGTAAAGAACACTTTCCGGGCGGCGGTAGAGATCGTGTCATCGATGATTTTGGGATCGTCTCGGTTCAGGACGAGGAAGTCATCAACCGTTTGGTTCTCGGTGATGCGATATTTGAGAGCTTTGTACTTCTCAAAAGTGCCATGTCGATCGAGATGGTCGGTAGTCAAGTTCAGAATAAGCGCCACGTCCGGTCTGAAGTCGGCAATGGCTTCAAGCTGAAATGTAGAGACTTCGACAATGGCGATCCCATCTTGGTTGATTTCGTGAACAACTTCACTGAACGGCAGGCCGATATTGCCGCAGGCATAGGCGTCGTAGCCGGCGGCGGAGAACATTTCGCCAATCAGTGTGGTAGTTGTGGTTTTACCATTGGAACCGGTTACGGCAATGAGCTTGCCCCGGCAAACCCAAGAAGCGAACTCCAGTTCTGAGAATATCGGAATACCCTTCTGTCGTGCGCTCTGCAGAATATCAAGCTCAAGTGGTACTCCCGGAGATATAACCAGGTAGTCGCTTTTAAGCAAGCGTTCCGAATGGAGTCCGGTCTCAAAGGGGATGCCATCGCGCTGCAGGCGGTCAGTCTGTCTTGTCAGCAGTTCCGCTCGGGCTGAATCAGAGACGAACGGTTGTCCCTCCTGACTTCTCGCCAAGTAGGCGGCCGCCATGCCGGAGCGAGCCATCCCGACTATGCCAATCTGTCTGTTTTTTATCCGCTGTTCAACTGTCATCGTACTTTCAATGTCGCTAGCGTTAGCAAGGCGCACAGAGCGCCCATAATCCAAAACCGTACCACTACCTTGGATTCCGGCCAGCCGAACAGTTCAAAATGGTGGTGAATGGGCGCCATCTTGAACACCCGCTTGCCGCCGCGGTAACGATATGATACAACTTGAATAATTACCGACAGCGCTTCAACTACAAAAACACCGCCGACAATCACCAGCAGCAGTTCCTTTTTAAGCATGATGGCTATTGCTCCCAGAGCTCCACCAAGCGCCATTGATCCGGTGTCACCCATGAAGACCTCAGCCGGATGTGAGTTGAACCACAAGAACCCGAGGCATGAACCGATCGCCGCTCCACAGTAGACGGTAAGTTCTCCTGTGCCTGGAAGGTACTCGATCTGCAGGTAGTCAGTGAAGTCGAGGCGACCGGTAATGTATGCGATGCCCCCAAAGGTGAAAAAACATATTCCGCACAAGCCAATAGCCAGCCCGTCCAGGCCATCGGTGAGATTGACTGCGTTTGATGAACCGGTGATAACCACAATGACAAATGGAATGTACAGAAAGCCGAGCACCAGCATGTAGTTCTTGAAAAATGGAACCCCTGTGGTGCCGTTATACTGATCGCTGGGGGCAAAATACTGAAGCATGACGGCAAAAATCAATCCCAGCAGAATCTGCCCGATCAGTTTCTTTCTGGCTACCATCCCTTTGGATTGGCCTTTTATGACCTTCAGGTAGTCGTCCATGTAGCCGATCAATCCCAGCCAGAGAGTCGCCAGCAGCAGCATCAAGACATAGAAGTTGGTCAAGTCCGCCCACAGGAGGGTGGGTATGATGATCCCGGCAAGGATGATCAGACCGCCCATAGTCGGCGTGCCTGCTTTATTTTTGTGACTTGGGGGACCTTCTTCGCGAATCTTCTCTTTTACTTGATACTTCTTCAGTAGGCTGATGAACAGCGGACCGAGGATAAGGCAGATAATGATGGCGGTTACAGTGGCTCCGGCCGTTCTGAATGTAATGTACTTGAACAGATTGAAACCGGAGACATATTTGGTGAGAGGATACAGCAGGTGGTACAGCATCAGGCCGACTCTCCTTTCTGCTCAACAGCGTCGATGATTATTTCCAGGCCGATGCCTCGTGAAGCCTTAATGAACACGAAGTCGCCGGCTGTAAGATACTCCGATAAAGCGTGGGCGGACTCGTCTGTACTATCATAATGTTTGACCGCGCCTTCCGGTACTCCGTGGGCAAGGGCTTCTTGCATTGTGTATTTTGATAGGTTACCGACGAAGACTGCCAGGTCGAAGGTATACTTTGACAGGATATGGCCTATTTCTCGGTGATAGGCAATGGCGCTGTCGCCCAGTTCAAGCATATCACCCAGGATAACAATACGCCGTATCCCCCTGGACATTTCAAAAAACGCTTCCAGGCCGGCCTTTACTGAGTTGGGGTTGGCGTTGTAGCAGTCGGCAAAAAACGTGATCTCGTTCTTCCGGATAATCTGTCCTCTCATAGGTGCGGTGTCCAGAGTTATGCGGAGTGTGTCGACGTTCTTGAAGGTCAACCCGAGTGTTTTGAAGGCCGCGTATGCTGCCAGCAGGTTATATACCTGATGTTTTCCCGCCAGAGGGAGCCTGAAAGCATGCCCGTCAATCGTGACCAGCGTGGTGTTGATATCCTTCTGTTCAACTGATCTGGGTTTGAAATCGGCCTCACCGTCAACCGCAAAGGTAGTGAGGTCTCTGCGTTGTTTCTGTGCTTCAGCCATGAGAACGGGGTCATCAGCATTTACAATCACCGGCACATCGTCGGAGACCGCCTTTACCAGCTCTAGCTTGGCACGCGCCACGGCTTCAACAGAATCAAGGAATTCCAGGTGTGACGGACCGACATTGGTGATAACAATAATGTCAGGGCGAACGATGTTCGCCAGGCGGGTCATCTCCCCAGGAGTAGAAATGCCCAGTTCCATTACCGCCACTGTGGTGTCTGAAGGCATGGAAAACAGGGCCAATGGGGCCCCGTAGAGATTGTTCAGGTTGCCGGGAGAACAGTATGTATGCTCTTTGACAGCGCTGATCAGGTGAAAGGCCAACTCCTTCGTGGTAGTTTTGCCATTGGAGCCGGAGATAGCTACAAAGCGAGCGCGGCTGGTTTCGCGATACATTTTGGCCAATCTCATCATCGCTTCGTGGCTGTTGTGGACGACAACGACAGCTATGTCGCCTCTGATGTTGTCAATCTTCTGGTAGGTGAACTCTATGACTATACCGCTGGCGCCTCTCTCGATAGCCTGGTCAACAAAGTCGTGGCCATCCTTGTTGTCGCCACGGATGGCGACAAACAGTTCGCCGGTGCGGGTAGAACGGCTGTCAATCGACACGCCCCGGAAGGACCTGGAGGCGCCGCCGGTGTGGTACAGTGTTCCACCGATCGCCGCAGCTAATTGATCGAAGCGCAAACTGATCAATTCCCCTCGTCTTCTGCTAAAGGTGCATACCCGAGGTCTATCAACGCGGTTTTGACCTCACCTATATCGTCAAACGGGTGCCTGACACCCTTGATTTCCTGGTACTTTTCAGCTCCCTTACCGGCGACAATAACAACATCACCTGTCTGAGCCTTTCGCAGAATAGCCCTGATTGCCTCACGGCGATCAACGTGCACGTCATAGTCGTTTCCTGTCATGCCAGCTTTGGTCTCTGCAAGAATTGCCTCCGGTTCCTCGTCGCGCGGATTGTCCGAGGTCAGGACAGTATAGTCCGCACTGGTGGTAGCGGCTTTACCCATCAAGGGACGCTTGCCACGATCCCTGTTGCCGCCGCATCCGAAGAGGAGTAGTAGCCTCCCCTTGGAAATATCACGTGCCGACTGGCACAAGCGTTCAATTGCGTCTGGTGTGTGTGCGTAGTCGACATACACTGCGAACGGCTGCCCCGCTCGGATCACTTCAAACCGGCCCGGCACAGATCGGGCTGATTCAAGACCGCTGATTACAATATCGAGGTCCATGTGGCCGGCCAACCCCGCCGCCGCCGCCGCCAGGGCATTCATCAGGTTGAACCGGCCGGGTAATTTGTAGGTTACGGTCCGCGTTCCGATAGGGGTGACTAGGTCAAGCGTAGTATGATCGGCTTCGAGGTGGTATCGGCTGCAATATACATCCGCATTGTGGTCGCTGAGAGAGAAGGATAAGCAGGACAGCTCCGGGTTGCCAAAAAACCCTCGGAACTCCGGCACGTCGAGATTGACAACCGCATAACATGGATAACCTTGTAGCTTATCCAACAAGAGGGCTTTGGCTTTGAGATATTCGTCCATCGTCTTGTGGAAATCCAGGTGGTCGCGTGTGAAATTGGTAAAGACAGCAACTCGGAAGTTGATATTTTCGACCCGTTTCAACACAAGTGCATGTGATGAGACTTCGATAATCGCATTTGTGCATCCGTTTTTCTTCATGAGAAACAACAGACGCTGAAGGTCAAGCGACTCAGGCGTTGTTCGTTCCGCTGGGAAGGTTTCCCTACCGCTGTCGTATGCAAGGGAAGTGGCCAGACCGATCTTCTTGCCCCCTTTCTCAAGGATCTGTCTGATGAGATGGCAGACGGTCGTCTTGCCATTGGTACCGGTGACGCCGTAGATTTCCAGCTTGAGCCCGGGATTGCCATAGAACCGGGCTGAAACATCCGCCATTGCTTGCCGGATGTCCGGGACGTGTACGTGGTTTTCAATAACACGACATTTGTGCTGTTCCCCCATCACGGCTACGGCGCCGTTAGCCTTTGCCTGCCGGACAAAGTCGTAGCCGTCGTGAGTAAAGCCCTTGACGGCAAAAAACAAAGCGTTCTTTCGCACCAAGCGTGAATCGTATTCAATTGTCTCGATTTCAATGTCGGTGCGGCCGGTACTTTCAACCCCCGGCAACTCCCGAATTAACTCTCCCAGTGTAATGGCTCCCTCCTACTGCGGTCGGCATTGAAGCCGACAGAGAGTCTTGTCTGTTATTTCTTGGCCGTGTCGGATTGATTGCTTTGTCACCCGGCCGTTCCCCATTATCTTGTATGTTATACCTGCAAACTTGAGAAAGGCTGAAGCCTGACGGATTGACAGACCTGTCAGGTCAGCCATTTGCAGATCTGATTTGCCTACTTCCACGACAGCCGCCATAACTTCATCGTCAGCGAAAACCAATCTGTCAGCCGCCGGGAACTGCCAGACGACATTGCCCTCGGAGGCGTTGGTGCGCAACCGCAAGCCGTGCTCGGCGGCTGTGGCTGCTGCTGTGGTCAAGTCGCGTCCGATGAAGTCGGGAACCTTCACAGTATTTTCTGCTCGCCGGGAATGTTCTACCAGCAGTCTTGAATCAACGGGGAATAGATCCGGCCTTAAGATAAGATACCGCTCAGCAATTCTGCGAAACACCGGCCCCGCTGTCCAGCCGCCATAGTGTATCGGCTCCGGTTCATGGAAGATGACAATGCCGGCGACCAACGGTTTTTCGCGCGGGAAGAACCCTGCAAAGCTGGCTACAAACTTGTTTTTGATGATCCCGCCTTGCTTCAGGTTTGGGATTTCCGCCGTGCCTGTTTTTCCAGCTATGGTGACTACGGGAGAACGAACCGCCTCGGCTGTCCCCCTCTCCACGACTCCTTCCAAGAGGGTGCGGAGCGTACCAGCCGTGGTTTCACTCATAACTTGTGCGATCACATTGTCGCTGCTGTTGTTTGGTACAAATCTGTTTTCGCTGACCCCGCCGAGGATCAGTCTCGGGAGCAGCAGCTTTCCACCATTGGCAATAGCTGTGAATCCGGCAGCCATTTGCAGGGCTGTTACGGCTACCGAGTGCCCCATGGCCAACGCCGCTATGGTGTAATCTGACCACTGTGTGGGACGGAACACACTTCCCTTGATCTCTCCCGGTAAGCCGACACCGAGTTTCTTACCCATCCCAAAACGGCATGCCGTTTTATACAACTCATCGCCGCCGAGCTCTATCGCGCATTTTGCAACTCCGATGTTGCTGGATAACTCTATAACCTGCCCGAACGTTAACCAGCCATATTTTTTATCGTCGTGGAGTGTACGCCGACCGATCTTCCACTTACCTTCCTCGCAATAGATAGAGTCCGCAGGATTGACTACCCCGGCTTCCAAAAAAGCCGCTGCGGTAAATGGTTTAAATACCGATCCCGGTTCGAACTGATTTGTTACGGCTCGAAGCTTGACCGGCTTGTCCTTGTTCTTCTCTTTGGGATCGAAGTGCGCTATGGCAAGGATATCCCCGTTGTTGCAATCCATAAATACCGCCATGCCTGATTTAGCATGATATTTATCAATCCCTTGTTCGAGTTCCCGCTGAACAACAGCCTGCAGTTGCCAGTCAATCGTCAGCACCAGTGATCTGCCGGGCTGCGGTTTAACCAGCGCTGCCTCCTTGACTCGGAAGATATTGCGAAGGCCGTCACGACGGATATCGGCTAAACCCTTTTTGCCTGCGAGAACGGAATCATACGAAAGCTCCACACCTGCCAGACCGTGGTGGTCTATGTCTGTAAATCCGAGAACCTGTTTCCCCACCAGCCCATACGGGTACACTCGTTGCGTCTCTTTGCGAAGGTACAGCCCACCGGGGTTGTCGGCCTCGACTGTGCGTGCCAGCTTGTCATCGATTCTCCTTTTTATCCAACGGAACCTCCCTGTAGCAAGACCGAATTTCTTCCGGGCGCTTCCCTGTTCGAGGCCGAGCAGCCGCTCCAGATAAGATGAGGCATCTCGCAGTTGCTCATTGTTGACTGGATAGGCATACAGTGAGGACACTGTCACATTGTCGGCGACAATCGTGCCATTGCGATCGTAGATAAGGCCACGCCTGGCCGGAATCGACACTTCCCTTCGGGATTGATCTTCAACGATTTTGCTGTACTGCGGGTGCAACAGGATTTGAAAATGCCCGAGTCTCAAAATGGCTACAACGAAAAAGGCACAGACCATTGCAAACAATGCACCTAGCCGTAAACGTTCCTGTTTAGTACGTTTCATCTGCTTTTGCCTTGGGTGGCAAGCGAATCAATCTCAATAGGGCGGAGTTCACTGGCGGTGGCGCTGGTCTGCTTCACTACTGGTACATATCTTAGAGCTCTCTTGATCCCTGCTTTCAGGAGGGCGAATTGGTCCTGTGGGTAGGTTTGTGCCTTCTTTGGTGCCAGCGTGATAAGACGATCTGCGGTAATTGGTTGTAGACCAAGTGTGTCACAGGCGTAGAGTTCAATTCGCGAGCCCATCTCCAGAGAGGATATCTCGGAGTAGACTTTTTTGACATTGTTGACGAGGTCGGAATTTTCTACTCTGAGGTACGAGACCTCCTTCACCAGTTCCAGAACCTTGACTCTCTGCCAAACGTGGAAACAGGCCGCCGCCAGAAAGGCACACATGAAAACACCGACCGGGAAGTAGCGATGCGAGCGCAGCCGGTTAATCACCGAGGACCGAATCTCGACTGTCTCCTTGAACTTCCGCATTGTCCTTTTCATGCTGCTATTTTCTCCGCTACTCGTAGTTTTGCCGAACGTGCCCGCGGGTTGCGGTCATTTTCATCTGATCGGGGTGTCACTGGCCTGCGGGTGAGAATCCTCACGCGTGGTGTAGCTCCGCAGATACACTCCGGCAACCCGGGTGGGCAGATGCAACCCTTTGCCTCCTGCTGGAAGAAACGTTTCACGAGGCGATCCTCCAGTGAATGATAAGAGATCACCGCTAAACGGCCTCCGACCTTCAGTCTCGAGAGAGCCATCGGCAAGACTGCCTGCAGTTGCTCAAGTTCGCAGTTAACAGCGATACGAAAGGCCTGAAACACTCGCGCTAATGATTTGGCTCGATGGGGGGGAGGTGTGACGCCGGTCACGATGTTTGCCAGCTGAGCCGTTGTCTGAATCATTGTCTTCTCTCGTTCCCTGATAATGGCCTTGGCAATTCCGTATGCCCGTCGTTCCTCGCCGAAAGAGCGAATGATCTCCGTCAGCTTTTCCTGACTGAGCGAGTTGATCAAATCGGCTGCTGTTATAGTCTGGGAGGTGGGATCAAACCGCATATCCAGAGGGCCCTCCTGACGGAATGAAAAACCGCGCTGGGGGATGTCGAGCTGGTAGGAAGAAAGCCCCAAATCCAACAAGGTTCCGTCAAACAGTTCCTCTGTTACCCCATCCATTGCTGCCTCAAGGTCTCCAAAGGAGGCTTTTACAATTTCCTTCAGTTGTCTGCAGTTGGCTAAATTCTTTGTAGCCAGTTTTACGGCTTCGGGATCTTTATCCAGGCCATATAGGCGGGCATTAGGTGCCAGCGCCTCTGCAAGTGCTTTCAGATGTCCCCCCAAACCGGCGGTCAAATCGACGTAGGTGCCATCCCGGTTCGTTATGAGGAGCTCAACCACCTCTTCTGCCATCACCGGCAGGTGGTATGGTTTGGTCGTTTTGTTCGCCATTTCGCATGAACAATCGTTCCGCTACTTCTTCGTAGCTTCTGGAAAACTGCTCCAGATAGTAATCGAAGCGATCGGGATTCCAGATTTCCACCCAGCGGTTGACGCCAATCACGAGTAGTTCCTTTTTTAACCCTGCCTCTGAGATAAGATGGGAAGGGATAAGTATCCGGCCGTTTCGATCGGGTGACACTGCGCCTGCCGATGAATAAAACCGGCGGCTGAAATATCGGTAATCTCTTTGGGTAAAAGGGAGAGAGGCAAGACGTTCTTGTATCTCTTGCCATTCAGGTTGGGGGTAAAGAGTCAGGCAACCTTCCAAGCCCTTTGTCAATATCAGGCCACCATCCAACAGGCGCTTCTTCCCGGGACCGAGGACACTACGCAACTTGGCAGGCAAGGGGAATCGCCCTTTGTTGTCCATCGTAGTGTTATATTTTCCATAGAAGCCGGACAATTGGTTCTCCACAATTTACCACTGCCTCCTACTCTAAACCATTAGTAGCATATTCTCGCCACCTTAGTCAAGTCTTTTTTTGCATTTACCATGCGATAAATACAGCCTGTAACCTTTTTTCTTTCAAGCAGTAGCATATATCGTAAATGTAACCTCTTCTGTGCTAAGAGACTCACCGAGACATTTTTCTTTCGCCTGATGATTTGTCCTATCACACCTCCTACATATAGTTGGAATTTTCCCCCCAAATCGTAGGCCGTCCAGAGCGTCGATCTTGTGTTGTACTTTAAGTATTCGCTGTAACCGATGTATACTTCTTGTGTTGCGCCCCTGCCTTCCATGAGATATCCCCGCCCAGGCAAGGCCGTCAAGTTGCATTCTAATAACCGGATTCAGAGTGAAACAGAGGGTAGTGTGAAGATAGTTTTCGCTGTATATGCGTTGATTTTGGTGCTCACGGCCGGTGCTGCGGCGTCTGGGCCTGCAACCTTAGAATTCGACCAGTCACTGCTGCGTGTCTCGCCAGCAAGACTTGAGGTTGGCTATCCCGGCTATGAGCCGGTAGCGGTGGGAAGGCGGGCGCTCATTTGCTGTAAGACGTTCTATGTTGAACTGTTGGCCGGGGAACATGCGGACGCAATCAGTTTCGTAGCCTCAGAACGACAATCGATTGATATGTCGCTCTCTGAGGCTTCCCTTGAAGACATACCTACGTCGGATCCCGAGCTTTATGACAAGATCGGGAAGTCATTTTCAAGGCATAACAGAATTGGAATGGAAGCGGTCTATGGCAACGAGGAGGTAATTGTCCATGGCAAACGCTACCTGAAGCTGACAGTTTTTCCGGTCACCGCGGACAGCCTCGGTCATGCATTTTTTAATCGGTCCATCAAGATATCGGTCGGATCACGACTTGTCCGCCGGGAGCAGTTGCTCTCTTATCGGGATGTCTTTACCGGAAATCGTAATAGTAGGGACCGTCTTGATCTTATGGGTGCTTCTGATGGGATTGATTATGTGATCATCACTTCGCTTGAGTTGGCTGTGCCCTGTCGGGAGTTGGCCAGGTACAAGACCTCAACCGGATACAGGACAGCCGTCGTGTTTGTTGACGATATTCTTGCGGCTTGTTCCGGTCGCGACGATGCCGAGAAGCTGCGTGAGTACCTGAAGCAATTCTCTGCTGGCGGCGGCCGATATGTCTTGTTGGCCGGTGACGAAACGGTGTTACCGATAAGATACGCATATTACTACGCGACCAACGTGATTCCCTCGCTGGAGTCACAGGAGATTTGTGATCTGTACTTCGCCGATCTCTCCGGTGAATGGGATATCGACAGTGACGGCGTTTGGGGCGAACCGTATGATGATGCCGCTGATCTTACGCCCGAGTTGTTTGTTGGTCGCCTGTCTTTCAACAGCGTTGAGCAGCTTGCCAATTACGTGGACAAGTTGATTGCCTATGAAACGTCTCCTGGCGGCAGTGAGCGGTCATACTTGGGTCGAGCCTTTTTCTTTTCCTCGGATCAGATGCGGGACTATAGCGGTGGCGGGCAGCATGGTCGGATCGTCGCTGCCTATCCGGACTATTTCTCCATTGATACAGTTGAAGGCGTCGAGGCGGCTTCGGGCGATGATCCGACTCCGTATAACAAGCGCGCCGACGATTTGATCGAGACTCTTTCGGACGGGTGGGGAATCATCAACATAATCGCCCATGGTTGTAATGACGTCTTTGCTGTCCGCACCTCCGGTTACAACGACTGGCCCAAATCATGTTTTATGAGTCAGGTGGAGGGCTCTGGCAACGGAGATTGTCGTTCTCTATTACAGAATGGTAGAGCTTCGTTCTATTATTCGCTTGCCTGTAGCAATGGGGCTTTTGACAAAGACCAGCCTCCTTTCAATCAGACCAAGCCAAACCTTGTGCAGACTCTTCTCGGCCTGCCTAATGCCGGAGCGGTTGGGTTTGTGGCGTACTCCCGCTGGGGCTGGGTCAGTTCTAGCCATTTGCTGCAGAAGGCGTTTTTCGACTCCTTGTTTGCCTATCCGGATCGTCCTGCAGTCACCGCCATGTACGCTTCCAAGCAAGCCTATTATTACTACCGCGATCTCGTGTACGGACAAAACTTCTTCGGCGATCCCACTCTGAGAGTCTACACGGAGGTACCTGGGAGTCTATCGGTGACAGTCGCCTATGATGGCGGTGCTTTGAATATGTTCGTTACTGCCGATGAGAGCCCTGTTGAAAGCTGTCTCGTTGTTCTCAGCACGGGGGGGCATTTGGTGTCACAAGCTCTTACTGATGACTACGGTTTGGTCTTGTTCAGTGATGATTTCGTTGTAGACAGCGTTTGCACCGTCTCGGCTGTGAAAGCGGGTTTCATGATTAACCGGAATGATTATGTTCCGACTGTTACCAGTGATATCGGTGAGGATGAGGTTGGATTGCCGTACTCGTTTTCACTGGCGCAGAACTATCCCAATCCCTTCAACCCTACAACGACCATTGCTTTCGATCTCGGCGAGTACTCTCATGTGAAGCTCTCCGTCTACAACGTCCTCGGGCAGCTTGTTAAGACGCTAAAGAACGAGCCTCTTCCGGCAGGCACTTATACGGTGCAATGGGATGGAAAGAATGATAACGGCAGGGCTGTCGCCGGCGGCATTTACTTCTATCGTTTGCAGACCGGGCAGTTCACGGCCGTGAAGAAGATGACACTGCTGAAATAGAAATCACGCTATGCTGTGTTCGAGTTAATGTGGGGCAGGAGTCCTTGACTCCTGTCCGCCTTCGGCGGATGGCAGGTCTCGGGGAGAGACCTGCCCTACAGTTGATCAAAGAGGTGGGCGAAATTCTTGGCGAGGTTGTCTGATGAGAATTGTCTTGCAAACTCTGGTAGAGGGATGATGTTGAGAGTGTTCGTTTCAAATAGCCTGATCTGTCCAGACAAATAGTCGACCGCGGTGGAGATATTATTATCAGAAAAGCAAAAGCCATGGCCGGTTCGTTTGATCAATTTCTCGACTTCGCTATCTGGTGGTACCGCGGCCAGTATCGGCCGACCCGAGGCGAAAAGAGTATATATCCGTCCCGGTATTACACCCTTCTCTTCCGGCGATGGCAGCCCAAGGTAAAACAGCGAGGCTTGTGATAAGATTTTTATAGTATCAACTCTTTTTTGAAATAGGTGAAGATCGCATTGGCCTTTGAGACCATACTTCTCAAGTTGGGGTTGCAACCATTCGATATTGACACGTCCCACCTGCAGCAGCTTGATTTTATCAAATAGGAACGGTGCTTTCTCTCGAACTGCTGCAACTACTTTGAGCAGTGGTTCAATCGGACAAATGTCATCCAGTGTTCCCGGCACACCGATCACGAATCGTTCGCTCTGTTGGGGAGTTTTCCACCGCGCTGCAAAATCGCTGTAAAAGCCGTTGTGAATGACCTCATCAGCTTCGACGTAGCTGGCAATAGAACCATTCAGTGCCGTTATGGCTGTCGCCTGCTGCCTTATGCTTTTCAGCAAGTTCAACGCTCTTTCAGTCTGTCTTTGGTACCTGAATACCTGTTCCGGTTTGTGAACCTCCCAGAAATTCCTGAAGTCCGCGACCCACGGGATATTTAGTTCGGTGGACAACTGTTTGGCCACCAGGTGGCTCGAAATTGGAGGTGATGTGGAAATAACGACATCATAACGATTGTTGGAGGAGAGCACCCTTCCCATTCGGATAGCCGGTTTCACCCACCCGACCTTGGAATCGGGAAAGAACCTGCCGGATATTTTCCTGTGGCGGTGAATAGAGACATCACTCACCTTTCTGATACCCAGCAGGTGCAGCAGCCTCTGTGGGTCATGAGATCCGGCGCGATAGATGTGGCTAGTATCCAAACCATCCAGCAGCTCCGGTTCGTAGACTCGATAAGCAACTGGTTTAACGGTGAGCACGTGACATTCCCAGCCGAATGCCGGGAGGTGTTTGTACAGGGCCAGCGGCCGTCCAACTCCCGCTCCCCCGAGAGGCGGAAAATAGTAACAGATGAGCAGAGCCTTGCGGTTTTTCAATGGCGCTTCCCTCCCGCCAGGTGTTTCATGATAGCGAGCTGCTCGGCTATGTTCTCTTCGAAAACCGCTTTTTCTCTTACCCGCTCCAAGTTCCTTTGGCGCATCCGCTCGTGTGGGTCCTGCTTCTCAAGCAGCCTCATGATCACGGTTTTCAGAGCTTCGGCATCATGCTGTCTGAAAAGATAGCCGCTGTGGGGAGTCAACCATTCTCTCACTCCCGGTATGTCCGCAGCAATAGGCAAAAGGCCAAGCGCCATCGCCTCAATTAATGAGGCCGGTGATGAATCTGTGGTCGAGGCAGAGAGATAGACATCATGCTCGGCCATGAAGGGCAGGAATTCGGCCCGCGGCATTTTGTCGTAGAAGCTCACTCCCCTGTCTGTGACGGCCTGAGTTTGTCGGCGAAAACTTTCGGCAAGGCTGCCAAAGTTGGTGAAGGTTATCTCTATCTTGTCTTCGCGTAGAAGGGATGCCAGAGACTGAACAATAAACAGGTTGTTATATAATTTTTCCTGGGTGCGGGGGACTATAATTCTTAGCGGATTCTGGAAGTTGTAGCTTTGTTTGTGATAGGAAAGGTACCTTTTTTCAATCCCCCAGGGGATAACTCTTTTCGCCGATAGAGGCGAAAGCTCCTCTGCCGCCGAGACGAGATATTGAGAATCGCCTATGACATAATCGGCGGCCTTCAGCGCTAGGACGGGCTTCACTTTGTGAAGAAATGACTTATGGGGAGCCAGTAGGATATCGCCACCCTTCAGATTCAGTACTACCGGCACTCTCTTGCTGATATTGGCCAGGGCTGCTGAAAAGCCATAGCCGCTGGCATGATGCGGATTGATAATATCAGGTCGAAAGCGATCTATGAGCCGACGGATTTCCACCGCCGCCATCAAATAATGAAAGAAACGATGCGGCCCTCTGCATTTAAGATGGAAGTGGTGTAGGTGTCCACGTTCAAGAGAGGCTACCAGTACGTGGCATCCCTGCCGGCGCAGTTCGGCGAGGAAGCGCTCCGTATGGAACGAATCGCTGTTGGCCAACAGGAGAATTTTCAGTTTCCGCGTATTCACAGAAACCTTCCTAAGCCTCTTTTCATCACATAGCAGTTATAACTGTATAGCTTTCCACCCCACTTTTTTTTGTAGAATACTATCCCCGGCGCATTCTCAGGGGAGGCACCAAAGTTAAGCCATTTCACTCCCTCTCGAGCCAATCTTTTCGCAGTTACAAAAGGAACATATTGATTCGGTTTTAGGAACGTAAGAGTCTTCTCGAAATACATCTGCCAGAAAAGCAAGTTATCATGCTCGACGAGAAAGATATGGGACGAAACTGCTTGGCCATTGTGTTCACTCCAGACCCACTGCACCCTTTTGTCTTCTTCCGCCAACGCGGCCAGGTCCTTGAAAAACCCAGTCGAAAACAAACATTTGCATCCGATCCGTTTCTCGGATACCTTCACCAGCCTAAGGAATTGAGAGTAATGCCTGTCCAAATTAAACTTCTCGATATGAATACCCTCTCGCACGGCCTTGCGAATCTCTTGCCGAATGTTTCTTTCAGGCGGTTGCCAGTCTGGGTTTGAGACATCCACCAATGTTGTGGTGCGCGTTTGGATGTTGAACCTCGAATCAGTCGGCAAGGATTTGTAGAAATCATAGACAAACAGTTTGACATAGCGCTGAGAAGCCAGCGCACCAAGCGTCATCAGTGCGATCCGTTCTCTATCGACAGCAGTATCGGGATTAAAAAATAGACGGGCGTAGCATCCAGCGGGCATGGCATAAAACCTTTTGAATGGCCTGATCCCAAACTCAACACCTGGAAGTACAGCAAGTATCCGATCGCCATGTTCTACCAGCCAATAGACCGGTTTGCCTCCGAGAGTGCGCCAGAGATTGGCGAATCCCGGCGAGCCAAAAAAAGAGTCCCCGATTAAGGGAGCGATGTCACCCCATGAAATACGTGCGAAGGGGTAGCGAACAACTCTCATTCTTTGCAAATCACCAGCACTTTCCCTCTCCCAACGTTGCCCTCTTTATCGGTGAGGATGTATATGTAGACTCCAGAAGCAACTTTTCCTCCCTTCTGGTTGCGTCCGTCCCAGGCGGTATTGATAGAGAGCTCGTTGACCAACTCCCCGGCAATAGTGAAAAGGCGGACAGAGCCGGTCTTGGCAAAATTGAAGTTGAGTCGGTCGCTGTCTGACCGGATGACGAAGGGATTCGGGTAGGCAACCACATCAGCGATCTGGGAAGTTAGGCAACTGATCCCTGATCGCAAAATTGAGATTCCGGAAGAGGTGGCCACATACAAATCAGCGGTGAGCGGGTCTACTGTCAGGCCATTAATCTCATCGGAAACAAGTCCGCTGTTGCGCGTGGTGTACACCGTAGAAGCACCTGAGGCGCCATTGACCCAGCCAATGCCGTTTCTTGAGCCAATCCACAGGTTGCCTCGACCGTCAAACTCCAGAGCACTGATATCCGGGCCGATTCCCTCTGGTGGTATGACCTCCGCGAACCGATCAAGGTCCCAGCGGGCAATCCCAAAGTTCGTGCCCACCCACAGATTGCCGTCGGGAGAGAACCTGACTACCCTTATAACGTTGGAGTTGAGACCGGACTCGGTCGTATACTGGTAGCAGCAACCACTACCGCGATTGAATGGGTTGTCCCCCAGGTGGCACACGAAAACACCCGCCGACATAGTTCCGACCGCCAGCCGGCCGTTATAGCAGTCCACGGAGGTAACATATTCGTTGGAGATGCTGTCAGGTGGGCCGAGTGAGTCCCATCCGAATGGACTGTCAAGGTTGTTGAGGTCGCCGATAGCAATCGGATAACCATTCACAGCACGGTAACAGGCGGCAAAAACGTATCTCCCGTTGGTTGCCACCCCGGGCACCACGACATAACCAGGATCGGTGTCAATACCCCTCAGAGAGGAATTGGTTTCATCATAGTTGACTACGGTGTCGTCCCTGATACCCCAGATACCACTGCCGTGAGTGGCCACCCAGGCCCAACCGGACGAATCGAGAGTTAGCTCCGTTGTAGCGGAACGGATATTGCGTATCGTCCAGGTCTCACCATCGTCATTGTATTGAGCCGCTTTCCGGTCCGTAAATCCGGCCGTGACTAACCCGTCCCTGTCGACTACAATGCCCGACACGTTGTTTCCCGGTGGACCGGTGTACACATATTCGACGAACTGTCCTGACGATTCCTGATCATGGTAGATTCCGTCACCGGTGAAACCGACCCAGCGGAATGTTCCACTGTTGGCACCGGTAGCGGGAGAAGACGGCAAGCCGTTAGTCGGGAGAGAGCTGAAAGTCGCATCCTTAACTACTCCCATACCCCAGCGGTAATAGAAAAAGAGGGAGTCGTTTTCGATTTTGAGGTCAGTAAACGCGGCATTTACCCCAATCGGCATCATAGTGAAAGAGGTGTCGCTTGGCGACCGATCGAGGCGGAACATCCCTTTCGCGCTCGCAATGTACAGGGCATTTTCGAACAGAACGACCCTGCGTATATCCTCAGTGCCCAATTCAGGGTGGTTATCGAGACCAAATACGGTCCAGGCAGCCGGCGACTTCAACAAGGCTGGATCGGCCTTCTCTGCAACTGCCAGGCCGGAGGAAGTCGCGATCCAGATTGTATCACCGACCAGTAGGATATCCTTCACGACCGGGTTGGGATTAAGGTTGCCGAACTGACCGTAACTGTCCTGGATCTGGCCACTATCGATTGTTTTTGAGAACAGAACCAGGCCGATACCAGCACCGACCCAGAGATTATCCCCATCGTCTACCACGCAATTCAGTGCGAGCAGACTGTTGTCCTTCTCAAAAAGGAACTGCTTAGGCTGTTCTTCGCTGAATTTTATGAGCCTGCCATAGCAGGCGACCCATTTTTGCCCCTCAGCATCTTCAATGATGTCGGTGATGTCGGCTGTCCCCAGACCATCGAGGTTGTCAAATGCTCTGCCTGGATCGTCAACGTCAGTTATAGATAGAAGCCCTCCGGAGGTAGCCACCCATAGCGTGTCATGGATGAGATACATGCGCCTCACATTCTTGAAGGAGGTGACGGTCTGCCACTCGGCCTGGACCGCTGCAGCAAGACAAGTCAAAGTTATCAGTGATGCTGCGACGAGGAGGGTGCAGCATGTGAAGCCAGGGCTTTTTTGCCGATCCATGATAGCACCAATATACCGATTATCAATACTGTTATCAAGAAAGACCAACTCCCAGCCACATCTCCGATCCTGGTGTAGACGGAATATCCGTCAAGTTTGCCGACTTTGCCTCTCAGCGCCGCCACTTCATAGACATCCAAACGTTCCCTTATGCGGCCATAGCCGTCCACGATATAGGTGAGGCCGCTGTTGGCGACCCTGGCAAACCAGCAGCGGTTCTCAACAGCGCGGGTGATGAAAATCTGCGAATGCATGTGAATACCGACCGAGCGACCGAACCACGTGTCGTTGGTAATACCCACGATGAAATCAGCCCCATCGAGAATCATCTGTCGTACATACTCAGGAAAGGTCGTCTCGAAACATATCAAAACGCCATAGTTGCCTTCAGGAAGATGAAACAAGAAGGTTGAGTCTCCCGGGTAGAAGTCGGACCACCACTGAACAGAGTAGCGGTCGATAAACGTCAGGTACTTTCTCAAAAACTTCTTCTGCAGAAAGGGCAGGTAATCCTGGTAAGGTACATGCTCGGAAAACGGCACCAGTTTGACCTTGTCGTAGCGGCGCTCAATTGTCCCCGTGGGATTGACCTGATAGCACGAATTGTAATAGTGCGGTTCTCCGTGTATATACTCTGCGCCCAGAGAGCCGACCAGGTGATACCCCTCCGACTTCCTCACGATGTCACTCACCCGCGCTTGGCAAGGCTGGCTGTGGGAGAGGTAGCACGGCACCGAGGTTTCTGGCCAGATGTACAGCTTGACGGAGCTATCCGCAACCGACTGCGTCAGTGAGTCGTACAATCGAAAGCTGTGCTCTTCATTCCCTTTGGCCCATTTCACCTCGAGAGGAACCGAGCCCTGAAGAAGGGCGACATCCAGCGTGCCTTCTATGGGGAAACGGGGCATTGCAATCCAGCCGTAGGCAATCAGCGCAATAACTGTAGCGGCGGACACCAGACCGGCGGTCAGTCGTCTTTCAGCAGGCAATGACTTACGGAACACCTGCCAGACCAGGACATTGACAGTCACAATCAGGAACGAGAGACCGTGCACCGAAATCACCGAGACTATCTGTAGGATGTACAGGTAATATGCCTGCGTGTAACCCAGGTCCGACCACGGGAAAGCAAACTCGGTAAGGGTGCGGAAGTATTCCATCCCGACCCACAAAAACGGAAGAGAGACGAAACCGATAAGGGGCTTTATGTGATATAGGCGGTGGAAGGTCATCAACATGGCGGTATAGTAAAAGGCTACTATGACAACCGCTGTGGCCATCCCCGGCGGGGTGACAAGGGCTACCCAATAGAGGGAGAAGAGGTTGAAAAAAAAGCCGAAGAAGTACGCTGCGTTAAACGCCTGTCGTCCCTTCAGAGAAGAGATAATCATCAAGGGCCTGACGAGTGCGAACCAGGCCAAAAAGCCGAAGTACTCCGGATAGAACGAAAGCGAGAGAAGGAACGACCAGATCGTTAGTTCGAGCCGCCGCTTGCGTACGTCGATGTCGGGGGGAAGCAGAATACGGCCGATCTTGAGAAGAATGCCTTTCAGAGAATCAACCTCTCAGAATAAGTGATTTGCCGGTCATTTCCTTGGGGATGTCGAGCCCGAGAATGTCAAGGATAGTGGGCGCGATATCCGCCAGAACCCCTCCCTCCCTCAAGCGCACGGGGCTGGAGGAGCCCTTCCCCGGTTTGCCCAATGGGTCATATAATATACAAGGGACAAGGTTGGTGGTGTGGGCTGTCCAAGGGCCACCTGTATCCGGGTCGATCATCATTTCAGCATTGCCGTGGTCGGCGGTAATTATTGCTATGCCATTCTGACTATCTATCGCCTTCAGCAGTTTGCCAAGTCCGGTATCTACCGCCTCTACTGCTCTTTTGGCCGCCTCAAAAATCCCGGTGTGACCAACCATGTCACAGTTGGCGTAATTCAATACTACGAGATCATACTTGCCGGATGTGATCCTCTTGACAGCGTTATCTGTTACTTTCACCGACGACATTTCCGGTTTCAGATCATACGTCGCCACCTTTGGTGACGGAATCATGTCGCGGTCTTCACCTTCGAACGGTTTCTCAGTTCCACCGTTGAAGAAGAATGTGACATGGGCATACTTCTCTGTCTCTGCAGTGCGAAGCTGTTTAAGACCTGCTTTTGAAAGCACCTCGCCCAGTATGTTTTTCAGTTTCATGGGGTGAAAAGCCACTTTCGCTTCGAACATCTTGGTGTCGTAGTTGGTCATTGTGACCAATTCCACTTTTGGATTGTCAGGATGGCTAATACCGTCAATGTTGTATCCGAGAAACATGTAGCAAAGCTGCCGAACCCGGTCGGAACGGAAGTTGAAGAATAGTGACAAATCCCCCTCTTTAAGACGACCGACCCCGGGAGAGCCAAGGTCAATAACAAGAGGTACGATAAACTCGTCGGTAACACCATCGGCATAAGAAGCCTGTATTGCCTCAACCGGATCGGTGAATTTCCGCCCCTCGCCATACACAATAGCCCTGTATGCCTTGTCGGTGCGATCCCAGCGCTTGTCCCGGTCCATCCCGTAGTACCGCCCGCAGATGGTCGAGACCCTGCCGAGGCCTATTTCGTCAAGTTTCTTGGTAACATCAGCCATGTAGTTCTGGCCTGATGTGGGTGGCGTGTCACGCCCGTCCATAAAAGCATGGAGGTACAGCTCTTTCACGTTGTTGCGCTTGGCCAGTTCCACCAGGGCGTACAAGTGTTCCAGCGACGAGTGCACGCAGCCATCTGAGACCAAACCGAACAGGTGAATCGCTTTCCCTTCAATCGCAGCGCGTGACATACCGGCGATGAGGGTTTCGTTGTCGAAGAAATCACCATCGGCGATAGCTTTGTCGATGCGGGTTATCTCCTGGTAGACGACCCTTCCAGCGCCGAGATTGAGATGCCCCACCTCGCTGTTGCCCATCTGACCTTCCGGCAACCCGACAGCCGGACCGGAACCGTCGATCTTGGTATGGGCGCACTCAGCGATCAATCTATCGTAGTTAGGCTTGCGGGCGGCGGCGATAGCGTTATCTGGTGTCGCCTCGCGCAGTCCAAACCCATCCATGATACACAGCAGAACCATGATCTAATCCACCAACTTCACCGACTTTTCCCCTGGTTTGATCTTACCAATCCGATAGGTCACTTCACCATTTTCTTTTAGGTCATTAATAATTCTGTCGGCGTCTTGTTCCGCTACCACCAGAATAAACCCGATCCCCATGTTAAACGTGGAGTAGATGTCAACAGGATCAATATTGCCCGCTTTCTTGAGGTAGTCAAAAATCGGCAGTACCGGCCAGCTCCCCTTGACGATTTCGGCATCGACATTGTCCGGTAGAACCCGCTTGAGATTACCCGGAATCCCGCCGCCGGTGATGTGAGCCATGCCATGAATGTTGAACTTCTCAAGCAAAGGACGAACGATCGGTGCGTAACAGCGATGGACACTCAAGAGTGCTTTATTAATAGTGGTTCCAAGCTCGTCTATCATGTCGCCCGGCTTTAGCTTGGCGATTTCAAAGGCTACTTTGCGGGCCAGCGTGTAGCCGTTGGTGTGCAGGCCGTTTGATGGTAGGCCAATACAGACGTCGCCTGCCATAATCGCTGATCCGTCTATTATCTTATCTTGGTCAACTACTCCCACGACGAAGCCAACTAGGTCATACTCGCCGGGATGGTAGAAATCCGGCAGTTCCGCCGTTTCCCCACCGATAAGGGCGACTCCGGCGTTTTTGCATCCTCGTGCAACCCCAGACACAACTTCGGCAATAACCTCGGGCTTCAGCTTATCTACAGCAATATAATCGAGGAAGAAAAGCGGCTTGGCACCATGGACAAGAATGTCGTCGATACAGTGATTGACCAGGTCCTCGCCGACGGTGTCGTGTTTGTCTGTCAAAAAGGCCAGTTTGAGCTTAGTCCCTACACTGTCAGTGGAAGAAACGAAAACCGGGTTCTTAATGTCAGCCATATCCGGTTTGAAGAAGCCGCCAAATGCCCCGATTCCCGTAAGCACCTGGCTGTTAAATGTCTCCTGTGCCAGCTTCTTAATCCGCTCGACAGCCTCATCACCGGCTTTTATATCTACCCCGCTGTCCGCGTACGTAATCGTGTTCTTAGTATCTTTCTTTGACATAGCAGTATATAAGTTGGCACTATGCGAAAGTCAACAGAGGATAGCGGCATCGTTATTCCTCGTGGGCGGCAGATATCCAGAGGCTGTCCCAAAAGAGCGTTTGTGGCGTTTCGCAGGGTCTTGCTCACGACGAAGTCGGGAGTGTTACCCTGCGAGTGGCCTACCAAGTGCTTGCGCCCCAAAGGCGTTTCTTTTCGGTCGGGTCACACCTCGCCTCAGGGCGAGCCAAGACCCAACCGAACATCAGACTTGTGGGACAACCTCTCCACATCTGCCGACCTCAATATCTTGGGGAATGAGAAGATGGTAAGCATTGATATTGACACTCATCGCTTATGGTCTATTTTATGCTGGTAAGGAAGGATAAAACTACATGGACCAAACCCCATACTCATTTCCCGAAGTCTACGACATAGCGTTCACTTTCAGGGACTACCCTAAAGCAGTGGATTTTCTCATTGCAGCCGCATCGCAAGCCGGACTTACGAAAATCACCTCGATGGTTGAGTTCGGCTGCGGGCCTGGACAATACTGCCGTGAGTTCAGCCGAAGGGGGGTTGTCTCCTATGGAATCGATCGCTCACCTGAAATGGTGCTTTATGCTTGGAAGCTGTGTGAGCAGGAGAAACTGGACTGCGAGATAATTGAAGCTGACGTTCGTTCTTTCAAGCTGCCCGAGCCGGTCGAGCTGGCGGTGTGCATGATGGCGACGTTCAACCTCTTGCTGACCAATGAGGATACAATAGAGCATTTTCGCAGCGTAGCTGACAATCTGGTCAAGAGTGGGTTGTACGTTATTGAGCTCAGTCATCCCCGTGATGTGTTCGGTCCCCGCAGTAGCACCAATTACGAGTGGGAGATGGAAAGAGACGGCATCAAAGTCAAGACTGATTGGGGTAGTGATGCTAAAGTCGACCCCTTAACGGAGGTGGAGACCGGCACTATTATATATACTGTCGGAAAGGATGGCGCTATTGAGCGGTTTATCAGCCGCGAACAGTGGCGTGATATTACTTTCGGGCTGATCAAGGCGCTCATAGATTTGTCACAGCGGTTCGAGATCGTAGCTACGTATGGCGACCTCGATCTTACGGTACCGTTTGACAACGATAAGAAGGCCTGGCGCATGGTGCTGGTCCTGCGCAAGAATAGATAGAATAGCCTTATCCCCATTTTGCAATTTGTTGATCTCCTATTTTTGGTCGTGGAGGATGAGGAGTGGTCATCCCGTAAGTTTGGTCCTAACATTCATGTATTTACACTAGGCGAAGTCACAGCTCGCCAACTCCGCGTAGCGGCGGGCTTTATGTCCGCCGTCAATTGGTGGGAGACAAGCCCCCACCCTACACGAGCCAGAATAATCGCCTTCTGAGACAGCCTCTGGACATCTGCGGCCTACGATACTTGGTCACAGTGGATGAGGATGTCTGCTATGCAGAGGGATGGTACCCTCTCACCGTCCTTCCTTGTCCAATAGCTCTAACACACGCTCAAAATCTTCCGGTGGCTTGGTTTCAAGTAGGATAGCCTGTCCACCTACCGGGTGAGTGAACTCCAGTCGTGTTGCGTGTAGCGCTTGACGGTCGATCTGAGCCAGGAGTCGTTTTCCAAATTGTTGCTCCGGGCCGAAGATACCTTTATTCCATTTGTGACGGCCGCCGTAGTCGGGGTCGCCGAAAACCGGATGGCCAAGATGCGAGAAATGAACGCGTATCTGGTGCGTCCGCCCGGTGTGGAGCTGTACTTCCAATAAGTCATAGATGCGAAAACGGTCAATCAACTTGTAGCTTGTCTTTGCTGCCCGGCTGCCGACGCCTGTGACGCTCATTTTTTTTCTGTCTTTTGACGACCGCCCAATCGGCAGGTCGATCAGACCCTGTTCTTCACGAACATGCCCGCAGATGAGAGCCAGGTAGGTGCGCTTGATTTCGCGCTTTTGCATCTGTTGCTGCAGCTTGTAGTAGGTGTCATCAGTCTTGGCCACCAGAATCAGTCCGGAAGTATTTTTGTCAAGGCGGTGGACGATGCCGGGGCGTTCATAACCCGACCCCTTAGCCAACTTCCCAAAATGATGGATCAGCGCGTTAACAAGAGTGCCGGTGTAGTTACCCGCTCCCGGATGTGTCACCAGGCCTGCCGGTTTGTTGACGACAGCAAGGAACTCATCTTCATAAGCAATATCGAGCGGGATGTCTTCGCCAACTATGTCGACCTTCGGTGGGGGAGGGATAGTCACTGATATGGTTTCGCTGCCCTTTAGAATGTGATTCTTGGCGATAGCTTTGCCGTTGACCAGGATAAGCCCATTAATAATTAACATCTGAATTCGTGTGCGGGTGATGTCGATTTCTGGGTGAGAGGCAAGAAAACGATCCAGCCGCTCGGGCTTCATGTCAGACGGAGCCTTTATCTCTACCGACGAAGTCGTGCTGTTACCGTCTGTGACCATGAAACAGGCTATGGGTTGTGTTGTCGGGGTTGAATCAGTGGGATCATTTCACGGACGGCGCGATCAAACCCCACCAGCATTGCCTTGGCACAGATAGCATGACCGATTACGAATTCGTCGATACACCCTAGCTCGACCAGAGGCGGAACGTTCTTGTAGCTGATGCCACGACCGCAATGAACAGCGAGGTTGGCTTTGGAAGCCGCTTGTACGGCTCGATCAATACGGTCGAGTTCCGTCTGAGCCTCTTCAACGGTCCTTGCTTCGGTATAGCCGGTGCAGTTAATAAGCACTGCCGAAGCTCCGGCTTTGGCTGCTCCCCTGATCTGATTGATCTCCGGATCGACGAAGAAGCAGACGTTGACTCCCACAGCAGTAAACCGTGACGTGATGTCGTTGAAATCGATCGGCGCAGAGTCAAACTCGATAGGTGAAACCGGGCTGCTGCTGTCGGTATGGTCGGCTACCAGGGTTACCATCCAGGGCTTCACTTCGAGGGCGCGTTCGATGATATCGTCTGTCGGTGGCATCTCCAGCGTTAGCTTGGTTTTAACGACGCCTTTCAAGAGATACAGGTCGCGATGGCGGATGTACTTGCGGTCGTACCGAAGCTGAATAGCAATTCCATCGGCCCCTGCCAACTCCGCCAGGACAGCCGCCTGCGCCGGGTCTGGCTCATTGAGCCGCCGGACTTCCCGCATCGCGGCGACTAAGTCCAGCTTTACGGATAAAAGAGGCAAGGTTCACTCCCGGTTAGGGTTCGTTATTACAAGTGCTTGCGCACAGCTAAGTGCTTTGTACTTGTAGAATGTTACGCTTGATCAAGCAGTCCGTCAATGTCAAAAACTCGGCTGTCGACAACTGTTCCGCACGGCATTTTTCCGGAAAACCTGACTCGCGAAGAATCTCCCGCGCATCTTGAGGTTGCGAGATTATGTCCGGAACAAGATTATTGACAAGGAGTTTTCGGCGTTGCCGAAAGGAAGTGCGCACTACTCGCTCGAATTGGGTGGGGTGCTCGATCCGTACCTTCTCTCCGGGTGTAAGTGTTACAACTGTCGAAGTGACTTTTGGTGGTGGCTGGAAATGCCGAGGGGCGACATCAAAACAGTGTGCCACGTCAAAATGAAGCTGAGTAAAAATCGACAGGGGAGACCAGTTTTTCGTCGCTGGCATTGCAGATAGCCGGGCTGCCATCTCCTTTTGCACCATGAAGCAGGCATGCGTGATCATGGAGCAGTAGTCGATTGCCCAGTCGATTACAGGGGAGGTTATGTTGAAAGGCAGATTCCCCACCAGCGTGAACCTTGCAAGCCCGACACTATTGGGATTAAACTTCAGGAAGTCCTGATTGATAAGGCGAAGATTGGAGTGCTTCCCCAATCGCCGGGAGAGGTAAGCGGCGGCCTCGCGGTCGAACTCGATCGCTACAACTTTAGCGCCAGATTCCACCAGGGGGAGTGTCAAGGCGCCATGTCCAGGGCCGATTTCAACAATTGTCTGTCCATGCTGCGGGTTTATCAGGTCAAGTATCTTTTTGACAATATCTGGTGATTTTAGGAAGTGCTGGCCGAATCTTTTCTTTGGATGAGAAGTTGACAAGGATCAGCCCCCATAAGTGTCAACAAGCCTAAAGAGCTTCTGCGCCGTTCGGTCGACAACTTGCTCTGTTTCCTTCACACTGATCCCCCTCAGTTCTGCCAGCTTCCGGTAGACATACATTACGTAGGCGGGGTGGTTTTCCTTCCCCCGATAGGGCTCCGGAGAGAGGAACGGAGCATCAGTTTCGAGAATGATTTTGTCTAGCGGCACCCGGGTGGCTACATGGGCCATCTTGGCGTTTTTGAAAGTAATGACGCCGCCGAAAGAAACGGCAAAACCTAAGTCGATAACCTCGAAGGCATCATCGACGTTGCCCGGAAAACAGTGAAAGACGCCACCGGTAAGGTCCGCTGCATATTCTCTCACGATGTCCACCGTCTCTTGAAATGACTCGCGGGTATGAATCACGATCGGCAATCCCAGTTCCACGGCCATCTCCATCTGGCGGCAAAAGGCTCGGCGTTGGACGCTGCGAGGGGAGAGGTTGCGGTAATAGTCAAGCCCGATCTCACCGATAGCAACTACCTTGGGTCGGTGCGCTAGTTCCCTGATTTGGTGCTCAACTTCATCATTGAGCGTTTTGGCATCATGGGGATGTACCCCAACCGCTGCGTAGATAGAGTCATAGGTATGAGCCAGCTCGACTGAACGAACAGATGAGTCTGGATCCACGCCAATGTTTATGATCGTATGCACACCGGCGGCGTTTGCCTCTGCGACGATCTCGTCTCGGCGGTCGTTGTAGACGTCAAAGTCAAGATGGCAATGGGTGTCGATCATCAGCTCACTTTGGCGCCTGCAGGAAGGTCGCCGTCGGGTGTGAGCAGAACCAGCTTTTTGCCGGAGGTTGCGGCCAGCAGCATGCCGTTGGACGGGATGCCGCGAATGACAACCGGTTTCAGATTGGTCACCACAATGATTTTCATGCCGGTGATCTTTTCCGGAGAATAATGTTCGGCCACTCCGGCAACTATCTGACGCTTCTCGCGACCAAGATCAATCTGGAGTTTCAACAGCTTTTCAGTTCCCTTAACCTGTTCTGCTTCGAGTACCTCGGCCACGCGCATATCGGCTCTGGCAAACTCGGATATGTCAAGAGTACCCTCGGTGCGTACTTCACTGCCTTGTGCGGACGCAAGAGCTGCCTGTGGTGGCTGTGCCTTCAACCTGGGGAAAATTGCATCCTTGAGTGTGACTTTGGTGCCGGGCTTGAGGTCAAAGAAGGTACGGGCATTGTCCAAAGTCAATGTACTCTCGTTCATGCCGAAAACAGAGCGGACGGCACGCATCTTCCCGGGCATGATCGGGTAAAGAATGATCGACACGATGCGGATGACCTCGCAACAGGCATACAGCACCCCGCCCAGTTCGTTTTTCTTCCCTTCTTTGGCCAGAACCCACGGTGCCCGGTCGTTGAAGAACTTGTTGGTCGCTCGCACGAGATTCATTGCCTCGGTAATTGCCTGGCCGAGTTCATAGTGCATTACATAGCCATAGGCTGCTCCGGGCGATGCTTCCGCCTGTGCCATCAGTTCCGGCAACCCCTCTATCTCTCCGTACGGCTCCGGCAGGGCTCCGTCAAAGTTGACGGCAATCATTTTTGCCACTCGGGAAACAAGGTTACCCAGATCATTAGCAAGGTCGGAGTTGTACTGTGTCACGAACCGTCGGGCCTTGATGTCACCATCTACACCGAAGGGATACTGTGTCAGTAACAGGTAGCGGGCTCCATCCGCGCCAAATTCGTCGACCATCTCGTTCGGGTCGATCTGGTTACCCAATGTCTTGGACATCTTGCCACCGTCAACGGTAAAGAAACCATGCAAGTAAATCGTGTTGGGCAGCTTCACCCCGGCTGCCATCAGCATGGCTGGCCAGTACAGACAGTGGAATTTCAGAATATCCTTGGCCATCAGGTGTACTACCTCACCACTGTTCCACCACTTGTCAAACGTAGTCTGATCGTCTCCGTAGCCGATAGCGGAGATGTAGTTGCTGAGAGCATCCACCCAGACATAGGCCGACTGCGATTCGTCAAATGACAGGGGAATCCCCCACTTAACTTTCTCGCGGGAGAGTGAGAAGTCGGGTAAATCCTGGTTGATCAGTCCCAGCACTTCCCGACGACGTTCCTCGGGAAGGATTACCATTTCCCCTGACTCGATCTTCTGTTTGATCTTCGGGAGAAACGCCGTAAGGCGGAAGAAGTAGTTCTTTTCCTTTACTTTTTCTGGAGGTCGATTGTGAAAGGGGCATACCCCGTCAACGAGCTCCTTTTCCGTTAGGAACTTCTCGCAGCCAGTGCAATACAGACCCTCGTAGTATCCTCTGTAGATTACATCACGGCCGTCGTCGGCTTTGGCAGCCCGCATAGCATCGAGGATTTTCAGGACCGCTTTTTCATGTTTCCTTGAAGTTGTGCGAATGAAAAAGTCATTCTCAATAGAGAGGTTTTTCCAAGCGGTCTTAAAGGTCTCTACTGTCTTGTTGCAAAACTCGATTTCCGACATTCCCGCTGCCTGAGCGGCTTCGGCAACATGAGACCCATGTTCATCTGTACCGGTCAGGAAAAAGCACTCGCGTCCGGCCAGGCGATGAAATCGCGTTATCACGTCGGCCGCAATGGTGGTGTAGGCGTGCCCTATATGGGGTCGATCATTTACATAGTAAATAGGTGTCGTGACGTACAGGGGTTTTGGCATCTCCATCTCCCGGCAGCTCAATAGCTAACCTTCATCTTCAGTGTCGTCGAGCTTTTTCAAAGCTTCTTTAGTCTCTTCGTCGTCGAGCGAACCGTTGTCGAGTGTCCCTGTGGTAGCGGCAGGTGCAAGTGTCCCTTGCGGCTCTTTGGCGCTTGTCGTCAGAATATCCTCAACCGGGCTCCGGAACGTGTTGTTCTCCTCGTCTCGGATAATTGCCTCTTCCTGAAAAATGTCGATTCGCTCGAGTTTTCCTTCACCTGTCTTGGTTCTTGTCCACGATCCGACCGGAGGAAACTTCTTCTGGCAGGCCGCGTACAGATTAGCTTCATACCGCAGACAACACAGGAGCCGGCCGCAGTTGCCGGATATCTTGGCTGGATTCAACGGGAGGTCTTGTTCGCGTGCGTGCTGGGTCGAGATGGGGGCAAAATCACTCAAAAAGCTGTTGCAGCACTGCGGTAACCCGCATATGCCGTAACCGCCGATGCGTCGTGCCTCGTCACGTACCCCGATCTGGCGCAGTTCAATGCGCGTCTTGTAACGGGCGGCAAGGTCCTTAACCAACTCCCGAAAATCAACCCGGTGGTCAGCCGTGAAGTATACTGTCAGCTTGTTCCAGTCGAACTGACACTCGATATCGATGACCTTCATTGGCAAGCCGTGTTGCTGGATGAGATCTATAACCTCGTTTTTATAATCTTTCTCTTTTTCCCGAAGCTCTTGGACCCTGATTATGTCTTCCTTGCTGGCGGAGCGGAGAATAGAGCGCGGCCTGTCGGAGGACGAGAGATCAACTTTCCCATCTATCTTCTGTTTCAGGATGCCGATATTCTCCCCCCGTTCGGCCTCAACAATCACATATTCCAAGAGATTGAGCGAATGGTAGAATGCATTGAAGAAGTACTCTTTCCGTGAGCCTTTGAATTCTACCAGGTATAACTCAGCCATCGATTCTCTCCTCTACGACCGTGCCTTACATAACATCAATATTGCGCACGGCCTGATATATCCGACTTAACTCTAAGAGTGAGCGCCGCTAATGCTCCATGAATATGCACGTTGCGTTGTAAATCTGCAAGTGCAATCTTGATACTATCAGCCATTCGCAAGGGAAGTTGATTGCCGACGAAGTATCCGGCCAGTTTTTTTATGTCAGAGAGAAAGTCGATATTGACTATTTCATCTTCATTGCTGGAAAGTGCGTAGTGGGAGCAATCGCAAACAAGCGATTGCCATAAGGCAAGGAGGCTCTCGGCCTGTGCTCTGTCTCGTGGGCCTACGAAATCGGCTATGCGGGAGACAACCTCCGGGGATGGTTCACTCAGCAAAGACTTGAAGAGGAGGAAACCGACCGCACGTCGAGAAGAATCCTCTTCGTCTGGAGAAGCCTCAATCATCTCAATGGCGCTGCCGAGCGAGCCGTCGGAGAGTCGCGCCAGGAGAGTGGCTCTCTTGTCCGATAGACTGTACCGTTCTGTTAGGTAGTCTTTCATAGCGCTTTCAGGGACTCGGTTCAGCCTGATTTTGCGCGCCCGCGACTGGATTGTCGGCAATAGTGATTCCGGCCTCCTGGCTGTAAGCACGATGACGGTGTCGTCGGGCGGTTCCTCAATCAGTTTCAGCAGGGCGTCGGCGGAAGCAGCTAACATTTTCTCCATCTGGTAGAACAGAACGACCCGAACGGTCCCCTTGACAGTTCGCCGTGAGAGTCGTTTTTTGATGTTGCGGGCTTGCGCAATTGGTATGTTGGTACTGGCCGAAGATGCCAGCATCATGAACGGCTCGGCCCTTTTGAGATTGAGTACTTCCACCGTCAGTTCAATGGCCTCGTCGAAGCTCTTGTGGGGAGGGATCGGCAGGGCGAAGTGAAGCTCCTCGAAGTTGAGAGAGAAGATGCTTCGGCACCTCCGGCATTGACCACAAGGCACCAAGGGCGATTTTTCGCCATCGCTTCTCCTGGGTTTCTCGCAGTTCAAAAGGGCTGCGAGGGAAATGGTCAATGCCCAGTGGCCGACACCTTCACGGCCGTGAAAGAGATATGTTCCACCGATCCGGCCGGATTCATAGGCTTTGGCCAGGGTCGACCAGGCTCTACTCTGAAACTGTGTCATATCAAAAGGATTCAATTTTAATCCATTTCACAGGATCAAGGGGTTCGCGTTTATGGCGCAGCTCAAACTTCACCTGCCCTTTTTCTCCCACCGATGCCAGGGTCGTACCGGCCAGAACATACTCGTTGACCTCGACCGATGTCTTACCGAGGCCACCGTAGGTGGAATAGTACTGGTCGTCATGGTCAATGATAATGAAATTGCCGTAGCCGCGCAAACTGCCGACATAGACCACAGTCCCGTCAGCGACAGCCATAACTTTCCGCCCTGCATTCCCCTTGATAGTGATCCCCGGTGAAAACGACTTCAGCTTGGTGATTGGGTCCACAGAATGGCCGAACCCGACGACAATCTTCCCGTTGAATGGTGACAGTAATTGACCTTGCAGAGAGGCGAAGGCCGAGGGGCCGGATGGCTGCCCTGGACTGACAGCTATTGCTTCTTGGCGCTGGCGCTCGAGGCGTGCGATAATACGCTCGATTTCGCGTGCGGCTTGCTGAAGGGTCAGGATGCGATCGGCCTCCTCGGATTTCTTCCGACGCAATCGCTCGAGCGCGCGCTGTTCTTTTTGCTTTCTTGTTTTCTCCAGGGTAGTGGCTGTTTCCTTCTTTTTTTTCAAGCCGGTCACTTTCTTCTTCTCGCCAGTGAGTTGAGCCAGTCGGTTCTGTGACTCTTCCAGATACCCTGAAGCCTGGGCGACATTTCCCGATTCAAAACTGGTCAGCGCTGTCAAATAGACGATCTGGCGATTGAGTTCCAGCTCGTTGTTGACTCGTTCTGAGAAGGTCCGCAGAGGTCGGTGGGCGGCGAGGTAAAACTGCCGGACGCTACCCAGGTAGCGTCGACGGGCGCGGTTGAGCAGTTCTTTATGGGTGGCCAGTTTTTCCTCTCCCCGGTTGATCTCCTTCTTCAGTTGCTTCAACTCCCGGTTCAGTCTCATGACGACCTTCTTGTTGGTTGTGATTTTCTGGTCATACTCGGAGACGCTTTTTTGCGTCCTCAGTTCGGCTTGCTTCAGGGAGTCAAGTCTACGGTGGCCCTCATTGACTTGCTTCTGGATTTCGTCGAGGTCGCCTTTCTGGAAAAGGATGTTACTCTTGTCGTCTGCCGGAGCTGTTTGGGCCGGAATGAGGGTCCATAAGAGAAAGAGACAGGTGACGAAACCGCCTCGCATACCCTTACCTCAGGAGCTTTCTGATACCCAGATAGCCGCTGATAATGCCCAGCATCGCCATCGTACCGCAAAAGATTAAGATTTCCTCAAGGGTGGGAACAATAAGCTCAAACTGCGCAAATGTGATCTCCTGTTTGGCGTAATAGATAAGCAGCCACCCGGCTGCCGCTGAAATGCCACCGATAAGCAACCCTTCGATGAGGAAAGGAACTGCCAGGAAGAACCTGCCTGCACCCAGCAGACGCATCTGGTGAAATCCCACAGCCCTGGCCCTTGAACTTAATCGGATGTTGTTTACAGAACTGATCAGGGCAGTCAACAGAATCAGGACCCCCAGCGCCAGCCCGAAGTTCCGGATTGTCGCTCGGGTCGATTCCGCTTTTTCCAGCCATTGCTTACTGTAGAAAATATCCGATATATCCGGTCGTTTTGATATCTCGGTTTCGATTCCTGCCATGCCGACGGTAGTGAGGTATTCCGGCGATATATTGAGAATGAAAGATCGGGGTAGGGGGTTTGTCGAATCATAACCGACAAGCAGATCGATTCCAACCAGTCGGCTCAGTTCTTCCCGTGCTTTTGGCCTGGATATATACTCGACCGAGTTAACCCCTTCCACGGCGCCTATCGCTTCCTCAATTGCCGGCAGGGTAGAGTCCGCCACCTCTTCGGAGATAAATACCTCCATATTAAGCTGGGATAACAGCCGAGTGTAAAACTCTTCCGATGTTCCGGCAGCGACCCAGTACAGGTCAAACAGCAGGAACAGGAACATTAAAGAGAGAAACGAACCAAGAGCTGTTCCCGGATTACGGTAAAGATTCCGGCTCAATTCCTTAAGGATGTGGGTTATCCTGCTCACACTAGAGCTCCATCGACAATCTGATAGTAGTCTGCATTCGGAAGCTGTTGAGGCAGAGTGTCCGAGCTCAGGATTATCATCGACCGTCCGGAGAGGGAAACCGAAATTAGGTATTCAAAAATGCGTTGATAGGTTTTCCGATCGAGGCCTGCCAATGGCTCGTCTATCAGAATAAGTGGCTGGTGTGCAACAGAAGCCCGGGCGAGCTGCACGAGGGTGTTTTCCACTCTGGTCAGGGAGCGTGGATATTCTCCAGCCTGCTTCAATAGGGAGAACTCAGTCAGCATTTTCAAGAGCCGCTCCCGCTGCACCTTTCGGCGTTCCCCGGAAAGGACGAGTGGGAATGTTATATTCTCTGCTACCGTCAAGGAAGGCATCAGATCGAATATGCCGCCTACACCGCCGATTTTTCTTCTATTGCGCTTGATGATTTTTGCCTTGACCGGTCTGATGGTCTCACCCATCACCTCTACGGAGCCGCTTTGTGCCAACTGCAGCCCAATCACTAGCTCAGCCAGGCTTGTCTTACCCGATCCGGCGGCGCCGGTGATTACAGCCGTACCGCCTGCCTCAAGCTTGAAGGAGAGGTCCCGAAACACCTGTCCTCCCCGGTCGGATTTCAGATAGACGTTGTTAAGCTCAACTACTACGTTTTGCGCCATGGCTACCGTTCCTTTAGCCGGAAAGTCACCGGTTGACCTTTGTACTTGTGTAACCTATCTTGGCCCAGATGCAACGGCATAGAACTTATACCGGCGTTGACGGTAGAAAGCAACAACTTTTAGGACAGTGTAGAATTATATGAAAGATTTCATTGTAATCACTTTAGCGTTACTGATTCTGTGTGCATCAGTCGCAGCTCAGGGTTGGGAAGTCATTAATTATCCCACCGAGGAAAACATTACTGGTATTTGCTCGGTGCATCCCGACACCTTTTTTGTCGTAACTGATAGGGGGAGTTGCGCGCGGACATACGATGCCGGAAAAAGCTGGAAGGTCTTCCCGGTAGCGGCTGACCTTCACCTTGAAGATGTCAGCTTCGCCAACTCTAAACGCGGAGTGGTATGTGGTCGAAATGGTGCCCTTTATCGAACTGACGATGGGGGTTCCACCTGGGAGAACAGCTCTCTCAAAGACACTATTCCCTGGTTCACAGACATCGAGATGTTTAATGTCAGGACTGGTCTGGTGATTGGGATGACGAGAGATTCCGCTTCACCGTTTGGAGGACTGGCGCTTTGGACTACCGATAGCAGCAGGACATGGAAAACGCAGGAGCCACTCGGTATGGGTTACAGCGAGATCCTATATCATCCTGGCGGGTTGGTTTACCTACTGTCTTTTGGCCGCTTGTTCAACTCGGATGATTTTGGGAAGACCTGGAAGTTTGTGAAGACCGGCGATGGAATGGTGGCGCGCACTATATCGATTGTTGGCAAGACAGGCATCCTTGCCGGGCCGAACGGTATGTTTGCTTTTTCGTCTGACAGTGGCAAAACCTGGACCAAGCTGGATCAGTGGTCGAACAAGCTTTACATTGCTTCTGAGTTGGTTGATGAGAATGTGGGCTATGCCGGGGGATTGGATGCAACCATGGTGCGAACTGCCGATGGTGGCCGTACATGGAAGGCTGAGTTGCTGGCCAGGTCATTCAATGTGCTGGATATGTGCCTCATCGGCAACCGCCTGTTCGCTGTCGGCAGCAAGGGGGTCATAATCGCGAAGAAGGTGAAGTAGAGAGTAAAATAGGTCAGGTCTAGAACAGACCTGACATTATTAACCCGGATAATTCACAAGTTTTTCGTTCACGTCTTTGCAAGGAGTCTGCCACAGGCAAACGACGTGGCAATCTCTTGCTTTTGAAACAGTTGCATAACTGAGATCACCACACTCCCTCCGGTCACTCGTGATGACTCACCGACAGACTGTTGTAGGGTAAGCTGGAGTTTATGAATAATGCAGGCTAATACTGGCAGAATCGCTTCTGTATCTGCTGTGTAGTTGTTATGTACACAGCGGAGGCGGATTGCGGCCTTAGAATAAACAGACAATCAGTATTGTAGGGCATCTGCCTACTGGCTGTCCAGCAATGAAAAACCCCGCAACCGGCATCTGGTTACGGGGTTACTATTTAATGCGGAAGGGGGGATTTGAACCCCCACGAGTTGCCTCACTACCCCCTCAAGATAGCGTGTCTACCTATTCCACCACTTCCGCAAATCTTTGAAGTAGTAATCCGGGTTTCAACTTGCCTGAGGAGAGGAGAAACCCAACAATGTCTAATTGCCCGGAGAGTCGATTGGCTGTTGCTGAGACTCTTCGTTGGGCAAGACCCGGATGTTCGGCCCGGAATCGGACGGAGGGACAGCTTGTTGCTCTTGTTGTTGCTGCTGCATCATCCTCTCACGTTCCGCCTGTGCCTGACTGGTTACGGCAGACTCACTTGTAGTGGCGCTGGGCGTCCTACCACGGGTGCGGCCACTGGCGGACATGAACGCCAAAGCGGCGCAGTTAACCATAAACAACACAGCCAGTACAGTAGTCGCTTTCGACAGGAAAGATGCTGCTCCCCGTCCGCCAAAAACAGCTCCCGAAATACCGGCGCCGCCGAATGCCGACCCTGCCAGACCTTCACCTTTACTGGACTGCATGAGCACAACCAAGATCAGGCTGATGCTGACGATTACATGAAATATTACCCAGACAGCAAACAAGCGTTATTCCTCCATTTGTACAGCATTTATAATCTCAACAAAGTCAACCGCCTTCAAAGATGCCCCCCCAACGAGGGCGCCATCAATATCGGGCTGCACTAACAGATCGCGAGCGTTCCCCGGTTTCACTGAGCCGCCGTACAGTATAGAGAGCGTCTCGGCAGCCTCTGAGCCATACTCGGTCACCTTATGCCGTATGAATTTGTGGACCGCCTGTGCCATTTCCGGCGTGGCGGTTTTCCCGGTTCCGATGGCCCAGACTGGCTCATACGCAAGGATCGCTTTAGCGATCAAATCAACTGGCAGACCTGCCAGTGTTCCGTCAACTTGTGTGCCGACGACCTGCTCGGTCTGCCCGGTTTCTCTTTGCTCCAGAGTCTCACCAACACAAATGATTGGTATCAAACCCACTGAAGAGGCGGCTTTTGCTTTGGCATTGACCAAGCCATCGTTCTCGGCATGGTACTGCCGCCTCTCGGAGTGACCCAAGATAACATACGTGACGCCTACTGTCAAGAGCATGTTGGCGGCTACTTCGCCGGTATATGCGCCGCTTTCATGCTGCGACATGTCCTGAGCGCCGAGAGCTATGGGGCTTCCTTTCAGCAGCTTAGCTGCAATATGGAGAGATGTAAAGGGAGGACATACAATCATTTTGGCCAACCCGTTGCCGTAGTTGCTGTCGAGGAGCTCTTTGATCAGCTCTTCCGTCTGCGGGATAGTGCCGTTCATCTTCCAGTTGCCGGCGATGATCTTCGGTCGCATATCAAACAACCTTGACTGTGGGCAGGTTGGTCAGGGCTTCCACGCCAGGGAGCTTTTTGCCTTCAAGGAACTCGAGCGATGCTCCGCCGCCTGTGGAGATATGAGTCAGGCTGTTCTCGAGGCCGGCCTTGGCGATAGCTGAGGCCGAATCCCCACCTCCCACAATGGTTGTAGCTCCCTGGTCGGTCAGATTGGCCAGGAGTCTTGCAATCGCGAGTGTGCCCTCGGCAAATGGCTTGTGTTCAAACACTCCCATAGGGCCGTTCCAGATAATTGTCCGCGCATCTGCAAGAGCTTCACTGAACAACTTGATAGTACTCGGTCCGATGTCGAGTCCCTTCATTCCATCCGGAATTTTGTCGATTGGTACAACGGTGGTCTGTGCACTGTCTGAGATTTCCGGAGCAACCACAGCGTCGGTGGGAAAGATGAGCCTCGCTTGTGAGTTTTTCGCCTGTTCAAGAATCTCCCTGGCCAGCTCGACCTTATCATTTTCTACAAGGGAATCACCAATTGGATATCCCCGAGCCTTGGAAAATGTGAAGACCATACCGCCGCCGATAAGGAGCAGATCGACTCTGTTCATGAGGTTGGTAATAACATCGATTTTACCTGATATCTTAGCTCCGCCCAAGATGGCTGCAAAGGGACGCCTGGGGTCTGCAAGCGCCTGTCCGAGGTACCTAAGTTCTTTTTCCATCAGGAAACCGGCCAGCGCCTGATTGAAGTAACGGGTAACTCCCTCTGTCGAGGTGTGCGCACGGTGGGCCGAGCCGAAGGCATCGTTGACATAGATGTCGGCTAACTCGGCAAGCTTTCGAGCAAAATCGGGGTCGTTTTTCTCTTCCTGAGGGTGGAAACGCAGGTTCTCCAGAAGCAGGCAGTCACCGTCTTTCATCTGACCGACCAGGTTCGCCGCCTCGGGCCCGATGCAATCCTCTGCAAAAGTGACATTCACCCCCAGAAGCTCGGACAAGCGCTTTGCCACCGGGCGTAGTGACATCTCCGGCACAGGCTTTCCCTTCGGTCGTCCGAGGTGAGAGCAGGCAATAACCATACCGCCATCATTCAGGACCTTCTCGATGGTCGGTAGAGCGGCACGGATGCGGCGATCGTCGGTGATGTTCTGGTTGGCGTCAAGCGGCACGTTGAAATCCACTCGCAAAAGAACCCTGTGGCCGCGGAAGTTTATATCGGAGACAGTCACTTTATTCATTACATCGTTCCTCTAATTGAGTTTTCACATCATCATCAGCATCATATCGACCATTCGATTGGAAAAGCCCCATTCATTATCATACCAGCTGAACACTTTGACCAGTGTTCCTTGTACCGAGGTCAATTCACTATCGAAAACAGAGCCGTGGGGGTTACCGATAATGTCACACGAGACGATCGGGTCTTCGCAGTATTCCAGCGTTTTGGAAAGAGGGCCACTGGAGGCTGCAGCTTTGAAAGCGGCGTTGATCTGTTCCACTGTAGCTTCTCTCTCCAGGATAGCCGTGAGATCGATGACTGAGCCGTTCGGTGTCGGGACACGTATCGCTACGCCATCCATTTTTCCCTTCAACTCCGGAATGACCTCAGCAATGGCCTTGGCAGCACCCGTGGTAGTTGGTACCATTGATACTGCCGCCGCGCGAGCTCTGCGAAGGTCCTTGTGAGGAGCGTCGAGGAGTCGCTGGTCAGCTGTGTACGAATGGGTCGTAGTCATAAATCCCTTGACAATGCCGAAGTTGTCCAGCAGCACCTTGGCCACCGGCGCCAGGCAGTTGGTGGTGCAGGAACCGATGGAGATAATGTGGTGCTTGCTCTTGTCATAGCTGTCAGAGTTGATGCCAGGGATAAAAGTGCCGTCATGTTCTTTGGCCGGAGCTGAAATGAGGACCTTCTTGGCGCCGGCGTCTATATGTTTTTGCGCCGTTTCCTTCGTGCGGAAAAGACCCGTACACTCCAGCACAATATCGGCTCCAAGTTCTCCCCATGGGAGCTTGGCCGGGTCTCTCTCGGCCATGATCGGTATTTTCTTGCCGCCAACCACTAGATCATTGCCCTCTGTGTGAACGTCCTCCGGGTAGCGGCCGTGGACGGAATCATATTTCAGAAGGTGCGCAAGCGTCCCGGCATCGGTGATGTCGTTGATACCGACAAACTTGATCTTCTTCCCATGAGCAGATTTGAACACCAGTCGCCCGATTCTTCCAAATCCATTGATTCCAACTTTCATTTGTGCCTCCGTGCATTAGAAACTTCCAACTCTTTCGAACGATAAAGGTACTTAACTCCAATGGTAAAAGCAATAGCATCGTAGTCGCGGATTGTTTGCAGCCCTTTTGAAAACTCAATCGGCATGTACTTGATGCCGGCTTCCAGGCCAATTTTTTTGCCGATGGGCCAGTCGATTCCTCCCCCGAGAACATAGTTGAGATTTGTGCCCGATTGCTCCTCAACGCCGAAGTAGTAGACATCGCCGGAGGTGGTAAACTGAACAGTGCGTCGTCCATAATAAAGGCCGCCGCCCGCCGAGAGGTACGGTTGAAATCTCAACTTCACGGAGGCCAGAGGATAGAGCTTTAACTGCAGGAGAATCGGATGCACCAGGACGTTGCCGATATTCGTGGTGTTTCCCTCCCTGAAAGTTACGGAACCTCTGTTGACAACACCGACAGATAATTCCAGCATTGCCTGTGGGGCCAGACGGTAGGCAAAGCAACCCTCAAAATATAACGAAGCTTCCTTGAAGCTGGTCTCGACTGTTCCCGGGGAGTCGGTGGGACTGCCACCATTGTTTGCCCAGATGCCCAGACGGATTCCTGCCTGGTGCATTTTGTTGAACAGCAGATACTTGTCAGACTGATCCGGTTTGGCTTGAGCCATCCCCCAGCTAGCTGGAAGCAGAAGAATGAAGTACAGCATCAGATGCCTAACCAAAGAACACCTCCGCGATTTCGTAGAATTCACGGTTTATAATTCTTACTTCTTTCATCGCTTCAGCCAGCGGCGTGCTGGTAATCTTGTTACCGCGCAGAGCGACCATCTTGCCAAAGTCTCCCCGGTGAACCAAATCGATGGCGTGGATACCATAGCGGGTGGAAAGCACTCGATCGTAGGCCGACGGAGTCCCACCTCTCTGGGTGTGGCCGAGGGTTACGGTGCGGCAGTCATAGCCGGTCTTCTCGCGAATTGCAATTGCGAGGACGTGAGCGATTCCCCCTAACCGGACATGGCCAAATTCGTCCTTCTCGTGGTCAAATGTCACCGCCTGTGCTTTGCCGTTCTTGCCCTTGAGCGTGACGCCCTCAGCAGCGACAATCACTGAATACTCTTCCCCTCGGGCGTGACGTTTAACAATCTTGCTGATCACATCCTCCATGTCGACAGGGAACTCCGGTACCAGGATGAGGTGCGCTCCGCCCGCAACGCCAGCATGGAGGGCTATCCAGCCTGCGTGGCGACCCATTACTTCAACGATAATCACTCGGTTGTGCGATTCTGCGGTCGAACGGACACGGTCGATGGCCTCGGTAGCAATGATGACAGCAGTGTCGAAACCAAACGTCTGGTCGGTGCCGGAGACGTCATTGTCAATTGTCTTAGGTATCCCGACAATCTTTACTCCCTCACTGCTAAGTCTGTTGGCCACACCAAGAGTGTCTTCCCCACCAACAGGAATTAGGGCGTCAAGTTTGTACTTTTTGATGCTCTTCTTAACTGTTTCCGGGCCATCCCTGTGTTTGTAAGGGTTGGTGCGGGATGTCTTCAGAATTGTCCCGCCAAGATCAAGAATGTCGATAACATCCTCTATTAACAGGGGTGCCACCCGACCTCCCTCCAACAGGCCCTGCCAACCTCCGTAAATGCCGTAGATGCTGTCCTTATAACAGGAAATGCCCTTGGTCACAATAGCTCTGATGACCGCATTCAGGCCGGGACAGTCTCCGCCGCCGGTAAGCACGCCTATGTTCATAGTCTTGTTTCCCACTTAACCACATTTGCCAAGTATAAACATACATACAGCCCGTTGTATATCAATCTGTTCACGTCCTTTGAAGCTATGCCTACGCCTTTTTGTCTCGTGTCGGTCCTATGTAAGAGATGTTGCGCTTCACCTAACTATCTATCGGCATCGTAGAAAATGAGTCTACTCTGGTTGTAATCGAAGAGGACGTTGAAATTCTCTAATATCAGGTTCCCGATATTCCCTGCCAGTTCCTGTGAGCCTGCCAGGCCGGCCGATGAGTCAGGCAGGATGACGCGCAGCGATTGTATCAGGATATCCCCTACCTTGAATGTGGCTGCAAAGGCAGTCTTGGCTGTCAGGCCGCCACCGACCCCGCCAAACGTCTCCGGATTATCCCGAATGTCATCCAGTTTTCTGTCAAGCTTATGGGCTCGAGCGAATTTCTGGTGTATGATCAACCCTAAGGCGTTTCCAAGATCAACGATGAAATCCCCGGGAATGCCATTAAGCTCTCCCTGCACTGTGGGAACCATCATGGTCAGGTGGAAAGGGACCTCCACACCGCCTTCCGGAGGCTCGAAATGATCGGGATTGTAGACAGTAAGCGTTGAATCTCGGTAGGCCACCAACACAGGAAAGCGGGAAAGGAAGTCGTAGCCCAACAGTCCACCAAAACTCTCCGCGTCTGTGCTTGTGCGGCGCAGCACCGATAGGTCAAGACTTCCAGCCACCTGGTTATAGAGAGTCAGGCGACCGATTGAGACAGAATCGGTTTTTACCAGGTCGACTTCCTCGAATCCGCTCAGTCCCCGTGCTGGGAGTGTCCCCACCACCGGAAGCTTCAATTCGTCCACGACCGGCTTGTGCAGGATATTGGCTGACGATCCTGAATCGAGAATGAACAGGGCTTTTCTCTTGCCATTGATAATCACAGGTAGCCGGATATGGCCCGCACGGTATTCAATGGGGATTTCCACATAGCGTGCGCCTTGCGGAAAATGGTAATCTGCCGCCCCGGTCTTCGGCGCTGAGAAGATGGACATGTCGATGGGGATGTTCGGCTCAACCGTGTCGATTTCGAATTCAGAGAACAGCCCCGCCTCCTCAGCAACTGCTTTGGAGTAAAACGGTATCAGAATTCCTGCGACTTTCCGGTATTTGTCGATGTATGTCACGGTATTGAAGTTGTCCAAGCGGGACACCATCAGCATTCTCAGCCCGGTGTCGGGATCAAAGTATGCCAGGACAGTGTCGGTATTGAAGGGGTAGAAGGCGACTTCGTGATAGCTCTGTCCGCCTCTGATCGTTTTGCCGAGGTACTCCCTGCCGCCCTCGAGTTGCTCCGGCAGAAGATATGAAAACGACTCAAAGTATAGGTTTTTCAACAGCTCCTGTTTCTCATATCCCTGCAGTTGTGACACCTGTCTATTGTGATCCATCTGCCAGGCAGTTTGTCCGTCGTAGGCCTGAACCAAGCTGAAATCGTCAAAGCTCACCTTGACATAGAACCTATCCGGCAGCACGAAATACTGATCGAACCGCCCCTGCAAACCGTTCAAATCGACTGAACCCTTCGCATGGTAAGATGTCAGGAGCTTCAGGCTGTCATATGCTTCGGGGCCTCCGATGGATACCACCAGCAGCGAATCAAGGTCGAAAGCGTGGAGTTGAGCGGCCGTGGCTAGCGCGATTAGAATGAGCGCAAATGCTAATGTCTTTTTTAGAGTCATAATTGCTGAAGTTATACAACAATTGTGGGCAATACGCCAAGCGTTTTCTTAGCCAAACCTGTCACTATTGCTGACCTTGATATGGCAGTGCCGCGTCGCATGGTGTATTCGGCCTTGTCGGGGGGGAGTCGCTTCTGAAACAAAAGAGCCGGGCCGTAAAGCCTGGCCTGGGCTGTGGGCGGGCTTAGTTATTGATATACTTGCCCAGAATCTGGTTCATGCGGGAAGTCATCTTGGAGTTTGGGAAGACCTCTGTTGCTCCTGCGGTGAGGGCGGCTTTCATCTGGTCTTTCAGCACCTTCGGAGAGTAGCAAACGATCGGGATTCGCATAGTTGCTCCGTAAGAGCGAAGCTTGTTAATCAAGGACGGCGCCTCAATTCCATTCAGGTTCAAGTCGATTATGATCAGGTCGGGGTGCATTTCCTGTGCCTTGGTAAAGATATCTTCGGAGCGAATTGCCTTGATTCCCTCAGCCTCAAGGCTGTCGAGGACAGTCATTATCTTGGAAGTAAAGATCATGTTGTTGGCGGCAATAATTACTTTTTTGTTCATACTCTCAAATCCATTCTTAATGATTCATCCTTAATACATACACCTGCGCGCCAATATCGTTCAAGTGTTCGAAATCGAATATAAGTAATCTCTGCCAAAAAAGCAACTGTCCGATGCGAAAAAGGCCTGCGCAACGCCACTACTTACCCTTATCTCTCTCTATCGCAACAAGATACGACAGCATTCTATCATCTGATCGCTTGAGAGGATCTTTTTTGTTGATTTGCTTGAGACAGCGGGCATTGAATTACTCAGATTGTAGAGGTAAACTACGGCATAACTTTGCTACTGCACACCAGCCTGAGGACGGCACAATGCGATGCAATTTACTGAACCAGAAGTGCTTTTGGGGTGTGTTATCTGCTATTCTTGCTATTTTTGCTCTCTTCGGCTACAGTGTGGTGGAGGCAAAAGGAAAAACGCTGCACAAGGAGATCTGCATTACTTTCGATGAATTGCCTGTCGCTGAGTCATTCGATTCTCTGAACCGGCCGGTGATTACAAGCCAGATTCTCCAGGCTTTGAAGAAGCACGATGTCAAGGCAGCCGGTTTCGTGGTGGGGGCAAGGATTGGCAGCAGCTTTGACCTCCTGGGTGAGTGGTTAAACTCGGGTCACGTGTTAGGTAATCTCACCTACTCGTATCAGGACCTCAATGAGATGGGTATTGAGCAGTTCATCAGAGATATCGCTGCTGGCAGTGAAGCGGTTGAGACTATGCTGGCAGGTTTCGGCCAGAGAAAACGCTATTTCCGCTACCCCTACCTGCATTACGGTACCACTCTTAAGGCCAAACGCCAGATCAAGCTATACCTGGATGAGCATAACATTGTTATTGCTCATGCGACTGTGGTTGTCGAGGACTACCTGTACAACCTGTCGCTGGAGAAGATGAGGGCAAAACCCGACACTTCGGAGCTTGGCGCTCTGCGTTATGAATACATTGCTCATGTCCTCGAGGAAGTCGAACGCTGTGAACAGGTGGCTAAAGAAGTATTCAAGCGGTCTGTACGCCACATCTTGCAGCTTCGGGCTAACCGCCTCAATGCGCTGTTTCTTGATGCCTTGCTGGCGGCGCTCGAAGATATGGGTTACGAGTTTGTCTCTCTCGATTATGCTTTGCAAGATAAACTGTACTCTGCCGATGAGGCCTATTTTGGCCTTCGCGGGGTTGGCTACCTTGATATGCTCAAAAACAGCGACCCCGATCTGCTGCCGGCGAAGTAGCTTAATCACTATCGCAAGGATCGTGGGGACTCATAAGCGCTTATTCCGGTCTGCATACGTTACTGCTCCACCTTGCCACGCATGGGGACGAAACGAACTTCGTAAAGGGTATGTTTCTCAAGTCCGTCTTTTGTTTTGCGTATTTTGACCAGGTCCTGCCGACCGAAGCTACCGATTGCCAATGGAATAACTAATCTGCCGCCCTCAACTAATTGCTCTACGAGGGTATTGGGGATTTTGGGCGCGGCGGCGGTGACGACAATGGCATCAAACGGTGCTTCCTGGCCCCAACCGAGAGAGCCGTCGGCGAGTATTGTTTTTACCTTGGTGTATCCAAGTTGGCGGAGTAGTTTGCCGGCGTGCTCCAGCAGTTCAGGGACTATTTCAATAGAGAAAACCCTATCGGTTATTTCGGCCAGCACGGCTGTCTGGTAGCCGGAGCCGGTTCCAATCTCGAGGACTTTGTTTCCAGGTTCAAGCTCAAGCTGCTCGGTCATCGAAGCTACGACATACGGTTGGGAGATTGTCTGGCCGCTGCCTATTGGTAGAGGACCGTCGTCATAAGCCTCGGCGCGGTATTGTTGGGGAACGAAGAGATGACGCGCCACCGTGCGCATGGCGGAAAGGACATTGGCATCCCTGATGCCACGCCGTACCAGTTGTTGGTTGACCATATGCATCCGCTGGGATATGAAAAGGACATCGTCGCTTCCGTTATCTTTCCTGCCAAACATGAAGTCTCCGCCGATTGATGATCCGGAATTACCGGAGAGAAGATTCCTGTTAAATATAAGGTCGGCAGAACCAAAAAGAAAGATCAGCCTGCAAGTTGATCTTTCGCATTCTGAGCGGCGGCAGTTGTTGGATGCCGGCCCACATGCGCTCTCATCGTGGTGAAACATCATCCTCTTTGGCAGACAGATATGCGGCGTGTCTCACTGTGCGACGCTCCCCCGGATACCGACCGATGGATGGATTAACAGAGTATATATTTGTACCAAGCGAAACCTTCTGAGTCTGTTGCTCGTATATCTTAAAGAGACTATACCATAATGTTGCCTTGGTTGTGTTTTAGAGGGTTGAGATGTTGAAAGCGCTTGGTATCGTATTTCTCGTTTTTATCTCGTTGGCCTTTCTCGGGTCCGGCGGTTTTGGGCTGTTTATGGGCCTATTCGGAGGGTTGGTAGGTCTTGTAGGCGCCTTTTTCGGGATTACTGTCGGCGTCATAGCTGGATTGTTCGGAGCAGTCGTCGGTGTATTCGGAGGGTTGCTGGGTTTAGTGCTACCGGTGTTGGGTCTGGTTCTAATCATCGCCGGTATTTTCCATGTTGTCACCTACCTCTGACGCTTGATATCGGAGAGATAGCCGCTCCGCTTGCAGTGAGTCGCGCTGGTCCGCTGCCGCCAAGCTCACCGGGTCAAAAATCTTGACATAATCAGGAAAAGGGCTAATTTGCGCTTAGCACGCTGGGGTAGCTCAGTTGGTTAGAGCGCCTGACTGTGGATCAGGAGGTCGGCAGTTCAACTCTGCCCCCCAGTATTTGATAAATTGCAGATTCTTCCAACGGTCGTTGCTGTCAATATTCCAGTGAACCACAAGAGCAAGCTTCGTCAGGCGATTCGCTTCGAGACGGCTGGCAGGTTTGGGACATCGTTCGCTCAGATGACCAAGGAAACAAGCTTAGAAGCCCAACTGGGGGAATCTCTTCGACAGATCCTCAATATATGAGCTGTCCAACCCTCTAATAAGCGCTCGCTGATAGATCCTACCCGCTTTCTGGAACTCCCCCCTTTCGAGGTAGTGGTCACCGAGCTGTTTCAAGAAAGCCACAGGAGAGTTCTCTATATCGGAAAGCTTGATTAGACACTCCAGCAATTTATCTTGTTGATTGGTTTCCTTGTATACCCGGACCAAACCGGCCAGCGGGTTCCTCTTGTCCTGACTGTACTTGAGAGCTTTCCTGAGGGCCCGTTCAGCTTGCTTAAAGTCCCCTCGAGCGAAGTACACTTTCGCTAAGTGTTTCCACGCAAGGTGAAAATAGGGGTTCATGGCTGCTGCAATTTCCAGGTATGTCAGGGCGCTGTCCAGTTGCTGTATGCCGAGGTAGCTTAACCCAAGATTCGCATACGCTGCAGAAAAGCCGGGGTGAAGCTCGATGGCTCTCCGGTAAAGTGGAATAGCTTCGGAGGATTTCCCCTCTCTACGCAGGTCTAGGGCTTGTCGGTTCAAGCCGAACTCAGGGTAATCCTTGAGGTAGTCTCGCAGCAGACGATCGGAAGATTCCTTGTCGCCAATCTCTTCGTAATACTTCGACAATATAGATCGTCCACCCATGTTCCTGGCGACATCCAAATCTGCATAGTTCTCAAAAAAGGCTATGGATATTTCAGGAACAGTCTGGCTTATCGCTCTGGGCACGAGGACAAGCAGTCCCAGCGTACTGCAGAGTAATGATAACGCCATGTAACGCCGGATTATCTCCCGATTGTCCAATATCAAGTACGTGCAAAACAGAGCTAAGGGAACACCGGCGAACGAGAACAAATCCCAGTCTCTCGGCATGCCCAGTTTGGGATCGAACACGAATACTGCTCCCCAGACCGACAACACAAGAAGAAGCAGGTAGCAGTACACCCGTTTCCGAAACAGCCTCCCGACCGGAAGAAATACCAACGTGACAGCCACCAGCAGGAGGGATGGTACCAACAGTAGCAGCAGATTGCCAAAATCGATTAAGTGGGCTGCAGAAAACATGGTGTAGCCATCTACCGTAAACCTGTCGTGAAGCAACGGTAAGACTGCAAACCGGAAATAGAGGTTGGTATAGAAGTAGTACAAAAAGATGACTACACCGGCGACGACAAGCAGTGTAGCTGTTAACAATTTCGTTCTGGGGTTCACCCGGGCGATCCGATTCCCAAGTGATGTACCGGAGATGAGCAAGTAAATTGTCGCCGGGATGAGTGTTACTCCAAATACGTGCAGCGACACGGCCAGGGCGAGGATTGGGAGCAGTATCCAACGGCTGAGTTGTCCACGGGCAACCAGCAGGCCTGCCATCGAGCACAGCGCTACCGACAAAACGAATACTGAGTAGTACTCAACATAGCCAAAGAACAACAGCATGTACCCGCCTGATGCCATCCCCAGAATAAAAAGGACTCTCTGGGGAGTGCGAGCGAAGAGCGACCGGGCTGTCAGGATAACACTGGCCAGGAAAGCAATGCCGCTCCCAATGGAGATAACCTGGAAACTCCACAGGGCGCCGGCTTCTCCTTTGACTCCAAGCAATGATTTGGTCCAGATGTGAATCAGTGCCTCGCCGACTTCCCGTGTTTTGATCAGGGGCTCGTCTGCGGCCAGAAGCGAGAGGACAGTGTATCCATCGCCCAGGAAATGGGTCTGAGCCCTCAGGTACCAGAAGGCCACCGTAAACAGGGCAACGATGCCCAGGGCAATTAATAGGAAGATCGGGCGGCCTTTTGCTTCGGATAGCAGCTCATCACTGGGGCGATGAGCGATCCGGGAGAAATACAATAGCCCCGGAAGGATAAGTAGTCCCACTAGAGAGTACACCAAAGGCGCATAGTCCGGTCCGTAGGCCCAGACGTTCAGGCCCCAAATCCGATGCTCGGGAATGTAGGCAGCAACCTGATAGGCTATGAGTAATACTAAATAAGTGGAAAGAGCGACCCTGAACGGAACTCCCTTGTTGGAAGCGGTAACCAAGACCTTTCCTCCCTTACCATCCACGCAGTGTAAAGGGCAGAGTAGGAGTGTACCGAAGTGTTGTCGAAAGGTGTACCATGCAAATTCAAAGTAAACCCTCTCGAAGAGAGTCGTCAACACTATTCTAAGGCATTTCCTCTGGTTTTTGAGCAAGTGAATGGGACAACATCCCCTGTAGCTATGTCCTTCCGGTTTTCTAAGAAAATGATGGTCCCACTGGAGCGACACAAGGCCACCCCCTATATGAGAAGAGCTATTTGTTTATTTATTTGACCTTGGCCTAAATTGGTAATAGCTTAACAGGAGTCGAAAGGAGAGTGTCGTGAAAGGAAGCTTGATTCTAGAGAAAATCAATGACCCGGCCCTACGGCGTGTGTGGCATGGCCGCCTTGAAAAACTGTATGCGGCACTTGAAAACCTCAACAAAGTAAGGCAAGCTCAGAACAAAGACCCGTCAAAACTACAATACCTGGAAGCTGTATTGAGATTTGCCGACGCCCGCGATGACGAAAGGACGTTTTTCTGGGACACTTTTATTGAGGAGAGATCTGATAAGGAGTAGTTCAGTCCTGCTATCACTACATCCTCCTACTCTCTGGTGAACTGAGCACATCAGGATTTCGCTCTCCTGTTTAGTTGTTTGTTCAAAAGGCTCGCTTTTCTGTTGCCGGTGTTCCCCTCGCAAAACAAGATGGGCTCTTGTGTACGGTCCGTTTATATAAACGGGGGAACAAATAACGGTAGCCGCCGAAATGAAAAGGGAACAGGATGTAATAACCTGCTCCATCTGAATTTTATGAGCGTGATTACTCCAGCAGTACCATCTTCTTAGTGTCAATGGAGCCGCCGGCTTTGAGGCGGTAGAAATAGATGCCGGTAGCTACCTGGCGACCGTAAGAGTCATTACCGTCCCATTGGATGGTATGGTTGCCGGCGCTAAGTGAGCCATCGATTATGGTGGTTACCTTCTGGCCTACGATGTTAAAGATTTCCAGTTTCACGTGTCCTGCTGAGGGCAGGGTGAAGTGGATCTCGGTTCGCGGGTTGAACGGATTGGGATAGTTTTGCTCTAAAGCAAATGTCTCGGGTAGATCTGTCCCGCCATCGGGTTCCACCCCAACACTGGAACTCCAACCCGATACTCTGGCCAGCAGCCACCAGAACGCTTTTCCCTTCTGCCAGCAGTTGAAACAGTGTGAGTGAGAACAACTGCACCACGGGCAGTCGCGCGAGGAGCACCAGGTGTAGCACCAGTTGCAGTAATCAGATTCGTCCGGGTAATACGTGCCGTCGGGATCATAGCTCTCAATGTCTGCAAAATCGAAGAGGATCTTGTCATTAGCCACACAGTAGTCGCGGATCTGGTTATTTCGAGTATAGAGATTGCCTGAAGGGCCACTGCCGTCCAAGTGGCCGGTCATGTATATGAACATGACGTCAGGGTAGTCCTGCTCCAGTTGGCTGACGGCGTTCAGATATATGTTGATTCCTTCCTCAGTATTGTCCGAACAACCGCCACACCAGGACCACATCACGAGGTTGATATCGCAATCTGGTTGAACAAGTCGTTGCCTGGTGTCGGGCACCCACGAGGTATCTCCGTTATGACCCAGATCGCCACTCTGCTCCTCGAGGTACAGGGTGCCGGAACCGTTGTTGTAGTCATACAGGTTGCTGCTGTCCCGAAGGATCGACATCCCGGACACGATTTGGCTTCCGTGGGAAGTATGGATGTAGAATATACGGATATTCGTCTTCACTTGCTCGAAAACTGAGGATGGAATAAGATCAAAATCGGCAATGATGCTATGGTCGGCAATAATGCCATCTGCCTGTGCAACTGTGCCCGAAAACAGAAGGTTCCAACACAGTAACCCGAGTGTGATGACCAGCACTGGTGTTTTTCTGTTCATTTTTCCTCCAAAGTGGTTTGCGTGATCTGGGGTAGTTGGAGTTTGACGGAAAAACTAACGGACGCTCTTTAATATCGCAAGCGTTTTTTGCACTGCTGTCTGTCTCCATGTGTGCTGGCGATAATCGCCTATTCTATTAACTGCTGTCTTCCAGCTCAGTCCGAGTCGAACTGGCATACAGGCCGGTAATAACAGGTCAATCCAGCGCAGTATACAGTATCGGTGACATATTAGGCTGACCTTAGATTTTTTCACCTGGCGCTTGATTGGGCAAGGTTTGCGCAGGTCAAGATGAGTACAGATAGGAGACAATTTACAATGTGGCGTATACTCTGTGAGCTTGCGTCACTATTCCCTACGACTACCAGAGTACCTCCGCATAGCATTACCTCTTGTGAAAACAGTTGCTTTCAGGACTATATCGCGGTTTATTTGCCACCACAGGCGAGGATGTGATGTGATAAAGGCCGAAGAGCTCACGAAGATTTTCAAAGATAAGAAGAGGGGAGAGGTCAGGGCTGTCGATCATGTTTCATTTACCTGCGAACCGGGTGTCGTCTATGGACTTCTGGGGCCAAATGGCGCCGGTAAGACGACAACCCTGCGTATGCTGTCGACTGCCCTGCGGCCTACCTCCGGTACGGCCGTAATTAATGGCGTCGATGTCACTAAAGAACCTCAGAAAGTGCGCTCTCAGATCGGTTTTCTCTCCGGAGGCACCGGCCTTTACGGCAGGCTGTCACCGAGGGAGATGGTGGCCTACTTTGGTAAACTGTACGGTATGTCGAAAGAGGCCATTGAAGAGCGGATCGAAAAGCTCTTTGACATGCTCGATATGCACGATTTTGCCTCTGCCCGTAATGAGAAGCTTTCCGGCGGAATGAAGCAGAAGGTATCTATTGCCCGGTCGGTCGTGCATGACCCCCCCGCCATGATCTTCGATGAGCCAACAACCGGCCTTGATGTCATGAGTTCCAGGACAATCGTTCAGTTCATCCGACAGTGCGGCGATGAGGGGAAGACGGTGATCTTCTCGACGCACATCATGAGTGAAGCCATGCGGCTCTGTGACAGGGTCGGAATAATTCATAAGGGAAAGCTCTACGCCGAAGGCACTGTTAACGAGGTGCTGGAGCGGTCTGGTACCAGTAACCTTGAGGATGCCTTCATAAAGATTGTTGGAGAGTAGCTGTGCAGTTGTCTAATGTTGTAACTATTGTCAAAAAGGAGATGACTGATACTCTGCGCGACCGGCGCACCTTGATATTCATGCTCCTTGTCCCGATTGCTGCGATACCCTTATTGATGATGGGTTTATCTTCGCTCATGGTGAGTCAGATCAACAAAGTGAAAGGGGAGACCTCCGAGATTGTAATCCAGGGAAGCCAATTCCTCCCTGAAGATCTTCAGACAGTGTTTTCCGAAGCGTCAGGGCTGGCGATAAAGGCCGAGGACGAATTCGAAGGCAAGGACCTGATGGAAGAACTCAAGGAGGGGAGTTTCGAGGCGCTGGTGGTGGTTCCGGAGGGCTTTGGCTCAAATGTCCAACGGGAAACGCCGGCCGGGATCGACATCTTCTATGACGAAGCTGAAATGAAATCCGAATTTGCTGAGCGGAAGATAAAGGACATATTGACCGACTATAAAGATCGCGTCGTTCAGAAGCGCATGGAGGGGTACGGCCTTTCGGGAGAGCTTCTCAATCCGTTCGCGATCACGTCGCAGAATGTCGCCCCCCTGCAAAAGATGGCAGGCAAAGAGTTCGGCACCATTCTACCCTATCTGATCATTATTATGTGTTTTATGGGAGCGATGTATCCCGCTATTGATCTTGCCGCTGGAGAAAAAGAGAGGGGGACTCTCGAGACGCTCCTGGTTTCGCCGGCAACAAGAGGTGAGTTTGTCTTCGGCAAGTATATCGTGATTCTGATTACCGGGATCGTGGCCGCCTTTTTGTCTCTGGGAAGCCTTGTGTTCTCTTTGAACTACATGGTCGAAGACCTCTTTAAGGGCATGAGTAAGATGCTTGCGATAGAGTTCGATCTTTCCACTATTGCCCTGGTATTTCTTGTTGTCTTGCCTCTCGCAGGTATTTTTGCGGGTGTGCTGCTTTCGGTCTCTATTTTCGCCAGGTCGTTCAAGGAAGCGCAGAGCTATGTCACCGCCCTGAACATGCTAATAATCCTTCCGGCCATTGTGTCGTTCTTGCCCGGGGTTGAAATCGATTACAGGATGGCGATCATTCCTGTCGTGAACGCCAGTCTCATAATCAAAGATGCCATCTCCGGATCGATCCAGTGGAATTTCGTATTTGTTGCCCTGCTGTCGAACACTGTTCTGGCAGCAATAGCCCTTGTTTTCTGCAAGAAATGGTTTGAAAAAGAGTCGGTCCTTTTCAGGATGTGACGGAAGGAGTGGACCGTTGTAAGGCCTTGCGCGGCGCCGGCATCGATTGACAAGACATCATTGAATGAGGGTCGAATGCTTTTTGGGTTTGGCGATTTATTATAAGCAATAAAGACTGCTGGCAGTAGTGGCAGGCGCGTAGGCGCACACCTTTTTTGTGGACAGATGTTGTTTTTTTAGCTATATTGTTAATAGAAATAGCTATAGCAAGCGGAAACCAAGCGTACCACGCCCGGAGTTCCTACTGTTCTGCGAACGCAAAATTGACGTCCGTACATATGTCCGCTGGTGCGAGTCGGTTTTCGTATGATGTTGAGATGAAAGGACTTTGCCATGATGCGCCTGAGACCGTTGAAGAAATCACAGCCTGGACTGAGGCTTGCTCTTATTCTCACTCTGATTGCTGTCCTTGCGACAGCGGCTTCGACCTTTGCGCAATTGACAAGTGAGGACATTGCTGCCTTGCAGCAACAGGGCAGGGAAGAGGGATGGACTTTTACGGTCGGTGAAAACTCGGCCACCAAGTATTCTCTGGAACAGCTTTGCGGTGCGAAAGAACCGGAAAATTGGCAGGCTACGGCGCGGTTTGACCCCATGGTTTTGAAGCTGGATATTCCCGAATCCTTCGACTGGCGAGATTCTGTTGATCTACCACCGGTGAGAGATCAAGATGGCTGTGGGAGCTGCTGGGCATTCGGATCGATGGGCCCTCTCGAGTGCAATATCAGGATACTGGATGGCATTATAGAAGATCTCTCAGAGCAGTGGCTGGTGAGCTGCAATCGTAGCGGATGGGGTTGTGATGGTGGCTGGTTTGCTCATGACTACCACCAGTGGAATACAGATGCCTGTGATAGCACTGGCGCCGTTCTGGAAGCGGATTTCCCGTACGTAGCCTGGGACGCTCCATGCGGTTGTCCATACACCCATCCCTATCGCATAGAATCCTGGGCGTTCATTGGAAGCCCCTACAGCGTTCCGGGTGCTTCCCTTATAAAGCAGGCGATTATGGAATATGGCCCGGTGTCGGTGTGCGTTGCCGTCAATAATGCTTTTCATGGTTACAATGGAGGTATTTTTAATGGCTGTACTGGTGACGATATTAACCACCTTGTTGCTTTAGTCGGCTGGGATGACAACCAGGGCACCGGCGGCGTCTGGTTCTTGCGCAATTCGTGGGGTCCTGGTTGGGGCGAAGGGGGTTATATGCGCATTCCATACGGCTGTTCTAGTGTTGGTTATGGCGCTTGCTATATTAACTACGCCGGAGGGGTGGCGTTTACCGCTGACACGACTTTTGGTTGGGTGCCTTTTGATGTCAGTTTTGCAGCTACATCAGGATTGCAGGTAGATACCTGGACCTGGGATTTCGGCGATGGCGATTCGGCTTTTATCCAATCTCCGGTGCATACCTATGAAAGCCCCGGCTTGTATACCGTGAAAGTGGAAGTTGACGCCGGCGGCGACATCCGCTCGCGGCAGAAGCCCAACTTTGTCAAAGCGCTGGCTGACTCTCTCGTTCCGGCCTCGGTAGCTGGGACGCGTTATAGTACAGTTGAGGTGCCGGTACGTGGTCACAACTTTGTTCCGCTGCGCATCATCAAGGTTCCGGTTGAGTATTCCGGTGTAGTTGATGTTACCCTCGATTCTTTCTCCACTGTCGGTTGCCGGACGGAGTACTTCGAGAGTCAGACCTATTTACACTACAATCCGGCCGCCAAGCAGAAGACAATCAAGCTCATAAGCTCTTTATCCGGTACGTCACCCGACCTTCCCGCAGGGGATGGTGACGTTTTGAAGCTGTATTTCAAGATTCCCACTTCGGCACAATATGGCGATTCGATGTCGATTGAGCTTGATGGATACGGTAGTTATTACCCTGAATTCAATGGCCTATTTGCGGCATATCAGCCCGTGGCAACAGCTTGTACACTTTCTGTTTCATTCGCTCGCGGCGATATAGATGGCATTCCGGGTATCAGTGTCTCTGATTTGACTTATCTGGTCGATTACCTCTTCAATGGTGGCCCCCCACCCCTGCCGGTGCTTAAGGCGGGCGATGTGGATTGTGAAGATGATATCAATGTCGCCGATTTGACCTATTTGGTCAGCTACATGTTTAAGAGCGGCCCACCGCCGTGCGAATGATGAAAACGGAGTAGATGTTTCTGAAGTGGTGTCAGCCAACTCTGGCTGACACCTTTTTTTAGACATCAACAGAGCAAGTTAGGATTTCTACAGTCATTAAGTCTTCCTTCCAATTGGTTCCAAGTAACACATGAGCGGCTATTACAACGATAAACTCTCTGCCGAAAGGCTCAAGCATTGTTACGAAATTGCTCCACCGCGGGTTTGTCAATACCTGGACGCAGAGGAGAACCATGTTCTGCAGAAAATCCATCCTGGTGACACGGTCCTTGAGCTTGGTTGCGGTTATGGACGAATACTTCCCCTGCTAGTACAAACCGCCGGATGGGTGGTTGGTGTTGATACCTCGCTCGCCAGTCTGCTCCTGGCACAAGAAATGCTCGGCGACATCTCAAACTGTCACCTGCTGTGTATGGATGCGGTTCGACTTGCTTTCCGCGACCGGGCTTTTAATTGTGTCGTTTGTATCCAAAACGGAATTTCCGCTTTCCATGTGAATCAACAAGACTTGATCAAGGAAAGCCTCCGGGTAACCAAACCTGGAGGAATCGTGCTCTTTTCAAGTTATTCTGACAGGTTCTGGAAGGATAGACTCCATTGGTTTAGACTGCAGTCGGAGGCCGGATTGGTGGGGGAAATTGATTATGAAAAGACTGGTGATGGTGTGATTGTATGCAAAGATGGCTTCACCGCAACGACGATCCGGCCGCAACAGTTCCAGTCATTAACCGAAGTTTTGGATGTTGAGACTCGAATCGTAGAAATAGATGAATCGAGTCTCTTTTGCGAGATTGTTCCCCGTGGAACCGCGGCTCATTCTGGAGAGTAAGAAAGTTACCGTCCGGCGAAGGGGTAGTGAGCGTGTCACCTTCGAGTGATCACCTACAAAACTGAAAACGCCTCAATCAGGTTGAGTCCCTTTTTCACAACCTCATAGTCATTGTAATCGGATCGTCCCGTAAGGCTGCCGTCGGCAAGGTAGAACTCAACGCTCAAGTCGTATGTTCCCGGCTCAATCTCAAAATCGCCGATGTAAATCAGGCCCGGCAAGAACCGGCTTGATCGGAGATCGGCGTTTTCGGTCAGGTCCGTACCGACATCGATGGCCGCCTTCTTCAACCAGCCTGCCAGGCCCCCCGTATCAGCTTTTTTCTTGAGCTTGTGAGTGGCCAGGCCCTTGGCAATTGCCCGTGCCAGTGATCGGATGTAGATAAGTGACTTCTTCGCGGCAAAAGTTTCTTTGGTTACTTGGCTGACATCCTCGAGAAGCTGTAACTGGCCGATCGGTTTGCCATTGGCCAGTACACGTATTCTGTTCACAAGCGAGGGGCGTGGCACGATTTTAGGAATGGCAAACTTGAAATAGTAGTCGGCCTTAACCTTTACGGGCAGGTGGCCGTATTCGGCGCCTTTATTCTGTGGGTCGTCATAGAGTACTTGAACCAGCTCCAGGTCCTTGTCGGTCCTGATTCGCAGGTTCAGAGCTTCCTTCACGGGCGCCAGTCCCACCAGTGCCACCACGCTCAGGATTGCGCGGTCTTTCGAGTCGTAGTTCACTTCAGGGGGGAGAAAGTTGTAAACGTGCGGCTGGGAGTAAAAGGCTTGCCCCAGGAGATTGTAGTCGATTCGAGCGTCATCCATCTTACCGTCGGCGGCGTATAGGTGCATGCTCAGGTAGCGGGCGAAGGCATCATTGTGGAATCGGACCTTGTCAATATCGTAGTCAATCTCAACTCGGCCAGTGTCATCGGGCGAACCACGCTGTAGCTGTTCCGCTGCATCGACATACTTCTGCTCAAGAAGCTCCAACTTGAGATTGGCGCGCCGGATTTCAACGAAGGCCTCGTTGAATTGTTCCAGCGCAATATAGTTGAGCGCCTTGATCAGATTTGTGTAAAGGATTTCGTAGTCCTCACCGGCATATTCGAGGACGTTGTCGTTGAGTAGGAATGATGCCGCCGCCCGCGATACGCTTTTTGTAAAGAGCTCTTCGGCGGCCTCCTCAGCAAGGTGCAACTTGGCGTTGCTGGAATCGAAGTTGCCGGCATAATGATTGAGCATGCCGGCATCGATGAAGTAGAGAAGACGGTCTTTTTGGGTGTACTTATTCCTGTCCTTGGCTGCTTCGAGCATCCGCGCTGCACCCACCGAGTTTCCTGACCGCAACTCGGCGGTGATCGGCTCATAGAATTTCTTCTTGGTGGCGACTGAGCTGCAACCAGCCAGGGAAGCAAGGAGGATTGCCGGTAGCGCCGCCCGAATGAACTTACGTATGGCAGAGTTATGCGCCACTGCCAGTTACCATTTTCGTTTGCCTTGAGAGATTCCCTTCTTGATCTTCTTGGTTCCGATCCAGACTTTTTCCATCGTTTCCACGTTGACCAGTTCCAGGTCGGTCTGATAGAAAACGACACGAACGCCTTCTTCCTGGTCGGTGATCGTTTTGACGGCGCCTTGCAGGATGAAGTCAGCGCCCAGTTCCTCGTGTAGTTGCTTGGCGGTTTCCTTGGAAGCAAACTCCGCCTGCTCCCACCGTTCTTCCCGTAACTCCGAGCGCTGCTCGTGGCTCGCCACAAAGCGCACTTGGCTGGAGTTGATCAATTCTCTTTCAAAATCCGCAATGAAAGTTTCCATGTTGATGTGCTCACTGGTGAGGTTTCTGATTGTCCCTACGGTCACTACCGGCTTACCACCCTTGGCCACGACCGCATCCGTCAACCAGACTCGCGACAGGCAATCCGAAATCATCTCCTCAGCAACCAGCCGCGCGTCGGTATCGTTCCATTTGCCGCTCAGGTCGGTTACGGACTCCGTGTCCAAACGAGTTACGGTTTTACCTCCACCGCATCCCAGCGGCAGACCGGCTACCAGCAGAAAGACCAGCAGCTTCTTCATCGTTGCTCCTTTACTCTTTTGTTACTTCAATAACGCTTTCATCGTTTATGTTGGCCGTATGTGCTCGGCACTCAATTAGAAATTATCGGTACGTTTTAGTATTTTCAACTATTATTTTGTTTTGCCGGGAAGGGAGTATTGCAGGTCAAAAGCCCTGTGCTATGGGACAGGTTTATGGTGGAAGGAAGATGAGGAGCAATGAAATAAGAAATCCCTTGCTCATAGGCGAGATGATGCCTTATCTTATAGTGTTCGATATCCAATAGCACGTGGCGGCATATTTACATAGGGGAAGCAACGAGATGAAGATAACCATTGTATATGATAACGAAGTGTGGAAAGAGGGGCTTGCAGCCGACTGGGGTTTTGCTTGTCTGGTAGAGGCTCATGGCAAGAGGATACTTTTTGATACCGGGGCCAAAGGCTCTATTCTCCTCAATAATATGAAACTGCTTGGCATCGATCCGGTTGTGGTTGAAGAGGTTTTCGTCTCTCATGCGCATTGGGATCATACCGGTGGGCTCCAGGGCTTCCTTGAGAAAAACCCTGTAACAGTCTATGTACCATCATCTTATCGAGGGACACGGGGGGCCAGGGAGGTTATCGAGGTAAAAGAAGCTATTAAAATCCATGACTACATCTTTTCAACGGGAGAACTTAAAGATATTGAGCAATCCCTCGTCGTCGAAACAGAAAAGGGATTGGTTGTAATTGCAGGCTGTTCTCACCCCGGAGTTGAGAATATCCTCAGTGCTGCCTCTCGGTTAGGAAAACCCAGTGCGATTATCGGAGGGTTACATGGATTTAAGGAATTCGAGTTGCTTAAAGATCTGGATTTAGTCTGTCCCACTCACTGCACCCAGTTCAAGTCGGAGATAGAGTCGCTCTATCCTGAGAAATGTGTCAGCGGGGGGGCGGGTAGAGTGATAGAAATATGAAACGATGGCGCATCTTAGCAGTGCGGTCCAACGCCCACCTTATCCTTAGGTCCTGTTGAAAAACATAGAAAGCGTCATAGCGAGGAGTCCGGCGGCTGCCGGACGACGTGGCTATCTCATTGTCATTCAATAGTTGAGATTGCCACGTCCTCCTGCGGCGGACTCGCAATGATGAGAACGGGACTTTTTCAACAGGCCCCTTACCTAAGGAAGGCGCTTTTTTGATGTCTCGGTAGGGTCTTTACTCGTGAGTCCTCGGTCTCTCACCTCTTGTCATACGACATTGTGGCATGGTTTGTTGCCAACTCATGCTTGTCTGACCTCAACCTGAAATACTTGGTGCGAAGCTTCTCATATCGGTACAGAAGCCCTTGTACTTTAAGTATATGGCCACCCCTGACAAGCAAGGGTGGCCAAATCTACTGGATAGAATCTCAGATTCCTATCCTACTTGTCATCAGCACGGCGGTGGAGGTGGGCCACTCAGGAACATGTAGAAGACAAGATAAGTCACATCGGCAACATCAATGGGTACACCGGGAGTAGTCTCTATAGCATCAACGTTGCCTTCTTCTTCGCAAGGTGGAGGTGGGCCGCTCATAAACAAGTAGTTAACTAAGTAGGTCAAGTCGGCTACGTCGATCGGCGTTCCGGGAATAGTTTCCATATGGTCAACGTTGCCGCGCACGACGCAGCAGCTCCAGGGAATCCAGGGACAGTAGTCGACATTATCACTGACGCCATTTCCAAGGCCTTCGGCAGGGAAGAATTCCGCCACGGTGTTCTTCATACTACTTACAGAATAGCATTGGCCAATGGAAGCTTCGTCAATGCCGTCAGGGTCTTCCGGCCCATCGGAGGCGCCCCAGTTGTTGTTTTCAAAATCCTGAGCGGAAGCAGAATTGGTCCAAACGCCAAAGTCATTTCCGCTAATCGTATTACTATCCGCAACGACCGTGACATCCCCAATAGAATCCTTAGCAACTACCCCAATCCCCCAGTCTTGAATGGTGGACTTGGTGACGGTAACATTGATATCATCGCCAATGGCCCATACACCTATTCCGTAGCTGAGTTCCTGATGAGCGCCGGTCAGACTCAAGTTGCTCAGAGCGACGGTAGTGGCCGCGCCCGATTGTCCTCGTTTGTACTGCCATTCCTCGGACAAGGGGGAAGCAGCGGCAATAGATAGCCCGCTTCCAGACGCCTTGGTTTCACCATACTCACGGACGCTGATACCCTCCTCCTTATTGTTTGCGTCCGAAGCAAGAATAGTGGCTCCTTCAACTGAGCCATTCGTCTCATGGAATACAATACCGGACTGTGAGTTGGTCACGGAGCAGGAACCATTAACGTTCACAGGGGCTGCTTGGTAAAAGAGCATGGCACTGGCACCCCAAGTTGTATCATTGTAGGCAATATCGGATACCGAGCAATCGGTGACTGTACCGCCAGCGCCAAAGCCTATTTGAATACCGTTCTGGGCCGTTACGTTGGTCAATCCGTGTCCGATTACCGTGCAATTTGAGAAATTGGCTGTCAAGCCGTCGCCTGAAAGAGCGGTGGCGTTTTTCTGAAAATCGTCAATGGCGACACCTGAAAGGTCAATCGTATACGGTCCGCCCGTGTTGTTGTAAGCATAGATACCGACGCCATGCTGGGTCCCGCTGAATGGTGTATCGCGCACACCGGTCAAACGGACATTTGTAACAGAACCGCCTGCATTCCAGAAACCGATGCCGTTAAAACGGTAATTGGCGTTACCGCGACCCAGGCCGTCGATCGTGAAATCCTCAATTGTTACATTTGCATCATGGATATATACAATCGGGTAGTTGTTGGCACTGGTAGTGAAGTATTCAGTCAGTGTAATCGGAGATTGTATTACCGTCGTCTCCTTGCCAGCGCCGGCAAGAGTTAAATCCTCGCTAACCACGACCTGCTCTTCATAGGTCCCAGCCATCACATTGACCGTGCTGCCGGTGACCAGATCGACACCTTCCTGAATGCGAGTAGTCGTACCAAACTGCGGGCTGTCATCATCCACATCCAATACCGAGAAGTCGCCCTGGAAACCGGGTCCAGGATCTGTGTCAGTTCCGCTGTCCAGCCACGGAGTGTAGTCAACGTAGGTGCTAACTTCACCAGCTACCCCGGTCGCGGTATTGTCGCCCCACCAGTTGCCGGAGGCATCGAGGGTTGCTGCAGCATCTAGGTTGTTTACTCCGTAGGCGACACTGCTATAAATGCTGTTGTAATTGATGTGGTGGCTAGCTGCATCAGCCATAATCCGGACACCATCCCGGGCACTGCCATATATTTCGTTATGCTCTATGGTCGTACCGTGTGCCTCACCTCCGGCTCTGATGCCATCGTGGCCAACATTCTTGATTTCGTTGTACTCTACGGTGTTGATCCCCGTTCCTGAGGCGTAATTGATAAGGATCCCTGCGCCACCTGAGCTTTCTATCAGGTTATGCGCAATTAGGCTATTAGTGATGTCGGCGGAAAATGAGGCCAGGCCAAGGAACATTCCACAACCACCACCGGGACCTATGTTAAGAATCCAGTTATAGGACGCCGTAAAATTGTCGCACTCGCAGGCAAAGATGCCAGGTGCATTCGTTGTCACAGGCGAAGCGGAAGGTGTTACGATGTTGTTCTTAATGATCACATTGTCTGACCTGACATTGACAATATCGTCGCCGGCTTTAAGCGTGAAACCATCAACTATAACGCCGTCAGCCCCGTCCAAAATATCGATGGCAAATTTCTCGAGGTCGTTCGGTCCCTCAATTACGGACTCCGCCATACGAGAATCAGTACCAGGGGTTCCGGCATTGGCACCTCTCAGCATTATCCCGTCCCTGGTATTGTCGAATTCCACTTCCTCGTAATACGTCCCCGCCGCCACGTACACGGTGCCGCCAACAGCCACAGCGTCGATTCCATCTTGAATCTCGGCGAATGCGTTGAAGCCAAAATACTTACCTGGCTCCACCTCAGTGCCGGGAGTGGTTCCAACCCAGGCACTGTCAACCCATACTTCGCTGTAAGATGCCGGATATCCGGTTACAGTCAGGTTCGACCAATAAAAGGTATGTGCAGGATTGTTGGGGTTGTTCCCACTTATCACCCCAACCAACACATGGGCGTTCGATAGATCCTCACCGGTAAAGTCCAACGAATCAGGATCAAAGACGCTCCACATATCACCTTCAATCAGCACACCGTGTATCCAGAGTTTGGCCCATCCCGTTGTTGCTCCGGTACTATGAATCTGCAGTTCGAAGGTTAATGTGTCGTCTCCATCACCACCAGCAATTGTCCTCGGCTCGGTGTACAGCTTGGGCATAGGTTGCGTTCCCGGCTCCTCTTGCATATGTAGTATTTCTCGAATCTCGGTAAGTGAGTCATCTCCGCCACCCAGCCATTCAACCGTGACAAACCATACCCCATCAGAGGAGTTAAATACAGGGTCCTTGCTTAAACCAATCTGTCCCCATAATCCGAAGAAGTCATCCGGATCGCCCAGGTTCGGATCCCAGGTGTTTACATGCGCTTGAATTCCTCCAAGGTCGATGATTCCCTGAAGAATGACATCCCCCTTGGTAATATCCCATTTGTAAGGATAAGCTTGCATGGCGCTTCGGTAGGCACCTGTTGCAGTAGTTAATGAATCGTCTGATAAAGTGAGGGTTGTCTGTCCCCATAGTGTCCCCGCAGCCAAAATCATAATGGCTGCTATTAGTATTAACTTTTTCATTTCCTCTTTCCCCTGATAATTGTGTTAACGATTTATCAGTACCCTGCCAAGCAACAGATCAGATGCCCTGATTCAGCATGCTTAGTTAAGAAGTACAGTGATTGGTACCATATAGCAACGTTATAATCCTCCTATCACCTCCCCCTCTTTGGTCCCTTGGCAAAACGATTTTACTGAGAACGTATTGCAATTAGTAGCTGCTGTTATGTACAAAGCCTGAAAGGAATTTGCCGTGGCGCTGCTGTCAAAGCGCATAACACGATGGCAACCGTCACTTGCTACGGTTGCATGCCGCAGCAAACGAAATTGAAAGGACATCAACACCTCTACCCCTGAATTGACCCAAAACACTGATTAGTACGTGTGACCTGGTTGGCCTCCAAACACCCTACGTGCTGTTTTACTCCTGATCGCTAGGTTGAAAAGACCCTGCGAACTTCCCACGCTTTATATAAGAATATGCTACACATTTCATAGTCTGTCAAGTCCTTTTGCCCTGTCTTAGAGTACTTCCTGTCAAGCGGTATGTGTAAATTCGTAATGTGGCATACCCGGTTGCTGGTTTAGGACATAAGCGATTATGCCATAGATTATTCTCTCAACGCTTTTGTTGTTATTGAACGCTCTCATGGGGATGATCCGTCGGCGAATCTCCTCCAGATAGCATTCGATAGGATGGTGCTTTACCCGAGGATACAACCCCTGGATCGCCTTAACCAGACCAGAGGCGCCATCCGAAATGATCACTTCCAGTTAGTTCCCACCAAGCCAACGATTCGCTAAGTTCTTCTCCGAGAAATCCATTTCCGGTCTCGGCCCGGCCCTGAGGGCTCGCATCGGGCATATCCTCCTTTTGTAAATCCCTTAAGTGGATATGCCCTAATTCTTTTCAAAATATCAGAAATTTACACAATAGAAATTAGGCAAGAAAGTAGAACTCAATTATCAACTCTTACATATAAGACGAAGGCTCAAGAAGAAAAGTATCACTTTTTAACCCTATTTTCTCTCAGCTCTCTATTAAGCAAACACAGCCTCCGCTACGAGCCCCTCCGACTTCCTGACAGATCTATTACTCGGGTTGAGAAACATTTTTCTTTTATTGAAAAACTGCATGATTTATAGTATATTAAAAATAGTCAATGTTACTACCATCAGGCTTCAGTAGAGGCTCTATGAAAAAGGTTCTCTTTATCGCGGCATTGGTGCTCCTGGCGCCATCTATCTATGCAACTATCATCAATGTTCCAATGGATCAGCCGACCATTCAGGCCGGTATCGATGCCGCAAGCTCGGGGGATACAGTTTTCGTTGCCGTTGGCACCTACGTTGAGAACGTTGTCATTGACAAAACCATCAGCCTGATTGGAGAAGCCGAGAATAGCACCATTATCGATGGTTCAAACAATGGCGACGTTGTACTTATAACTGCCAACGGGGTCACTATCAGGAACTTCTCTATAGAAAACGGCGGGGGCTTTCAATGCCCGGCGGTTGATATCGATGCCGGTATAGAGATCAAGGATGCTGATAGTTGTGTCATTGAGTTTTGCAATTTGGAAGATAATAATGCCGCCGGCCTGGCTTTGATGGCGTCTTCCTATAATACAGTTGCCCAGTGCGTAGTTATCAATAATCCGGTCGGTATTTGGTTTTATGGCTCGGATACGGGTCCTTTCGAGGAAAATGCCGAGAATAAAATTGTAAACAACAAAATCTGGGTTAACACTAGCTATGGCATCAAACTCGATCACTGGTCTTACCACCATCGCTCCAATCTTATTCGTGGAAATTTCCTGTACTACAACGGTAAGGGTATCTACATGATCACCTGCGAGCAGAACGAGGTTTCCCACAACCAGTTCCTCTATAACCAGAATTATGCCGTCGACCTGTCTATGTGCATGTGTGAGGGACAATACAACGAGTTTCATCACAACAGCTTTGTCAGCAGCGGCACCAACCCCAGTCAGGCCAGTGATAATGGGGAAGGAATCGACTACTGGTACTTCCAATCAGACCAAGAAGGAAACTACTGGTCTGACTACACAGGCGAGGACAATAACAGCGACGGCATCGGTGATACTCCGTATGACATAGACGGCTCGGATGGCAGCCAGGATTTGTATCCCCTGATGGAACCTGAAGATGCTGACGACGACGGCATTATCGACAGCGTTGATAACTGCCCGGATGTTCACAACCCTAGCCAGGGTGATTCAGACTGTGACTTTGTCGGGAATATGTGTGACGAGTGCACCGACTATGATGGCGATGGGTTTGGTGACCCCGGTCACCCGGAGAACATCTGTGCGCTGGACAATTGCCCGGAAGTTTTCAATCCCGCCCAGGAGGATTTCGACAGCGACGGCGTCGGTGACTCTTGTGACTACTTGTATAGCACTTATGATGATGTCTGGACTGATTGCATCGGGCTGCGAGTGAGCAACAATGGAAACTTCGGCAAAGAGGGTGTTGGCGGACACAACCTCGATTACTCCTGGTACGGCGGTGAGTGCGATCCTGATGCGGAAGTCTACCTTTTCGATGGTACTCCTTTAATCTGTTACATCGACGGTGCGGATACTATTGCCGACTATGCGCTGTTTGGTAAGAACTCCTTCCATATGATGGGCAGCGGCAACCCGACCGTACCGACCGAATCAGAGCCGGACTACGATATCTATCGTACGGGTACCTTCACAACGTTTGACTTCACAATTGGGTTGGAGAAAATCTGGTGGGCGCCCAAGGGTCTGGATACCTGTGAGTTTGTCATTCAGGTTTATAAGATATACCCTTTTGATGGCAGCCAGCATGAGGGTATCTCCATCGGTCAGGGGATCGATTGGGATATTCCATCTGATGATGGTTCAAAGAACACCGGCGGCTTCGATGCTGACCACAAGCTGATATATCAGCGCGGTATCGAAATCGACGGCCAGGGATGCCAACCCAACGACACCCGTTTCGGCGGACATGCACTCTTGGGCTTTTACATCAGCGATACCTGTGCGCTGAACTCCGGCGTTCAACCGCATGGGGCATATACCGCATCAAATCCGGATTATCTTTGGCCTAACCACGGCTTTGTTCCTTCAGAATTGTATATCATGATGAAAGATACCGGCTACAGTGTCTGCCCTGATTCTATCGACCAGCACACGGTTATGACATTTTTTGCCGACCAGACCATCGGCCCCAACGACACCATCTGCATTTACTCGGTGTTGACAACTGTGAGAAATGGTACCCTCGATGACTTGCTCAACAACGTTGAGAAAGCCCGACAATGGTTTAATAATCATATAAGGCACGCCTGCTCTTGCTGTGACCACCGGGGCAATGTCGACCATATTATCGGTGTAGGTGGTCCTATCGATGTAAGCGATCTGACTTACCTGGTGGCCTACCTTTTTAGCACGGGTTCACCCCCACCGTGTATGGAAGAAGGCAACATCGATGGTATTGTCGGCGTTGGTGGATCGATTGACGTGGCCGACCTGACATATCTGGTTGCTTATCTATTCCAGAGCGGCCCGGAGCCTCCGCCCTGTCCGTGATAGCTACTATTTCGTGGCTATCAGGCAACGGGTGAACTTTCCAGCCAGTGCTCGTGCAGACAATAACAGAAAACAAATAACAGAGTTCAGGTACAATCAGTAGTTGTACATACCCAATCGTGACCTTTGGCAAGATAAGGCCGGGACAGTCACCGCAATTGCCAATGGACACCAACTCAAGCTCGTCATCTTTGAAGCGGGCAAATTCCCCTTCCCTTGTGCTGATAGCTTTCAGGCACTTCTCACAGGCTATGCACAACGGGTTATGTATTCTCTTGCAACTCACCAATACCACTCTCACCATGGTATAAACCTCCTCCCTGCAGGTTAGTATCTCTAACTGATTCAGTCGTATTAAGGCAACTCCGCTGATACTACAGGCCTTCTTGTACGACAGGGTTGATATCCGATCTCCCTATGAATATCTCGTGAAGCTGGACATTGCGTGATCGTAGTTGTATCTTCCACCGATTGAAGCCTTTGCAGACACATTGTCTTCGTTATCGCGGGCGTCTTGCCAGAATCGGGGCGTGACGATAATGCCTGCTGAGGCAGTACGGCAAAACAACCCGGTTTACAGGTGAGGTTATGGAAGAATACTTCAGGCAGCTTATAGAAAGCATCGGCGAGGACAGCAATCGCCAGGGTCTACGCGACACACCAAAGAGAGCGGCGGAGGCCTTACGGTTTCTGACCCAGGGCTACGGACAAGACATTGATGAGATTGTCAGAAGCGGCGTCTTTGACACCGACACGAAACAGATGATACTGGTCAAAGATATCGAGTTATACTCCCTCTGCGAGCATCACCTGCTTCCTTTTATAGGTAAGTGCCACGTAGCTTACATCCCGGATGGAAAGGTGGTCGGCCTGTCAAAAGTGGCCAGGATTGTCGACGTGTTTGCGCGAAGGCTGCAAATCCAGGAGAGACTTACCAAACAGATCGCCGATGCCATTATGAAGTATACAGACGCGGCCGGAGTTGCTGTCGTTATCGAAGCGCAGCACCTCTGTATGACGATGCGAGGCGTCCAGAAACAGAACTCAATTATGACTACGTCCTATATGTTGGGGGAGTTCCAGGACGACCCTTCAACACGAGCCGAGTTCCTGAGCCTGATCAAGTAATACAGAATCATATCTGCCGGCTTTTCCAATAAACAGGATGGCCATAATTATTCAGGGATTCATAATTAATGACCCGGATATCCAAACCCGGCTTTTATTTTGCTATTTCCTGCAAAGGGGTTAACTTAGCGTCATGATCGGCAGACGTACCGCAAAACGAATCAGCAGGCATCAGATCTGGCTCGTGCCTCTTTTTATATTCCTGGCAGCTTTTGCGGTTCGGCTGGTCTATCTCAACCAGATCAAGTCCATTCCAACGTTCAATTACCCTGTAATGGACGAGAAATACCACGTAGACCTGGCGCAAAAGACCAACTCCGATGAGGGGTTGGGTGATGAGCCATTCTATCGCGCCCCCTTGTATCCATATTTCTTTGCCGCGCTCTACAAGATTACGAAGGGGTCTCTGTACTGGCCGCGCTTTATCCAGATACTGCTGGGCTCGTTCTTGCCATTGCTGGTGTTTTTGTTCGGATTGCGGATATTTGACCGCAGGGTAGCTTTTTGGTCATCGGTGATTACAGTCTTTTACCCAACGTTCCTCTACTATGACGCCACCCTGCTGATCACTTCCCTGATGGTTCTACTGACGGCTTTGTTGACATGGCAGTTGTATCGCTGCCAAAGAAATACGAAGTTAGTTAATTTTGTCATAGCCGGGATACTACTGGGTATTGCGGGGTTGGCACGCCCCAATATCCTTCTTTTCGGCCCGGCGCTGCTGATCTGGATATGGCTCGTGATCAAACCGCAACTGGGCCCAAAGAAGGCACTCGTTCGGTATCTCATAATTGGCCTTGCCTCCCTGGTGGTAATCCTGCCGGTTACAGCACGAAACTATGCGGCCTCACGAGACTTCGTTCTTATCGCTTGGCAAGGTGGGTTCAACTTTTTCCTGGGCAACAATCGGCAGTCCACAGGATGGTCGGCAACGACACCGGGCATCGACCAGACCTGGGAAGGAGGGTACAGGCAAGCCATCGCCATCGCCGAGCAGAACTCCGGAAGGCCACTGAAGCGGTCAGAAGTGTCCGATTTCTGGTATGGCCAAGCCTGGAATGAAATCAAGAGGTCCCCATCTTCATTCCTTGCTCTTCAGATCAAGAAACTCCGTCTTTTCATTAATGGTTATGAGATCCCCAACAACCAGGATATATATCTGGCGCGGCAGTTCGCTCCGATTCTACGTCCCCTGATGTTTACCGGCTTAGTCTTTTTTCCCTACGGCATTCTTGTCCCACTGGCAATCCTCGGACTGGCGCTGTCGCTAGCTCGCTGGCGGACCTACCTGCCGATCTACCTGGTCATCTTGTCGTACCTTGCTTCTTTGCTTCTGTTTTTCGTCTGTGCCCGCTATCGTCAGCCGCTGATTCCGTTCCTGATTCTATTCGCCGTCTATAGTGTAACCCGACTCATTGAGTTCGTAAGAAAGATGGATGGCAAGAATGTCGCCGTATTCATGGCTGTTTTTGCGCTTCTTATTGTTGAGTGCAACCATGACATGCTTGGCCTTGACCCCAAGCGTACCGAAGCCGAGAATCATCTGCTGCTTGGCAATGCCTTTCTGGACCAGCGCGATCCGGCGAAGGCGGAGGACGAATTCCGCAAGGCGGTTGCCGTCGATCCTACCTTTGCGCAGGGGTACAACAATCTTGGCATGTTAAGCGCCAATCGTGGGCAGCTATTCCAAGCTGCTGGATACTTCCTGAAAGCCCTTGAGTTGGACCCGGAGACCGTTGAGACATATTTCAATCTTGCCACGACTTACCTCGACCGTGGAGACACGAAGTCAGCCATCACCATTTTGGAGCGCGTCCGTGAGATCCATCCTCTCAACGATTTCGTTCACCTGAAACTGGGAATGACCTACTACGAAGCTGGACGAATTGACGACGCCAAGAAGTCTGTCGAGCAGAGTCTGCGGTTAAATCCGCAGAGCGAACTGAACCGACAGGTCTACCGGCAAATTCTCGAAGCCGCCACCGATACGACATCAAATTAGGCTGGCGCAGATGTGGACATCCGCCACCCACAACGCTTACGTATTGTAACACATATAATTATGGGATATTTATAAAGGATTACATAAGAATACCCCCCGACTTAAGCCGGGGGGGTTCATAAAATTTAGTAATACTGTATGGAAGTTGCCCACGGTCTCTGCCGCGTCTTACGGCGGGATCGGGCTACACACCCGATCTTCCCATACGCGGGCCTTCCATAATCAATATCGACAATGCTAAACAGTTTGTCAAGTGGAATTTTGTTTTTTTAGACAACACCTGCAAGGATGTGCTAAACGAACAAGGTCACTATTGCCGACAACCAGCCAAACAACGGCCGTCCCTTAGTCAAGAGACGGCCGCTATTGTATTCAAACTGCTAATCAAACAGCTACGGACAGGGCGGTGGCGGAGGGCCGAGCAGGAATATGTAGTAGACAAGATAGGTCACGTCGGAAACATCAATGGGTACACCGGGAGTAGACTCTATAGCATCAACGTTACCTTCTTCTTCGCATGGGATCGGTGGGCCGCTTATAAACAAGAAGTTAACTAAGTAGGTCAAGTCGGCTATGTCAATCGGCGTTCCGGGAATACTTTCCATATGGTCAACATTACCACGATCCTGACAGCAGCAGGCATCGCCAACACCATCGCTATCTGCATCAGCCTGACTTGGATTGGCCGTGTCGGGACAATTGTCAAGGGCACAAATGTTCTCAGGGAAACCCGGATCGCCGAAGCCGTCGCCGTCTTTGTCAGTGCAGGTGTCACAAACGTCGCCTTCGCCATCCTCATCATAGTCTTCCTGATCTGGGTTATGCACAAACGTGCAATTATCATCACAATCAGTGGTCACGCCGCCGGTGCACGGATTATCGCCTACCACTCCGCTGGCGTCGCCATCGTCAGGAATCCCATCGCCGTCAGAATCCTGCACAAGGTTGGTATTTGCCCAATGCAAGAAAATGGTGGTGTCATCGGGAAGACCTGGTTGATATTCCCAGATCACCTTCATGGCGCCATCAGCGATGTCGGCTGACCGATATTCCGAGACGACATGATCATCGCCACTGATGGCCTCGGGCGTTCCCCAGGTGGCGCCACCGTCAGTGCTGAGAACCATGTACAGGGTATTGTCAGCAACGTAAGTGCACAGGAACTGGGGACCCACAACATGGGCCACGCGCGGATAGCGCTCGTCAGCTCCGGTTGCCACGACGACGCCAGTTGAAAGAAGCGAAACCCCGTTGGTATCTTCAGGATCATACCAGCAGATGATGTCGTGATCGGTAGTATCAGTGTCTTCGGCATACTCAGTTACGATGACGATACTTCCGTTGTGCACCGCCACCGCCGGGTGCTGGGCGTACTGACCCGGATCCATGGAGTAGATCCAGCCGCCGCTATAGGTGTCATCGTCCATATTGCTAAACAGATCGCGCCGAATCACAAGCTGCCACTGATTATCGTCCGTACTCCACCAATCATAGACGGCGTATGAGAGTGTGCTGACCTTGTCGATGTCGCACATGGTGGTAGCGCAACCATTGAGGTTGTTGAACCAGCTTATACTCGCATAACCCTCGATCGTCGTATCGATTTCATAAAACAGGTGAGGAGCATCGGCCAGATCAGGGTCAGGATATGTGGAGCTGTGAACCATGGACATGACACCAAATGCATAGTCGCCGGGCCGTTGGCTGAACTCTCCACCGGTGTCACAGGCGACATCGGCCATCTTCATGTCGTGCCACCCGTAGTTCTGCCAGGGCCAAGAGCTCAGTACCCAGGTGCCGTTGTTTGCAGCATTGAGAAATTGGTGCAGATGTGTCCCGCCACCGTTGTTATAGGTTGCCGGCGGAACAAATGTGCCGTAAAATGTCGTGTCAAATCCCCAGTAATCTAAAGATGCATATTTAGCCCAGCCATTGATCGACCAATAACTGGCCGGCTCAAAGGACGCTCCGTCATTAAAGGAAGGTTGCCAGTATAGCTGAGAATCCAGACCATTGTTGAATGAAAACCCCAGCATAAGAGTTCCGCCCCCGTTGTCAGCAAATCCCGGCCAGCGATTGACGGAATCAGTGAGCTGCGGGGCAGGCTCAGCATCGCAGTAGATCACATAATTGCCCTGCCCGGGAGGAATCTGATAATCACCGTCGACCACAATGTAGTACGTGATACCCGAATTCATAGGCACATCCTCAACCCCTGATCGAGGCTGTGAGCAACTGCCATCATAGCGGTTGCAGGCGACCATCGTATCCTCGTTGGTCTGGTAAACCCACATGTAAGTATAATAGTCGCCGTAGTCAGTATCGCATAAGCTGATATCGACCAGCTCGTCCACACCCGGTGTATATGCGTATACTACATCCGGATTGGCAGGCACCTGAGGTGGGGTACAGGTTTCCTGATAGTCGTCGTTGTAACCTATCGTCGTGCCGCTATCAACAAATGGCATCCCCGGTATTACAGTAGCCGTGGCGATATCCTCGCCTCCCTGGCGGCTGGAGGTGTAAACTACTTCCGGTTCGGGCGGGGTAGCCTCCAGGGTTACTGATTCTCCTTTCAGTGTAAGCGACTGACGGTCAAAGGAAACATTTCGAACAGAAGCCTTCCTGAGGGTCAGGTTCTTCAGGTTCCCACTGCCGCCGTCTTCGGCAGGTACTGCCGTTGTTTGCTCAGACGGCGTTGCTGTCCAGACGAGCGAGAACAAAGCGATCAGACAAGCAAAACTCGCCAGTAAAGTAGTTAATCGCAATTTCATAGACTCATACTCCTATGATAGTTAAATGGTTGATATGTAATGCACTAGTTCATAAACAATGGGGGGCCTAGATAATTGGCGGTGTGATCACAGTCACAGTTAAATCATAGGCTCCTCCAAATTACCAATGGCTTCTGTCTAAAGATAAACCCAATCCTGTATTTGTCAAGTCTATTTGTAACTGTACCAGTAGAACTCAGCTCTTACATATAAGACGAAGAATCGAGAGGATAAGTTTCACTTTTTGGGCCCATTTTCTCCCAGCTCTCTATTAAGCAAACACAGCCCCCGCTACGAGCCCCTCCGACTTCCTGACAGATCTATCACTCGGGTTGAGAAACACTGTTTTTTTATTCACAAAACGGCATGATTCATAGTATATTGGAATAGTCAATGTATACTACCATCGGGTTTCAGTGGAGACCCTATGAAAAAGGTTCTCTTTATTGCAGCATTGGTGCTTCCGGCGCCATCTATCTATGCAACTATCATCAATGTTCCAATGGACCAGCCGACCATTCAGACCGCTACCTCTAACCCCAACAGCACGACCGCACGCCGGGATGCACTTTCAGCCGCACCTTCCGGGTTGCGTGACCCAGTAAAAAATGCCTCCAACAGCACCCGATCTACCGCCTAATGAGTTCACTGCTAATTGGAATAAACCCCGTTTTTATCTGGGAACTTGTGAGTTGCATGCAACAGGCTTTTTCTGAGTGGTACGAGTGTGGCGATCTTCAGTGGATTAACTTCCCTTAGTGATCAGGAGAATTCTGGACGGCCCTTATAATCGGGGTGAGAGGATTTGAACCTCCGACATCTTGCTCCCAAAGCAAGCGCGCTGCCTGACTGCGCTACACCCCGATGGTTGTTGGCAATGATAGCCCGCCACGTCAATTCTGTCAAGGTATAGTAAGTAGTAGGTCGGGTTCCGAATCAGCCAAAGGCAGATGAGAAACCCGACAGTAACGAACTGTTTCTTGCCAAACAGGGTTTTTCGGTTAAATTGTAGTTCTATGGAAAAGGACAACCTTCTGGGGTACACTCTTGGGCAGATGGAAAATCTGATGGTTTCCCTTGGCGAGAAGCGGTATAAGGGGCGACAGGTATTCAAGTGGCTTTATCGGATTCGACAGTACGATTTCAGCCTGATGACCGACCTGACCAAAAATCTGCGACGCAAGCTTGAGGAAGAGTATATCTTTGAGTGTCTTAAGGCAGAACAGGTAGAAGAATCACGGGACGGCGCCTGCAAGATTCTATTTCGACTTAGCGACGGTCACCCCATCGAGACGGTACTCATTCCCGATGAAAGCGGCCGGAAAACAGTCTGTATCTCAGTGCAGGCCGGCTGCGCCCTGGGCTGTCATTTTTGCGCCACCGGGACGATGGGGCTGTTGAGGGATTTGACAGTCGGCGAGATAGTCGGTCAGCTTGTCTATCTTCGTGAGCAGTACGGTGACAATGCCTTTACGAACGTTGTCTTGATGGGGATGGGGGAGCCGCTGCTTAACTTTGATAACGTGCTGGAAGCGGTCAAAATCGTCACTGACGAAATAGGGCTGGGTCACAGCGCCAGAAAGACCACTATTTCGACTATCGGTATCTCGCCGAAGATAAAAGAACTGGCTGATCTTGGGCTGAAAACGCGTCTGGCGGTTTCACTTCACGCTGCGACTCAGGAGAAGCGGGTCAAGATAGTGCCGGTAGCCAAGACGTTCACTCTCGATAAGCTGATGGAAGCTGTGAAGTACTACACGGAGAAAACGAGGACGCGCGTTACGTTTGAGTACATCTTGTTCAAAGACTTCAATGACAGCATGGACGATGTTAAGGCTTTCAGCCGGCTTGTCCGGGGTATCCCTTGCAAAATAAATCTGTTGGCTTATAATCCGGTCTCGGGGTTGGACTTTGAGCGGCCGTCGGATGAACGGGTGGAGTGGTTTGCCCATCAACTGTATCCCCGGGTGCCGGCAGTGATGATTAGAAAGAGCCGGGGAAGGGACATTGACGCCGCCTGCGGGCAGTTGGCCGGCAGGTATTCGGAGAGGAGGAATGCAGCAAATGCGTGTAGTTGACTTAGCCGTCGGCGTGTTTTGTTGTCTGGTTCTGTTTCTGTCGTTGAACGCCCAAGAGACTGAACCTCCAGGTGTGCCGCAGCCGGGGTTTTCAGTCGGCGAGATCGATTTCTCTTCCTTACGGTGGGGTAGGCAGACGGCGCAGTTTGAAGTTACCAACAATACTGACGAGCTCAAGTTTGTAACGGTCGAGACAGAAGTGAAGTTTACCGGTTCATACCTCAACCCGAACCGTAGAACACGATCACATTATGTTCTCAAACCGCTGGAAGCTCGGATTCTTCTTCCTGCAGTGCATATACCGGGCAACTACGGGCGGGCTGAGATAACTATCTACCTGTACGACGTCGTTGACACACTCGATATCACTTTACCGGGTCAGAAATTCTTTGAGCAACCGTTTACGATTACTTTCCATGTTCCCGAGCAGATCCTTCCCTACGTAGATGAGAAGATTGACCTGCCGCCAATGGTTGAACGGCATCCCAATTTCGACAATGAGTTCGCCCGCATTCTGTTGATCCTACTGAGCGAGGGCAGGTCGGCGGACGATATCGCGGCGATGGCGAAGGCCGACACCTCGTTTGTGCAGGAAGCTGTTAAGACCATGCTTGATAAGGGCTATGTCAAAAAAGCGGATGGGTCGTACAGGCTTACTTTCCCCTTCATCTCGATCGCTGAGGCGGAAGAGGCCAAGAAACTGGCCGTTGCGCTTTCCGATAGCCTGGCGACAGTGATTGAAAACAACATGCCTTCCTATACGAAAACTCTTGACAGCCTGATCTCGGCCGGGGCGGTGGATCAGGACAGCAATGCCTTTTTTGACGGTGGGACGGTTCTGTACCGGCCATATCCAGTGGTATCGGCTTTGTTCTTGTGGTTCGACCTGGGCCGGAAGTTCATTACTCGTTCGGCGATGTTGCTTATCTACGATGGTACGGACCTATGCAACGCCCACATTCCTAACTATATGTATGCCGTGTGCGGCGGCGACACGTTTAATGGCACTCAGTTCTATGCGCAGTACCTCAGCCATGCAAGCTACCGGATTGTGTATGGTGACCAAATCCCGGTAATTGACTGTGGGGAGGACTTCATCCTCAAGGCAAAACTTGGACACAAAGTAGCCTGGGGGTTTACTCAGGAATTCCTTCCGGAAAGTTTCATGCTGGACACACTAGCCGTGCAGCCGGTGCTGGATGCGCTCGGGGTAGGGGCAGACTCACTTGTGGAAGAAACGTACTATCGGCTGAATGACATAGCCACTAAGCACGGACATGAAAAGCTGTCATACGGGGAGCGCTACTGGTTTTGGAATCTTGCCGCAACCCATACGCTGAAGAAATTGGTGGACAGAGGCGTTGTCACCAGGCATGGCAACGGGCAGTTCAAGTTTGACAGTATTTACTCCGGAAAGGGGTAACGTGAGATTCATGCAATACGTTTTTATAGTTGTGGCTTCAATGGCCCTGTTGGCAGCGGGCTGTAGTGAAAAGACACCGTCGCGTGACCACATCCCTTTGTTAAAAGAGAGGGTGTATCTTTTGCAGGAGGCAGTAAACGAAAGGGATCGAGCTGCCATTGATTCTCTGATGTCGCCCAAGATTTCGTCTCACAAGCAGGGTCCCGATTCGCTCCTTCGCTTTGTGTATGGGCCGGACGGCCTTTTTGCCTTTGAACGATTTGGAGACTGCAGGTTTGTCTACACCAGAGACAAGGCACGGATTGACTGCTTTGTCATGGACAGCACCGGAGGAACAGATCGTCCGATAGAATTCACTTTCGTTCTCAAGCACGATCTCTGGCTACTGAAACGGTTTGAGGTTGGGCAACCGGCGCAGGACAGCCTGTAGTTGCTGTCGTCGCTTAATGCGAGCTAAAGCCGGAGCGGTTTTGACATTCTCAAGGGAGGTTTACAGGGTACCGGCTCATGGAGCGTTACGAACTCATCGAGCACACGGCGGACATCATCGTCAAAGCCTATGGCCGCAATTTAGGGAAGGCGTTTGCGATTGCTGCCGAGGCCATGTTTGATATTATTACGGATGAGTCACCCATAGAGCGAAAACAGAAAGTAGAAATCGAGGCTGATTCTATAGATATTGAAGGCTTGCTTGTCAGTTTCCTTTCGAAGCTCATCGTCCTTCACGAGGTCGATCGCCTGGTGCTAAAAGATTTTGTGGTGGTTTTCATTGGAGACAATGCCCTTAAAGCTACTGCCTGGGGAGAAAAATTTATCGAGGCTAAGCATGGCGGAGGTATGCATGTCAAGGGTGTCTCATATCACATGATGGAAATTGTCGAGGGCAAAGGAGAAAAGCCTGGTCATGTTCAGGTGTTATTTGATGTGTGACATACGTTGTGTGTTTTATTGGGGATGAGGGAACCATAGTGAGCAAGTAGCAATTCGTGGGTGGCAGGTGTCCAGAGGTTGTTCTAAAAGTTAGTTCCAGTTGAATTAGGCCGGCACTAAATGAAGTCGCCATTCGCTAACTCCGCGTAGCGGCGGGCTTTATGTCCGCAGTCAATTGGTGGGAGACAAGCCCCCACCCTACGCGAGCCAGAATAGTCGCTCCCTGGGACAGTCTCTCCACATCTGCCCCGTCATCGATTTTATTGGCTGTATTTTGTGCACGAGTTAGTGTTGTTTACGGTATGGGAACGGTGGTAAACAAGTAGTAAAAATGAAGGATAATCTGCCATGAGCTGGACGGGACCAATAAGACAGGTTGACGACTACCGGTTTGAAATACCGATGTCGTATCAAAGTGAGGCAATGAAACGGCATGGGCTGAAGATGCGTGTGCCCGGTCTCATTTATGCTGATCAGGCAATGCTGTCCTCGATCACGCGCGACGATTCTCCCGAGCAGGTGGTGAACGTGGCGACGTTGCCTGGTATTGTTGGTAAATCGATGGCCATGCCCGATATCCATCATGGCTATGGTTTCGCTATTGGCGGCGTGGCGGCTTTCGATGTGCATGAGGGCGTTATCTCACCAGGGGGTGTGGGCTATGACATTAACTGCGGTGTACGGCTGCTTACCACCGGACTGGCTATTGACGAAATTCGTCCCAGTCTCCAAGCGCTGGTCAATGCCATGTTCACCAATGTTCCTTCAGGTGTCGGTTCTCAGGGGAAAATTCGCCTCTCGCGTCAGCAAACCGATGCGGTTTTGGCAAACGGGGCTCGCTGGGCTGTCGAACAGGGGTACGGCTGGCAGGAAGACCTTGGAGTCATGGAGGAAGGCGGCTGCATGGAGGGAGCGGATCCATCTCTTGTAAGTGAGAGCGCAAAGAAGCGGGGGGCTCCTCAACTTGGGAGCCTGGGAGCCGGCAATCACTTCCTTGAGATCCAGCAGGTGGATGAGATTTACGATGAAGAGGCTGCGTCTGTTTTCGGTATCACTCATGTTGGCCAGGCAACGGTGATGATTCATACCGGCTCTCGCGGCTGTGGACACCAAATCTGTACCGATTATCTCGATGTCATGCGCCGTGCCAACCAGAAGTATGGCATCCCCCTCGTAGACCGTGAGCTTTCCTGCGCGCCGGCTGACTCGCCAGAAGGGCAACAGTACTTTACGGCGATGAAATGTGGCGCCAATTTCGCTTGGGCCAATCGGCAGATGATTACCCACTGGGTGCGGGAATCGTTTGAGTCGGTTCTTGGCAGGTCAGCTGAGCAGTTGGGACTGCACATGATATATGACATCGCGCACAACATCGCCAAGCTGGAGGAACACGAGGTAGAGGGCAAAAAGCGGATGCTCTATGTTCATCGCAAGGGCGCTACACGCGCCTTCGGCCCTGGACACCCGGACGTACCGGAGAAATATCGCTCCATCGGTCAGCCTGTTCTGATTCCCGGCGACATGGGCACGGCCAGCTACCTGTTGGTTGGCACCGAGCAGGGGATGGGGGAGACGTTCGGCTCGTCGTGCCATGGGGCCGGGCGACAAATGTCGCGAACAGCGGCCAGGAAACGACAACCGGCAGATAAAGTTGTAGCCGGGTTGGAAAGCCAGGGCATCTACCTGAGAGCGAAGAGTCGTCGGGTGATCGCCGAGGAGGCGCCGGAGGCATACAAGGATATTGATGAGGTGGTAGAGATCTCTCACAAGTCAGGCCTCGCGAGGAAGGTGGCTCGTATGAGGCCGGTGGGGGTAGTGAAGGGGTAGTGGGTGTAGGCGGAAGCTCAGATAACAGGCCAGGCGTCTTCAATACTTGCCAGTCATAGATATAAATGTGAGGACTTCTATCCTTGACGAATAATCAAATTTGCCTATATTGCTTCTGTAGACACTACTAACAAGAACGCGTTTGAACAAATCGGTTCTTACCGGACAGTTACGTTATCGGAAAAGATAGACCGACAATATCGGAGGAGACATGAAAAAGGCAGTGTTAACTGTAATATCCGTTTTTGCCGTCGCGTCTGTGGCATCGTTGGCGCAGGATCCACCGACTGCTTTTGATTTGCGTGATGTCAACGGGGTCAATTATGTGACCGGCGTTAGGAGCCAGACAGGAGGCACCTGCTGGACGCACGGGGCGATGGCCGCTATCGAAGGCAATCTCCTTATGACCGGCAACTGGGAGGCGGCAGGGGAAACCGGTGAGCCCAATCTGGCCGAGTATCACCTTGACTGGTGGAACGGGTTCAATGAGCACAACAACGACGACACAGACCCGCCTACTGGCGGTGGGCTCGAAGTGCACCAGGGTGGCGATTATCGAGTGACCTCGGCATATCTTACGCGTAACGAGGGTGCGGTGCGCGATATTGATGGGCAATCCTACTATACGCCGCCGGACAGGCACAAGCCCAGCTACCACTATTACTACACGCGAGACATCGAGTGGTATGTTGCCCGATCGGACCTGAGCAACATTAACACGATCAAGAATAAGATCATAACCGAGGGTGTGGTAGGCACCTGCATGTGCTATGACTATACCTTCATGGACGGGTACGTGCATTATCAGCCGCCCAGCGATCCCACCGACCCCAACCATGCCGTGGCGATCGTGGGCTGGGATGACAACAAAGCCACCCAAGCCCCGCAACCAGGTGCGTGGCTCTGTAAGAATAGTTGGGGAACCGGTTGGGGTTATGACGGTTACTTCTGGATTTCCTACTACGACAAACATTGCTGCCAGCACCCCGAAATGGGCGCTATTTCTTTCCAGGATGTTGAGCCTATGCCTTATGACCATGTTTATTATCACGATTATCACGGCTGGCGCGGTACGAAGACCTATTGCACTGAGGCCTTCAACGCTTTCACTGCCACAGGGAGTGAGATGCTGGAAGCTGTGAGCTTCTTCACCGCGGCCGATAACGTGAACTATACGGTCATAATCTACGACCGTTTCCAGGGCGGGCAACTGAAGGACTGCCTTTCCACCAAGTCCGGGACTATTATCCACATAGGGTTTCACACTGTCGATCTCGACACACCTGTTGGGCTAACAGAGGGCGATGACTTCTACATTTACCTGATACTCTCAATGGGCGGGCACGCGTTCGATCGAACCTCCGAGGTGCCGGTGCTGCTGGGTGCACACTATCGTGTTACTGTGGAGTCGGCCTCTAATCCGGGCGAGAGTTACTATCGGAGCGCTTCAGAGTGGCAGGATCTTTACGACTTGGACAACACGGCGAACTTCTGTATTAAGGGTTTGAGCGTCATAGACTGTTGCCAGAACCGGGGCAACGTAGACCACATTATCGGCATTGGTGGGCCCATTGATGTAGCCGATCTGACCTATCTTGTCCTCTATCTGTTCAAGGAAGGCCCAGCGCCGCCGTGCGAAGATGAGGCTAATGTCGACGGCAACGTGGGCGTTGGCGGACCGATTGACGTGGCTGACCTGACGTATTTGGTAAACTTCCTGTTCCTGAGCGGTCCTGAGCCACCACTATGCCCGTAGGCGGCCTCGGCGGAGTAGATCTGTTCCGCTGCAAGCTGTGCACTCAATCGAAGCAGCCTCCTGTTCCCTGTCGTAAGGGCGCGCTTCCAGATTTTGTAATCCTGCGACGGTCTTATAGCTCAAACTAAGTTGCATTCAAAGAAATACTAACGACCTTGGTGGTGTCGGGCGATCCGAGGCTGTCCCAATAAGGTAACTGTCTTGTCTCTCGTAGGGTGGGGGCTTGTCTCCCACCGATTAACGGCGGACATAAAGCCCGCCGCTACGCGGAGTTAGAGAATGGCGACCTCATTTGGTGTAGACCTAATTCAACTGGAACCAACTTTTGAGACAACCTCACCCTGCCCGATACCTAATTGCGAAAGAGCTGTCATGCAGGGTTGTGCGGACGATTGCAAATTGGTATCAGACATCCTGTGCTTTTGAGGAAAAAGCCGCTATCAAAAACTCTGGAGTTTCGGCCTACAGATATAGGCGCTGCTGATACATTGGTATTGTTCAATTCTGTTATATGCCACTGGTCTTAGTAAAGGCGGCCAGTTCCTGTAATTCTCTGATCTCCCCAGTTATACCTCGAGGGAGGGTATTTGCCAGTTTTATTTTGCTAATTCTTTCACAAGGGAATATATTCCGCTCGATTTTTTAAGCCAGCGCAGCACGTATGACAGACTTACTTTGTAACCTTAACTGGAGAAGCTACTTATGGATATCGGTTTGCTTTCGGCTCTTGTCGGGGTGGTCGGGATTATCTTTGCCCTGATCCTATTTTTCTGGATCAAGGCCAAGCCGGTTGGTACAGAAGTCATGAGAGATATCTCGGGCGTCATTCATCATGGAGCGATGGTATTCCTGAAGAGGGAATACTCTATCCTTGCCATTTTTGTTGTTGTTGTTTTTGCTCTTTTAGCCTGGCGGATTCAGTTAGAGACCGGGCTGGCGTTTTTAGGTGGGGCTGCCTGCTCCATGTTAGCCGGGTTTATCGGGATGAATGCAGCCACACGGGCGAACGTACGCACCACAGCAGCAGCCAAGGACAAGGATCAGGCAAAAGCTTTGTCCATCGCTTTTTCGGGTGGGGCTGTCATGGGAATGTCGGTGGCTTCTCTTGGCCTGATCGGGGTTGGGATTGTTTTCCACTTCTTCGGCGGTAACCCGGCCACTGCTTCGACTATCAATGGCTTCGCGATGGGTGCTTCGTCTATAGCCCTTTTTGCGCGTGTCGGTGGTGGGATATTCACTAAATCGGCCGATGTCGGCGCTGACCTGGTCGGCAAAATCGAAGCCGGCATCCCGGAGGATGATCCCCGCAACCCGGCTGTTATAGCTGACAATGTTGGTGATAATGTTGGTGACACCGCCGGTATGGGTGCCGATCTCTTCGAATCGTACGTTGGTTCGGTAGTCGCTACCATTGCCATCGCAGCCACAATAGGGGCCAAAACGACCATTGGGGCCGAGATTGCGGCAGAGCGTGAAGCTTACATGCAGCTGCCTTTGTTGATTGTGGCCTTTGGAGCGGTGGCGTCGATTCTTGGCGTCTGGTCGGTCAGGATTTTTTCCGGAATGAACCCTGCGGCCGCCTTGCGCCTCGTGACCTATGTCGGGGCAATCGTGATGCTGGTGGGGGCCTATTTCATAATCGACAAGCTGGGAGTAGATCACAAGGTCTTCTGGGCTATTCTGGCTGGGAACTTCGCCGGTATCCTGCTCGGTCTGTTGACAGAGTATTACACGGCCTCAGCTCCAATTCGCAGGATTGCCAGGGCCTCTGAGACCGGCGCGGCCACAAATATCATTCAGGGCTTAGCAGTCGGCATGCAATCGGTCCTCCTTCCTGTCATTGTCATCTGCGCTGCAATCTACACTGGTTTCAGCTTTGCCGGTTTGTACGGAATAGGCATTGCCGGGGTTGGGATGCTGGCCACAATCGGAGTTACCATGTCTGTCGACGCCTACGGACCTGTGGCCGATAACGCCGGTGGTATTTCGGAAATGTCGGGCCTTGGCCCGGAGGTACGCAAGATCACTGACAAACTCGATTCACTTGGAAACACAACGGCTGCAATCGGAAAAGGATTTGCTATTGGTTCGGCGGCGTTGACTGCCCTGGCGCTGTTTTCCGCATACTCCGCGGCTGTTGGTCTTCATGAAATAAATGTTCTCCACGTCAGAGTGGTAATCGGCCTCTTTATTGGGGGGGTCTTGCCGTTCTTTGTGGCAGCCTTAACCATGACGGCGGTTGGGCGTGCAGCCTCCAAGATGGTCAACGAGGTGCGGCGTCAATTCCGTGAGATCAAGGGGTTGATGGAGGGCACCGCCAAGCCCGACACCGGGCGCTGTGTTGACATTGCTACCAAGGCTGCCCTGGCGGAGATGGTGGTTCCCGGGCTGAGCGCTATTCTGGCGCCGCTGATTGTCGGTACTCTGCTCGGCAAAGAAGCCCTGGGCGGGATGCTGGCCGGGGCTACGATGTCCGGTGTGATGCTGGCGCTGATGATGGCCAATGCCGGCGGCGCTTGGGACAATGCCAAAAAGTGGATCGAAGCCGGTGCCCTTGGTGGCAAGGGTTCCGATCCCCACAAGGCGGCCGTTGTCGGTGACACGGTCGGCGACCCATTCAAAGATACTTCGGGGCCCTCGATGAACATTCTTATCAAGTTGATGGCCATTGTATCACTGGTAGTGGGGCCACACTTGTTCAAATAATCTCTCTCAGTTAGTGAATCTCGACAGGGGCAGGTTTGCGCATTATCCCCTTGCTCTTTTCTTTGTGGGAATTGAATATGAAAGCTTATATTAAGTATTACCAGAAAAGAGAGCGTTTGCTGATGAAACATTTGTTGCCAGCGTTCGTTAATTGAAACCATGAAGGAGAAATAAATGGAGCAGGAAGATACTGTTTCGACGGTGCCGCAAATAGTGGAAAACAAGGGGTTGTCGTTTCGGGGACTGGCTGAGGTCTTTTACAAACCATCGGCTTTCTTTGACCAGTTGGGACAAACGCCGAAGGTGCTTATCCCTTACCTGGTTTTTGCTATCCTGCTGGTTGCTTTTTTTGCAGCTGCTACTGACATCATCTATGACATGCAGGTAAGCTCCCCGCAATTCCAGGAGCGGATGCAGGGTCAGCCGCTTACGCCACAGATCGAGCAGATCATGAGATACCAGATCCTGATCGGTGGCCCCGTAGTGATGCTGTTAGTGCCATTGGTGGCTGCTTTGTTGGGCCTATTCTGGGGGAACTTTGTCTTTGCCGGCAAGGCTCGATTCAAACAATTGCTGTCGGTAATGCTCTACGGTGAGATTATCTACGGGATAGGAATGATGGTAGTTCTCCCGATGGTGCTGGCTAAGAAGAGCATACTGGTCTCACTGTCACTGGGTGTGTTGGCGGCGAGCCAGGGTCCGGAGAGCATTCTCTATCTGGCTTTGTCAAAGATCGACTTGTTTTTGATCTGGGAAATCGTTGCTATTGGCATTGGTCTTTCCGTTATCTATGGCATTCCTCGCAACAAAGGATACACCTTGTCTGTCCTATCAATGGGAATGTTGTCAATTTTGCATGTTGTGTTTTCGGCAATCGGCAAGCTGATTTTCTAAAGGAGTAATTCTATGAAGTTCATGGTCAAGGTTCTTGTCGTTACGTTGCTTGTACCGCTCGTCACCACGACAGCATTGAGTAAGGAGTTGACTCTGGATGATTGCATCGAACTGGCGTTAAAAAATAGAGCCTCGATAATTGTAGCGCGGGGAGCGGAGACCCTTGCCAAATGGAATCAGCGCACCGCTCTGGGAGCCTTTCTGCCGAGGGTGAATGCGTCATATTCATATTACAAATCAGAGGAAACGAATATTAAATCCGATCAGTTAATCCCTACCGGTTATGAGTACTTCATCGACACTCTCGTGATCAATTCAGACACCTTTGAAGTTCTTGGGGGCACCCCGGCCGGTTTTGAGGTGGTTGAAACCGAGCTTGAGGATCAGGACAGATCCAGCAAGTCGCTTGATGTGGGCGCCAGCATTTCCCTGTTTGACCTTTCCAATTGGTTCAATTATGTCAGCGCCAAAGCTGACCGGGCCAAAGCCCGCCTTGATGTGATAGGCTCGGAGCAGGATTTGATTTACGGGGTGAAGGCGTCATACTACGCCTATCTGGCCACGGTGGAGAACGTTGCCGTGCAGGAACAGGCGGTCGAGCGCAGCAAAGAGCAGCTCAAGCTAATTGAGTCCAAATTTGAGTTGGGTTCGGCTGCGAAGTCGGATGTGCTCAAGCAAAAAGTGCAATACGGCAACGACAAACTGACCCTGCTTTCAGGGCAGAATGCCGTTGTCACCACAAAGGCCAACCTCGCCTACACTATTGGGGTCGATCCTGGAAGCGACGTGGAATTCTCAACCGATTACTCCGTGCGCGAATTCCACGGGACCCTTCAGGAAGCTATGAGCTTTGGATTGGAGCACGAACCTGGGTTGCTGGCATCTCAGAAGGAAGTGGACGCTGCCAATCACGCTGTTCGGTCACGCTGGTCGGAATACTTGCCAAAACTGACCGGATTCGCCTCGGTTGGCTGGTCTGATGCAACCAGGGGGGATACGGTCACTTTCAATTTCTCCTCAAAGTCGACAACCTACGGTTTCCAAATCACGTATAATATATTTGATGGCTTTCTGCGCGAGCGCAATGTGAGCCAGGCCAGTATTTATCGTAACAACGCCATGGCGGGTCTTGCGGATACAAGAAATCTGGTCAGCCGCGAGATTAAAACAGCCTATTTAGACATCGAAAGGTTGAAAGAACAAAAGAAGGTTGCCCAAGAGAACGTGGACGCCGCCGAGGAAGATTTGAAGATAACGCAAGAGAAATACAACCTGGGTGCTGCTACGATCTTAGACCTGCTCGTTGCACAGGTATCATTGAAAGAGGCGCAAGTCTCTTTGATTAAAGCTGATTTCGATTTGAACCTGGCCATAGCCAAGCTGAAACACGCGATGGGAAAGATGTGACCTTTTCAGATAACAATTTCGAAGGTGAGGATATACGAGGATGAAGAAAAAAAAGAAGTGGCTCTTGATAATTGGCGGCATTGTCGTCGTCGTCATTGTCGTTCTCAATCTTACCATGAGTACGACCAATGGCATATCCGTGCAGGCCGATGAGGTAAAAACCAGAGACCTGGTTGAAACTGTTTCGGCGTCCGGGCGGATTCAACCCCAGACGAAGGTTGACATTACCTCTGAAATTACCGGCGAAGTTATCGGCCTCTTTGTGCACGAGGGGGATTACGTGAAAGTCGGCGATCCGTTGGTGGTACTGGACACGGTGCAACTGCGCTCTGATGTCGACCAGGCGAAGTATGCGGTCAATGAAATCAATGCTCGCCTGAGCGGCACTAAAACTACACTGGAACAGGCCGACGAAGAATACCAAAGGCAGCAGCGGCTGTTTGAAAACGACTTTACTTCCGAAACAATGTTCAATAACGCCAAGTATGCCTTCCTGAACGCCAAGGCCACCTACGAAGCAACAAAAGCGCAGGCGAGGCAGTTTCAATCACGCTACGAAAAGCAGCTTGACTACCTCAGTAAAGCAAAGATATTGGCTCCGATGCCCGGCATTATCACATATCTCGACTGTGAGGTGGGGGAGATTGCCGCCGCCCAAACGGGGTTTACCCAGGGGAAAACGCTTATGACGATTTCCAACCTGGACGTTTTCGAGGTGGAAGTGGAGGTTGATGAAACCGAAATTACCAAGGTTGAGCTCAACCAGGAAGCCGAGATCGAAGTCGACGCCTTCCCGGACACAACCTTCAAGGGAGAAGTGGTTGAAATCGGCAATACGGCCATTGTGACTGGCTTAGGCTCGACGGACCAGTCGACCAACTTCAAGGTCAAGGTGACGTTCAAAGATCCTAATGTAAAAATCCGCCCCGGCATGTCGGCGACAGTTGACATAACTACTGCCCACCGTGATGACGCCCTCTCGATTCCCTACAGCGCGGTGGTAATGCGCTCTTTCGATCTCGATTCTCTCGAACGCGCCCGAGCCAAAGACACGGTCCAATCCAGTTCCAGCGGCGTCAGCCAAGTCCAGGCGGCCGAAAATACCGAGGAAGACAGCCTTCCCTCTTCAGATGAGATTGAACGAGAAGAGCTTAAGGGCGTCTTTGTTATCAGAGAAGGCGCTGTGAGCTTCGTTCAAATTGAAACCGGCATCGCCGACCAGAAAAACATCGAAGTTACCTCCGGCCTTGTCAAAGGTGATTCCGTCATCTCTGGACCGTACCGGGTCCTGCGAAACGTAAAAGATGGTGATGCCGTCAAGATTGAAAAGAAGCAAGGAAAGAAAGAATAGCTATGGTTCTGATTGAGACGCACAATCTGTGGAAGACCTACGAGATGGGCGCGGAGAAAGTGCACGCGCTCAGAGGGGCCTCGATAAATATCGAGAAAGGTGAGTACGTCGCCATCATGGGTCCCTCCGGATCCGGCAAATCAACCCTGATGAATCTCATCGGTTGCCTCGATACCCCGACCCAGGGGGAGTATCTCCTCAACGGGAAAAAGGTCAACCAGATGAATGATGACGAACTGGCCAATATCCGCAACCGGGAGGTCGGGTTTGTTTTTCAGACCTTCAACCTGCTGCCGCGTGCCACGGCTCTCCATAACGTGGAACTGCCCCTCATTTACAACGGCTCCCCTGCTGGCGAGCGAAAAGAGAAGGCCGAACTGGCCCTTCACAAAGTGGAACTGGGCGACCGTATGTACCACAAACCGAGCGAACTATCCGGTGGCCAGCGGCAGCGGGTGGCTCTGGCACGGGCGCTGGTGAACGACCCATCGCTTATCCTGGCCGATGAGCCCACCGGCAACCTCGATAGTAAGACTTCTATTGACATCATGAAGCTCTTTGAACAACTCCACCGGCAGGGGAATACCATTATCGTCGTCACCCACGAGGAAAGCATCGCCAGAAGCGCCCAACGTGTTCTGTCGATCCTCGATGGTGAAATTGCCTCCGACGAACGAGCATCCGGAGAATCTGCAGGGACGAACTGATCATGGTTGCGCCTTCTCTGGTGAGATTGGCTCTCGGGGCTCTGCTAGCTCATCGGCTTCGCTCCGGCCTCACCCTGCTGGGCATTGTAGTGGGATTTACCTCGGTAATGACGATTATTTCCGCGTTGGAGGGGATGATGGGGGCTATTGAGGGAAGACTGGAGCGCTTGGGTCCGGCAACATTCATAGTTGTCAGGATAGGGGGTTTTATCACTTCATACGAGCAGTGGATGGAGATGTCCAAGCGTAAGGCGTTCCATGCGGAGACAGCTGAGCTTATCGAAGCAGGGTGTGATCTATGCGAGAGGGTCTCCACTGCGGCTAGTACCGGGGCTAAGGTGAAATATGGCAACACTGCTATGCGAGATGTTGAAATTAGAGGAGCAACTTTCAATTACATCGATATTATCGATGCTGAGGTAGCCCAGGGCCGTTTTCACTCCCATGAGGATGATCTTTCCCGGCGGCGTGTGGCTTTTATTGGCGATCTGGTTCGGGAGACTCTCTTTGAAGGATTAGACCCGCTAGGCAAATCAATACGTATTGGGGGGGCGAAATACACGGTGATCGGAGTTGGTGAGAAGGAAGGCTCTATAATGGGTCAAAGCCAGGACAATTGGGTTATAATCCCCTTTCCTGCCTATGTCAAGGAGTTTGGCTTCAACGGCAAAGAGATGTATTTCTTTGTCCAGGCTGAGTCGGTGGAGCAGCTCGATGACGCTATGGACCAGGTGCGAGTGGTTTTGCGATCTGATCGCCATGTGCCACCTGACCAGTCGGATGACTTTTCTCTGCTTACTGCAGACAATCTCCTGGCAGCCCTCAACGCACTGACCCGTCTCTTTCGGCTGGGATTAGTGGGTATTTCCTCGATTTCAGTGGTCGTGGGAGGGATCGTAGTAATGAACATCATGATGGTGTCAGTTACCGAGCGCACCCGTGAGATTGGCATCAGGAAGGCTGTCGGCGCGCGGCAGAGGCACATCCTCCTGCAGTTTCTATTTGAAGCCCTTATTACTACTTCTTCTGGTGGATTGGTGGGGATTGTTTTCGGTTATGTGATCGCTAGGTCCCTGGTTGGGATGATTGATATGGAAATATCACCTTCAGCCTTTGCCATTGTGGTAGGGCTATCCATATCGACCGGCATTGGGATTATTTTTGGCATTTACCCTGCCATGAAAGCTGCTCGGTTAGATCCGATCAAGGCGTTAAGTTACGAGTGAACTCTTATGTTATTGACAGCTATTGAGATTAAGGACGCCATACTTATGGCTCTGTCATCTCTACGAGCCAACAAACTACGGTCGGCGTTGACTATCCTAGGGGTGATGGTTGGTGTAGGCTCCGTGATTGGGCTAGCGTCGATAATTAATGGTTTGGAAGGAGCGGTGGTCGAAGAGATTGAGAGTGCCGGTGCCACTACCATAATTGACATTGACCGCTTCCCACCGGGGACCAACTATGATAATCTAACCGAGGAGGAACGGCATCGTCCCTATCTGGAGGCTGGAGAGGCCGAGGCGATTCGGGATAATTGCCCGTCGGTAGATGGTGTGGCCCCAATGAACCATTACTGGGCACCTGGAGGGAATATTGTCAAATACAAGAACCGAAAATCACCGTATGTCGAGTACATAGGGACCTGGCCCGACTATCTTCGCGTGAAGGATAAAAGCCTTAGTCAGGGAAGATTTATCAGCCAGATTGATATGAAACAGCGCGCCATGGTGGTGGTGATAGGTGAAGATATTGCCAACAACCTCTTTGAGGGTGAAAATCCGATTGACCGTGAAGTTCGTGTAAATGGCGATCGGTTTGAGGTGATTGGCATCTTCGAACGCATCGAATCGAACTTTGGTGAATCGTACGAAAACAACTTGGTAGCCATACCTCTTTCAACCTATGAGAAGATCCATCCGTGGGATGAGGCGCTCACCCTGGCGGCCCGAGCAGAATCGTATGAAAAGATGGATCAGGCTATGGAAGAGATAATTAATGCTCTTAGGATCTATCGCAAAGTGCCGTTTGGTAAGGAAAACAACTTCGCCCTCTCTACTCACGAAATTTACAAGGAGCTGTTGGCTGATGTTACCAAGTACATCTACCTGGCTATGATCGTTATCACCTCAGTCGGCTTGATGGTCGGCGGCATTGGCGTGATGAACATTATGCTGGTCTCGGTGACCGAGCGGACCAGGGAAATAGGTGTCCGCAAAGCGATCGGTGCCAATCGTTTAAATATCCTGTTGCAGTTTTTGACTGAAGCTATGACGCTCTCCGGCACGGGCGGGGTGATTGGCATTCTTTTCGGAGTCATGCTGGGAATGATCGTCAACAGCCTGTTTGGTTTTCCGCTTTTCATTTCCATGTTTTGGGTCGTCCTTGGGTTTGCGGTGGCGGTTTCCGTCGGCCTGGTCTCAGGTATTTATCCGGCTATGAAGGCTGCCCGGTTGGACCCGATTGAGGCTCTAAGGTACGAATAGCTTACAATTGTCATTCATGGCAACGAATTTTATAGAATTGCAGAAAGGCAAGCGTGTCAATAAATTGAAACTGTCCTTTTGCTGGTGCGTTAAGGGATACGGAGTGATGAGAGGTTATCGAATCAGCTTTGTATATGTCGTGTTTCTTACCCACGAGGAGAGCATCTCCAGAAGCGCCCAACGTGTTCTGTCTATCCTTGATGGTGAAATTGCCTCCGACGAACGGTCATCCGGAGACTCCGCAGAGGCGAACTGATCGTGGTTGTGCCTTCCCTGGTGAGAATAGCTTTCGGCGCTCTGCTGGCCAACAAGCTGAGATCGGGGTTGACCCTGCTGGGGGTCATGATCGGGGTTACCTCGGTGATGACGATCATTTCCGCCCTGGAAGGAATGATGGATGGGATTGAGGGCCAGCTTGCCCGCCTGGGACCGTCAACGTTTATAGTAGCAAGATTCGGCGGCGTAATCACCTCTGAAGAACAATTCCTTGAGATGCTCAAGCGCAAGCGTCTGCAACTGAAGACGTTGGAGTACATCGAGGACGGATGTGATCTGTGCGAAAAGATCTGCCCGCGAGCTGGGTATTATGGTCGTGTGAAATATCGTGAGAAAGCGCTGCGAAGCGTTCCTGTCAGAGCTTCATCCTCCGACTTTATAGACATAATTGATATGGAAGTTGCTCAGGGAAGATTCTACTCTCATGAGGATGATTTTCATCGGCGACAGGTTGTCTTCATAGGGGATTTCGTCCGTGAGGAGCTGTTTGAAGGGCTGGATCCGATTGGTAAAGACATCCGCATCGGCGGGAAAAAATACGAAGTCATCGGAGTAGCCAAGAAAAGAGGTTCAACCTTCGGCCAAAACGATGACAATTTCGTGATGATCCCCTTCTCAGCTTTCGTGAAGCAGTTCGGGGATCCCGGGAGGAGTCTCCGTTTCATCATCAAAGCAGTGTCGGTGGATCAACTGGAGGATGCCATGGACCAGGTACGGATGATACTTCGCTCTAAGCGGCACGTCCCGTATGACAAACCGGATGATTTTTCACTCATCACCGCCGACAACATACTCGAAACGCTCAATGCCGTCACACGTATGTTCCGCCTCACTCTGGTCGGCATATCATCGATCTCTCTGGTCGTTGGGGGAATTGTCGTGATGAATATCATGATGGTCTCCGTCACCGAACGCACCCGCGAGATCGGTATCAGAAAGTCGGTGGGAGCCAAACAAAAGCACATCCTGGTGCAGTTTCTGTTTGAAGCACTTATGACAACGTTTTCAGGAGGGTTTGTCGGCATTGTGCTCGGCTATTTGATAGCGAAATCGCTTGTGGGCATGATCGATATGGAGATCTCTCCGTCAGCGTTCGCCATTACAGCCGGATTATTCATATCCGTCGGTACCGGGGTCATATTTGGTATTTATCCGGCCATGAAGGCTGCCAGGCTGGACCCCATCAAAGCCCTAAGTTACGAGTGATGGAAGTACCGTGTTACTGACCACGATTGAAATAAAAGATTCGATTCTGATGGCCCTGTCGTCTCTCAGAGCTAACAAGCTGCGCACCGGGCTGACAATCCTGGGGGTGATGATCGGGGTCAGTTCCGTTATCGGTTTAGCTTCAATCATTGAAGGGCTCGATGGAGCCATGGAAATTGAGATAGACACACTCGGCTCAAACGCTATCTATATTACGAAGTTTCCTTTCGATGTTGACTACGATAAGTTGACTGAGGAAGAGCGGAACCGGCAACCGATCACATCGGGCGAGGCGGTGGCGATTATCGAGAACTGTCCCACGGTTGACGGCGTTTCCCCCCAGAACTACTACTTCAAACGGGGGGGGAACGAGGTAAAGTACAAGAACCGAAAAGCCAGCCGCGCCTACGTGATGGGCACCTGGCCTGATTACCTCAGAGTGAACAATAGCTCCGTCGAAGCCGGTCATTTTCTGACCGACAATGATGAGCGGTTCCGGATTATGGTTTGTGTTTTGGGGCATGAAGTCGCTAACGCCTTGTTTGAAGATGAGGACCCGATTGGAAAAGAAATCAGGGTGAATTCCAATAAGTTTACGGTAGTGGGCATCCTTGAAAAACGCGAGTCAAGTTTTGACACTGACGATGAAAACAGATACGTCATGTTGCCGCTGTCCGTTTTCGAAAAAATCTATCACTGGGAAGAGGAGCTTTTTCTGGTCGCCCGAGCGCGCAGCTATGAGGAGATTGACCAGGCCAAGGAAGAGATAATCAGCACGCTTCGAGTGTATCGCAAGGTGCCATTCAACAAAGAAAACAACTTCGCTCTCTCAACGCAGGATACCTTTAAGGAGTTTGTGGGCGAGATCACCAAGTACATCTACATAGCGATGATTGTCATCACCTCGGTGGGATTGATGGTCGGCGGCATTGGTGTGATGAATATAATGCTGGTCTCAGTGACAGAGCGAACACGGGAAATCGGCGTCCGCAAGGCAATCGGCGCCAAACGCTCGAATATCCTGTTGCAGTTTCTCACCGAGGCCATGACTCTGTCCGGTACGGGAGGGGTTATCGGTGTTCTTTTCGGAATCGCTTTGGGAATGATCGTCAACGCTCTGTTGGATTTCCCGCTCTCAATATCCCTGTTCTGGGTGGTTGTTGGGTTTGTCGTAGCTGTTTCCGTCGGTTTAGTCTCAGGCATTTATCCGGCCATGAAAGCGGCCCGGCTGAACCCCATTGAGGCACTCCATTACGAGTAATCTGTAGTTTTTTCCCTCCACCAGAACGATTTTTTTGCTGTTGCAAAGGGGGATGTGCGTCTATAAATTGAAACTATGTAGTGATGCGTTGCCTTATGGGAAACGATATTATGATAAGAAATTCCCCAATTAGGTTTGTGTTCCTTGTTTTTCTTCTCGGGCTGGCTTTTTCACCCCGGGCGAGAGGTCAGTTTCCCTCGGTACGCCAGTTGGCCAAGGAAGGACATGAGAAGTTACCGGTGGATTATGCCACCTTTGCCACGGACAGCGCCGGGATTGTCCGCCTCGAAGTCTATTATCAGGTTTTCAACTATGTTTTACAGTTTCAAAAGATTGGAGACCTCTTTGAGGCTAAGTACGAGATGTCTGTTACTGTTAAAGACAAGAAGGGGAAGCAGCTTGCGGCCAGTACTCAGGAGGGGAAAGTGAAAGTTATCAGTGATGATCAGGCAACGTCGTGGTCAAATTACAGAACTAAGCAGCTCAATTTCCGTCTTCCATCGGGCAAGTACAAGCTGAAACTCACACTGAGGGACAAGAATACAAAAACGGTCCTGACCCGTGATCTGGATGTAAAACTGGAGAACCGTATCGGAAGGCTCCCAACGCTGTCGGATATTGAACTTGTCCAGTTTGCGGGCAAGCGACAGGAAAGCGCCGAGAGTTTTGCTAAAGGGGATTTGACTCTGGTCCCGTCAGTTACGGGGAGTTTTGGCGGCAACGAAGACAACAGGTTGCTGTACTACCTGGAGATATATCGTGGCAGGGATATGACTGAGCGAGTCCGCATGGAGACAGTCCTGAGAAAAGCAGGGAGGAAGATGGTTTACCGAGATTCCTTGACGGCGCTCCTTTCGGAGTCGAGCGTCCGGCAGTTTCGGCAGGTTTCTCTTTCGGATTTTCTCCCCGGGGACTATGAGCTGGAAGTTGTCCTGAAAGGACGCCGCAACAAGAAGCTTGACTCAAGACACAAGGAGTTCCGGATAGCCTGGTCGGCGGAAGCTGTGCTTAAGCATGACTACGAAGCGGCGATGGAGCAGTTGGCCTATATCGCTTCCAGGGATGAAATAAAGGCTTTGAAGAAACAGAAGACACTTGAGGAACGGATAAAGGCGTTTGACGAATTCTGGCTTGAACATGATCCCACCCCGGGAACGCCGGAAAATGAATTGAAGACGGAATTTTACCATCGGGTCTCAATTGCCAATCAAAGGTTTACAATCATGAGGCGCGATGGCTGGCGGACTGACCGTGGAAGAATTTACATACAGTATGGCGAGCCGGATCAGATCGATGACTATCCGGTTGCAGCCGGTGGACAACCGTACCAGCAGTGGCATTATTATCGCTACGGTCCCTATCGCAAGTTCACTTTCGTCGATGAGCATGAGGATGGAGACTACCGTTTGCAGTTTCCCTATGACGGTCTCAACCAGCGACCCGATTTTTGAGGAGCACGCATGTTAGCAAAGAGACTGAATCCAGCCCTGGTTGTCTGCTGCCTCTTGGGGTTCAGTTCACCAGGGGTATATGGGCAAGATGACGCTTCTCAGCTTACCGTGTATGCCGGCGTGACTACATACCCGAACCCGGTGTATGATTCATTAGTATTGGTTGAGTTTCCATTTACCCTCGACCGTCACGAGCTTCAGTTTTATCGAGCGGATTCAACTGATACGAACCTGTATGCCTACGTCTTTGCCCAGGTGAACCTTTTTGACACGGTGGCCCTAGCAATTGATTCCGTAAGTACGTATTTCTCAGTCCGGGTTGGTTCGAGGGAAGAGGCAGCCCTGGATGGCTATCGCGTATTCAACAGGATCGTGCAACTGGTCAAACCGGGTCGCTATTCGGCTCGGCTGACGGTTACAGATGTGGCAGGCCAGCACAGTGGCGAGGCCCTTTTGGGTGATTTTGTCGTTGATTCTATCAAGACGGACCGGATAGTCATCGGTGGCGTCAGTTTGGCCTACAGTCTGGAGTATGTTGATGACAGTAGCTCTAGCTCCCGCCTGGTCAAGAGTGGCTACCGGGTGATCCAGAATCCTGTGCACTTTTTTACTGTTGAAGACAGCGTGGTGTGGTTGTACGGTGAGATTTACAATCTGGCCTACTCCGAGGGTGCCGTGTCTAAGTGTGACCTGTCATTTTCTATTCAGGATGAGGCCGGATATCCGTATCGAACCCCTATCTTGACAACTTTGGACAAGCCCGGGAGCTCGGCGGTAATCACACAGTCTTTTGATATAGGGGACTGGCTCCCCGGTCGGTATCGGGTACAGATTGTGGCATCTGATCGCACTACGGACAAAGCTGATACCGCGTTAGTCCCCCTGGTGATTGTCCCGTCCCGGGAAGTATTGCTGGCTTCCTTGAGGTCGAGCGTTCGTAATCACTACGACACCTTGAGCCTGCAAGTAAAGGTGAATCTGGCGGCTTACCTTCTAACTCCTGACCAGAAGGTGACTCTCCAACGTTTGACTGATGCCGGAAAGATCAATTTTCTGAACCAGTACTGGCGCGAGCACGATGAAGACCCGTCCACACCAGTCATAGAGAATCGTGTTGAAATGATTGAGCGTTATGCCTATTGTAACCGGTATTTCTCGGGAAATGAACAAAAGACTGACGGTTGGGCGACGGACCAAGGGCGAATCTACATGACCTACGGTCCCTGGGAGGAAATCGATGATATGCAGTTTCCCCTGAAAGGTAATCCATATCAGATCTGGTACTACCATTCCATGAAAGAAGGGAAAGTATTTGTGTTTGAGGATTGGACTGGTAATCAGGACTATCGCCTCGTTCATTCCAATGTGTATGGGGAAATATATAGTAAGGAATGGGAAACCCGACTCCGCAGTCTTTTCCCTGATTTCTCTGATGACTATTGATTGATTCCCCATGAACCGATACAAAAAAGCCGCCCTGAAGGGCGGCTCATGCTATATTTGCCTGTCACCACTTACGGCCTATCTTTTTTCTTGGAGCTTGGCCTCGGCTGTGTTGTAACATTGGCTATTTTGATTGATCTCTTCACTGGAACCGTGAAGCGGGTTGTGTCTTTGTTGTCGACAGCCGTCACCTCAATGGTAACCGATTTATCAAATGAGTCGCCATAGGCAGCCTTGCGGAGGGTTAGTTTCCCTTTAGCACTCTTGCCCGGCTCAATTGATTTGGGCAGCTTGATGTCGAACAGCCCGTCCGGCATGCTAACCAGCGACAGTTTCACCTTCTGGTCAGAGACGTTGGTGATCATGAACTTCTTCTCTTTGATGACCTTCTCACTGAACTGCGATAAGTCCAGCTTGTATGGCTGGATAACTATTGGATAGGTCGAATCGGGCCTTGGTGTTACCACAGAGATTATCTGCACATGTTTATTCGGTGGGCCCTCGTTTGTCTGAATCGACGGCCTTTTGGTAATTTTGCTCTTGTAGTGTCCGGTGCGAAAAATAATCTCAAGCCTTGTGCTGTCACCGACAGCAAGCACCTCTTTCTCTAACGGTGCCTTGGTACATCCTCACCCAGGACTTACCTTGAGAATTCTGAGTGTGTCATCGCCGGTGGAGTACAGCCAGAAGGCATGGCTGATGGTCGAGTTTTGGGGCGCATACCCGAAATCAAATATCGTCTCGGGCATGGTTAATCTTGGAGCGCTCGTGGCGGATCCGGTCAGTAACAAAACCAGCACCACTGTGCAGAGTATCCATGCAATTCTGTTCATAAGCAACGCATAGTCCTTTCCTGTAGGTCTGTCAACTAATCATAATATTTATTTCGCACATTTTTACTTTTCTTTAACGGTATAGAATTTTCTCCTGACGGGAATAGTAAGGTGTGTATTGCCCTGATCCGAAATCAGCAGCGTTAGCGACGTTTGGAATTCGGAATCGACGAACTCGGGTTTAAGCTTGACATAGCCGGTACTGCTGGATAGGGCGTGGGCGCTGTCCGGCAGAATAAGCTCATACTCTTCTGGCCGAGCGGATATTAGTTTGATGGCCAGGTCCTGCCTGGAATGGTTGGTCAGGGTGAAGGTCAGGCTGTCGATGTCCTTACGGGACGACCGGCTCAGCTCGAATCTGTAGGGTCTGATTGACACCGGGCGAGCCGAGTCAGGATAGGCGAGAACCGTTCCCGTTAATTGCAGTTTAATAGGGTCGGGCTCAACATTAGTGAAAACCCTCGGGAAGCGAACAACCCCACCAAGCGATCTCTTGAGGTCCCAATGAATGCTGACCTCCATACTGTCTCCAGGGGCAATCCAATCCCTGTCAAGGGGCATCAAGGCGCAGGAGCACCCTGTTTTTATCTCGTTGATTTTGAGTGTGTCGGTCCCCACTGACTTGAACCAGAAACGATGTACAACCATCGCGCCCTGCGGTGTGAACCCAAAGTCGAACACAGGGGCAGGCACCACCAAACGAGGCTCGGAGTGGGTAATTACCACCGATGTCAGTACCAGAATAGCTGCAGTTATCAACTTCTTCATGATTTATTTATAGCTTCAAAAAACCAAAACGTTCCGGCAAAAAACAAATATATCACCAATAGTGTCTTTAGTCAAGCTTCTTGTGTTGTTCACCGCAGTCTCTTGATATATTACGGGCGGCTACACGTCGAATATCTTGCCAGGATTAAGGATATTGTAAGGATCAAACTGTCTTTTGATTTTCCTCATCAGCTCAACTGCCAGGCCATGTTCGAGTTCAAACAGGTTTTTGTGCCCCAAGCCTATTCCATGCTCTCCGGAAATCGTTCCACCCAGTTCGATTGTCTTGCAGATAATCATGTCGTTGATATCAAGTGCTTTCTTACTCTCTATCTCGTCTTCTTTCCGCGCCAGCATCAGAGCGTGGAGCAAGCCGAGTCCTACGTGCCCGAAGGTGTGCATCATGATTCCCTGTTCTTCACTCAACCTGTGGCAATATTCAACCATCTCCGGCAGACACGAAATGGGGAAGGCAACGTCGTTGCGAATGATGGTATACCCCGGTTTCCGATACTTGATGGCGTCGGTAACATAGTGTCGTATTTCCCAGGGTTTCTGTCCGTCAGCGAGCTGAAGCCGTGACCCGCCCAGCTCAGTGCAGATGGATTCGGCGAGTTCGGCATTCGATTTCAGTACCGGCTTTGGGCCATGAAACTCAAGAAACAGGCAAGGAACCTCTTTCAAGCTGTACTCCTTAAGGAGGTTCAGGGCATGTATAACGTTACGATCAAGGAATTCGACAGCGGCCAGATCGAGCCCGTAGCGGCACATTTCAGAAACAGCTCTGGCCGCATTTACCTCACTCTCAAAGGTAAAGGCATCTTGGTGTCTTCCTTCAGGTAATCCGGCTAACCTAATAGTAATTAAAGAGATAACTGATAGAGTTCCCTCTGAGCCTGTAATGAGATCAATCAAGTTGTAGCCGCTGGATCGTTTTATCGCCCGGTTGCCGAGCTTCATGATTTCACCGGTACCGGTGATTATTTCAAGCTCAAGGATATACTCACGGGTGCCGCCATACTTGACCGAATAGATGCCACTGGCGTTGGTGGAGACCATACCTCCGATAGTGGCAATGTCGCCCGACCCACCAGGTGACGCCGGGAAGAAGAGACCATCGCGTTTCAAGTAGTTGTTCAGGTTATCGTAAACTATCCCTGGTTCAACCTGAACCTGAAGGTCATCCGGCCAGTAGTTGACGACCTGCGTCATCCGGCTTAGATCAAGTACGATGCCATTTGCCAGTGGGATCGTCGAACCTTCCAGGGCGCTACCGGCCCCGCGAGTAGTAATCGGAGTTCCGCTTTTACAACATAGTTTCACAATCCGGCTGATTTCTTCGGTGTTCTCTGCCCAGACCAGGGCTGAAGGCATGACCGGCGTTAATGTCGATTCATCTTTAGAAACCACCGCTAACTGATCCGGGTGGGTGGTAAGCCGGTCAGGAGGTATGATCTCAGTTAGTCTTGATACGATACCCATTGCTTTTCGCTAGCCCTTACTTCAGATTCCGCAGCGCCTTCCAAAACGGATCCCAAATGGGCAGGACTACCGGTTTTTGCTTGAGGCGCTCGCGGTCTTCTTTGTCAAGGTGTTGTTCATCCACGACTGCAACATAGACATACTCATCAAACCAACCGTCGTACATGTACCAGTACCCGTTGTCACCTTTCTTGGTTCCCCAGCTATTTTCAACCAGCCACTTGATCGAGGTACCCTCGGCTGTCGTGTCAACGCCCAGCAGAGCCATGGCATGGTTGGGATAGCTGTCGCGGTAACCGATACGGTCCGCCTTGGAGATAGTAAAATCGACACCAAAGGTGGTATTGTAGTCATAGATGTCGGTCGCCAGGATGCCGGAATCGCCGTAGTTCTCCTTGCCGACATCGCAAGCGAACCAGATCACCTGACTATCCAGCAGCGCCTTCAGGCAGTATTGCTTGATTTTGTCAATAGGCAGGTTAAGCAGAGCAAGATCAGGTTTGTCGGCCATGTTGCGGCTGGATTCGATTTGATACAGACGGCCGTACTCCTTGTTCGGGTTATCCATGATCATTGCAAACTTCGGCATATCAGCCGCGAGGAATTCCTTGTAGAAAGAGCGTGGAGTATAATCTGCCGGTTCAGATATGGTGGAGTCCTTGTCCTCATAGCGGAATATGAAGCTTTTGGGAGGTTGGCCGTATGCGAAGACCAGAGTTGTGTAGATATTGGTCAGTATTTCCTCTTTTCGGCGGCGCAGGTCATTTTCGTTCTTGCCGGCGACGTGCATCTGTCGCAACTCCGAGGCGGCTGCGCGCAGCTTCCGATTGATGAGACGATTGATGATACCGGTTTTAGATGATTGCTTGGTCTCCGGCATCGCTGAAAGGGGAACCACTCCGTACTTGTCGATCAGATCGGTCACATAGTGCCACCAGCCGCCGTCGCCGAAGGGGTTATCCAGGATAATTTCCAGCTTGCGGTCGGTCAGCGGTCGGTCACGAAGATCGATAATCTCTTCGAGAAATAGGTTGGCTTTTTCCATCTTGTCCCAGAAAGTCAAGTACGGCTCCGAGAGTTCAAAGGATGACAGGTTGAGCTTGTTCATGAGGATTGGATTAAAGACATTCAGTCCGGCAAACAGCCAACAGCGGCCTGAGCTTTTCTGGTTGGTGATGCCGCTCTTTTTTAGTTTGTGATTGAAGTGCTTGTTGTGCGTCACCACTTTTTCGCGGTTGAGTGACAGGCTCTGGATGTCGTTGTTTGTTACGGCGTTTATCAGGTTTTGCCTGTTGCCCAAGTTGTCGAACCGCGCTTCGATCCGCTCGATCATCTCTGGGTTCAGGCCGGTTTGAACGGCACCTGCAGATAAAGTGGAAGCAAATAGCGTAACAAGAACGATAGCGAAGATTGATGTGCGCATGCTTTTCTCTCCTTCATCAAACAATGTGAAATACACAGTCACTAATCAGGGAAGTGACCGGAGCTAATGTAATACATTTGGCGGTAAAATGAAATGGGATTCTTGTGGGGAGCTGTCTGGGGATTAGAGGATATCCCAAAAGGTGTCCATTCCTGCTCGCGTAGGGCGGGGGCTTGTCTCCCGCCTAAAAGTGGCGATGCCACCGGCGGACGTAAAGCCCGCTGCTACGCGGAGTTGGTGAGATGTGACTTCACTTGGTGTGAGTACGTGAATGTCAGGATCAAACTTATAGATCAGCCTCGGGTCGCCTGATGGCACACGTGAGAACTCTGGATTCAGGTTTATGGGACAGTCTCTACTTGTGCGCTGTCTCCTCCTGAGACATGGTGGGCGGGGCTGAGGCGATACTTTTTTGGAAGGACCTGTCTAAAGCGTCCGCGTTCTATTTCAACAGGATCATCTTCTTGGAGTCGGAGAAATCTGATGTCTTAAGGCGGTAGTAGTAGACACCACTGGCGACCGGCAGGCCGGAGTTATCAGTTCCGTCCCACTCTATCTGGTGCCACCCGGCCAGATAATGCCTGTGAAAGCTGTAAACAACCTGTCCCAAGTTATTCATTACCTGGAATTCAATATAATCATCGTTAGGTAAGTCAAATTGTACATTGGTGTTGTTGTTGAATGGATTCGGGTAGTTTTGATAGAGGGTGAAGTCTGACGGGAGATATTCAGAGTGGTATCCGGGTGAGCCAATATAGTTAATCAGCGTATTTACCTTGCCGCCGTAGTAAGTGGCTGTAGAGGCTTCAATCAAAACGCCGTCACCCCCGTACGAAATGAGGGGTCCACTGGTAAACGACCGACCCTCCAGCGAGTATATCAGGAAACAAGTTACATCACCATCAAAATCGTAGCTGTATTTGATGTCCATATCCAAAAGACATTGTGATGGCGATACATTTCCTTCGAACACTAAACGAAACGCTCCCAGGGTATCCGGCGTTTCAACCTCGATAGTTTTAGTTTCGAAGTCCTGAATGAACTTGGCAGGATATGGCGAGGTGGTATCAATCGATGGCCACGGGAGAGCATCACCAAAAACCACACGAATACCGTATACTAGATCGGCGACATCCAAAGTCACCCCATCACTGTTCATGTCTGTAGCGACAATCTGCCTGTTGACATCGATATGGAAAGCGGCCAGGCCATAGATGAAGTAGTTGATAAACGTGATCATATCGGCAATTTCATAGGGGATTCCATTGAGATTTATGTCTCCTGCGGTAGAAATCGTATCACCGCACACGATCTCTATACCGCCGTTGTAGAAGTCGATGAGACGGAGACGTGGGAAGCTTGGGTTCGGGTCATCAAGACACTCCGAAGGAGCGCCGAAATAGGTTGGGAAAGAATCGTCTTGTGTGATGTCAACTCCCGCTAAGTCGTAGATGGAGTGTGACACAAAAAGAGAGTCTCCCTGGCGTGAGCATAGTGTGTTATCCCAACAGTCCGTCCAAAAGAATCGGATTGGTGTAAATTGGCACTCGAATAGCCGGTTGTCTGTGACCATGAAGTCGAGTGTGAACAGGATAAACGGCGTGGGCAGCAGGAAGCAGCTTGGGTGATGAGCTCCGTTGTTCATGTTGGCGATACCGATTACTTTTACCACTGCGGCCCAGAAGAAGTGAGGTTCATAAGAGGGCCAGAACCAGATGCGATAGGTGAAATACTCCCAATCACACTGATTATAGAGGTCTCCCTCGAGAGCCCTCCAGAAATTCAGCGCCGACCGATCATATATGAGCAGGAAGTAAAAACCGCCCAGCTCCTGCGTGCCGGCATCAAGAGTTACGTCAATATACTCATGTTGGCCCTGGATGGTATTTTCCGTCTTTTCGATGGATACCCGGAAAGTCGGAATCACACGAATGAACATGCAACAGGTATCAGAGTTCTCGGGGCTGCAGCCCGGAGCAAAATTGGCTCCATCAGTTGCCATTATGCACAGCTTAAAGGTACCGACGTATGCGTCGTCCTCATCAGTCTCCCATGTCCAGTCGCCGGTCGCCGGGTCGATGTCGACCATCCCTGGGCCATCAAAGCTGAGCACGGAGTACGTAAGCAGTAATGGGCCGTCGTCGGAATCGTAACAGGTGACGGTTCCGTTAGCTGTGTTACCCAAGACAATGTAGGTTGTATCGAAGCCTTCACAGCAACCAGGTTGATCGCAGGTGAACTCCGGCCTCAGGTTGTAGACACAGATGTCGAAACAGGTTGAGTCCATAGTCTGGCAAGCATCCTCCACGCCGATGCACACTGTATGGATACCCACGTTACTACCGCCGGGAGTCCAATTGATCGATGCTGAGTTGTCAGAAACCTTGGTGACTTGCACCGGTGGAATTGTCGGAGATTGGGGAATCGCTTTGAAGGTCAGGTCCCGGCAGTCGTAGGGAAGATAGTAGTTGGAGGCGTAAGCATAGCTCATGTAAGTTTGGCTCCAGTGAATGGAGCCATTTGCAATCGGGCTGATGTATACCGGAGGGTAGTTAGGGGCTACAGCAACTTGAAACCTGCAGTTTTGCGCGCCGCTGGTCATGATCTCTCCGTTGTAGGCGGCAATCTCTACCTCGAGCGTTTTCCCAAGGTCTTGCACTGAGGGGACATAAGACCATACCCCGGTCTGCGGTTCAACCGAGCCCGGACCGTCAATCAAAATGTATCTTATTCCTCCCGTCATCCCAGGCCAACTATGATTAACTGCCCGCACCTGTGCTTGGAATACATCACAAGCAGAACCCCAAATCGTATCGGAGGGACAGTCGACAAATTCCGGCGGACGACTCTCTACCGGAAGTGCAGTACAAAGCAGGACGCTTATTACCAAGAAACAGAGATTACGAGCGACCTTAATAGTTCTTGTATGTCTCATATGCGCTAAAACCACATGTCAAACCCTTCCAAATGAATATATCCCATTTCTCTGAGATGTCAAGCACATCTGTGCTCCGATTCTGCGGGCAACCGAAGTGTACCTGGCCTCTGATGCTTCTCGAAAAAATGCTTTTTCAATCCATCGAAAACTCCTACATTGTTGCCTTGTAAAGCTCAGGTAAAACGGATGGCCAAGAAGAAAGAAAAGAAAGTCAAGCCTCAGGTTTTGAAAGGGTTCCGAGATTACCCACCACCGGAACAGATCGCCCGTCAGTCTATGATTGCCAGGGTTCAGGAAGTCTTCGAACTGATGGGATTCCTGCCTTTTCAAACAGCGTCATTGGAGTTTGCCGAAACGCTATTAGGACCTCATTACACCGAGGATTCGTTGGCTGAACTTTTTGGATTCAGAGGACCGGACGATGTGGAAATGGCGCTACGTTATGAGTTCACGCTTTCGCTGGCTCGCTATGTTGCAGCCAATCCCACGCTGGCTCTGCCGTATCGATGTTATCAGTATGGTAATGTCTGGCGGGTCGACAAACCGGGACCGGGACGCTACCGTGAATTCATGCAGTTTGACATCGACATCGTCGGAGCACAGAACCTGCTGGCCGACGCCGAGATTATTGCCGTCATGGTGACCACCCTTGAGTGCCTCGGCGTTACAAACTTCAAAGTGCGTTATTCCGACCGCAAGATTCTCAACGGCCTGATGCGGCTTGCCGGTATACCGGACCAGAAAGCCCTGGACGTGATGCGCGTGATTGACAAACTGGAGAGACAGGGTAGAGAGGCGGTGCTGTTAGAGCTTGGTTCTGGACGCGTAGATAAGTCCGGCGACAAAATTAAAGGTCTTGAGCTTGAGGCAAAACAGATCGACCAAATCGCAAGGTTTCTCGACGTTGCCGAGTCGCATGAGGGCGATCCCATCCAGAAAGCGGAAGAGCTGCTCGGTGACATCGAAGTCTCGCAGGCAGGCATAACAGAACTGCGCGAAATCCAGGGCTACCTTTCCGACATGAAAGTGGATGAGGACAGAACCGAGGTGGACTTGACGGTGGTGCGCGGGCTGGGCTATTATACCGGCCCCGTCTTTGAAACCAGCCTGCCTGATCTGCCCGAGTATGGTTCAGTCTTTTCCGGGGGAAGATATGACAACCTGGTGGAGCGGTTCTTGAGTCGTTCCATCCCGGCTACCGGTTCATCAATAGGTATTGACCGCTTGCTGGCGGCGTTGATAGAGCTGAAGGCACTATCGCTTACACAGGCGACTTCCCAGGTGCTGGTCACAGTGATGGATCGGGAACACTTGCCAGACTACCTTGACATCGTGCGTCAACTGAGAGAAGCGGGCATCCCTTCGGAGATCTATTCGGGTGACACCAGAAACCTGACCAGGCAAATCAAGTACGGCGACAAAGTTGGAATCCCGTTCGCTGTGATCGCTGGGTCGGACGAGTTTGAAAGCGGAACGATCACAGTCAAGAATCTCGCTGCCGGCCGTGAGAAGGCGCTCCAAACCAGCGACCGTGAAGAATGGCTTAAGTCGGAGCAAATCCAGGAAACAATTCCGACCTCGAACTTGATTAGTTATATCAGAAGACACTTGGAACAGACGTAGAGGCAGTCCCATAATTAGCCGGGAGGAAGCATCAAGCAGAGGATTGGGCTCATTGGCGGGGCGCTGGCAGCGCTGATAATCCTGCTGTTCTTTGACCTCGAGCCAGGGAATCCGATGGTGACCCGCACGGCGGCGGTAGCGCTGCTGATGGCGATCTGGTGGATTACCGAAGCGATTCCTATTCCGGCCACCGCCCTGCTTCCCGTGGTGCTGTTTCCCTTGTTGGGAATAATGAAGGGAAAGGTGGTAGCGCCAATATATTTTAATCATATCATCTTTCTTTTCATCGGGGGCTTCATCATGGCGCTGGCGATGCAGAAATGGAACCTGCACAAGCGCATTGCCCTGCGGATAATCCTGCTGATCGGCATCAGCCCCAAACGGATCATTCTGGGGTTCATGGCGGCCACCTGGTTTTTATCCATGTGGATATCAAATACCGCCACGACCATGATGATGGTCCCGATGGCGATGGCGATCATTTTGAAACTCAAGGACACTTTTGGCGAAAAAGCCGTGTCGCGATTTGCTGTCGGTCTACTGCTCGGAATTGCCTACGCCGCTTCAGTAGGAGGCACCGCCACTTTGATCGGCACCCCGCCTAACCTGTCATTCAGCCGGATATTTAAGATATACTTTCCCAATGCCCCGGAGATTTCTTTTGCGAACTGGTTTGTGTTCGGGCTGCCGTTTGCCATTGTTTTCCTGGTCATCGTCTGGGGTATAGTAACCCGCTTGTTCGTTTCTCGAAAGGATTCATTTACAGCAGACATGACTGTCTTCAAAGAAGAGTATAATCAGTTGGGGAAGATCCGCTTTGAAGAAGGGATGGTGCTGTCTCTTTTTGCTCTACTGGCGGTGTTATGGCTGTTTCGGGGCAACATAAATATCGGTTCGTTTACCGTTCCTGGCTGGACCACGATTATGCCTGTTCCTGGTTTTATCGACGACGGCACTATTGCTATTGCAATTGCCATGTTGTTGTTTATCATTCCCAGCCGTTGCAAGAAGGGGGAGCGTTTGATGGACTGGAAAACCGCCTCGAAGCTGCACTGGGGAATAGTCATTCTCTTTGGCGGTGGCTTTGCATTAGCCAGCGGCTTCAAGGAATCGGGCTTGTCAGTCTGGCTGGGTGAACAAATGGCCGGTTTAGGTTCGTTTTCTCCGGTGTTTTTAATCGCGTCAGTGAGCACCACGCTTACCTTCCTTACTGAACTGACGTCGAATACGGCCACAACCGAGATGATATTACCAATTCTCGGCTCTCTATCGGTGGCAATTCAGACTAATCCTCTGCTGCTCATGATTCCAGCCACGTTGTCGGCTTCCTGCGCCTTCATGCTGCCGGTGGCGACGCCTCCCAATGCCATCATATTTGGAACGGGGGAAGTACGGATGCAGGATATGATAAAAACCGGCATCATACTGAACCTGATAGGTGTCGTGCTTATTACGCTGTTTATCTATGTGCTTGGGACAGCCGTCTTCGGGATTCAGCTTAGCCAGTTCCCGGAATGGGCGATCGGCAGGTAACCGTTTGGGTGTCTGCGGCTGTGACGACCTGTGTGAGATCTCAAGTCAGCAGGTCTCTGAACCTGCACGATTGTCGTGATATTATAACCTGACAGTGGCAGAGGTTTTATGTAAATTCAATTTCTGTAACCTGGTAAATCAAGTGGTTGCACTATGTGGCTGCGAGTTACCGGCAGGTAAATACGGAGAGTTCTGAAACTGTATTAGTTTGAGATGACAAAAGGAGATGCGTTCATGTTAAATCAAATTAAACCTCTACCCAGGATGGCAGCACCGTTGCTGGTTGGCCTTGTGGTGCTGTTGGTTTTCGGATGTGTAAAGCAACAACTCCCGAAACCACCGGTGGCCAAGGTCGTGCCCAAAGTGGACACCCTTCACGGGGATATTTGCGTTGATAATTACTACTGGCTTCGGGACAAATCCAACCCGGAAGTTATCAAGTACCTCGAAGATGAAAACAGCTATACCGAAGCGGTCACGCAGCACACTGAGAAGTTCCAGCAGAAGTTGTACGAGGAAATGGTGGGACGCATCAAGGAGACTGATCTGACGGTGCCGGTCCGCAATGGAGATTATTACTACTACTCTCGCACCGAGGAGGGAAAGCAGTACCGCATTTACTGCCGGAAGAAAGGAAGCCTCGACGCGGAAGAAGAAATACTGCTTGACATCAACGATCTTGCGAAAGGTCATGAGTTTTATGCTCTTGCCGCCAGCGATCCCAGTCCAAATCATGAGTTGTTGCTCTACACTGTCGACACGACCGGCTCGGAGGTTTACACGCTGTATATCAAAGACTTGAAAACCGGACAAGTGCTCAAAGACATGATTGACAGCACTTCCGGCTCTGCAGAGTGGGCGAACGACAACAAGACCATTTTTTACACCACGTTGGATGAGGCTAAGCGTCCCTACAAGCTGTTCCGGCATAAGCTCGGTTCCAATTCGCAAAATGATCCTTTAATCTATCATGAAAAGGATGATGCCTACTTCCTTGGCATCTCCAAGACAAGGAGCAAGGCGTACCTTCTGATGTCCATGGGGAGTATGACTACGACTGAGGTGTGGTACCTGAAGGCTGACAATCCTACCGGCAAATTTAAGCTTATACACCCCCGCCAGCATGAGATGGAGTATTACGTCAGCCACCATGGCAACAAATTCTATATTCGGACTAACGACAGCGCAAAGAACTTCAAGCTGGTAGAAGCTCCTGTTTCGAATCCACGTAAAAAGAATTGGAAGGATGTCATCCCTCATCGAGATTCTGTTATGCTCGATGGTATTGAGACCTTCAAGAATCATCTCGTTGTATTCGAAAGAAAGAAAAGCCTAAAGCATATCCGCGTGAGGAATCTAACCAATAACGAGGAGCACTACGTTGAATTTCCCGAGCCCGTTTACACGTTCTGGTCCAATCGGTTTGTGGAATTCAATACCAACCTGCTTCGCTTCACGTACATGTCGTTAGTAACACCGAGATCGATATTTGATTACAACATGGACGCCAGAACGCGCGAGTTGAAGAAGCAGTATGAAGTACTTGGAGGTTATGACCCTAACCAGTATGAGTCGGAACGAGTATTTGCCCGTGCTTCCGACGGCACTGAGATTCCTATATCTATGGTGTACAAGAAGGGAATGGTCAAAAACGGCAAAGCCCCGTTGCTGCTGTATGGGTATGGCGCCTATGGCATGAGCATGGAGCCGTACTTTTCGTCAACCAGGCTGAGCTTGCTGGATAGGGGTTTTATATATGCCATCGCTCATATCAGAGGTGGGGAAGAGATGGGGCGTTACTGGTATGACCAAGGGAAATTGCTAAACAAGAAGAATACTTTTACCGATTTTATCGCTTGCGCTGAGTATCTTGTTGCTGAGAAATACACCTCCAGCGACAGGCTTGTTATCTCCGGAGCAAGCGCCGGTGGGTTGCTGATGGGTGCTGTAACGAATATGCGACCCGACCTTTTCAGAGCGGTTGTGGCGGACGTCCCTTTTGTGGACCTTATCAATACAATGATGGACCCGTCCATCCCCCTGACTGTTATCGAGTATGAGGAGTGGGGTAATCCGAACGACAAAGAGTACTATGATTACATGAAGTCATATTCCCCATACGACAACATTGAGGCCAAGAGTTACCCGACCATTTTGATCACTACTAATTTGAATGACTCGCGGGTTGCATACTGGGAACCGGCAAAACTGACAGCCAAACTAAGAGCCACAAAAACAGACGACAATCTTTTGCTCTTAAAGACTAAGATGGTCGCAGGCCATGGGGGCGCCTCCGGGCGGTATGACTACCTCAAGGATGTCGCCTTTGAATATACTTTCATTTTCGACCTGTTCGGGATCAAGAAGTAGCAGATGTCGGGCTCCTCGCCTGCCCAAGGCAGGCTTGGAACCCGACCTACAAAGTTGCTCACTGTGTCGAATGGTTAGTGGGGCTCGTTCGTGCCATTTAGATGTTTCCGGGCAATCCCGTAGTAGATGAGAAAGGCAATCCCGGCGAAGAGAAACATCAAGCCAAAAACACTCTCATCGGTTATGTACTCGTCGGCAATCTGGCTGATGAATAGCGCCAGTCCGACCCCAACCAAAACCAAGCCCCATTTAAGTGACGATAGGCGTTGGAGTTGGGCGTCTTTGGTGAAGAGATGCTTCACCTTCTCATCGACCATTCCCTTGTTGATTAGTTTGTGACGGGTTATGGAATCAGCGATGATCTTGATAATGACCGCAAAACCACCCAAAACCGCAACCGCCATAAGAACGTCTGACATATTGTACTCCTTCCTTTACAATGTTTTGCTACAGGATATGACAGCCATGGACCAGCAAGGGTTGCACCGCTCTGCGGAGTAATTTGCAACATCTTTTAGCGATGTCTGTCGTATACAAGTGTATGGAGAGCGAGCGCTCCGAAAGCAGGCTCCTTGTTGTTGAGGTGTTGAACGGTAACCCGGTAGCCTTTGAGACACTTATCGGGCACTACCAAAAGCTGGTCAGCCACGTGGTGTTTCGCATGGTGGTCAACCGGTCCGATCGAGAAGATATCTGCCAAGAGGTCTTTGTCAAGGTGTACCAGAACCTTGCCGGCTTTAACTTTCAATGCAAGCTGTCTACATGGATAGCCCGAATAGCATATAACGCCTGCGTCAATCACCTTGAGAAAAAACGCGTCCCGCTTCTGGATGATCTGTATCCTGAAAAGAATGAGCTGGAAAAATATCCCAGCAATGCTGTTACGCCGGAATGCTATGCAGAAGAGCAAGACGTGTCGGTTCGGGTTCGCGCCGAGATCGAAAAAATGCCGGCTCGTTTTCGCGCTGTTGTGACTATGTATCATCTGGACGAAATGTCGTATGAGGAAATTGCCGAAGTGACCGGTATGCCGTTGGGGACGGTGAAAAGCTATCTCTTTCGAGGGCGCCGGCTCTTGAAGGACAGGTTGACCGAAAAATACCGACTGGAGGATATATTGAAGTGAGACATCTGACAGACGAGCAAATCCAGCTCTACCTCGATGGAGAAGTGCCCTGCGACGCTGGTATAGAGAACCACCTGCAGCGGTGTGCGATCTGTCAGCAGAGACTGCAATTGTACCGGGCGGTGTGCAAGGGTCTTGAGGAAGATGTTGGATTCGAGCTGGCACCCGGCTTTGCCGAGTCGGTTATGGCCCGACTTGCCACGACCCCGGAGAAGGAAACACAGGGGAGTCTGCTCAACTTGATTCTTGGTATTTGCGGCACCGTGTTTACGCTGAGTCTGGCGTTGTACTTCCTCGATATTAAGACCCTTACGCATGGGCTAGTGAGCTTTGCCGCTGCCAGTATTAGGTTCGCTGAGCTGTTTGTTGCGTCATTCAAAATAGTCACGACAGGTCTGGGGGACAATGTGGGCACAATTTTGTTTACTATTCTGATTCTGACTGTATTTGCAATCCTCGATCGAATACTGCTGCGGTATCGGGGTGGTCATCTCTGCCTGTAACTCCATAGCGTAACCCGGTTGGCAGTTGTCGATTTATCTAGTCACAACAAACCGGTACATGTGTCGGAAGCGTCGGCTATTGCACAGCGCACTACCCCAGTCGGGCTCATAACCAGAAGGTCGCGCTCTCGGCGTGTTCCTCTTTCAAATCTGCCTCCATTTCTATAATTTCGGAAGGAAAGTCTGGATCACGGGGGTCCTGACCTACTTTTACTATATAGCGGAACATAGCGCAGCGGATTGGGCAGAGACCTCGGAATGGAATCCGAGAAGTTCCGATATACGCCGATTTTAGTTATTTCTCTTTATAAATAGCTCCAACAATGGCGCCATTTATTAAGCCAAGCACCAGAGCTTGTATTATCCAGTATATGACCACAGTTGTCGCTATTGTCATATAGAATGGCATCGAGGCTATCCCTGTTAGTGCTCCCACTAGCCATACAAGGATTCCATATATCATGCCTTTCTTGGCACCCTCTCCTGGGATTCCCTTGTAGAGCAGTGCATACACCAATGCGAATATTATCGAACTGATAAGCCCTGTTATGTTGGCGCCGATTAGGTTTCCCGCATTCGTCATCGTGGTTGGGTCTTTCCATATGTTCGGCGGCAACTCATAGACCCAATTGAAAAGCCAGCCGCAGGTCAGCCAGCCAAATACTATGCTAACTATCCATACAACAAGCCCAGAGATTAAGATTCTTGTCGTGTTCATTGTTCTCACTCCCTCGTTGTGTTAGTGTTCTAATTTAAGTTTAGCTATTCTATCTTTTTCAAAGCTGGGGGGGCAAATTTCCATATAATACCCCCGCATCGGAACCCCATGCTCCAATAAGCACAGATAGCTATTAGCTGAGGGAATATGTAATGTCAAGTAAAAAGTACCTTGCAACGGTCGCGTCGTTACCAACAAGGCTTGCCCGCAGCGTTGAGGAGCATGCTGCCTAGCCGATTGAGAGTTATTGCCAAGGCTTCTCAGAGAACCGGCAGTTGGAACCGGACAGAGTTTTTGCTGGCGCCGATGGATAGGATGTCATAATTTTCCCGAAAATGAATTGCAATTTACTCAAGAGGCTGTATGGAGGAAAAGGAACTGTCGGTGAGCATGGAACTCATCACGGATTACGAGTTTAAGGTCACGTTTGATGAAAACCTGCCTGAACTGCTGATGGATGAGCCGGAGCCACTGGGGGCAGGAAAAGGCCCCAACGCCACAAAGGTGCTCTCGGCGGCAATCGGCAATTGTCTCAGTGCCAGTTTGCTATTCTGCATGCATAAAATCCGGGTCAAGCCAAGCTCGTTGAAGACAACGGTGAAGACAAAGATGACGCGAAATGAGAAAAAGCGCCTCCGTGTCGGGCCCAGCCATGTTATTATCACCCTTGGTATGAATCCCGAAGGCCGAAACCGCCTTGGCCGCTGTCTTGATTTGTTCGAGGATTATTGCATTGTCAGCCAGAGTATCCGCGACGGGATTGATGTAACGGTCGAAGTGCAAGACCAGCAAGGAGAAGTCGTTTATGACTCCCGGGAAAAACATGGAGAAGCCAATTGACCCCGCCAAGAGCACCGATTTGTGTAACCTCACAAGTTAAACAACAAAAGAATGGAGGTTGAGGATATGAAGAAATGCCTGCTTACCCTTGCGGTCGGTTGGGGCGTCAATATTCTGGTAACAAGCCCGCCGGTGGCGGCCTGCACCAATCTACTGGTGACCAAAGGAGCCTCGCAGGATGGCTCGGTAATGATTACCTATACCTGTGATGCAGAGTTCCATCCCCATCTTGAGTATTCGCCGGCAGCCGACTACGAGCCGGGAGATTCGCTTGAGATAACCGACTGGCACGGCAATGCGCGCGGCACGATCCCACAGGTTGAGCACACCTACGCTGTAGTCGACTTGATGAACGAACATCAACTAGCGATCAGTGAGACGACCTTTGGAGGTCGCGAAGAATTGCGCAATAAGGACGGCCTTCTCCACTACTGGGACCTGATGCGACTGGCTTTGCAACGGACCAAAATGGCCCGACAAGCGATTACCGTTATGACTGAATTGGTCGCTAAGTACGGTTACCGCTCCGGCGGCGAGTCGATTTCGATTGCTGATACTGAAGAGGCCTGGATATTGGAGATGATCGGTCCCGGCGAAGGCGGACAGGGAGCCGAGTGGGTGGCGGTTCGGGTTCCGGATGGGTACATATCGTGCCATGCCAACAAAGCGCGTATCGGTGAGTTTCCCCTTGATGATCCGGAGAACTGCCTTTATTCCAAGAATATTATTTCCTTTGCTATAGAAAAAGGGTATTACGATTCGAAATCAGGTGAGCCTTTCCGGTTCTGTGACGCTTACTGCCCAGCCACACCAAAGAATCAGCGTTATGCCGATGCGCGTGTCTGGAGCATCTTCCGCCGGGCGGTGCCGTCAAGAAACTTCTCTTCCGACTACCATCGGGCTATTGAGGGTGCCGAGCCATATCCGTTGTGGATCAAACCGGATAAGAAGCTGTCGTTGTCCGATGTTTTTGCCCTGATGCGCGACCACTATGAAGGCACCGATTATGATATGACTAGGGGAATTGATGCCGGACCGTACGGCAATCCCAACCGCTGGCGACCGATACACTGGACAGTCGACAGCATCGAGTATGCCTGGGAGCGTCCGATTTCGACACAGCAGACCGGTTTCTCGTTTGTCTCTCAGTCACGTTCGTGGCTTCCGGACGCTGTTGGGGGCGTCTATTGGTATGGCGTTGATGATACCTACACAACCTGTTATTTCCCGTTGTACTGCGGCATTGACACTATTCCGCAGTCGTTCACAATTGGTAGCTTAAGCAGGTTCTCGTGGGAGTCAGCCTGGTGGGTGTTTAATTTTGTGGCCAATTTTGCCAACCTGAAATATTCTTACATACTGCCGGAGATTCAGGCACTGCAAAACGATATCGAAAGCGCCTTCATTGCATTGCAACCGGCTGTGGAAAAGACAGCCGTTGACTTAACAGATTCAAATAAAGATCTCATGGTCAGGTATCTGACGGACTACTCCGTTTCACATGCCGAGCAGGTAGTCGCACGTTGGCGTGAACTTGGGGAGCATCTACTGACGAAATACAATGATGGGTATGTCAAAAATGAAGAGGGTCAACCACAGGAGAAAGGGTATCCTGAAGAATGGCTGCGCGAAGTATTGCGCGCCCGCCCCAGCCAGTTCCGTTTGAAGCAGAAAGCCACAAGTACTCCGGAGTCGAAGTTGGTGAATTGAGGCAAGAGCGGTTTAATACCGTTCTTCTGTTGTTCTGGTACGAATTGCTTTTCTCTCATAGGTGGCGGCCTTGTGTCGCCACATACGTTTGCTACTGGGTAGGGGTTAGCTGAGACAATACGTGGAGGGAAAAACCACCCCGGCGCCTCAGGTGTTGTAATACAACTCAAACTCGTGCGGCGTGGGGCGGACACGGATGGCGTCAACCTCCGTCCGCTTGAGCTCAATCCAGTTCTCAAGTAGATCTTCGGTGAAAACCCCCCCGGCTAAAAGGTACTCATTATCCTGTTCCAGGGCGTCGAGAGCTTTAGTCAGGGAGGTTGGGAGATGGTGAATTTCAGCCAGTTCCCGCTCGGGAAGTTCATCGAGGTTTTTATCCAGCGGCTTGCCGGGGTCGGTCTTCTTTTGTATACCATCGATACCCGCCATCAGCATGGCCGCATAGGCAAGATATGGATTCATGGTGCCGTCAGGCGGCCGGAATTCAAACCGCATTCTCTTGGGATCGCGCTGGTAGCCGGGGATGCGGATGCAGGCGGTACGGTTGCCGACTGAGTAGGTTCCGGCCACCGGGGTCTCAAAACCAGGAACCAGTCTCTTAAACGAGTTCGTTGACGGATTGGTGAATGCAAGGATCGAGTCGGCATGGGCAAGAAGACCGCCGATGTAATACAAGCCAAGTTTTGAAAAGCGAGCCGGGCCATTCTTGCCATAGAATAAAGAGCCCCTGCTGTCCGCGAGGTATTGATGTACGTGCATACCCGATCCGGGCTCGTTGAAAAGCGGCTTGGGCATGAAGGTCGCCGACTTGTTCATCCGGAAACACTGGTTCTTGACGAAGTACTTGATGATCATAGACTGATCGGCCATTTTCAACAGAGGGGCAAATTGTACTTCAATCTCGTGCTGCCCTCCGCCGCCCACTTCGTGATGATGATATTTCAACTCTACACCAACATTGGCCAGCATGGTCGTGATCTGCGAGCGCAGATTGAAAGTGCGGTCCATCGGTGGTGCGATGTGATAGCCTCCTTTGTGCGGAATCTTGTGACCGAGGCTTTCGTTGTCTTCTGAGCTGCTCCATTCTGCCTCATCGGATTCCAGGAAGTAGAAGGCTTTGTCAGGCCCCTGGTAGAAATTCACCCGGTCGAAAACATAGAACTCGAACTCCGGCCCAACAATCGCCTTAGCGCCTTTGATGGTTTTCGCCAGATGCTTTTCAGCGTAGGCTGCCACGCGTCTCGGATTTCTTGAATAAGGGCCGATCGTGTTACCGACCTCCATTATGTCACCCAGCAGGGAGAGAGTGGGACGTTCGAAAAAAGGATCGATAAAAGGCGTTTGCGGATCGGGGAGCATAATCATATCCCCCCGCTCAATAGAGGAGAAGCCTGGCATGGAAGAGCCATCGATACCGACCCCTTTGCTGAAAAGGTTCGGTGTGAGTGATTTTATAGGTAGGGTTATGTGGTGCCATTGGCCGGGAAGATCGCAGAATTTCAGGTCAAGGTATTCAGCGTTAGTCTCTTTGGATAGTTTTAGTAGCTTCTGCATCTATATTAGGTAGCTCCTTCAAAAGGCCGTAAGTTGCAACGGTTTTGCTCTAAGATAATAGATTTCAAAGGAATGGCAAGCGGTTCCTGATCACAAGAACGTACTCTTCAGATTCTGCGGGGTTGTGTTCTCGCCTGTGATAGGAATGTTACCGGACGCATCCGATTGAACAACTGTGGCTCAGTCAACAGAGGGGGGCTTCATTTCCTGTCAGCCAGAATGCGGCTCACGCACGTAGCAAAGAGCAACTTCACCTTGACAACTGAACATTTACAAGTATCTTGAAATGTGACAGGCTGGCGACTCTGATGAACGGACGCGCAAAGAATTCACGACCGTTTCCGGTGATGGAAGATAGGTCCTGCAACAACACTTGTTTATTTAGGTACTAATCAGAAGTTACTGCACTAAACCAAGGAGAAGGACATGCTTTTTTACTTCAAAGGGTCCAGAATGCTGCGGTGTTTTGTTGCTGTCAGTTGGGCGATCCTCCTGATACTATCCGGTGGGCATGCCCAGGCTGGTTCGGAACTGGACATCGATGTTGAGGATGTTACCGCCTTCCCGGGAGAGCAGGGGGTAGTGATTCCAATCTATATGAATAATTACTCCGATACGGTAGCCGGATTCAATTTATGGCTTATACTTGACCGGCCTGATATTATGGAGTTTCAAATAGACCTGGATCGAAGCAGCACTCTGATTGAGGATTGGGAAATCTGGGGCGCCAACTCGCTGGGTGGTCAGGGTCATGATCTCGTAATTATGGGAGTGTCAAACTCCATGCCGCCATATTCAAACGCTATTCCTCCGCAAGACGGCGTGATACCGCTGGTGAAGGTCATTGCAGATGTCTACAACATTCCCGACACGATGACCGATCGGACCGTCAACATACACGTTGTCACTGAACCTCTTGACCATTTCAGTTTCTCCGATCCATGGGGCAACTGTATCGGCTTCACAGGAGGTGAACTGGATACTACGAAGGTAACCATTACTGACGGTTCCCTCACCGTTCTGGTCCCTATCTGTGGTGATATTGACGGCTCCGGCGATGATCCAAATGTTGTAGATTTAACCTATCTGGTGAACTACCTCTTTGTGTCGGGCCCCCCGCCGCCGGTTCCGGAAATGGCCAATGTAGATGGGGTAAGCGGGATATACGTCACTGACCTGACATATCTGGTTGCTTATTTATTTACGAGCGGGCCGGGGCCGGATTGCTCAGCAGACAGTGTTCAAGCCATTGTTGCCGATCATGGGACCTCGGCAAACTTTGATCTGATACCTTCCTCTTACATTGAGCAGGCCAAATCCGACTACCGGATATTCTATGTACATACTTCTCACGGAAGCCAGATTGTGTCCGGCATGTCGATTCTTCGCGACAGCAGTACCTTGTATGATTACAACAATGGTTCCGGTACGCTCTATCTTGAGGAATACGGTGATGACCTTGGACATAACGGAGATACCTCGTGGGTGCCGTTAACAAGGCAGCGGTTAGATCAACCAAGCAGCGACATTAATATGGTAATGTGGTCATGGTGCGGCGGTTGCTCAGACAATACCGAAGAAGGAATCAACATATATCTGAACGCCGTCAACCAACTGGAACAGGATTATCCTGACGTTACCTTTATTTATATGACTGGTCATCTGGACGGAACCGGACCCTCCGGCAATCTTTATGCTCGTAACAACCAGATTCGGGCGTACTGCGCTGTCAACAACAAGATTCTTTTCGATTTCGCTGATATCGAGAGTTATGATCCAGACGGCACTTATTATCCCAATGCCAGTGATAACTATGGCTGGTGTTCGACCTGGTGCAGTTCGCACCCATGCCCCACGTGCGGTTGTGCTCACTCCCACTGCTTCAACTGCTACCTGAAGGAGAAGGCGTTCTGGTGGATGATGGCCCGTATTGCTGGTTGGGGTGGGAACTGAGTATCTAAATCTGGCGAGGCCGCGGTGTTGATTTGCGGTATTGTCAGAATGCTGAATAAAGCAGGTTACGAGGGGCTTTGTTCCAGGGACCAAGTAGCGCCCATACGCGTACAATCCCGGTCAGGAAGACACCGATGGAAACGGCGTCGGTGATGCCTGTGATGCTGGTTGCTGCGTGGCTCCTATGAGGGGCAATGTGGATGGCTATGGAAGCGAAAATGTAGCCGATCTCACATATCTTGTTGCTTACCTATTTCGGGGTGGTTTTGGGTCCCCATGCCCGGAGGAAGGGGATGTTGACGGCAGCGGTTCCATCAACGTGGCAGAAGTAACCTACCTGGTGATTTACCTCTTTGGCGGTGGCCCTCCGCCCGCATCCTGTCAGTAAATACAAATGATATTCAGTGCCTAAGAAGACGATCTCAGCCGTCTCTGCTTAAAGGGGATGGCTGTTTTTTTGTCGCATCGTGTCACTCCTCTTTGAGCCTTTCAACTAAAAAGCGCTACCGTCGATTCTTTGCCGGTGTGACTGACAACTGGAGTGTTCCCGCTGCAGTGCGAAGTCTCAGGTGATGCGCATCTGATTGTAAGTGTCAAAAAAAAGTGTGTGGACCGTTAAGAAAATCCTAAATGTGACCGACACTAACTGGCAGGGGGTCATATTACAATTCCTGTTTGAGAAAGCAGGGGGCTCGGAAGAGACAGAGAGGGGCGCAAAGCATTGGAAGCGATTACTTGTTATGGCATGGGAAGAAACTGTGTGATCTGAAAGGGGGCGCTGACATCTCGCATATCCAAACGTAATGCGCTGAACGACAGCTCGGCCGTTCTGAGGGAGGCAGCTTGTTATTCATGCACTGAGCCTCGCTGAGATACCGCGTTTGAGGGGGGCTAAACGTGGTCCAGTACGGCCAACAGCCGTCGTGACACCTGTTGAGGTGTGTCGATACCGGCACTGTCTGTCCCAGAAAAAGACTGACACTATCTGACAGGGGTGCGCATTACGTTTGGTGCGGGAAAGGCAGGTGTCTCGGTAGAGGCAGAGCGGGGGAGGAAGTTTACAGGGAAGAGTTGCCGGTGTCGACACGAGAAGCAAAGAAGTGATTCAAGAGGGGGCTTTTTAATGACAAAGAGTGAACGACTAATGTTCCTGGTCAACATGATCAAAAACAGAGGAACGGCGCTTGTCAGCGAAATGGCGAGAGAATGCGAGGTCTCACAACGGACTATCTATCGTGATGTGAACTCCTTGTTGAGACTGAACTTTCCATTGTACTATGACAATGGCTATCGGCTCGCGCGTGATGTTAGTTTTCCATTTCCCGGATTTGGGTCGGAGGATATTGAGCTTATCTGCTACTCCCTGCGCAACAACCCGTTGTCCAAACACCCTTTTTTCGGACAGAGATTCCAAGTCATAGAACAGGGTATAAAGGCACGGTTCCACGGGAGGGGTGGGTCTCGCACGGATAACCTCTTCCTGTTTGAAGAGGAGCGTCACTTCGTTGAGAAGACGCGGGAGTCGGACATTATTGCCACCTTCCTGAAGGCGATTCGTGAGCGTCGGAAAGTCACCCTCAGACTGTTCGATAGCGATAGTGGCAACGGTGTTTGCATTCCTATGGCTATCAAACTAAAGAACTCTGAACCCTACCTGATGGCGATTGCTGCTGGCGAAGGGCTGGTGCGCGAATGGCCAATTTCCAGTGTTGACAGCATCAGGTTGACAGATGAGAGATTCATGCAGAGGCCGCTGCACCTGCTGGGACGGGATTTGGTACCTCAGAAAAATGTTGACGAGGTTTAGCCGGAATCCTTCATTGCCTATGTGGGAAAACTGACCATCAGGGAGTTGTCCGCAGGGGGGCTTATTGCGGCGCTTTACACAATTCTCAGCCTCGTCTTTTTGCCGATATCTTTCGGTGTCTATCAAATCAGAATTGCCGAAGCTCTTACTATCCTTCCGTTCTTGACCAGAGCCGCCATTCCGGGGCTTTATATCGGCTGTCTGCTGGCTAATATCTTCGGCGGCATGGGCTGGCTTGACATTGTGTTTGGCCCCATAATCACACTTGCGGCGGCGGTGCTGACACATCTTGTTCGCCGTCTGTCCAGAAGTACCATAAGCGCTCTCTTGGTAGGTCTACTGATTTTTTTCATGTGGGCAGGAGCGCTCTATTTTCTGACTTCATTCAAAATGACCATGGGTACGGCGGTTGGCACCATATTATCGATTGTCAGTCTGTTACTGATGACGTATACAGTATTCAAACAAGGCGATAACACCGGCTCACGCGCCTCGGTGCTGGTCTTGAAGCTGTTGGCGGTAATTATAACCGCAATCTCGATAGTTTTGCTCATAACCACCGGCGATATTTACTTCATTGTGGTGGGTGCCCTCCTGATGATTGCAGCGTGGCTGTTGGTCATGCTGCTGGTGCAATCTTGGTTTGCGGTAATTATAATAGTGATTTCAATAGTCTTGCTCATAACCACCAGCGACATTTACTTCATTGTGGTGGGTGCTTTCCTGATGATTGCAGCGTTACTGTTGGTCATGCTGCTGGCGCAATTCTGGTTTCAGGGAAAGAATCCGAATATCCTTATCGCTCCGCTTCCGCCAGTATTATTGAACGCTTTCGGGGTGTCGCTTTACCTGGCGCCCCTGCTGGGATTTAACTACTGGTTTTCCGTCCAGATGGTTGGAGTGGGTCAATTGATCGCCTGTTACCTGATAGGCCTGCCGGTGTTGATGGCGCTGAGGAAGCGGAAAGTATTTGAAAATGAGTAGGGCAGAACCCAAAGCGGTTCTGCCAACCCAACCATAGGCAGAAGCACAAGG
>CAYQDB010000003.1:0-203797 GCA_964416195.1 uncultured Ignavibacteriales bacterium
TCGACCTCTTGAGAGCCACTGTGAAGTCTTCCTCATCGGGGAACATCTCCCGCGTATATTGCCAGCCATCGGCGCCTACTGAGACCAGTGTGTCTCGCCCTATTACGGCGCCGATCCAGAAGGCTCCCGCGAAGAGGTAGGTGGTGTTGGAGCGTTTGGGGTATTCGCAGGAGGGGACATATTGCCCGGTGAAGCAGTCGCTTCCCGCCAAGGAAAACCCGGTGCCAAACGTTCCGTTGTTGTTGACGGCCAGTACCATTTTACCTACCCGGTGGCCAGCAACGCAATGATAGGGCGTGCCGGCAGTTGCCAGACTGCCGCTAAAACCTTTAGGGCCGTCCTCAAGCTTCGCGCGAGCAAAAACAGGGGCAGTGGGGGTAAGGGCAAACAATAGCAGCGTAATTATTATTACAAAGCGTTTCTTCAGCATGGGCCGAGCACTCCTCTTATGTCCAATCTATAAACGAACAAAGCTGCCAAATAATCAAAGAAGAAAACAAATTATTCCCAAATATGAACCAGATCCCAATCTATAAACAATAAACGATTTTGTCGCCGATTACAAGGATTTCACTCAAGAAGTCAACTCACCTTGACCTTGCTGAGTAAATCACGCCCCCGTTGAAATCTGGCGTAAGACCGTTCTTGACGAAAAATAAAGATGACGGCTGACAGGGCTCCATCAATCACTAGGAACTTATTCGTGAATAATCCATGATAAGGTTAACAACCGGGATGATGCAAATCTCCTTATCAACAACAGCAAATTTGGGATATGGTTCAGTTATCGTGACCGATGTGCGCAGAACACTAGTGCGGTGGTGGGCCTCCCAGGAAGAGGTAACAGACCAAGTATGTAACGTCAGCAATGTTCAGAGAGCCATTTCCGTCAGGGTCACACTCAATGTCGCAGATTCCTCCCATCGGTGGTGGGGGAATACCGAACATGCATCGGATTAGTATTGTGAGGTCGGACACCGTGATCTGGCCGTCGCCGTCAAAGTCGCACTGTAACCCTGGTACCTCAACGGTAATTGAGCCGTCGTCAATGATGACCCTGGTGGTATCGAGGTAGCCATAGAGACTTGAATCGACGTAGATTGAGTCATAGCCTGCCGAGTCCGGGTCAACCTCAAGCCACTCAAGGCAAGTATCGTGTTGCCAGAGGTTGCAGAGATAGAAGGTGGTGTCGTAGATGGTCTCGGTCACAACCCCGATGGAGTATCCCCAGGGATCGGAAAAGTCCACCGGTGTGGTCACACTGATAAGGCTGGTGAGGCCCGAGTCCGGGTCTGGGTCGGATGCGGTGTTAAACGGTATTCTTACTACCACTCCTCCCTGCTGCATGGGGAACCCGGGAGTATAAGGGGGAGGGACAAGATTGGCCATACAGCGAAACCAGAGCTCACTCTGATTGCCGGCCCGATCGATGCTTTGCACGTACTCGAACCCTGAGACAAGGGTACCGGTAGTGTCAAAGCCACCATTGTCGAAATTGAAGCTGACCAGGTCCGGTATTTCAGACACCAGCACGAACTGAAAACCGGCAATGGTATCGAAGTAGTTTGACATGTAAATGTTGAGCATCGCTCCGGTCTGGCCGGATTGCGCACTCGTGTTGGGGACGGTAAGTACCAGTTCGGGAACCTGAGCTTGTGTGGAGTTAGTTACAGGTAAAGACAAAAAAATGAGAAAGATTAACGCTACGACCCACAGCCTGCTAACTAAACCTTTGCACAACATACTGGATGTCTCCTTTCTAGGGCAGAGGTTGTTTTCGATCAACGTTAGCTATGAGACCAGGCGCTTTTCCTCTCCGTGGTTGGTTATTTCTCGCTTGCCTTTCAACTATAAAGAAAACCCAAAAGCCCAGCTTTGTCAAGCACTTTCAGACATGAAAAAGGCCGGCCCTGAAGGACCGGCCCTATTATGGGTTCAGACAGCAAAGCTACTCCGGCTTATCAAAGGCATCCGAAGGAATATCACCGTTGATGATGAATTCGGCAATGTCTGTCTGAGTCAGCTTCTGACCGTTTAGGGTTCTGATCCTGGTCATCGGGAGTCTGACGCCGTTGATCTGGGAAAAGTTGGAAAGTGTTTCCTCGACCGTTCCGGCGCCGAGTGGGGTCTCATCAAGATACGATTTGCTGACCAGTTCGGAGCTCTCACTGTTGAGAGCCAATCGACATATTTGCTCATCGTCTTTGCCAATCAGTGTCACAAAAGATACGGGTGTTCCGTTGACGGTCCCTGTGCCGTCATATACAGCCTGGTAGTAGGGGTCGTCGGAGGCAGCGAAGATATGAATGGTGGTACGTGCCCAGTCCTTCTCATCACCAACGATATCATCATGTGTCAAGGGGATAAGCTGCATAGTTCTCTCGTCAGTCTTCCAACCTGTGTTTCCATTTCTAATCCGGTACATTACCTGCCCCATAACGCTCATGATCGACTTGCTTTTTTCGGGGAGTACTCTGATCCATTCCATCGATATAGGAATCTCGGTACCACCCATGGAGAAAAGAGAAGTCCCCTTGATTGAGACCGAAGTGATCTTCTTGAAATTCTCAAAGCCGCCATGAGCGGCAACTGCTTTTTGTAAGATTTCTCTGCCTTTGGCCAAGTTTTCCGGGGTTACGGCAAGCTCCTTTTTCTCTTCGCCTGAGGGAATCGTAATATCGATAGTATCCACTGGGCCGTACCCCAACTGGTCAAGCGGCACGTCGAAGTCTTCGCCTTTGCCCACCACGAGGATTTGCAGGGCATCGGGATGGAGGTTCTTCTTCGCGGCGGAAAGAACATTATCGGGAGTCACTTTCTCGACATTTTCCTTTTCCTTAAACAGAAAATCCTCTGGTAGACCGTAGAAATCATACCTCATCAAACGGGTGACGACCTCCGACTTGCTGTCGAAGTTGAAGACAAACGAGTTGAGGTAGCCGTCTTTCCCCATACGCATTTCGTCTTCGTTAGGGTGATCGACCTGCATTCGTTTGATTTCCTTGATAACTCCCTGAATAGCCTTTCCCGTTGTTTCAGATTTGGTGGAGGCGAAGTTGTAAAACACACCCGGGTACACAATGTTGGCTGTGTAGACCCCAAACACGGCGTAAGCTAGCCCCTCGTAGGAGCGGACAGAATTGAACAACCGGCTTCCAAAACCGCCGCCGAGAACATTGTTCATGACGATACGGTCGGCATAGTCTTCGTCAGTCACAAAACCGCCGATGTGGCCCATCACGATATTTGACTGGTTGACGTCGGTTTTCTCTATGTAGTAGACTTTGCTTTGATGTTTGTAGTTTACCTCAGGAGGTTTAGGGACCAGCTCGCCTGCTCTTTCCCAGTCTCCAAAATACTGTTCGATTTTGGGCAGTAGCTTCGTCTTGTCAAAGTCACCCCAGATGGCCATCTGGACATTTTGAGGATGGAAGTATGCCTTGTGAAAAGCGACAAGGTCATCGCGAGTGACAGCATTGATAGTTGCGTATTCAGTGTGGCGAGCGTAGGGAGAGTGTGCCCCATAAATGAACTTCTTGAACTCGCGGAAAGCAATCTGCTGAGGATCATCATTGCGGCGGGCAATAGCCGAACGCTCCTGAACTTTGGCCAGCTTGATCTTGTCCCCGTCGAAGATGGGACGACGGAGGACCTCAGACAGCACCTCGAGGCCAAGATCGGTGTATTCGCTCAGGGCGTTTACCCTGGCGCCACCGGACACGGTGCCAATATAGGTTTCTACCGAAGCGCCGACACCTTCCAGCAGTTCATCGATTTCATCGCCTGTCCATTTGGCGGTTCCACCGGTGCGCATGACAGTGCCACAGATGTCAGCGAGGCCAATCTTGTCTTCCGGCTCCAGATAAGAACCGCAATTTATTCGTACGGAGATATCGAATAGCGGCAGGCTTTTGTCTTCCAGTAGGTAAAGACGGATGCCGTTATCCAGCGTGACTCTTTCGACCTCGGGAACTTTGAGTTCGCTTAGTTTTGGAAACTTCAGCTTGTCTACATCCTGCGCATTGACGCTCAATGTTGCCAGCACCAGCAGCAGGACAAAAACCGTTATTAATGCTATGTTTCTTCGCATTGTTCTTTACTCCCCAGCTTAGCTTTCTTCGGTGTTGATCATACCTACGACCCGGTTTTTCTTCGTCAGGTATTTCTTGGCTACGCGTTGTATGTCTTCGGTGGTGACCGCGTTTATCCGGTCAAGCTCTCGAAACAGCTCTCGCCAGTTACCCCAGAAGACCTGATAACCGGCCAGCTGGAACGCAAGCCCCTGGTTGCTGTCTAACTGGTTTATCAGAGAGGCATTAGTCCGGGCTTTGATTTTGGCCAGGTCTTCTTCACTAATCTGTTCGTTTTTGAGTTTTTCGACTTCCTTGAATATCTCAGTTTCACACTCTTCATTGATATGATCGCTTGCAGCCATGGCAAAAGCACCCATCATTGTTGGATACTTCTCACCAGGGAATCCGGCAAAGGCAGCTGTAGTCATAGCGATCTTCTTTTCCTTCACCAGGTTCTTATATAAAAGAGAGGTGCGGCCCTGCCCCAAGTGGTCGACGAGAGCATCAAGTGCCGGTCGGTCAGGATGGGTTCCCTCGGGAATATGCCAGCCAACCAGATAGATGGGCTGCGACGGATCTTCGAGCACCACGCGGCGCTCGCCATTTTGTTCCGGTTCAACCGTTGCGATGCGCTCCGGAGCCGGTCGGGAGGGAAGACGCCCCCAGTATTTTTCCGCAAGTTTCTTTACGTCCTTTGGCTTGACATCTCCAACGATAGCGACAGTCAGGTTTGAGGGACTGTAATATTTCTCGAATTGTGCGCGGGCCGACGGACGTGAGTAGTTTTGGATATCGGACATATGCCCAACTATGGGAATGCCGTATGGATGGGCTTTGAAAGCAACAGCCAGAAACTCTTCAAACAGCCGTCCAAAGGGGTTAGAGTCGGTCCTCATCCGCCGCTCCTCGGCGACAACGTCACGTTCCTTGTACATCTCCCGCAATACGGGATTGAGAAAACGCTCTGACTCAAGGGCCATCCACAGTTCGAGCCGGTTTGACGGAAAGTTCATGATGTATATTGTGAAATCATACCCAGTGCCGGCGTTAAGGCCTATACCGCCTTCCCGCTCGACAACATTCCCGAGTTCATTGGGGACAACGTATTCGTACGAGGCGTCGCGGGCCTCATCATAAGCAGCCTCCAGAGCTTTAATTTTAACGGAATCGGCAAGTCGCCCTTTTTTCCTCTCCGCTCGGAGTTCCAGAAAGACCGAGTCCTCAACCGCGATCAGTTCCAATTCCTTTTCAATATCTTTCGTACCCAAAGTGGTCGTACCCTTGAAGGCCATGTGTTCAAACATGTGAGACAGGCCGGTGTACCCCTTGGGGTCGTCGACGGCGCCGACATTGGCCCAGGTTACGAACGAGATTACCGGCGCTTCGTGTCGTTCCATAACGATGATTTTCAGCCCGTTTTCCAGCGCGAATTCCGTAACTGAATTCTCCAGCTCTGTGAAGTCAAAGCTGAAAACAGTCGTCACGAAGAACAACGCCAGGCAAGCTGGTAAGATAAGCCAGCGCGTGACACTCTGTTTCATTGAATCCTCCGAAGTTTTTTGGTTGGATGATTACATTTTCGTGTGAATTAAGATGCGAGCTGGTTGAATGTCAAGTGATTAGTCAGTAGGCTACGAGACATTGTGGGGGACAGAGAACAAAACGTTCCTTTTGAAGATCATTGATCGCCCCCGGCTCATGATTCAGTAACGCATTGTCCTTGAACGGGTCTACGAGCCTAAGGGGAACAGGTTTCGGCATCGTGGTACGCAGAGAACAGCACCTCGGCGTTGGGGGAGCTCTACGCCAGCTTGTTCGGGGAACTTGCGAATGCGATTCGGCCGCCTTACCACCAACTAATCATCTTGGGCTTGAATGTGTGAGGCAGGTTTTCATTTTTTGGGATAACGCGCGCCGTAATGCCGAACCTCCCGGATTCGTTGCAGGTGACTTCACCGCCGAAGGTGTATATTCCATTGTTCTCGGAACTATCCTGAGAGGGATTGGCTACCAGAGTTGCATCTAAGGGGTTATAGCTCAGTATTTGCTCCTGAGAGTTCAGCCTACCCGATACTACCTCCACACGAACATCATCTGGAGTGATGCTGCCCAGAAACACCTTGATCGTGATGGGAAACTTCTGGCCGACAAACAAGGTGGGGCCCATCTCCGGCACCTCTACATCCCGTATTGCGATCTTATCCCAGCTATTGATCATGCGGTCCAGCCAGGCAGTCACTTGCCTGGTAAGCTCATGGTTGTTTTCCTGCATTCTAAGGCTCGATTTCAGAGCAGGAAGATAGGATTGATCGGTGTAGTCCATCAGCATGCGCTGGGCTGAAAAGCGTTCTCCAGCCATCTGGATGGTTGCTTTCATCTTTGCCACCCATTTTGTGGGCAGGCCGATTTCATTTCGTGCATAGAAAAGCGGGATTACCTCCCTCTCAAGGACATTGTAGAGCAGCTCTGCCTCGAGGTGATCCTGGAGTTCGACATTATCGTACTCCTCTCCGTTGCCGATCTTGAAACCGGTCTCATCGCTGTAGCCTTCCGCCCACCATCCGTCAAGAATAGAGACATTTAGGGCGCCGTTCAATGCGGCTTTCATGCCTGATGTCCCTGAGGCTTCTTGAGGACGGCGTGGAGTGTTAAGCCAAACATCTGCGCCTTGAACCAGGTAGCGGGCTACATTGATATCGTAGTCTTCAAGGAAGATGATGCGATTGCGGAACCGCTCCTGCGAGGCGTAGCCGACAATCTGTTTTATAATCTCTTTGCCGGGGTTATCAAGCGGATGGGCTTTGCCGGAAATGACCACCTGTACGGGACATTCCGGGTTGTTTATCATCTTTTCCAGCCTATCAATGTCGCTGAACAGGAGGGTTCCTCGCTTGTAAGTAGAAAACCGACGTGCGAAACCGATTGTCAATATTTGAGGGTCAAGGATCTGCTCCGCCCGTTGAAAGTCCAGTTGAGAGCTGCCTCGCCGGATAAGCTGTTGTTTTAGCCGCTTGCGAGCGAAGAAGATCAGTCGTTCCCGTCTCCGATTGTGGATCCGCCATAGCTCTGCATCCGGGATCTTCTGCACTCTCTGCCAGACTTCGGCAGCCCCCGGCCGTTCCACGTACATAGGTCCGAAATAGGATTCGTATAGTTCACTCATATCGTGGGAAATCCACGAGGAGGGGTGGACACCGTTGGTGATAGCCTTGATTGGGATTTCTTCACGCGGCAGATTGGGCCAGATATTGTGCCACATCTCTCGGGAAATCTTCCCGTGTAGCTTAGACACGCCGTTGGCAAAGGCAGAGAATTTTAGCGCGGCCACGGTCATGCAAAACGGCTCAGCTTCGTTGTCTCCAATCACTCGTCCCATGGCTAGAAAATCCTTCCAACCCAGGCCAAGACGCGACACGAATTCACCTAGGTAACGATGGGCCAGAACGGGATCGAATTTCTCATTTCCAGCCGGTACCGGAGTGTGTGTGGTGAAAATGGTGGTTGACCAGACGTATTGGCAGGCCTCCTGGAAGCTGAGGTTCTTTTCCTGAATCAAGGACCAGATTCGCTCAAGTGTCAGAAACCAGGAATGGCCTTCGTTCATATGATAAATGGCTGGTTCAATACCGACCGCCCTCAGAGCTTTGACACCACCGATCCCCAGAATGATTTCCTGCCGGATGCGCATGTCTTTGTCACCGCCATATAGGACCGATGAGATATCGCGGCATTTTGAGGAGTTCTCCGGGATATTCGTGTCGAGTAAGTATAATGGTATCAGTCCTACGCTCACTTTCCAAATCTGTATCTGTACCGGCGTCCCGTCAATTTTGACCGAAACTCGCAGTGGTTGATCATGGTCATCCTTAACTAACTGCACCGGCATGTGGTACCAGTCGTTTTCTTCGTAACGTTCCTGTTGCCAGCCATCGCTGGAGAGGAACTGGCGGAAATAGCCGTATCGATATAGCAATCCCACCGCTACCAAAGGCAGCCCGAGGTCGGAAGCTGATTTCAGGGTGTCCCCTGACAGTACCCCCAGGCCGCCGGAGTAGACCGGGAGTCCGGTGTCCAGACCGTATTCAAGGGAAAAATAAGCCACCTTGTGGTTTTCAAATTCGCCATACTTGTGGTGGAACCACCTCTTCCGAGATAGGTACTCATGGTATTCTTGATATACCCGGTCAAGATTGGCGACGAAACCGTCGTCATCAGCAGCTTTCTGGAGTGTCTCCTGGGGAAGTTTGGAAAGCATTTCGACTGGGTTCTGGTAACACTCCTCCCACATTTCGGGATCGAGCCTGATAAACAACTTGACCAGGTCCCAAGTCCAGCTATACCAGAGGTTCCTCGCCAACTCCTGGAGCGCTATTATCCGTTCAGGTAGTTTTGGCAGTACGAGGAATTGCTTTACGCGCATTGGTTAACTCGTCATCCTTGTTATATCTCCCATTAGTAGGCCTATTCCTTTATCGCCTGAATTACCAGTTTATTTTACACTACAATCAATACGTAAGTCAAGTTATAAGAAGAAAGAGGCTTTGACAGCGGCTGCCCTTAGGGTAAATTTGTATTTGTCGACAATAGGAATAGTAGTTATTTTAGTCATGAAACTAAGAACGTTGGACTAAAAACGGAGCAAATTCATCTGATATTTTGTTGAGATATGGGTAAAACATCAAAGAGAATCGGCGTTCTAACAGGTGGAGGCGATTGCCCCGGCCTGAATGCTGTCTTGAGAGCAATCGTCAAGACGGCTGATAATGACTACGATATCGAAGTCATTGGCTTTGCTGATGGCTATGAAGGGCTTGTCGAAGGCCGTTACCGGGAGCTGGGCACCAAGGATGTTTCCGGCATCCTAGCACAGGGCGGTACCATCCTGGGGACTTCCAACCGGGCGGATCCTTTTCATTATCCTGTTCTGGAGGGTGAGGATTTTGTTTACCTTGACCGCTCCAGCCAAGCCCTACGCAACTTCGAATCCCTTGGGCTGGGTGCCTTGATTGCAATCGGCGGGGACGGTACAATGGCTGCCTCAGCAGGTATGGTCGACAAAGGGCTGCCCATTGTCGGGGTGCCAAAAACAATTGACAACGACTTGGTTGGGACAGATGTTACCTTCGGTTTTGATTCCGCCTTTACAACGGCAACAGAAGCAGTTGACAAGATTCATACGACAGCCCAATCGCATCACCGGGTTATGATTGTTGAGGTGATGGGCCGGTATGCCGGATGGCTGGCCTTGTATTCGGGTATGGCTGGTGGTGGCGACATTATCCTGATGCCGGAGTTTCCATACGACATCGATGCTGTCTGCGAAGCCGTTAAGACCAGAAACGCCATGGGCAAGAACTTCTCGATAGTTGTCGTTGGCGAGGGGGTCAAGCCGTTTGGCGGAAAGATAGTCGTGAAGCGCACGGTCAGGGGCTCTCCTGATGCTATCCGACTGGGTGGGATATCTCACCAGATTGCCTCCCAAATAGAGGGTCTGACAAATATTGAGTGCCGGGTGACAATTCTGGGGCACTTGCTCAGGGGTGGATCACCGACACCGTTCGATCGCATACTGGCGACCAGGTTTGGCGCCGAAGCGGTGCGCATGGTGAGCCGAGGCGAGTTTGGTCAGATGGTCGCTTTGAAGAAAGGGAATATGAGCGCTACGCCTCTCAAGGACGTGGCCGGCAAGCTGCGTACTGTCACACCTGATCATCCCCTTGTGAAAACGGCTGAATCGCTGGGAATATGCTTGGGAGTTTCTGCTGGGACTCTCCTTGAAAAGCCGGAGTCGCAGGAGGTCACCCCATAGGCACTGCGGCAGGTGTATGGCAGTCCATCTTCTCCCGACCTAATGGAATCCGAAGAGATGAACGCCGCAGAGGTAGTTTGTCCGGATTCTTCAGGCGATGGGACAGCCTGTTACTACGAGAGTCAATTCAATAGCCTGCGGGATGAACAAATCTTTAGGTACCTATGTTGATGGTAGTGTATTATAGTTCTGTGCTGGTGGCGGTGCCTGTAATAAGGCGGAGATTTTGAGTAATGCTCAGATGGTCTCATGGTAAGACTTAGTATTGGTACGTGTTATGTCAAAAAAGAAAAACGATGTGGAAGTGATGGTCAAGCGCCTGAAGAGGTCACCTGCCTATAAGATTGCCTATTACGACAATGATTTCATAGATACGGATGACCTCCGCCCGGTGCGGCTGCAGTTAGAGCTGCTGAAACCTGAGCTCATTCTCCGTAAAGAAAAAATCGTATCGACTATCGTGGTCTTTGGTGGCACCCGTATTTTGGAGCCAAAAAAGGCTGAAGCCCGGGTGAAAAAACTTGAAGTGAAGCTCAAACGAAATCCTATGGATCGTTCTCTCAAGAGACAATTGAGAATTGCCAGGTCGATTCGGGCTAAGTCTCATTTCTACGATGAGGCGAGAGAACTTGGCCGTCTGGTCTCTATGGAAGGCCAGAAACACAATGACCACCAGTTCGTCATTGTTACCGGCGGTGGGCCGGGAATTATGGAGGCTGCCAATCGAGGAGCGCATGATGTTGACGCCAAGTCTGTTGGTCTGAATATCACAATCCCTCAGGAGCAGGAGCCAAACCCATACATTTCTCCGGAACTCTGTATGCAGTTCCATTACTTTGCCTTGAGGAAAATGCACTTTTTCCTTCGCGCTAAGGCGCTGGTGGCGTTTCCAGGCGGCTATGGAACGATGGACGAGTTGTTCGAGGCTCTGACACTGGTCCAGACTGGAGTCGTGAAACGGCTGCCGATTATTCTGTTCGGTGAGAAATACTGGCGTAAGTTGATTAACTTCGACTATCTGCTCAAAGAGGGTACTATCGACGAGGAAGACATCAATCTGTTTGTTTATGCCGACAAAGCAGCCGACGCCTGGAATTACATCAAGTATTTCTATGAATCCCGCGGTAACAGTCTCCCACGCCCCCTCTGAAAGCCACTTCCTGTGGGCATGTTCAGGTAATATGTGAATGGCTATGCTTCTATTTTCTCAAAAAACCCTGCTTTTGCAGGAACGACATCATATTCAGTCGTAGCACATTAGGCTCAGTGTTGGCCATGCGCCGAGCCGAATGTTCTGACCAGGAGTGCCTATCCGTACCATTAACGGCCAACTGTTTCGCTTCGTGAAATGTTATTGACAGATTGGTATCAACTGTTGTGAGTCCTATGATAGTCAAGGTAGGCTTTCCCTTTTTCAGTCAGATCGTAATAGGTATGGTTACGGTGCTTGATCCACTTGTTGTCGACAACTCCCTTGCGGTACTGCACTATTCGCGGCTCGACGCGCTGTAAAAGTCCCAGGTCTCGCAGCCGCTTATGCCGCTCGAACGCATCCTGTTTGGGAATAGCCAGCGCTTTTGCAACCATCAGGGAATAGTCAATGCCGTAGTCAAGATGATGCCTTAGCACCGCAAAGTCATCAACCTCCAATTCGTTGTAATCCTGCCCTGGGGTGAAACCTGCATCCTCCAGTATGTCATCCCATGACAATGCAACGAGCCTGGTTGGTTCGGCCTTTTTGAGACTGGCGCAGTCGTGATGGTGCACCTTGAGGTAATTGTCGTGGCTGTAGTAGCCGACAATCTTATCTTCAAGTGACGGAGAGCAACACTTCGCAAGGATATATTTTTCTTTGAGTTTTATTTCATTGGGCATGATTGTAATATACATCGGCTTGAAGAAAAAGGCAGCATGTTTTGCATTCACGGTGGCATCAGGCAGGTCGAGGTTGTCCCAAACCCTGTCTGCCGCGCACGGAAAGTCTTGTAGGTCAAGCTCCAAGTGGGCTTGACCTACTTATTGCTATTAGATACATTCGGGCAAACATTAGGCGACCCTGAAAGGAACTATGCAGCAATCACTCATCACATCCCCAGCCGGCATTCTAGCCGTGCTGGCGGCGGTAACTTCGTTTTTCTTTTTCCTGGAAAAGAAAACGGGGTGGAAGTTCTTCAATTACTTCCCACCGCTGATCTTTATTTATCTTATACCAGTAGCATTATCAAACAGCGGTCTCATCCCGACCAAGTCGCCCGTCTACGATTTTATGGGCGCCAACATCCTGCCCATGTTCCTTGTAATCATGCTTTTGGATGTCGATATACTGGCCACGGTCCGTGTAATGGGTAAAGGGGTGTTTGTAATGCTCGCCGGTACGCTGGGTGTTGTGGTCGGAGCGCCAATTGGATTCTTCATAGTCAAGCAAGGGCTGGGGCCGGAGGCCTGGAAAGGGTTTGGGGCACTGGCGGGAAGCTGGATCGGCGGCACGGGCAATATGGCCGCGGTGGCGATTGCGCTGGACCTTGACGAAAGCACGCTCGATTTCGGTTATGCCGTGATCGCCGACAACGCCGTCTATTTGATATGGTTGCCGATTATGCTGGCTTCGAAGAATCTGGCCGGGTGGTTCAACCGCTTCACCGGAATAGCGAAGGACAGGTTGGAAACGATGGAAAAGGCCGCTGCCGAACTGACCATGGACAAAGGCAAGGTCGAGATGCGCCACTATCTGTATTTAGCCTTTTTCGGGTTTGGCGTTACGGCTTTGGCTACATGGATCGCAAACATGCTCCCACCGGTACCGCCTGTGTTCTCCGTGAATACGTACAAGATTCTTATCGTGACGGTGGTCGGCATCATCCTGTCGTTTACCAGAGCCAGCAAGATACCCGGTTCCCACGCTCTGGCCATGGCGCTGGTCTATCTGTTCGTGGCGCGGATGGGGGCTAAGGCCGACCTGTCGAATTTGAGCACGTCCGTCTTCTGGTTCTTGCTGGGGGCATATATCTGGATTTTCATACATGGAGCTTTTCTCGTTACGGCGGCCAAGATATTCAAAGTCGACGTCCACACAGCGGCCATTGCCTCGGCAGCGAATATCGGCGGCGCAGCCTCCGCGCCGATTGTGGCGGCGTATCACCGGACGACGTTGGTGCCAGTCTCGATATTGATGGCGCTTTTGGGCTACGCCATTGGCAACCCCGCTGCGATATTAGCAGCTACGTTGTGTAAATGGGTGGGGTGATAAATCATGAAGTTTTTTGTCATGTACTTATGTAATGATCCTTTCAAGGATTAGCATCGTAATAACGTTCACTCCTCCACCAATCCAATCCGTTGTTTATCTACTTGCTCCTTCACATAGTCGATTATCATGTCTATCGATATAACCACTGCGAGGTCGGAGTTCTCTTCGTACGTGAAAGTATAATCCTCAGAAAGTAACTGCAGTACGAGTGAGCTATCTGCTAGTCTGGTTGAGTCTACAAGTTCAATAACAGCTGGTATCTTCGATAGCGGAATCGTGTGTGGCTTAATGATGGGATAGTGTTTGCAGATGATTCCGGCAAGTCTCATATCATAAGAAACTGTCAACTTGCCATCTGAAGTTTCCGAAACGTAAGCCCTTCTAATAAACACTGGACCGCCGCTATTTCCACCCAAAGAAACGCCATCAATCAGATACATGCCCGGGATCAAGAACTTCGAACCTGCGAAGTAAACGTCCTGAGTAGCAAAGAAGGCAACCGAACCATCTCGGCAAATGGGTAGATTCCACACATTCCCATACAAACCATAATCGGCATAATTGGGATAGCCAAAGAAGAGAACCTGTTCACCGTATTCAAGGTCGTTGTGACGGATTGTTTTTTCTTCCGTAATTGGATTAATGCTTAATGAGTCATGTGGGCGAGCGATTGGTATTGCAACAAAATCAGAATCCGCATCTTCAGGCATAAGAGCCTTAGTTGTGTTCTTATGGAAAGTGGCAAATGCTTCTACTGCAAAAATACGCCCTTCTGAATGTCTGAAATTGGGGAAACTTATCTTAAGTGAATCTTTGTTAACGTAAATATGTCTATTAGTAATCAGATAAATATCTGGAAATGTCGAATCTATATCACATAGAACTCCGGTTCCGAAAGGATACCACGACTGACTGGCGGTATCGAATGCCATAATTAGAGCGATAGGTTCCAACAAACTTTTAGACCTCCAATGTGGTTTCAGAAGTGTTCCTGCCGCAGCTGCTTGGACGAGCCATACTACAAGAACTACTGCAATTACCAGTTTTCTCATAATCCAAATCCTCCTACATACAGTTAGAGTTTTATTGATTCGTTTTGTTGTACCGTGGGTTCTTTCCCTTGTGAGAGTGTCGATACTGTTCAAGCCTATTCTCCTCCCACTCTTCAGCTGAATCCTTTGTTACAAAGGGGCCCGCCTTGTTTACAGAAGTAAAACGCTTTCCGTCTTGGCGATGTTGCTCTGCACGTTCGTCAAGAGACTGACTCGTAATCCCTACATAGACTAATTTCCCTTTTTCTCGAAGCTCATACCTGGCGAACCCTCTCTTTTTTGACATCATAGTCTCCTATAGTTTAATTAAGTGTGACTTTTTGTTTAATTAACCAATCCAAGATAGCCTTTCGTAAAGAATACCAAACGCTATTATAGGTGTTTTTTCTCTAACCCATAATCCCATACATTGCAATAACTTAGAGCTGAGACAAGCATACATAAAATGCGCATTTGTGCAGCGAATCTGAACAATTGAAAAGTCTATTAATGTAACCACTATTCCAGTAACCACTTACGAACCGATCGGTTGTGATTGAATATAAGACCGCAAGACAGTAATTTTTTGGATGGCCGTAATCTTTTGGAAATTATATGATTAGAGAGGATTTTCTTAAGGGAGCCCAATAATGGGTAGCTCTTTGTAAATACTGGATGGACGGTTGGCCCACAGCTCTGGGAGTGTTGAAAAAGTCACATTTTTGTCATTGCGAGCAACAGCGTGGCAATCTCGGTTATTGAATGCAAACAAGATAGCCATATCACTTGGCTCCTCGCTATGACGCTTGTCATGTTTTTCAACAAGCACATTTGCCTGGTGCCCGGGTGCCCCATAGCTTGCTATGGGAAGCCTTAATCCAAGCACCCTTTTTCATCCTTCGACTCCGCTCAGGATGACTATGTACGAGAGATAGGAGTGGCTTGCCACCGTCATGGTGAGCCGTCCATCCGCCTTTGGCGGACTGTCGGGCGAAGTCGAACAATGACATGTTTGTGACCGGCGGGTAGGTTTGTGACGACTCTGCTGTCCACGATCGCATTCAAACCCACCTGTTAGGCGGGGTACAATGTAACACCAAAAACCGCGAGGTTAAGACCCGAAAATGCCGCTTGCAGTGACGCTCTTAAACGGATATCGGGCTGTTTTTGAGGTGGACAAAAACAGTTTTTTTCTATATATTTGTGTTGAGTCAGAAAAAACGGAATACTTACGGAGTCCTTGCCTGCCGGAGAGCAAGAGAACGCTCCTATTTCAGTGTCTTTCTTGGCAGGCTGTTTGTCATCTCGCATTTGTTACGAAAGGATCTTGGTTATGGAGTCTTTGGGAACATTCAGGAGAAAACGTGATTGCTTGGGGTTTGTCCTCTCTGCGACTCTCGTTGCCGTTCTGATGGTGGCAACAGTCCCGGTTTATGGGCAGTTGACAAGTGAAGATATAGCTGTCCTGGAAGAACAAGGCAGGGAAGAGGGCTGGTCTTTTACGGTCGGCGAGAACCCTGCTACTCAGTATTCGCTCGATCAATTGTGCGGTTTGAAGGAGCCGGATAATTGGCGTGAAGGTGCCCGCTTTGATCCCTGTAAGCCGGGTCGGGGCCTTCCGGTGTCATTCGATTGGCGGGATTCGGCTGGTTGTACGCCGGTGAAGGCTCAAGATGGCTGCGGAAGCTGCTGGGCGTTTGGAACGGTGGGGCCTCTTGAATGCAACATCAAGATCAGAGATGGTGTGACAGTGGACCTGTCAGAACAGTGGCTGGTAAGCTGTAATCGTGATGGGTGGGATTGTGATGGTGGCTGGTTTGCGCATGACTATCATGAGTGGAAGACGGATGATTGCGATAGTACCAGGGCAGTTTTGGAAGCCGATTTTCCGTATGTTGCTTGGGACGCTCCATGTAGTTGTCCCTATCCTCACTCCTATGGCATAGAATCCTGGGCCTATATCGGCGATGCATATAGTGTTCCAAGTGTTGCGGCTATGAAGCAGGCGATTCTGGATTACGGTCCCATCTCCGTCGCTGTTTACGCCAATTCAGCTATGCAGGCGTACACTGGCGGTGTATTCAACGGCTGTTCGGGCGGTACTGTCAATCACGCCATTACTCTTGTTGGCTGGGATGATAACCAGGGGACGGACGGCGTTTGGTTCATGCGCAATTCATGGGGCCCCGGCTGGGGTGAAGGTGGCGGATACATGCGCATTCCCTATGGCTGCTCCAGTATCGGTTATGCTGCCTGTTACGTGAACTACATCACAGTGCGGAATATCTCTTTTGAGTATCCCAATGGAATCCCCACGAGCGTTATTCCAGAAGAGACGACTGTATTCGAGGTGGTTGTGAATGGCGTTGGGGGTGGAACACCAGTACCAGGCAGTGGGCAACTTCATTATGCCATCAACGGCGGATCGGTCCAAACCGAGTCGATGATGGAGAAATTGCTCAATCACTATGAGGCGACTTTGCCAGAGCTTACCTGTGGTGACCGGTTGGAGTTCTATATCAGTGTAGAGGAGTCTACCGATGGAAGGGTATATGATCCCGATCCCAGCTCCCCTAACGTGGCCATTCCGGCTACTAACCTGATTACAGTTTTTGAGGATAACTTTGAAACCAACAAAGGATGGACAGTGTCAGGCGATGCAGTCGACGGACAGTGGGATCGCGGAGTTCCGGTCGGCGGCGGCGATCGCGGTGACCCGACAACCGATTTCGACGGTTCCGGGAGATGCTATCTCACCGACAACGTGGATGGCGATTCCGATGTTGACGGCGGGACAACAATACTGACCTCTCCTGTCTTTGATCTCTCAGATGGTAACGCGCAGATACATTATGCCCGCTGGTACTCGAATGATTTCGGCAGTACTCCCCACAGCGATGTCTTTGAGGTATACATATCGAACAATAACGGCGGTAATTGGGTCCTTGTTGAAACTGTGGGGCCTACCGAAGAGGCTTCCGGTGGCTGGTATGAACACGCTTTCTGGGTGAGTGACTTTATCACACCTACTACTCAGATGCGGCTGCGCTTTGACGCGTCTGACCTGGGTGATGGCTCTGTTGTTGAAGCCGGTATCGATGATGTTAACATTACAGTATATGAGTGCGGGGTTTCGACGCCGCAGATCATCACCGTGGCTCTTCCCGATTGGACAATCAATAGCCCATATTCCCAGCAGTTGCAGGCAATGGGGGGTACCGGGACACTGACCTGGATTGACGAGTACGGTGATCTTATAGGAAGTGGCTTGATGCTCTCTTCTGCCGGTCTGTTGTCCGGGACTCCGGTCTCTACCGGGCAAATCTCATTCACTGCGCAGGTGACGGATGAAGCCCTTGAATCTGACGAAAGACTCTTCAGCTTTTTCATTAACGCTGCGCTGGTCATTGTTACAGATTCGCTACCAAACTGGACAATTGATCAAGCCTATAGTGAGCAGTTGCAGGTAACCGGTGGCACCGGGATAAAGGTCTGGTCGGATAGGAACGGCGATCTCAGCGGGACGGGTTTGAGCCTGTCCATGACCGGAGTGCTATCGGGTGTGCCTGGTGTGGCATCAGTCATAACTTTTACGGCTCACGTGAGCGATGATGGGGGAGACACTGAAGATAAACCCTTCTCGTTTACGATAAACCCTGCTGTAGCAATTACTACCGACTCGCTTCCGGCTGGTACCGAGGGTGATCAGTATTCAGAGCAGCTTGAGGCCAGCGGGGGCACGGGCACAAGGACCTGGGATGACAAAGACCATGACCTCGAAGGAACCGGAATCAGTCTTTCACCAGCCGGTCTCCTTTCCGGAACACCGATTGACACCGGTACGGTTAATTTCACCGCACAGGTTGAAGACATAGCTGGCAGTACCGATGAGAGGCTGTTTACTCTTATCATCGGACCGTCGTACATCTGCGGTGACGTTGACGGCAGCGATTCCGATCCAAATGTCGCTGACGTAACCTACCTTGTTGATTATCTCTTTTTGGGTGGGCCACCACCACAGCCTATAGAAGCGGCCGATGTCGATGGTGCAAATGGTGTGAACATTGCGGACCTGACTTACTTAGTGAACTACCTGTTTGGAGAAGGGGCCGAATTGAACTGCCCCTGATTAGCGTTTCACTTCAGGCAGCCGTTTATTCATCTCTGCTGAGTAATGGGCGTTCGGGCCAACGAGCAGAGCTATGATATTTCCAAGCAACCCATTGATTGGCTGTCAAATAGGCGCAACACATCAAGTATTACATTAGCAGTGAAGTAACCACATGTAGCCGGCATCGAGGCGAACAGGCAATCCTTTAGGGTCTGTTCAATTAATTAGTTTTCCTGATTTCGTCTTTAGGAAATCTTTATGAAAAAAAGGGGGTATCTTGACTGATGGATTATGGGCATATGCTTATAATGCGTCGGCAATGATTATGTTAGGAGGTAACAGGGTTGGTCAGTCCGAGATATCCTGGACGAGTAGGAAGGCTGCCCAGGAAAAGCCGTGAAAACGCTGTTTGTTTGTAAGGTGCTGTGAATAGAAGGGGGTGAAATCGAGATGGCAGAAATGAATATGTACATGGAGAATGATTAGGCCATAAAGGAGATAGGCGATGGCAGAGATGAATAAACAACGGTATGGACCAAGTGGATACTGTATCTGCCCGAAGTGTGGTTACAGAAAACCCCACGGGAGGGGTGTCCCCTGTCAGGAAGAGCGCTGTCCTAAGTGCAGAGGTAAGATGGTTCGGGAAGGTGGCCTGCACCACATACAGATCATGGAAGGACAGAAAAAAGCCGCACAGCGGAAGAATAAAAACGGTGAGTGATTTGTGAAGCTGTTGCCTAAAGGATCAGAAGATCGAATCAAACGGGCGGGACTTGCTATCGTTTCTGTTGAGATGTACCTTGAGAAAGTTACATGGAACCGTGTACCGGAGGCTATAGCAATTGCAGGAGATTCAGTATCGACCGATAGGCATCATACATTCGCCATTCCAACAACCCCACGGGGCGCCGATCCAGCCGCGAGCAGCAGAGGGTGTCCAAGGCACGGTTGAAGTGTTCGATGAATTCAAGGAGGGACTGGCCGACCTCGATGGCTTCTCACACATCATTCTGGTTTACCATCTCCACTTGTCGGATGGCTATGCGCTAAAAGTGAAGCCGTTTCTCGATGATACTCGTCGCGGCCTTTTTGCTACCCGCGCCCCTCGGCGACCGAACCCGATCGGCATTTCTGTTGTTCCTCTCAGGAAGATAGACGGCGACACGCTGTACATAACAAATGTGGACATAATTGAAGGCACGCCGCTGCTGGATATCAAGCCGTACGTTCCTGAGTTCGACAGGGAGGTAGACATACGGGTTGGATGGCTTACGGGCAAATCCCACCGTGTCAAAGACACGTTTTCCGATGACCGGTTCAAGAAGTGAGGATGGCTGAGCGATCGGCGACAGCCTCGATAGGGCTTGATGGGTGATGATTGTTTACACGGACAGTATCGAGTACGCTGAACAAGTTCTCTCGCCAGGGCTGTCCTGGGAGATGGCATCCCCGGCATCTGCCAGAAAAGAGGTCAAGAGCCTGGTGTCTAACCTCTTTTGCACCAGCTCCCTTGCCGTGTCCGCTGTAGATTGGAATCAGGTTTGGAAATACCTGTTCATTGTCAAGTCTGCTCCTGAGTCCCAGTACGATGCGCTGATCGAGCTGGCACGGTCGGAATGGCAGCTTCCGAACGGGGTGCTCTGCCTGGCCGGTTCGGGAAGTAAGCTGCATGGGTACAAAAACAGGCCCTGGGTCAGCCTGGCTGGAAACATTCACCTGTCAGCTTACCTAACGCCTCAACAGAAAGTGGACCATTTTGGCGTTGGATTTACCATGCTATCCGCGGTCTCGGTGATTGAAACCATTGATTCCATTGCAGGCCTACAGCGAGAAGCATCCGTCAAGTGGGTAAATGATATACTGATTGAGAATGCCAAGGTATCGGGTGTGTTAGCCCAGACGCAGAGCCAGGGGGAGGTCGTGACCGGCGCCGTTTTAGGGATCGGCCTCAACGTTGAGGTCACTCCCCACATCGAGCGCGATCCCTTCGTACCCAGGGTCGCTTCGCTGAGAGATTTTGTACAGGATGCGAATGAGTGCAATCAGAGAATGGCGTTTAATAAGCTAGCGTATATCCTGAATAAGAACTACCGACTCCTCTTGGGTGGGCACTATAGTCGGTTGCTTGATTTCTACCGGGAAAGGTCATTGGTTGTCGGCAGAAAAGTGAGCATTTACCCTGATTCTTCTGATGGTTCCTGCCATGAAGTAGTTTACGGCACTGTCGTTTCGATCGGTGAAAACCTGGAACTGTACCTTGAAGGTATCGACACGCCTGTTTCCAGAGGCAGGTTGGTGTTACAAACTTGAATTACCGCTTCATGGTTTGGTAGGTGGAGTTCTCAGTGGCAAAACCCTGCAGCAGTGGGTTCGACCTCGCGTGTTGCCGTGCATGAGATTTAGTGTACATGCTGCCTGTTTCACGAAAAAGGCGCCCGTGGGGACGCCTCGAATGAACCCGGGAAGCATAAAGTGCTTAATTCAACTCTGCTTTTTTCTGCCCCCGTGAAATCAACTCTGAGTATTCGCCGGGAGTGGTGAGAATCTCAACTGCCTTCAAAATGGCCTTATCGGTTTTAAGAACCACATTTTCATAGACACCTCGTTGACCGGCAATGGCCGCGACCACCTCGCGCTTGATCGTCTTTCTGATGTAATCGAGAGAGCGGTTGAAATCCTGGGCCTTCTCCAACTTCACAAGCTTCTGGAGACTGTCAATCATTCCTGTGAAGAGGCTGTCATTACCCTCGGAAGTGATGGATTCCTGAAGTTCTTCCATGGCGGCCTCAAGTGTAGACTTATAGTCGAACTCTCTATCCTTGATATACTGTCTGAACTCTTCGACTATCTCGTCGGTGATTTCAAGACTTGGTTTCACTTCAGGATATTCGGCAACATACTTCACGGCGAAATCGAAAAACATTGACTGCCGCCAGAGGTTGATATCAATAGGTTTCCAGGTCTCACGCTCAATCTCAATGTCCGGTACAATTCCACCGCCACCGTAGACAACCCGACCGCCATTAGTGTAGTAGATTTCCTGCTGGGGCGGCACTGTGAGCGAGTCGCTCTCTTCGGTGCCCTCTTGGGCTTCGGGAGGAGGAGTCTTGCTCTTTTTGTTCTGATTCTCCGGCTTTTGGATGCAGCGTCCGGAGGGGACGTAGTACTTGGCAGTGGTTAGTTTCAGTGCCATGCTGCCATCACTCGATAGCGGGAATATCTGTTGAACGAGACCCTTCCCATAGGTGGCATTGCCGAGAATAAGGCCTCGGTCCCAATCCTGTATTGCTCCGGAGACAATTTCCGAGGCTGAGGCAGTGCCCTCATCAACCAGAACGATTAACGGCTTGTCCGGGAACAAAGGAGGGCGCTCCGACGAATAGTGGCGTTCAGTGTTTTCCCATCGGCCCCTGGTGTAAACGATTTCACTGCCCTGCTCCAAAAATAACTCGGAGGTTTCCTTGGCCTGGTCAAGAAGTCCGCCACCGTTGGAGCGGAGATCGAATACCATAGCTGAGATATTTTGATCATTGAGAGAGCTAATAGCTTCTCGCAGTTCGTGACTTGTCTCTTCAGCAAAACGGGAAAGGCGCACATAACCGATATTGGTACTGGGAATAATGCCGTAATAATTGACCGACTTTAACTCAATGAGAGCCCGCTCAATTTCAAATTCTATCGGATCCTTGATACCGGTTCTTTTGATTTTAAGTATTATCGAGGTACCCGCCTTACCGCGCATCAGCTTGGAGGCTTCCGAGGCGGTCATCCCTTCGGTTGACTGGCCCTCAATTTCCCAGACGACATCGCCGGCCTTGAGTCCCTTTCGATAGGCTGGTGTTCCTTCTATAGGGGCAATGATACGAATCCGGTTATCGCGGGCGTCAATCTGCATTCCCAGCCCTTCGTACTTCCCGTGCGTGGACTCCATGAGGGCATCATAGGTGGATTTCTCCATCAGTGTCGAGAACCGATCGAGATCGCTCAGCATACCTTTGATACCAGCCTTGATGATCTCCCCGGTGTTGACTTCCTCCATGTACTGGTTCCTGATGTTAAAGGCTGTCTGTGTTAGTTTCTTGACATCTCTGAGGAATGAATCCCGCTTATTGGCCTGTTCTTCTTGCTCGGATGAACCGGCTTCGAGGTTTATGTGAACGGTGTCAGCCCAGAGAACAGGCTCATCAGAGTTGGAGTTCTGGGTGGCTTCACCGGAACCGACAAACCAGATTGTCGCGAGTGCAAAGAGGGTAATACCAAAGAGCTGAAGTGTATAGCGAACCATCAAGGCCTCCAGTCATGTTATAATAGCACTGAGTATAATGTAACCGCCATTCTCAACTTGTCAAGCCCGGCGGGATTTGTATCTTCAGACGTATCCACTTGCCAATTATACGTTTATCATATTCGTTTAGTTGCCATGCCCGCGACTGATAAGTAGAAAAAATGAATAACTCATTGTACATTTAACAGTTAGGTCATTATTTTCATGGCAGCCAGTAACTTTTTTGAGACTGGGTCCGTTAGCAATATTGGGACGATGATGTTAACTTGTTTGGTTACATCGGGATGGTTCTGTAAATCCGCCACAAGGAAAGGGGAAATAGTGCGCTTTTTGAACAGGGGGCGCTTGTGCCCAAGATAGATGGTCGGTCACTGCCGTACAACCTTTTCTTGCACCTCCTACTGCCCGGGCTGGGACATCTCCTGTGGCGCGAGTATCTGTTTGGCATTTTTATCTTCCTGGTGACGTTATTGGCGTCGGTTCTCTTCATTGTCTCGCTTTTCATACATCTTCCAGTGGGAGTGAAGCTGGTCTTGTACGCTCTGCCTCTGTTGTTCTATGCTTTTACGTTTCTTGATCTGGTGCGCACAGTCAAAGACAGGCGGCAGAAAATAACACCTGGCCGCAAGATAATCATCATTATCCTACTGCTGGGAGTGGCCTACCAGTTTTTATCCCCGATTGCGCCACTCAATTTCTCTTTGAGAAACTTCCCGGAGATATTCATTCAAAAGGATAATCGCCTCAGTCCTCTATATTCTGAGGGTGATTTGCTGAAGGCGAGTCGGCTTTCATACATGGTTGATGTGTTTGTCGTTAACAGACCCATTGTGCACGCTCTGCCGCAGAGGTATGACATCGTCAGGTTCTCTGACAGTTCCGGCAGACGCCTCAACGGTATCGTCGTCGGTCTTCCCGGAGAAGAGATTGAAATAGCGGGTGGCGTTGTTGTGGCCAACGGTTTGCCTGATTTCGGAGAAGCGCCGGGAGGAATTATTCTCTCTGGTGAGTGTCCGTTGACTTTGGTGGGGGCATACTCTATTTTGGTGGCGACATTGAACTTGGGCAGGATCGATGGGGTCCAAGAGGTACCCCTGACGGATGTGATTGGAGAAATAGGCAGGCTTTTTTGACGCTCATTAAGAATCTGATCTTCGACCTTGACGGCACATTGATAGACTCGTCTGAAGGAGTGGTCGATGCAGTAAACTATTCCCTCAGACAGATGGGCCAACCCGAACAGAAGCCGGAGGCAATAAAAGCCTTCATCGGCTATCCACTGGAAAAGATGTATCCCCACTTTACCGACGCATCCCTGGATGACCTCTGTACCCACTTCCAAGCGAAGGCGAATAAAACGGTTGTAACCTCCACACAGATGCTACCCGGTGTCGAAGAGACGCTTCGCCGGCTTGAAGAGTGTGGATACCGTATGGCCATAGCAACGACCAAGATTAGAGTCAATGTCGATGGGATACTTAAGAAGTTAGGATGGCAGAAAATCTTTCACGTGGCAACAGCCGGGGACGAAGTTGAGAAGGTCAAGCCTGACCCGGCTATATTCAGATTGACGCTGGAGCGTCTCAAGGCTGAGCCCCACGAAACCTTGGTGGTTGGTGATACCGTCAATGATGTTCTCGCCGCAAGGGCGGTACCGATGAAGGTCGTCGCGGTGGCCTCGCCATATGGCGGCAGAAGGAGAGTAGCAGCTGTCGGTCCTGACTTTTTTATCGACTCGATAACGGAGCTCGTGGATCTGCTGGATAATCACAACAGGAGGAAACTGAAAAACCAGTGAGAAAGCTTTACCTGCATTCGTTTGCTTCGAGGATTGGAACTATCCGCACAGTGGCCACCGATAAAGGCCTAGCGCTTGTATTTCTCCCCAGTGAGCCCAGGAAGCTCTTCGAAGGGAAGATCAAGAAGCTGTTCCCCGGATATGAGATCTCTGCCGGGGGAAAAATAAACAAGCAGGCGCAGAAGCAGCTTAACGCTTATCTGGATGGTCGGCTCAGGAAGTTCACGTTGAAGCTTGACATTTACGCATCTCCTTTTCATAAGAAGGTGCTTAAGCGCGTTGCAAGAATCCCCTATGGGAAGATACTGACCTATGGCGAAGTTGCGCGTGCTATCGGGTATCCAAAGGCATATCGTGCGGTCGGTGCCGCCAATGCGCGAAATAACTTGCCGTTGGTAATCCCTTGTCATCGCGTTGTAGCCTCGACCGGCCTTGGCGGCTATGGGGGAGGGCTTGAAATGAAGAAGAGGCTGTTGCGTCTGGAGGGAGCGCCATGAACGATTTTCCCATGTCGTGAGAGATGTTATCTGGCAAACACAAAGGCATGTCACCCTGAGCGGAGTCGAAGGACCCTGTCATCCTGCCTGACGGAGTGTCATGGTTCGACTCCGCTCACCATGACTATAAGAGAAAGAGTAGGTCGGGTTTCTCGGTCGTCCGCCTGAGGCGAGCTCCCTCGGAACGCCGACCTACGGGTCTTCCGTTTATATAGTCAAGCACACGTACTGTCTCCAGAAAGGTAGGTCGGGTTCCGATCCGCCTATTGCGGGGAGAAACCCGACATAGTAACAGTAAAGGACGCCCTGTTCCTAACCAGATTCGATTGACCCATCATCTCATTTTCGCTACATTGCTGTCAGAATGATATAACAACAAAACGGAGTTGAGCTATGTCATATCTCAAACAAGTCGACCCGGAAATATACGATGCCATTATCAAAGAGACTGACCGCGAGGCCAGCAAATTGGAGTTGATTGCCTCCGAGAACTTCGTTTCTGAGGCGGTCCTGGAAGCGGCGGGCGGCGTCATGACCAACAAGTATGCAGAGGGTTACCCCGGCAAACGGTACTACGGAGGATGCGAGTTTGTCGATATTGCCGAGGACCTTGCCCGCGAACGGCTCAAGCAGTTGTTTGGCTGCGAGCACGCTAACGTTCAGCCGCACAGCGGCTCCCAGGCTAACATGGCAGTGTATTTTACTGCCTTGAAGACGGGAGATAAGGTAATGGGGCTTGATCTCTCTCACGGCGGGCACCTCACTCATGGTCACCCGATCAACTTCTCCGGCTTCCTTTTCGATTTCGTCAGTTACCAGGTCGACAAAGAAACCGAAGTTATCAACTATGACCGCCTGATTGAGCAGGCCAAAGAGGTCAAGCCGAAAATGATTGTCGCCGGTGCCTCGGCCTACCCGCGCTTCTGGGATTTCGATAAAGTCCGCGAGGCCTGCGACGTCTGCGGGGCGTACATGATGGTCGACATTGCCCACATTGCAGGCCTGATTGCAGCCGGTGTGCATCCATCGCCGATTCCGATGGCCGATTTTGTAACTTCCACGACTCATAAGACACTGCGAGGGCCGAGGGGCGGAGTGATTATGTGCAAGGAGAAATATGCCGCCGATCTCGACCGCATGGTCATGCCCGGTATCCAGGGCGGACCGCTGATGCACATCATTGCGGCCAAGGCTGTCGCCTTCAAGGAAGCCTTGACGGATGAGTTCAAAGCGTATCAGAAACGCATCATAGAGAACGCCAAAGCTCTTGCTGAAGCTCTCAAGGGATACGGCTATCATATCGTCGCGGGTGGTACTGATACCCATCTGATGCTGGTGTCATTTATCGATGTCCCCAAACTCACCGGAAAGAAAGTCGAAAAGGCGCTGGATAAAGCCGGTATCACGGTCAATAAAAACACCGTTCCGTTCGATCCCGAGAAGCCGTTTGTCACTTCCGGCATTCGGATTGGTACACCAGCCATCACAACACGTGGCATGGGGATAGAAGAGATGAAGCAGATTGCGGATTTTATCCACCGCGGTATCCAGAACCGTCGCAACGATGAAGCTCTGGCCGAAATAGCCAAGGAAGTGGCGGCGTTGTGCGAAAAGTTTCCGCTCTATCCAGAGCGCTTACAGGAGGCGTAACAATGTTGTTTCAGTTAGCAATGTTTCCCACCAGTAAGGGGACGGTGTCGGTCTCGGCGGATGTCGCCAAAGTAATCGACATTATTGACAAGTCCGGCCTGCCCTACAAGCTGAGTGCCATGTCAACCGTAATCGAGGGCGACTGGGAGCCGGTGATGAAGGTTATCAATAAGGCGCGCCTGACGCTGCGCAAGAGGCACAACCGCATTTACATTGTGCTGACGATTGATGACCGCAAAGGAGCCAGAAACCGCCTGACCGGTAAGGTCAAGTCGATTGAAAACAAACTCAAGCGAGAGGTGAAAAAGTAATGGAAATTGCTTTTTCTGTCGGTTCTTGCACGCCAAAGGCGGGTGTGAACCGACAGTTTGCCAGTTGGTCGTCAGGTCACATCCGCTTTCGCGGACAAGACCTGACGAAACTCAGGGAAAAAAGGCTCAAGCGAGAGGTGAGGAAGTAATGGAAACAGTGCGAGTAGTTTTTATCAGTATCCCGCGCGACGAGGCCAACAAACTGGCGCGCACCCTGGTGGAGAAACGTCTGGCCGCCTGTATCAACATTGTACCCAAGATCGAGTCCTATTTCCGGTGGGTTAACAAAGTGGAGCATGACGAGGAGGCGCTTTTGATTGCCAAAACCACCCAGCAACGCATCGACGAATTGATGCTCTATGTGCAAGCCAACCACCCCTACGAATTCCCCGAGGTAATATCATTGCCTTTATCCGAAGGCCTCCCCGACTACGTCGCCTGGGTGAAGAAGGAGACAAAACAGGGGTAGGGTGCACAGTTAGCGTGTCAAATGGGTAAGAAAAAAACTCAGATTACAGTTCGCACGGAGGATAAGTCGAAGTTTCTCGGCCTAACTGCGGTGTGGTGGGTCGTCGTAATCATGGTAGTGGGAATTCCTGTCAGCATCTGGCTGGCATTTCGTGATGGTGGCAACGGTGAGAAACAACTACTTGAACAGAGGGTTGAGAAACTGCAAGCCGATAAGGAAGAACTGTATTCACTGTTACACCAATGCCTTGGCAATACCCCTATCATTCTTGATAAAGACAATCCACCACCTGAGCCTGACTGTTTTGACACGGTTGAAATTGAAGTCAGAAACATCATTGAACAGGGAGGCTATGTAAACGGAGCGGATTTGCTGAGAGTTGGTAACGTTCTTTATACAAAGGGCGATTGTCAGAAAGCACTGTCCTATTATCAAGTTGCCCTTAACCAAGCTGGGCAGCACGATGACAGTTCGCTCATTGCTTCTGCAAAGGGTAATATCGGTCTGATCTATTCTGACAAGGGTGATCTGGATGAGGCGTTGAAATATCACCAGGCGGCGTTGGAAATTCACAAGGAAGTTGGGTACCGCCAGGGTAAGGCGAATCAGTTAGGTAATATCGGTCTGATCTATAAAGCTAAGGGTGATCTGGATGAGGCGTTGAAGTATCTGAAGGAAGCTTTGGAGATTTTTGAAGCCCATGGCTATACGAAAGAAGTCGAACAGACCAAAAGAAACATTGCTGAGATTGAGCGAATGAAGAATGAGTAGTTGTTACACTTCGACTCCGAAACTGTGTCATAAATCGCAATTCACGCTTTCTCATGGTGGCGTCAGGCGTCTCTGCCTGACGCTTGCACGACGTATTGGTGTATTGCGTATTCACTTGTGGCTGTCGGGCAGAGACACCCGACAGCACCTTGTAAGCTCAGGACAGGCAGGGCTTTTGACCTACGGGGATTGTTGGGGCAGATGTGGACATCTGCCACCCACGATACTCGCCTTTGGCGTACTGCCCACAGTACACGGATGTCATTCCCGCGAAAGCGGGAATCCAGGTACTTAACGTTGAGAAAAGAGACACGAATGGATTCCTGCTTCCGCAGGAATGACGGGCGAGTAGCCTTATTGAGTCAGGTGCAAAAGGAACCTGAGCTACTAGGGCAGATGTGGACATCTGCCGCATACAAGCAAGAAGGGTATGACAACATAGGCGAATTGGCGAGCCGAACACGGAAAATGAAATACTCCAAGTGCGGACATGAGGAAGATAAGGTCATAGGCAGCAAAAGTGGATATTGAAATCCTGGGAACGGAGTCTCTGGGGGTCAGGGGGCTTTCGTGTTTTGTCAGAGCCGGAAATCAAAGAATACTGATCGATCCGGGTATTGCCTTAGGTTACATCCGCCACGGGTTGCTGCCGCACCCTTTTCAGGTAGCCGTTGACGAAAGGATACAGAAGAAAATCGTGCAGAGATGGTCTGACGCTACGGATATAGTCATCAGCCATTTTCATGGAGACCATGTTCCCCTTGCGGATGCCAACCCGTATCAGTTCAATATCAGGAAGGTAACCGGATTGAATCCGCACGTCAGGATATGGACAAGGAGTCTGTCGCATCTCTCAATGGTGCAAAAACGAAGAGCGGAGTCCCTTTCCACAGTATTACGCACTGATCTGTTACCGGCGGAAGGGACCACACAGGGAATAATGACTTTTTCCGGGCAGGTATGTCATGGCGAAAAAAGCAGCCATCTGGGAACTGTAATAATGACCAGGATTGAGGAAGATGGTGTGTTTGTGCACGCTTCTGATATTCAGCTTCTCAACGACGAAGCGATTTCCATAATACTGTCCTGGAAACCTGATATTGTATTCGCTGCCGGACCGCCTCTCTACCTGTACCACAAGGTTTTCAAAAGCAAAATGAGAATAGCCTGGCATAATGCCAGAATTCTTTCAGAGCGGGTTGGCATTTTAATTCTTGATCATCACTTGATGAGGAGTTATGAAGGGATTACATGGCTGAAGCGTCTATCGGTGGAGACAGGGAACAAGGTTATCTGCGGAGCGGACTTCATGGGGAAGCCGCGGATGTTGCTCGAAGCCAGGCGCAGGGACCTGTACAAGGATATGCCTGTCCCGTCCGGCTGGCATGAAGCCTATGGCAGGGGTGAGGTAAGCACTGATGCTTATTGGAGGTCAGCAAAGAGACTCTACAAGGAGATGAGGCTAAGCGACTAAGGAAGTAGCGTAGGTCGAAGCCCCGTGGTTTCGACAAAGATATGAGACTTTGACGTGTGACCTACATGAATAAAGAGATTACCCACAGCAAAGCTGTGGGGTACCTCTGGTGTGTGAACGAACAATCATGATTGGTTACTGAATGAAATGCCCTAAGTGTGGACATGAGGAAGATAAGGTCGTGGATAGCAGGCCGTCACAGGATGGCCGGGCGGTGCGCCGTCGCCGTGAATGCCTGAAGTGCCACGAACGCTTCACGACATACGAGTATGTTGAGCACGGCACATTAACCGTCCTCAAGTCCGACGGCCGTAGGGAGCCGTTTGACCGCAATAAAATCCTGACCGGCATCAAGCTGGCCTGCAACAAACGCCCGGTGACCGGCCAGCAGATGCAGTCAATGCTGGACAGTATCGAGGCCGAGCTCAGCGCCCGTTTTCGCACTGACGTCACCAGCAAGGAGATCGGTGAGGTGGTTATGCAGAAACTACGCGAGGTGGACGAGATCGCCTATGTCCGCTTTGCGTCGGTATACCGCCGTTTCCAGGATGCGGCTGAGTTCCTTGAGGAGATCAAGAAGCTGCTCGACAAGTAACATGCGAAGAAACCCACCGCAAGCTGTGGGCCACCCTGTCAGCACTATTTCTTTGTTGTCATGGTGAGCGGAGTTGAACTATGAACGTTGCCCCTCGACTCCGCTCGGGGTGACGGTATCGTGCGGGGCAAAACCATTTGACATCTATACGGATCATCCACACATTCCGGTTTAATGGTAGACGATGAAGAAAAGCACGAGGTATCGGAGTCCGGTTCTATGCCATTCGTAGACCACCTTGAAGAGCTGCGGTGGCGTTTATTGAAGTCGCTTCTCGCCGTAGTGATTCTGTCGCTAGCTGCCTTTTACTTCTCTGACTACCTGATGAAATTCTTCGTTGTCCCCGCCGGTAATATCAAGCTTCATGTCACCGAGGTGACCGGCTCATTCTATGCTTACCTGAAGGTTTCGTTGATAACAGGAATCGTAGCAGCCTCTCCCATTGTTTTTTATCAGCTGTGGGCGTTTGTGAGCCCGGGGTTGTATCCCAGAGAGAAAGCTCATGTGTTGCCAATGGTGTTTGTATCGACGGTACTCTTCCTGGTCGGGGCCGGATTCTGTTACCTTGTCATGCTTCCCTTCTCGTTGAAATTTCTTATTAGTTTTTCCGGTGAGTTGCTGAGTCCGATCATCACGGTCGGCAGCTATCTGACCTTTGCAGGCGTAATGATGCTGGCTTTTGGGATTGGTTTTGAAATGCCGGTTGCGGCCTATTTCCTTGGTAAAGCCGGTATTGTGTCATCGCGTTTCCTGGCCAAGGGCAGGCGCTACGCCATTGTACTGATTCTCATCGTTGCGGCACTCCTCACCACTCCCGATGTGGCCACTCAGTGCCTGCTGGCGCTTCCCCTGTACGTGCTGTACGAGGTTTCCATTATTGTTGTGAAGGTAACGGGTAAGAAGAGATAGGCGAGGTAGGTTACCTTTCTCTGTCTTGCCTCCGGCTGGTATTGGTGTGTCTAAGCCTGTTGACAATCAGACTGCCCAAGGCTAAATTGCATCAGGTAATATTGGATAGCGGGCGTAATTCAGTGGTAGAATGCAAGCTTCCCAAGCTTGACGCTACCAGAACAAGTCTAATTGTCTGCCATAACTCCAAGTCTTTCAAGGGGGAACGCCAATATTGAGATCAACCCATCTCCGATAATTGGGGCTATATAAGACAAGCCCCAAAGAGATGAAGCCGGAGAATTAGTAGGTGGTTTTTGGTTTGCCGACTCGCCTACAAAAAAGCCAACAGTTAACGAGTGCTGTGGGCTTTCTGTTATCTGTTTATTCACCAGTTGCCGGAATCGACAATTTGCTGCTGTTGCTTTCGATCTGCATACCAATGTCCATTCCATAGAATTCGCCGGTATTTGTATTCCTCATTATCGCTGTTAGCGTATCTGATGCTGAATGTACGCTCACCGTCAATGCGGTGTCCTACAGCATCAACCACAGTGCCGACAAATACCATTGGCGATTGGCTATTAACACGATAATACAGCTTGACTCCAGGATAGATTCGAGGTTCACACCATCTGGACTGTTCAACAGCAGAGAGGGTGTGCTGTGATTTTTCTACTTGTGGTTTACTGGTTTGTGGTTTGGTATTCTGTACATTGTAGCCCGTTATTGCTGAAAAAACAATAAACGCCAATACTGCAGCTATAATAAAAAGCCAGCCTGTTGCTGAGGGATTCTTATATTGTTTCATTGTCAAACCTCTGTTAAAGAATAGTCCAATTGTTAGGATTGTGAGGATTGCCGCCATCCCATACCACTTTACAATCCGCCACCGAAGAATCATAAGCAGCACCGTTCACATAAAGTATCCAGTATCCTGTAACAGTCCACGTATACTTACTACTGTCTTTATTGATGACAGTAATGGTGTCTATTGCACCATGATATTCCATATTATAATCCCACGGAACAGGAGTTTTGTGTAAGTCCCGCATCATGTCTTTATATACACGAGCTATAAATTTGTTGACAACTACTGTTGCGTCATCTGTGGTAGGCGGATGTGGCACATATCTGTTATAAAGCCAAGACCAAGCAGCAATTTGACTTATTATTGCTACCACTGCCAGTACTACAATCCATCTTGTTTTCATCACGACCTCTTAATTTTGTTATTTAAGGCAGGCTATAATGAGCCTCTGCGATTACATATTCTCCACTGCTGGCGGATGTCTTCATTTTTACACCATCTACATAAATCGACACATGCAAACCCACACATGCTGGATCCGTCAATTGAGCACTGACGTATAGAAAATTGCCTTTTATCGCTCCAAACGAATACGTCCAAGGTTCGTTCCTTTTGAAGTATGCTTCTTTTTGTGATGTTCCACCATCAGCATTGGTGTAAGTAATAAAAACTTCAGAATATTCAGTATATCCGGTGCGGACCTCATATTCGATATTGTGTACTGTGTATTCGTCAACATAAGCAGAAACAGAGACATTTTCACTATATGCTGGTTTCTTGTTGTTGTGACCAGTACCAGTATGTGTCAAAGCTATGATGAATACTATAAAAACAGGTACGATAACGAGCCACAACAAAAAGGGAGTTTTTTTCTTTTGCTGTTTCATCACGACCTCCTTTCACCAATTGCTCGATTGCGATTGTCAACTGACATAAGGCTGGTTCCCATTGAAAAATAAAGGATTCGCCAATTATGAGATATCGCCGGATTGCGACCCATCCATTGCATATCCAATACTAATGTTGTCGAATCTACAACGGTATTACCCTTATCTTCGGACATCAAGAACCAGCCTTCGGCTCTCCACACATTATACTGCATCTTGGGATACAAATCTGCATCTCTCTTCGATACTGTAAGACAGTAATGTGTGTAATAACCCTCCTCCAAACCAATACTTGCAGCCACAAGAGCAGAATCACAGAGCGTCTTCATTGCATTCACCGCATCTAACGTTGTTGGTCGCAGTGGCATACCATACCAATATTGTGCTGTTACCAGCAGAACAACAGAAGCGACAATAGTAATAGCAGTCCACCAACCTGCTGAAAGATGATCCTTATATTGTTTCATTTTATATTTCCCCCTAATTTAAAAGTTATCCATATACTTCATCGGCAATGGTGACCTTATTTATTATTAAGTAGTAGCATCTCCATTTCGTCAGCAATATCTTCAAGCTGCGCATACTGTTTGCTGGTGCCAAATTCTGATTCGGTTAAATGCACACGTAGACGTATTACCAGATTATCAAGTATTTTATACATTATTACTGTCATAACTACATTTCCTGCACCTGCTGTTTTGATTTAGTTTGCATTTTCATCTTACGCCTGCCTTTCTTGGTGGATGAGTATGTCATCATTCTAATTTATTAGAATGGCAAAGAACGTGCCGATTGATCGAAGCTAAGGAGAGGTATTGCCCTTGGCCTTTGTTTTGGATGTACTCTCGCACGGTATATACCTTAAACGCTTACGTACGGGGAAGAGCTTCCGAGACGCACTCCTGTGGACAGGAGCCGGTGGATTAGACCAGCATATATAGAGCAAGACCTATATTGGTAAACTGTATATATAATTTGTGGATTTGTTCCTACATCTTCGATATATCTGTTGACTATATTGGAATGCGCCAATATAATACACGCCTGTGCAACTTGACAGAGACGGCTTTGTGTATTTTTTTGTATATAGAGACATTTTGAGACGTCAAGTCTTGGAGATGAACAGTATCTCGAAGATGACGTTTCTTCTTGGAGACAAGCGGGCGTAATTCAGTGGTAGAATGCAAGCTTCCCAAGCTTGACGCCGTGGGTTCGAGTCCCATCGCCCGCTTTTTTTAATGGATGCGACATGAAAATAGTCAATGTCGACCTCTCCTCGCCGTTGTACGGACGCGTTCTCCCCGGCTACAAAGTTCTGGCAATAGATGGTAAACGCGTCCTCGACTCGATTGACTTTTACTACCGGACTGCCAGTGAGTCGGTGACGATCCGATTCTCCGACCGCCGTGGACGGGAGCTGGAGCTGCGGCTTGACGAACCGACTGCCGGCGGTTTGGGGTTGACGCTTGATGAGGACAGGATAAAACGGTGTAACTGCAATTGCATCTTCTGCTTTGTTCACCAGCAGCCAAAAGGGCTGCGAAGTAGCCTCTATGTCAAGGATGAGGACTATCGTCTTTCCTTTACTCACGGTAACTTCATTACTCTTTCCAATGTGACCGAACAGGATATGGCGAGGATCATCGAGCAACGGCTCTCACCACTTTATGTCTCTGTGCATGCTACTGATGACAGCCTGCGCCGCTACATGCTTGGTAATGAAAAGCTGACACCAATTCTGCCGCGCCTGCAGCGCCTGACTGAGAACGGGATTGCTATTCACTCACAGGTCGTTCTCTGTCCGGGCATAAATGATGGTCCTCAGTTGGAGAAGACAGTCGATGACCTCTCGCGGCTTTACCCCGGCGTTGAGACTCTGGCGGTGGTGCCGGTCGGTCTAACCCGGTATCGTGACAACCTGCCGCAGTTGCGTGCCTATACGAGTGATGAGTCAGCGGCTATTGTTGATTTCCTTGAGGTTTGTCAGAAAGATTTGCTTGCAAGGCTCGGCACCAGGTTTGTCTGGCCCGCTGACGAGTTCTACGTACTGGCGGAGAGGGATTTCCCCAACCGGTCTTCATATGAACAGATGGCCCAGTTTGAAAACGGGGTCGGCATGGTACGGGAGTTTATCACCCTGTTCAATCGACGCCGGGCGTACCTCAGACGGATACGGTCCGACCGACGGGTGCTGTTTTTGACCGGTTACTCTGCATACCCTTTCCTGAGCCGGGAAGTTGCACCTTTCATACAGGATGAACTCGGGATAAACCTTCTTGTACAACCTGTGAGAAACATCTTTTGGGGAGAAACTGTTACGGTCTCAGGTCTGCTGACAGGGCAGGACCTGCTTGCTGAAGCTCTGGCAATGGCGAATGAGTATGACGTCCTAGTTCTGCCGCCGAACTGTTTGAACACGGATGATCTACTCTTGGACGATATGTCGCTTTCGCAGTTTCGGACATCCCTGGGCAAGCCGGTTGTTGTCGGTCGGTACAACCTGGCTGAGAGTATCAGGGAGGCCTTTGGGTGAGAATCCCAACCATTGCCATTATCGGACGTCCCAACGTCGGGAAATCCTCGCTATTCAATCGTATGCTCCAGAAGCGGGTAGCCGTAGTGCATGAACGGCCGGGTATTACCCGTGACCGCAATTACGCCATCTGTGATTGGGCGGGAGTGAGCTTTCGGTTGATTGATACCGGCGGGATGGTGCCGGAGACGGACGATCTGATGGAAAAGCTGATTTACGACCAGACCGAATTCGCTATCAACGAGGCTGACTTAGTGCTGTTTCTTGTAGACACACTTGTTGGCCCTGACCCCGCTGACCGTCAGATTGCCCGACGACTGCACCACTCAGGCAAAAAGTACATCCTAGTCGCAAACAAGGCGGATAATGAGAGGATTGAAAGCGAGATATTCGAGTTTCTTGCGCTGGGGCTTGGCGATCCTGTTCCGGTCTCGGCGAAGATCGGGCGAGGTATCGGGGATCTATTGGACAAGGTGATCTCATTTCTCCCAGTGTCCGACCATGTCACCGAACCTGACGGGGGGGCCATCAGGGTAGCTCTGGTGGGACGGCCTAACGTCGGTAAATCTTCTTTTATCAACTACTTGATTGGACAACCGCGACTGCTTGTTACTCCAACTGCCGGCACTACTCGTGATGCGGTTGATACGCTGTTAGAGCTCGATGGTCAGAACTACGTTATGGTTGATACTGCCGGACTAAGGCGAAAATACAAAGTGCGCGAAAATGTAGAGTTCTATACAGTGTTGCGCGCCACCAGAGCTATTGAGGAATGCGACGTTGCGATTGTTCTTGTTGATGCCACAGAGGGACTTACGACCCAAGATCAGCGGATTCTGGAGCAGGTTTTTGCCAACCGTCGGTCCGCGGTGCTGGTAGTGAACAAGTGGGACCTGGTGGAAAAAGACCCCACCACGGCTGATAGATATACAAAGGCCATCAACGCCATCCTGGCCAAGTATGCCTACCTCCCGGTTATCTATGTTTCAGCCCTAACCGGTCAACGTACCGGCAAAGTTATGTCGCTGGTCAAGCAAGTTTACGCTGAGGCCAGAAAAAGGATTCCCACTGCAGAACTCAACACATTCCTCCAGAAGGTTGTCAAAAGGCGTCAGCCTCCGGCTCGGAGAGGTAAGTATATCAAGATCAACTACATGGCCCAGACAGAAGTGGCGCCACCGACATTTGTATTCTTTACCAATCAGCCCAAATTGATTGACAAGGCGTATATCGGATACCTCAGTAACCGGATTCGGCAGGAATTCGGGTTTGAAGGGGTTCCCTTCCGCGTGAAGTTTCGGAAAAAGTAGCCTATTTCCCTTTATAATACCAGTCTCAAGCTCAAAAGCCTTCCCTCCGTGTCGATATATTATACATGTCTGCCCATATTGATATCGACGATAAGCTGAATGAGCTGGAAGCCAAATTGGCGACCACCAAAGCCCAACTGTGCGACTTGGCAACTATGGGGGCGATTATCACCTCCATCCATGAGATCAATGCTGTGCTCTCGGTTGTCATGGATATGGCTATCAGACTTGCTGACGGCGAGGTTGGTCTGATCATGTTGGAAGAAGACGGCCAGTTGAAGGTCAAGATTGGTTGGGGTGTGAGCGAGGAGTTTGTCCATTCGTTGATCTACCAGGACGGTATGGATCTTCCAAGCTATTGTTTCAAAATCCGTGAGACAATTGTCCTTAACAATCTCGGCGTGAAAGATGACAGCGGCTTCTCGATAGAGTCGATTATCTGCCTGCCCATTAAGACGGCTGAGAAATGTCACGGAGTGCTGATGATTATCAACAAAGTGGGGGCAGGCGAATACGATGAGGAGGACAGAGAAAGCTTGGAGATGTTCCTCAACTTTGTAGCCGTCGCCATCGACAACGCAATTCTCCTCAAGGACAAACTGAAGCAGCAGAAGGTGGCCCAGGAGATGGTCATCGCGAAGCAGATACAGGAGACGATTCTGCCGCAGGATGTTGACGCTATTACCGGCGCTGAGATAGGCGCTGTCTATTATCCCGCCAGGGAAGTTGGCGGCGATTTCTATAACATCTTCAAACTGGATGATGAGCGGTTCATGGTCGTCATCGGAGATGTGTCCAACAAAGGAGTCCCCGCGGCGTTGGTCATGTCGGCAGCCTCTGGGATTATCAGCTCCCTGTTGTCAACGAATCCCAACATAACAGTCTCAGAATTGGTCGAATGTCTGAATAACCTGTTGGCCAATGAGATAATCAAAGATCGAGAGATGTTCGTCACGCTCTTCTTTGGAAGATTTGACCTCGAAAGCTCTTGCTTGACCTATTGCAACGGCGGCCACCTGCCGGGACTTCTCTGGGACGCTGAGAAACAGAAAATATGCGAGCTGGCTGAGGGGGGACCGATTGTGGGGCAGTTTGCCGAGATTCCTTTCAAGCAAGGGCACAGGCATCTGGGCAGCGGTGATCGTCTGTTGCTTTTTACGGATGGTCTTACGGAAGCTGCTGATGTTGATAACAATCTCTTTAGTTTCGAAAGAGTCGGGCAGGTCTTTACTACTGAGATCGAGCTGCCCCCAAAAGAGTTTTGTATGAAAGTCAAGCAGACGGTAGATCGTTTTGCAGAAGGAGCGCCGGAGGAAACGCGCGACGACTTCACTGTCCTGCAGATCAAAGTCAACTAACCATGCCTGTCTACGAATATACATATCCGTCGGTGACGTCGTCGGAAGACAAGATGCTTGATGACATGCTGGAAGTTCTGCGCGCGAACTGTATACCAGAAGACACGCTGAACAGGTTTACACTGGCTGTTTCGGAAGCGTTTACCAATGCTTTGGTGCACGGAAACGAGTATGATCCAAATAAATCGATAAAGCTAATACTCGATGTCAACAGCAGCCACCTTGCTGCCGATATTATTGATGAGGGAGTGGGGGGCATCAACAAGGTGAGACACAGGCGCTCCCCAGCGATACTCTCAGAAGGGGGACGTGGCGTTGATCTCATGGCACATTATGCGGGTGTCTTGAGATTCACTGAGACGGAAGGCGGAGGCTTGAAGGTCTCCATACGACTTGACTGGAAGAAGAAAAACGAAGTAGAGAGCATATCATAGTTGAATGTGGAGGAGATCATGGAAATCACTATTAGAGATGAAACAAACGTGACTATTCTCGCCCTGAAAGGCAGGTTGGACCTAGGCACCGGTTCAGCAGTGAAGGAGCAGGTCAAAAATCTGTTTGAAAAGGAAAAAACGATGATTCATCTCAACCTTGCCGAAGTTGAGTTTATCAATAGTTCCGGTCTGGGATCGCTGGTCTCGATAATGAAGGAAGTTCGGTTGCGCAAGGGTCGTCTGACACTATCGAATTTGGATAGCTACGTTCAGGAGATATTTGAGATCACGCAACTGTCTCACATTTTCGAGATCTTTGCTACGGAAGAGGAGACCCTGAACTCCTATCGGGCTGTTCCGGTCAGCTGACACACTACGTTGCCTGATGAACTGAGCAATTCAGGAGCCCGGCAGATGCACACCGTTGTCGATCGAATGGGACGGTTTCTCGCGCAACTGCAGTCGTCTGACTTCGCTGACCGCGAAAAAGCCGTCAAAGAGCTGGCGACATTCTATGGGGATGAAGCTATAGCCGGGCTTGTACTCGCACTGGAAGATTCCGACCCACGCATCAGGGAGTTGGCGGCGGATTCGTTAGGGCGGACAAATGTCTGCTTTGCGTCCCAGTTGTTGATTCGTTCTCAGAATCACAGAAATATCGAAACACGCAAGCTCGTCACCGAGTTTCTGGTGCGGATAGGTTCTCCTGCAGTGCAATTCCTTTTGGACGCTCTCGACGATGATGACCCGGATATCCGCATGTTTGCAGTCTGTATGTTGGGTCGGATCAGGGACGACACAACCGTGGGAGCCTTGTGCGAACGGTTGTCAGACGGCAACCTCAAGGTGGTCCGTTCTGCCGTCGAGGCCTTGGGCGAAATCGGCTCCAGCAAAGCTATCCCGGCCTTGGTAGCTACTTATGAAAAAATAGCGGATGTCCGCCTGCAAGTGGTCGAGGCGTTGGGAAAGATTGGCGATCCTGCCGCGGTGGAAGCCTTGTTAGGATACCTCAAGGCGGATGATCCACTGTTGTTGTGCGCTGTTATCGAGGCAGTCGGCAACATTGGAGCAAAAGACTCGGTGGAAACTCTGCGAGAGCACTTAGATTCCAAAGACCCTGCCATTGCCGAGACGGCTCTTGCCGCTATTATCAATATCACTGCAAAGTATGGCCAGGATTTTGGCTACGATCTGCCGGTGAAGCAGTTCCAAGGCTTTCTGATATCCAGCATCAAGAATGGAGACAAGAAGATTACTGAATTCATCCTCAATCGTCTCACCGGTCTCTGCGAGCAGCAGATGGTCGGGTTCGCCCTCGATGCTCTTGATTTCGTCGAGGAAGGTGCGGTCAAGCGCATATTGGAGGCCCTTGGCAAGGTTGGACCCTCCGCGAGCGAGCTGATCCTTGAGAGATTTGTGGAGTCTACCTACCGCACCAAGTTGATTCTGCTGGATATCCTCGGTTGGTTTGTTGATGAGAGTATTGCTGGAAGGCTGGTGGATTTTGTAGATGATCCGCATCCTGAGGTCCGCCGGAAGATCGCCTATACGCTTGGGAAAGCCGGGTGGAGCGGTGCGGCGGCAACTCTGAAAAAGCTGGCAACTGATGAGGTAGGTTATGTCAGGGAGGCTGCCTTTGTCGCCCTGGGATGGCTGTGCTCGGAACGTGACGTCGATTTCCTGCTTACGGGTCTTAAGGACGAGTACTCTGATGTCCGCGAAGCGGCTCTGGGTGCCCTCGTCATTATAAGTGGCCCCAAAGTCATCGCGAAACTCGCAGCTGACCTCTACCACCACGATAGCGGACGGCAACACCTAGCCGTGACAGGTTTGGGCCTGATAGGGGAGAGGGAGGTGATTGACCCATTGATGAAGGTCCTCAATCATCCTGAGCCTTCCATCCGAAAAGCAGCCCTTACATCACTGGCTCGGATCGGTGAGATCACCGATATCGAACCGTTGAAGCTGGCCTTGCACGACGAGAACAGTGGAGTCCGAAAAGCAGCGGTGTCAGCTCTCATTACCATTCAGGGAGAGCGGGCTGTCGGTGAAATTAGATTCCTACTTGATGACAAAGATGTCTGGGTACGGTACCACACTATCAGTTCGATCGGACGTCTCGGCTTTGATAAACATAGCGAGTACCTGTTGCCCTACCTGGAGGAAGAAGAGGACATTGTAAGGATTGCGGCCACTAAGGCTGTAGCTCAGATGGCGAACAGGAGGGTTTTGCCGCAGCCAGAGGCCTCGCCGAAAGAAGAAAGATACTGTCGAGGCTGCTGAGATGACTTTCTGCAGCTTTGAGGAGGGACAACTGTGAAAACGCACTCCATATTAGTTGTGGATGATGAGCTGTTGATTCGGGACCTGCTGTATGACTTCTTTCACGGTCAGGGGTGGGAAATAGCTGTCGCTGAAAATGGAGAAAAGGCGCTGGAGGTGCTCCGCTCGCGGAAAATCGACCTTGTTCTGACCGATATCAAAATGCCTCAGATGGACGGGCTGGAGTTGACGTCAGAGATGAGAGAATCATACCCCGATATTCCCGTGGTGCTGATGACCGGCTTTCCATCGGTCGACTCGGCAGTGATGGCGCTCAGATACAAGGCCACAGATTACATTACCAAACCATTCAACATCAACCAGCTCTACAAAGTTGTGGAAGCGAAGGTGAAGGAGAATGAGGGTTGATGAGGGGCGGCGTTGAAACGGAACTAACGGTCAAGAGAATCCTTGTGGCTGACAGCGAAATGGGGGTTCGGGAGAGCCTGACGGATTTCTTTGTCGGGCTCGGATACTGGGTAGATGGAGCGAGGAACGCTCAGGATGTGCTGGATAAAGCAGCTACCAGCGACTACGCAGTAATCCTGATAGATTGCCGGCTTTCGGGGAACCGGGGCCTCGAAGTGCTGACGGAGCTGTCAGCTTTATACCCGGATATTTCGGTTATCATGCTCAGTGCCGAGTCATCACTTGAGATTGTCACTGCTGCTCTGCGGAAGGGAGCTTTTGATTTCGTGATCAAACCGATTGATGTCGGCCAACTTACAGAGATTATGCAAAGGGCATGGGAGCACCATGAATTGACGAAAATGTATCAGGACATGTGTGCACAAGTGCGCTAAGACAGCGATCGAAGAAAAGTGTCGCTGATAGTGAGGGGAGGTCGGGCGCTGGTTCCTATCGGACAGGATGGTTAAGGCTCTGTCGCTGAACGTAGTCTTGAACCGCTTGAAATGAAACAGAATTGATAGAAAAAAGGGGGTTAGATGGCTGATCTTAGGGTTCTGGCTGTTGACAACAATCTCACCATGAGGCGGATTATTGTCAATACGCTTAGAAGAATTGGCTACAGTGACGTTGTGGAAGCCAGCAATGGTAAAGATGCCTTGGCGAAGTTGAAAGTTGAGAAAATCGACTTTGTTGTCACTGATTGGAACATGCCGGAGATGGATGGCCTGGAGTTCGTTACTACGCTGCGTTCAATAGCGGAATACAAGGACCTGTCGGTCTTGATGGTAACAGTTCGATCAGCTAAGGATGATGTTGTGGAAGCTTTGAAGGCAGGGGTCAATAGTTATATTGTGAAACCTTTTACAGCCAATACACTTAAACAGAAGATTGAGCAAATGCTGTTTGGGTAACGGACCAACCGGTCGGAAGGAGGAGGAACCTGCCTGATAGATATTCGATTCGCAGCACAGTTTCCGGACAAGATATTAGAAATTGCCTCACTCAGGTAAAGCCACATTATTCCCTTGAGGGTATCGCCGGTAGAAGAGTCATCCGTTTGCCGAAAAAGTTTTAGTTGTAAACCGTTGCGAGCAATTCTATCATTTCACCAATGGATGGCTGAGGTTTGTCATGGATGATATCAGGAAAGTTCTCAACGATCCGACACTTGATATGGATGAGGTGTCGAAATTTGCTGAGTCGTATGCTTCATTTAGCCGCATAATCAACTCTTTACAACGCAGATACATCGAACTCAAAGATGAGTTCTCAGATCAGAACGAGAAACTTGTTCAGGCTAATAAAAAGCTGGTTGAACTCACCGAACGCAACCTTGCTGCGACAGAGTTCCTCAATGGAATCCTGAATTCGATTTCAGCCGGTGTTATTGCAGTTGATCAAAGCGGGTGGATAACCCATTTTAACCCGGCTGCTTCCATGATTCTGGGAATCCCTGTCAATCAACCGTTGGGGAAGCATTATCGGGATATGGTCTCCCCCGGTAATCCTGTGGATGCCAACGCATTACGGGCGACTGAAAGTGGTCGCGAGGTAGCCTCGATAGAGAAAAAGATCGAGCTGTCCGATGGTACCAGGCTTCACCTCTCAGTTTCGACTGCGATTCTGAGGGATGATCAGGGTCGCTCAAGGGGCGCTGTGGAAGTTTTTCAGGACATAACCAAAATAAAGAAAATGGAGCAAGAGATCGCCCGCCTGAATACGCTGGCCGCACTGGGCGAGATGGCAGCCACCGTAGCTCACGAGGTGCGCAACCCACTGTCGGGAATAGTCGGCTTTGCTTCGCTTTTGGAAAAGGAGCTGGATCCGGCTGATCCCAAAAGAAAGCTGGCGAGCAACATTATCCGTGGTGTCAACAGTCTTAATGAAACTGTTACGACCCTGCTGAACTACACAAGGTTGGAGGAAGTCAACCGAACGGAAGTCATCTACGACGATTTCTTGAGAACCACCATAGAGCAGTTTCGGCAGGAGTTCTTGGAGAAGTCGCAGCTGGCTGAGATCTGGCTTCATGTCCCCGACAGACCGTCTGAGAGTCCGATCAGATTGACTCTTGATCGGTTGTTGATGCGTCAGGTGCTGTTCAATATCCTATCGAACGCAGTCGATTCGTTTTCCGGCGAGGGGGAAATCGAAGTGCGGTTTCGCTGTTTGCCCCGGCAGCGAGCAGTTGCACTCTATGCCGAACGAATTCTACTCGGTCTGGATGAGACCGTCGTTGAAACATCAATTTCTGACAACGGTTCCGGTATTAGTCCGGAGAACATAGACCATGTCTTTTCGCCTTTTTTCACGACAAAGAAAGAGGGCAACGGCCTCGGGCTGGCGGTGGCGTGGAAGATCATGAAAGCCCACGGGGGAGACATTGTTGCTGAAAACGGCTCCGAAGGCGGCGCTGTCTTTCGCCTTCTTATGCCAGCCAAGACAGATGGCGTAATCCGGGAGAGCACAACATGAAGTATTCTGTGCTGGTAGTTGATGATGATGCTCTGGTCAGTGAGGTCCTTGTAGAAACTATCACCCGGGCTGGTTACGAGTGCTTTGCAGCCGGTTCGGGTGAAGAGGCGATGGCCAAGTTTGACGAGCGGTCGTTTGATATTGTTTTAAGCGACCTCAGGATGAAGGAAATGGATGGCCTGGTGCTCCTGAAAAACATCAAAACGATCAGCCCTGAGACCGTCGTAATCATGATCACAGCCTTTGGAACGATAGAAAATGCTGTCAAGGCTATAAAGCAAGGGGCTTACGATTTTCTCTTGAAACCGATTTTACCGGAAACGGTGGAGCATATTCTCAATCGCGTGACTGAGATTCTCAGGCTCAGGTCAGAGAATGAAATCCTTCGCAAGGACCTGACTAACAGGTTTCATAATCTTATCGGCAAGTCCAAGGTGATGACGGAAGTATTCGATCTGATCCAGGCTGTGGCAGATGCCCGCTCAACAGTGATGATTACTGGCGCCTCCGGCACGGGCAAGGAATTGGTGGCTCGGGCGATTCATTACACTTCCAGCCGCAAGGAGGGTCCCTTCATCAAGTTGAACTGTGCTGCGTTGCCCGAGAACCTGGTAGAGGCAGAGTTGTTTGGTTACGAAAAGGGCGCTTTTACTGACGCGAAAAAGACCAACCGAGGGCGGTTTGAACTGGCTGACGGAGGTACCCTATTGCTTGATGAAATTTCGGAGATGCCCTTGAACTTGCAGTCCAAGTTGCTCCGGGTAATCCAGGAGCGGGAGTTTGAGCGAATCGGTTCCAGTACAACCATTAAGGTTGACGTGCGGTTGATTGCCACCTCGAACCAGAACCTGAAGGAGGCAATCAGTAAGTCTCGCTTCCGCGAGGACCTGTTTTACCGGCTCAACGTCATCCCGATTCACCTGACAACCCTGGAAGAGCGAACAGAAGACATCCCTCTTCTGGTTCGACACTTCATTGAGAGATACAACCATGAGAACAGCAAAATGATCAAGGGAATTGACCAGGGGGCGCTGGGGCTCTTAATGAAGTACCACTGGCCGGGGAATGTCAGGGAGTTGGAGAACCTCGTTGAAAGAGCAGTAGTTACCAGCAAGCGTGAGCTTTTGAGCGAGGATGACTTCCCCGCCGATTTGGCCCTTGGTCGGGTCGCCGAGGCACTACCTGCTTTGCGGGTCCCCATGAGGCTTGAAGAGGGTAGCAAGTATCTCATCCTCAGAACCCTTGAGAAGTTCAACGGAAACAAGACCAAGGCAGCCGAAGCGCTGGGGATCACCACCAGGACTATCAGGAACAAGCTGGCTGAATATCGGCTTGTCGAATAGTAGTCTCCGGCCAACCGGCCACTACCCTCCATTGCTCATTCCCTATCCAAAGCCGCTACAGCGGCTTCATAATACACTGCTTGTGCCGATAACAGATAGGAATGGCCTCCCTTTGGCCTGTGACACTAATTGACACATCGGAAACAAGGTGTTCGGTACCTATGGACTTAGCCACTTTAATCGGTCTGATTGTTGCTTTTGGATCTGTTGGCAGCTCGTTTCTGCTGGAGGGAGGGCACCTTCATTCACTAATCCTGACGGCCCCGATGCTCATAGTGCTTGGCGGCACACTTGGTGCAACCACTGTGACTACTTCAATTCAGACCGTAGTGCATATCCCCCACTACCTGAAGGTTGTTGGCTTTGGCAAGACGTACCCCTTTAATGAGTCCATTGACGCCATCGTAGGGTTGGCAGAGAAAGCGCGACGGGAAGGTATCCTGGGTCTGGAAGCGGATCTCAAGACGATTACTGATCCTTTCCTCAGAAAAGCTATCCGTCTTGTTATAGATGGCACCGAAGTCACCGCCCTGCGCGAAATCCTTGAAACAGAAATCGCTTACATTGAAGAGCGCCACAAGAGGGGGATAATCTTTTTTCAGAAGGCCGGGGGGTTTTCACCGACAATGGGAATTTTGGGTACTGTGCTGGCTCTTATTCACGCTTTTGGCAATGTCTCGGACGCATCTGTGATGGCGACTAGGATTGCAAGTGCCTTCATAGCTACTCTTTGGGGGGTTGGCTTGGCCAACCTGTTTTTCCTGCCGGTATCCGACAAGCTGAGAATGCGCCACGAGGAGGAGATCGCCCACCTGGAACTGGTCATGGAGGGCGTGCTGGCCATACAATCCGGCGAAAATCCTCGCTATGTGCGGACCAGACTGCTTTCCTTCATTGCCCCCCGTAACCGTTATCATGAGGACTAAACCTTGCGTCGTACACGGAAAAAACACGACTCCAAGGAAGACCTCGAACGCTGGCTTCTGACATACACCGATCTTGTTACTTTGCTGCTGGCGTTCTTTGTCGTGATGTACTCGATGTCGCAGATCGATGCCAAGAAATTTGGCAAGGTGGCTGAGGCCTTGCACGGGGCGTTGAGAGGGGGAGACAACCTATTATGGCGCGATGCCCGTGAGCAGAAAACAAAGGGGTATGGATTGCTCAAGCTGGGCGACCTGCGCATGCTTCAGACAAAAATCGACGAGAAGTTCCAACATCTTGGGCAACAGGGTGAGGTACAGACTGAACTGACTGAACGCGGACTGGTGGTGCACATTCTTGAGTCAGCGCTTTTCAAAGAAGGTTCTGCAAAACTGCAGCTAAAGGCCATGGAACTCTTGGACATCGTATCCGACAGAATCAAAAACATACCCAATCACATCCGTGTCGAGGGGCACACCGACGACCGTCCCATCAACACTGTCCGGTACCCCTCCAACTGGGAGCTCTCTTCTGCCCGCGCCACCGAGGTGGTGCGTTACTTTGTCAATAATCACTCAATACCTTCGGACAAAATATCAGCGCTCGGTTATGGTCAATACCGACCTATCCATCCTAACAATTCGATAGAGAATAGAGCCTTCAATCGACGGGTCGATGTGGTCATTCTGACCATGGAATTATCAATGAAGGAACCTGGCTCGCAGATGTATTATCTGGCTAATAACGAGTAATCTCTTCTCAGCCCTGACGGAAATCATTTCCCTTCTCTTTTCTTGCGACTCCCGTAGCTATCCGGGAAGCGGGCGTAAGTCGCTGTTGCGCAAGATAATTGAAGCCGCTGCCAGTTATGGCATCGGGGTTGCTTTGCAGCAAAGTGAGTAAGTGTAAGTGAGTGTATACTATGCCGAACAAATTAACACAGTTCATGTTCGACCGGATTGGGTTACCAACCTTCGGTAAGTACTTAGACCTGGCTGCGCTTCGTCATAAGCTGATCAGCGGTAATATTGCCAATGCTTCCACTCCTGGTTACCAGAGGCGCGACATTGATTTCCAGGCAGAGTTTGAGAAAATGACCGGCAAATCCTGCGGTATGGTCGGTAAACTAACCCACTGCAGCCATATTCCCCTTGGGAATAATACGAAAAAACCTCACGATATTGATATTAATGAGGCTAAGATTGCCGATGGCGACATGAACTCCGTGGATATTGACCATGAGGTTGCTACTCTCGCAAAGAACGAGTTGTTGTTTTCTGTCGGAGCCCGACTGCTCCAGAAGAAACTCGGCAGTCTCAAGCATGCGATTACAAGCAAATAAAAGGATAATGTATGGCCGGTATTCTAAGCGCGATTGAGATTTCGTCACAGGGCTTATCCGTTCAGCGAGCCAAGATGAACACTGTTGCTGAGAACATCGCTAACGCGGAGACAACCGAAACGGAAACAGGCGGCCCCTACCGGCGCAAACGGATTGTGGTCAATGAAGACAAGGTTAAAGGGACCTTCAGTTCGCTGGTCAAGGAGGCCGGCCTCCGTTTGTTGCGAACAAGTCAGCGGCATCTTGGAGTCAGGCCACATCGTACTGGAGGCGACATTGAGCTTTCGACAGTGACCGCCAAGGAGATTGCCGATCCTGACTCCAGCTTTCGGTTGGTGTATGATCCCTCTCACCCTGAGGCTGATGAGGAAGGCTATGTAAAGATGCCTGACATTGAAGTAATCAACGAGATGGTCGATATGATGGCTGCCTCACGAGCTTATGAAGCAAACACTGTGGCTATCTCCGCAGCCAAGAATATGGCGAAAAATGCTCTGGACATATAGCTGAGGTAAGGACAGACAGATGAAAATCAATCCCATAGGTATTCAATCATATCAACAACTGGAACGCCGTGACTTACCGACAGAGTCAACCACCGATAGCAGGGGACTGCCCGAGGGCGAACCTTCGGTAACGATTTCACCACAGGATACCGAAACAAGCCCCCGGCTTGCCGTCCAAGCCCCCTTGGGCGACTACGCAGAGTTTCTAACCCCGGAGGAGAGAGGTGCGCTGGAACTCCTGTTTCATCGGTTCCGCGATCCAGCTCGCTTGGGGCCCGCCTACCGGAAAGAAGCTGGTACCTCAGGTGAAAACGCGACAGTGGGCCACATTATTGATGTGAAGGTGTGAAAATGACAACGCCCCTTGTAAACGTGAACCATCTTCTGGCCGGCGTGGTGCAACGAGTCGGCCAGCAGCAAGTGAATGAGGTTCAGTCCGAAACCAAAACGGAGGGGAGTTTCACCGATCTGTTCTCAGACTTGGTCAACTCGGTTAATGACCTGCACAAGGAGTCGGCTCAGATACAGGATGCCTTTCTATCCGGTGAGCCGGTGGAGTTGCATCAGGTTATGATCAAAGCGGAAGAGGCCGGTCTGGCGACAGAGCTGCTTCTTGAGATCCGCAACCGGGTTGTGGAGGCCTGCAAGGAATTGCTGCGAATGCCTATGTAAAACAGCGCCGTTTGTATTTGTAACCATGGATGGTCGGGTGCAGTAAATAGGAATTAACATGGAAAGAATCAAAGCGTTCTTCAAGAATGTAACAGAGTATATCGGCAGAATGACCCCCAGCCAGGTCATGATGCTGCTGGGGATCGTCGCCGGAACCCTCGTGGGGATTTTCTTTGTTGTCGGTTGGGTCAATGATAATACCTATTCCCTTCTCTATTCCAATCTCGATGAAAGCGAAGCCGGTGATGTAATATCTTACCTGAACGACAACGGTATTTCCTACCAACTGAAGGATGGCGGACGGACAGTTTCGATCCCTGCCGATGAAGTGTACAAGACCCGCATCGCCCTTGCCTCGGAAGGCCTTCCACGATCGGGGACTGTCGGGTATTCGATATTCGACCAGAACAACCTTGGGATGACGGACTTCCTGCTCAACCTCAATTTCCGTCGGGCTCTGGAGGGAGAGTTAACTCGGACGATAATGCAGCTAAGCGAGGTGGATGCAGCTCGCGTGCACATTGTGATCCCCAAGGATCGGCTGTTTAAGGAGGACAAGAAGGAAGCCACCGCGTCCGTGGTCTTAAAGCTGAAAAGTGGCGGAGGTCTTTCCAAGCGCCAGGTCTCCGGCATTACCCACCTGGTGGCGTCCTCGGTGGAAGGGTTGACTCCCGACAACATTACGGTAGTCGATTATGATGGCAATCTTCTTTCCTCGGGCCAGCGCTCAGATCCAATTGCCGGCCTCAGCGCTAATCAACTGGAAGTGCGGCAGCAAGTGGAGAATTATCTTGAACACAAGGCGCAAACGATGCTGGATGATGTTCTTGGCAACAGTAAGTCGGTAATCCGCGTGACGGCGGATCTCAACTTCCAGCAACTGGAGAAAACCTCGGAACTATACGACCCGAACACGCCCTCTATACGCAGTGAGGAGCGGGTAACGTCGTCAAATAAGACGTCAGACAAGCAAGACGAGTCAACCGAGAGCCAGGAGGACGGTAATTCCGAAAGCATCGTTACTAACTATGAGTTGAACAAGTCTGTTGAGCATATTATAAACGCGGTGGGATCGATAGAGCGCCTGTCTGTGGCGGTTATGGTTGATGGTATTTACTCGCCTGTTGAAAACGACAAGGGCGAAACGGAGCTGGTCTACCAGCCGCGCGGCCAGGAGGAGCTCGATCGGCTGGCAGCAATTGTCAAGAACGCCGTGGGTTTCGATCAGCAAAGAAACGACCAGATTGAGATGGTCAATATCGCTTTCGACCGTCAAAACCTGGAACAGGAGAGACAACTCCTGGACTCCATGTACATGCGGGATTTCTACCTCCAGATTGCTAAGAAGATTGGCTATGTTGTTCTCTTTGTTCTCCTCTTTTTATATCTCAGAAAGAAGTCTAAGAAGTTGTTCACCGCGCTGGCGAAATTAGTACCGCCTTCTCGCATGTCCCCGCAGCCGCCGACTTCTGCTGAGCAACTTGGGGCGAGTCCCATGGCCAAACACGTTGTTCCTGAGAAACGCCAGCCACGTCTTGTTGACGAGATGCAGGAAGCGGCAAAAGGGGAGCCGGAGGAGATTGCCAGAGTAATAAAGACCATGATGATCGAGTAAGTTGCCATGGATTTTGAGCAAATGACCCCCATTCAGAAGGCGGCTGTCGCACTGGTTGCTTTTGGTCCGGAAGTTTCGGCGCATGTCCTCAAGGGATTGCCCGAGGAAGATATTGAGAAACTTACCGTTGAGATCGCCGGTATGCGTGACGTACCAATAGAAGTAGAAGATAAGGTTATAGAAGAATGTTACCAGATTTTCATGGCCCGTCAGTATATATCTCAGGGCGGTGTTGACTTCGCTCGGGAGATACTCGAAAAAGCCGTCGGTCTCGAAAAAGCCAAAGAGATTATGGGTCGCCTGGAGTCGTCTATCAAGTCCACCGGTTTCTCTCTCCTTAAGGATATTGACCCTAAACAGCTAACCAGTTTTCTGCAGAATGAACATCCACAAACTATTTCGCTAATTCTCACTCAGCTTTCACCGCAGCATGCAGCCGCGATCCTGGCGGAACTGACACCGGAGTTGCAGGCTGAAGTATCCCTTCGTGTCGCCACTATGGAAAAGATCGCGCCTGAGATTCTTGGGGAGATCGAACAGACGCTACAAGGCCATTTTGAGCAGTCAACAGGTGCCGGAGTGACAGCATCCGGGGGAGCCAAAGCGGTGGCGGAAATACTGAACCTTATTGATGCCACAGCGGAAAAGAACATCCTGCAATCCCTGGAAGCCGAAGACCCCGACCTTGCCGCTGAAGTCAAGAATATGATGTTCGTCTTTGACGACATTACGTTGCTTGATGACCGTTCGATCCAGCGTCTGCTCAAGGATGTGGAGACGAAAGACCTTGCTATCGCACTGAAGGCGGCCAGCGAGGAAGTGAAAGGGAAAATCTTTGCCAACGTGTCGGAGCGAGTGGCGGTAATGATCAAAGAGGAAATGGAATTCATGGGTCCGACACGTCTTTCCGATGTTGAGGCTGCCCAGAGCCGCATCGTCGAATCGGTGCGCCGCCTGGAAGAAGAAGGTCAGATTATCGTAGCCGGGCGGGGAGGCAAAGAGGAAATTATTGTCTAAGCTCATCCGACATACCACCCAGGCTCCCACGGTGTACATCGGGGGGAAGCATCTTGACTTTGAAAGAGAGGCGCTGGCCGAACGGAAACTCGGTAGTATCTTTCCATTGGTTTCAATTGTTACCGACCCCGACGGCGCTAAGCTGATCCCGATTCAAGAGGTGTTCAAGATAGAAGGGGTATATGAAGATGAGACGCGCCAGGCGCGCCAGGCGGGGTACGATGAAGGTTACCGGACAGGTTTGAACCAGGGACGGGCCGAGGGACGGGCCGAGGCGGAAAAGGTTTTGCAGCAGTTTAACCAGGCCATCACGGACGCCGTGCAACAGCGAGAAATACTTCTTAGTGAGGCAAAACAGAAAGTACTTGATCTGGTCATTCAGATAAGTCGCAAGGTGACCTTCGACGCTGTTACTGTCGACCCGGAGTCGACACTGGCCACGATCAGCGGCGTGATTGATACCCTGATAGATCGCTCGAAGCTGAAAATCAGAGTCAACCCCAATCATCTCCCGATTGTTGAGCAGAATATTGAGCGTTTTGTGGCAGGTTCGGTAACCATCAAAGAAATATCAATTGAACCTGATCCTCGTGTCCGCTATGGAGGCTGCCTGATCGAAACACCGACCGGCGATATCGATGCTCGCCTGGAATCACAGCTCGAGGTTATCGAGGAGATGATTCTGTCGGACGAGGAACGGCCGTGAGCCTTATCGCCTATGATGTCTATGCCGAGCGGATCAAGAGCGCCAGGACAATCACGCACTTCGGCAAAGTAACCCAGGTGATCGGGCTGGTCATAGAATCGGCTGGGCCGGCTGTCTCAATTGGTCGGCTCTGCAATATAGAGAATTGTGAAACCGGCAATAAAGTAATGGCAGAGGTGGTTGGTTTTCGTGACGACCGTATCCTGTTGATGCCCCTAGGGCCGATTTTCGGAATCACGCCGGGAGGTATCGTTACCTCGACTTCTGAGCAACTGCGTATTCCCGTAGGCACCGAGCTTATCGGTCGTGTGCTGGGCGGCTTGTGTCAACCAATCGACGGCAAGGGTCCGATATTGACTAACGTTACCCGCCCCATAAACGCCCAGCCGATTCCAGCCCTCAGGCGAAAGCGAATCACCGAGCCGCTGCTAACAGGAATCAGGGCAGTCGACCTTACGACGGCTGTTGGCAAAGGTCAGCGCCTGGGCATTTTCTCAGGGTCCGGTGTGGGGAAGTCGATCATGTTAGGTATGATGGCGCGTGGATCTTCGGCTGATGTCAATGTCGTTGCTCTGGTTGGGGAACGGGGGAGAGAGGTTCGCCAGTTTATCGAGACCGACCTCGGCCCGGAAGGCATGAAAAGGACGGTTGTGGTTGCGGTTACCTCTGATCAACCGTCGTTAATTCGGATCAAGGGAGCTCTTGCCGCCACCACCATTGCCGAGTATTTCCGTGATCAGGGGAAAGATGTCCTGCTTTTGATGGATTCTCTCACCCGCATAGCAATGGCCCAGCGTGAAATCGGCATTGCTGTCGGTGAACCGCCCACAACAAAAGGATACACCCCATCCGTTTTTGCCCTTCTTCCCAGATTGCTGGAAAGAGCCGGATATACGGAGGTAGGATCGATCACCGGTTTATATACGGTGTTGGTGGAGGGGGATGACTTCAACGAACCGATATCAGACGCCGTCCGATCTATTCTCGATGGTCATGTTACTCTCTCCCGGAGACTGGCCTCGTTGAATCAGTACCCAGCGGTTGACATCCTTGACTCCATCAGCCGTTTGATGGTTGATGTATGTACTGACGAGCAGGTAGCGCTGGCAGGGCAGCTACGGGAGCTGGTTTCGGTCTACCGGGAAGCTGAAGATTTGATCAACATCGGCGCCTACGTCAAAGGCTCCAGCCCCAAAATCGACAGAGCCATTTCGAAGATTGACGAGATAAATGCTTTTTTCCGACAGGGAATAAACGAGCTGGCTGATTACGAGGAGTCGTTTCGGCAGTTACAGGCCATCATGGAAGATGAACCGCCACCATGTGCAAAAGAATGATATAACCACATGAAAAAGTTCAAATACCGCCTCGAATCTCTGCTTAAGGCAAAAGAACACATCGAAAAGGAAAAGCAGAAGCAACATGCCGGCGCCTTGCAGCAAGTCAACAACCAGCAACAGGCTCTAAAACAAATCGACCAAAATAAAACGACGACCCTTTCCAAACAATGCAATGGAATGATCGGCTCGATGTCGGTAGCTGAAATGCTCATTTATTCTCGGTATATTCTCAAGCTAAAGCGTGATATGCTCGCCGGCAGTGAATTGTTAAAGGCTCTTAACAAAACTGAGGGGGAAAAGCGAGAAGCTTTGGTGGAAGCGTCAAGGGAACGCAAGGTGTACGAGAAATTGAAGGAACGTCGCCACGAGCAATTCAACGAGTCTGTACGGTTGCAGACCGCCAAAGAAAACGATGAAATCGCCCTCAACAGCTACCGTCTGAAAAGAGATTAGCTCCCTCTATTCTGCAAAAGCGGTAAAAATTGAGTCTTCTGCCCCGATTTTGAAACTACCACGAGATTTGCGCCAGCCATAAAAAGCTTATTAGAAGCACAGAGGTGGCGGGTCTCCGCCTCGGAAGAGAAAGTTGACCAGATAGGTCAGATCGGCGACGTTGATGTTTTCCCCGGGATCGCCATCGACGTTGGCCTCCATAATACATGGCGGCGCCGGGCCACTCCGAAACAGGTACAATACAAGGAAGGTGATGTCGGCCACGTTAACCTCATCACCCGGCAGGTAGTCAACATTGCCCCTGATGCCAATACAACAGCTCGTATTTTCCTGAATATCGAGATAGCCCTTCTGGAACTGTGGTTTGAAGGAATTCGCTAATGAGTCTGAGAACGTGGTTGAGGATTCAATATCGCCGACAACCAGTGTGACGCTATCGATAGAAACGACCTGCGGGTTGATGGTCGGCAGGTAGGAGAAGTGCAGCCGGCCAAACAGCCCACTCCCCGGTGGTAGCAGGTCTTGGCCTGAAAAGGGAAAGCAGTAGATTGTGACGGTGCTGTCACTGGAGGACACCCCCTTAAGAGAGGTATATTCGACCCGTGAGCCCACGAATGAAAAGGAGTCCAGAACAACATCCGGAGAATCCCAGATCAGAGTTACCTCTATGCCAGCCAGAGGTTCGTCGTTGTAGAAATTGATCGGTACAATTCCGGGGCCGGTGTTGAAAGCGACGACCGAATCTACCAGAACCGAGTCCGGTATACCCGGGTCGTCCCGCAAGACCTGACTATCAGCCGCTGTGGCGAAAAGAACCACGGCAGCAGATATATTGAGCAGCGTCTTAACATTCATACGGTTATCCTCTTCTCAGTAGATTTGACATAGCAAAAACAGTGCTATTTAGACAGTGCAAAGATGTAATGCCCAAAATCTCGGCTATGGATTTGGGGCAGCGCCGTAAGTACTTGATATCACTTCTACACAGACAAGATTAATATAATATCCTGCTGCCCTGGGCGCAACTTATTTTTGATTTTCGGATACCGGTGTGCAAGCATATTCAGTATTTCGTGAAAAGCGGTGGTTGCGCTGCTTGGTCGAGTCACAGCACTTATTGGGCCAACATCTTACTTTGTATGCTGCTGATAAAGTTGGATACGCCTCGCAACAAAACGCTAAAAGTGGCTAAAAGATGTGCTTGTATCAATGTCTGCTATACAGCCGAAGAGCTCAAATGCCTTGGTTACAAGATGAACTATTCACTGTACTGCCAACCAAAGGTCTGGTACCTGAGCGGGGAGCGTTTCATCGCTGCTGTCGATCGATTGATTGACAGGGCCAGAGCCAGGTACGAAAAACTGTCTCATTGAACAAAGGATCAGGGTTAGTAAGAGTATCATTCGGTGGTCGGAAAAATACTCCCCTAACGGGAAGAAATCGCTTCCTTTCAACAGGCATTCAGTGCTATTAAAAACGCAGATACATCTCCGTAACACTCAGGCAATCAATTAGTTAATTACACTCCGCAGCTTTTGGCACAGGCTGTGCTAAAAAGGGACAGCGGAGGATGCCGTGATCAAGGGAATGTACACATCTGCTTCGGGGATGCTTCCTCGAATCAAGAAGCAGGAGCTGACGGCCAACAACATCGCCAACGTCAGTACTCCGGGCTACAAAAGAGATATGCTCTTTACGAAAGAGCTGACCCGGGCAGAACAGAAACTGGTGCACAAGCAATCCGACTGGCAACGTCCGATGGTTAATGAAGTCTATACCGACTACGCTCCGGGAATATTCGACAAGACCGGGAATCCCCTTGATCTGGCTATCGACGGCGATGGTTTTTTCACCCTTGAGCTGGCTGATGGCACCAGGGCTCTTACCAGAGCCGGCTCATTTACTGTCAGCAACGATGGTTTTCTGGTTTTCCCTGGCGGCCCTCTGGTGCTTGGCGAGGGGGGGCCAATCGAGGTCGGTAACGGTAAGGTGACTATTTCTCAGTCTGGGGAGGTAGATGTTGACGGCTCGGTCATCAGCCGAATTGTCCCCGTGACTGTGGACAATGTGGACCTTCTGACTAAGCTGGGAGGCTGTCTCTTTGCGGTGCCGGAGGGAGTTGAGCTTCGGCCGGTGACAACCGCCAGTATCAGGCAGGGATATCTGGAAGCGGCCAATGTCGATATCGTTGGAGAAATGATTGACATGATCGTTTCGTTCCGCACTTACGAAGTCAATGCGCGAGCTTTGCAAACACAGGACCGATCGCTGGAGAATCTCTTCAATCGGGTCGGCGGGCGAGGGTAGAGCAACGCGAAGGGAATAAGGAGTAAAGATGATTAAGGCGATGCGAACAGCGGCCTCCGGTATGGTGGCGCAACAAATGAACGTGGATAATATCGCCAACAACCTATCCAACGTCAGCACCACCGGTTTCAAAAGCAGCAAAGTGGAGTTTCAAGATGTCTTGTACCAGAATTACCGGCGTGCGGGAACGGCTTCTGCCGTTGGTTCCGAACTGCCAACCGGTCTGGCGATAGGGTACGGAACAAAAGCCGCCGCGACTGTCCGGCACTTCAGCGAGGGTAATCTGACGCTCACCGGCAACCCTCTTGATCTGGCTATCAGCGGCGACGGGTTCTTCCAGATCCAGTACCCGGACGGCACCACGACCTACACCCGTGATGGCGCCTTTAAGCTCTCTGCCGATGGCAGGATCGTGACCAGCGACGGCTTCTTTATGCTACCAGAACTCACTATACCAGAAGATGCCACAGCAGTTTCTGTGGGCGCCGATGGAGTGGTGGAAGTCATAATAGCCGGACAGGAGGAGCCAACCCAGATCGGTCAGATTGAGCTGGCCCGCTTCATCAATCCGGCCGGGCTCAAGGCAATTGGGCGTAACCTACTGGTGCAGACCGGCGCCTCCGGCGATCCTATAACGGATGTGCCCACCCAGGGCGGTCTTGGCCAGATTGATCAGGGGTACCTTGAGATGTCCAATGTGAAGGTCGTCGATGAGATGGTGAACATGATTGTTGCCCAACGGTCATACGAAATGAATGCCAAGGCGATTCAAACGGCCGACGATATGGCCGGTATTGCCAACAATCTAAAGAAATAGGGCCAAGATGAACTACTGCAAGGCAGTCTTTTTTCTCCCGCTCGTGGCAATCACGTTAGCGCTTGCGGGGCCGGTGCAGGCAGTTACCTGTGACCAGGCAATTATTGAGAAGATGATGGCGATGTACAATCTGGACACAAACTCGTATCAGATTGAAATCCTGTCCAACAGGCTTGCCTCGGCTGAGGCGACTGTGGACAATATCGCTATCCGTCCTCTAACGGCAAAAGAACCTTTGGGGTTGTTCACTGTCATGGCCAAGGTTAGCGAAGGCAGCGAGTTTGTTGAAAGCGGCCAAATTCGTATGAGGATCAGGCAGTTTGCAGATGTGGTCGTACTCTCCGACAGAATCCGGAGCCGTCAACCGCTGACTGCGGATTGTCTGACTGTCAAGCGGATGGACATTACTTCTCTACACGAAAAACCGCTGCCATCACTTGCTGCCATCGATGGTTATCGGGTTAGGCGAAACCTGCGCCGAGGCACGATCCTCACAACATCGGCTATCGAACCTATACCGGACATCGAATCCGGACGGGAGCTCTCCATTGTCTATGTTGATGGCCTGTGTCGGATCACGACCGTCGGGGTGGCTCTTCAAACGGGTATGGCTGGTGACTACATAAAGGTCAAGAATAAGGGGTCCGGCAAAATAATCCTGGCCCGCGTTGTTGATGGCGCTGCGGTGGCCGTCGATCCATGATAAGCGGTTGAAGCCTGAGGTGTAAGATGAAATATAAGAAAGCATTTATTATTCTGTTGGTGTTGCTCCTGTTGCCGTTCACCTTAAAACTGCGAGGTGAAGATTTTGGTCAGAACCAGTCGTTGTTCACGGATATCAAAGCACACAAAGTGGGCGATATTCTCACGGTGCTCATTTATGAGCAGAACCGTGCCTCGCAGCAAGTGCAGGCCAAGACCGAAAAGACAACCAAGTTTTCAGCTAAAGGCGGACCAGGGGTCGGCACGCTTGATTTTCTACCTCTGTTTGGCGTTGACGGCACCAGTAAGGGCACCCATGACGGCAAGGGGGAGAACATCCGCAACGGGAGCCTGCAGGCCAAGATGTCGGTCACCGTTATCGAGGTGAAGCCCAACGGTGATCTGATCATTGAAGGGTCCCGCACAATCGGCATCTCCGGCGATCGCGAAACGTTGGCTCTGACGGGCGTCGTTCGCCAAAAGGACATCACTCCTGACAATACTATTGATTCGTACCTGATTGCCGATGCTGAGATTCACTACACCGGGAAGGGCAGCGCCACCACTGGCTCTCGCCCGGGGCCGCTTATGCGCTTTCTCAACTGGCTATTTTAGGAGTGTTCGATGCTGACAGGACTCTTTAGCAGAATGGCAATGCCTTCGCCCCTGGTGCTCGTGTTGTCTTTGGTGGCAGCGTTCTATGTTCCCGCAGAGGCGGGAAAGGTGAGAGTGAAGGACATCTGCTCATTTCAGAACAAGCAGGAAGTCGATTTGATCGGCTACGGGCTCGTGATCGGTCTGGACGGGACCGGTGACGGAACCGGCACGCAGTTTACAGTGCAATCTCTGGCCAACATGATGGAACGGATGGGGCTGACCGTTGAGGCCGGTAAGATCAAGGTAAAAAATGTCGCCGCTGTCATAGTTACGGCGCGCATCTCCAGCCAGCAGACCGAAGGCTCTTGCTTTGACGTCACCGTGTCGTCGCTTGGCGACGCCTCGTCGCTCCAGGGTGGGATGCTGTTGTTGACGCCGCTTGCCGGGCCGCATGGGAGCGTCCGGGCTATGGCGCAAGGGCCGGTTTCAATCGGTGGTTTCAATGTTCAAGTCGACGAAAATAAAATAGTTAACAACTACACGCTCGTAGGGAGGGTCCCGGGAGGGGGGAAAATAACAAATCCGCTGGAAACACCGGAAAAGTGCGCATCGGAGATTTATCTATCACTATTTGACCCCGATGTCACGACTGCCTACCGTATTGCTGAGCGGATCAATATCAAGTATGGACTGACGTCTTCTCCTGTTAATGGGGGAACGGTCCGGGTAGTAGTTCCGGACTCGCTGGCTCAACCGACTGCGAGAATGAAATTCATCTCCGATATCGGTCTTCTCCAGGTGGTGCCTGATAACAACGCTCGTGTTGTTATCAATGAGAAGACAGGTACTATCGTAGCTGGCCAGCATGTCACTATCGAGCCGGTGGCAATCGCGCACGGAGCGATAACCGTCAACATTCAGTCAACCCCGGTTATCTCACAGCCGGAGCCGTTTAGCGATGGCGAAACAGTCGTTACTCAGCAGGCGCGCATCAGCGTGAACGATGAACCGGCACACGTGGTGCACCTGAAACGCTCAGTCTACCTTTCAGACATAGCTAAAGCCATGAACAAGATCGGCGCCACGCCGCGAGACATCATCGCCATCTTTCAGGCTCTCAAACAGGCAGGCGCCCTCAGAGCAGAGCTGATCATACTGTAATGGTGCCTACCGTTAAATCTCATGTAGGGATTTATCCCCAGACCGCGATCGAGAGACTGAAAGACTCTAACGGCGGCGATATCGGGATGGAAAAGCAACGTCTGCGAAAGGCGACAAAAGAGTTCGAATCGCTTTTCATGTATGAGATGCTCAAAACGATGCGCAAAACGATACCGGGTGACGACTCATCCGAAAACAACGTCTTCTCAACTGATCTGGGGAAAGACACTTATACACAAATGTTTGACATGGAACTGGCCAGGAAGTTAACCAGCGGCGGGCAGGGCTCAATCGCTGATATGCTCTATAACTCTCTTGAGAGGGTGATTGCTGACCAACCCCGGTCTGAATCTTCACCGGTTAAGATCAAAGCTCTGAATCAAGCGGAGACAAAACTGACAACTCTTGATCGGGAGCAAAAGAATATCCCGCTGCATCGGCTGCGGCCGGTCTCAATGCTTCCCAGGACACCGGGATTTGTTCCCATCCGGTCTGTCACGGCAAGTCGCTCACAGGACCCGATTATCTCCCAGTTTGGCCGGTACATCGAAGAAGCTGCCCAACAGACCTTGCTCGATTCATCCTTGATCTATGCCGTAATCAAGACTGAGTCTGACGGTGACCCACGCGCCATTTCACAGGTAGGAGCCAAGGGTCTGATGCAACTGGCGGACTCAACAGTGCAGGATTACAACGTCTCCCAGGTGTTTGATCCCAGGGAAAACATCCTCGCCGGCAGCAAGTATCTCCGGGACCTGGTCGACCGCTTTGGCAACCTGGAATTGGCACTCGCCGCTTACAATGCGGGCCCACGGAATGTAGAGCGGCACGATGGTGTCCCGCCGTTCAAGGAAACAAGGGCATTCGTTGACAGAGTAATGCGCATTGTCGCGTCGCATAATCGCACACTGCCGGAGCGTGAAGCTAAAGTAAGCACAGGAAGTGACCGATAAAAATGATACGCGAACCGTCGAAACAGTGAAATATGGTAGATCGGTTAATTGACATCCTTGGAAAAGAGGCGGCTCTCTTTGAATCGTTTCTCGATTTGCTGGAACAGCAGCAGCAGATGCTGGTCGCAAACAACCTCGAGGGACTGAACAAAGTCACTGACCTGCAGCGAGAGAAGCTGATCGAAAGTCGGATATTGAATCGTCAGCGTGAGGAGCTGGTTGAGCGGATCAAAGTGGCCAATGAGATCGACGGAGACCTGAACGTGGCACGCCTCCTGGAATTGGTTGATACCAACCGTGCGGGCCAGTTGACCAAATTGAGGGAGATTATTCTTAACCTCAGTGAGAAAATTACCCAGACCCGTAATCAGAATGCGATGCTGTTGAACCGGTCGCGTGAGTATATCGCGAAGACAATGGAAATGTTGTCACAAATTCACAACCCCAAAGGCGCCTATGCGTCGAGTGGGGCTGAGCAGCAGCGAACGGCAAACGTTGCCGTAGACAGGAGAGTCTGATGCCGGGATTGTTCCAGGGACTTGAGCTGGGAAAACGGGCGCTGCTCACACACCAGACTTACCTGCAGACAATAGGGCACAATATTGCCAACGTCAATACCCCGGGCTACAGCCGTCAGCGGGTGAGCATTTCATCGACTTTTCCCGAACACAACGCGATAGGAACGATTGGCACCGGCGTAGCCGTTACCGACATCCGGCAGGTTCGCGATTTATTCCTGGGTGAGCAGTTTCGGAAGGAGAACAAGTCGCTTGGGCAGTGGTCGTACAAGCACAAGATTATGTCCCAGATTGAGGCTGTCTTTGGTGAACCAAACAGCAATACTCTCTCAGACCTGCTGAACGACTTCTGGGATGGTTGGGATGATCTTTCCACCAACCCAAGTTCTACCAGTCCCCGGGTGGCTCTCATTGAAAACGCTAACCTGCTGACTAATCGTTTCCACGAGGTGGCCGCACAGCTAAATACTCTGCGCGATGCTATCGACGGCAACCTGGTTGCTATGACCAGCAATATCAACAGTCTCACCGCCGATGTGGCCCGTCTGAATGGCCAGATCAAAAAGCAGGAACTTGGCGGTGGTCGAGCCAACGACCTTCGTGATGTCCGCGATCAGCTCATTGATGAGTTGTCCGAGTATATCGACGTCAATACTATTGAGCAGAAAGACGGTCAGGTGCGCGTTTTTATTGGAGCAATGGAAATCGTAAATGGTGTCGATCAGGTGAATATCAACACAAGGGTCTTCAATGATAATGGTACGATCACGCACCAGCTCGTTTGGGAAAACAGCAACATGGTCGTGGGAAATACCAATGGTCAGTTCAAGGGGCTCCTGGATGCTCGCGATGATATTGTCCCCAGATACCTGGAACAACTGGACATACTGGCACAGGAACTGATTCAGCAGGTTAATAGCTTACACAGCACCGGCTATGGCCTTGATGGCTCAACTGGTGTCGATTTTTTCGATAGCGCTTGTACCGGAGCTGCCAGCATCAGCTTAAACACGGCACTGGCCCAGAACCCGGACCGAATTGCCGCCTCCGCCAGTGGAGAGGAGGGCGATAATACTATTGCCCTGGCGATACAGGACTTGCGCAACCAGAGAGTCATGGAAAACAACACGACAACGATGAGCGACTATTATAACAGCGTAATAGGCAAGCTCGGTGTCGAGGCACACGGAGCCCAGTCCCTTTCTGAAAACTATGAACTTCTGGTGCATCAGGTGTTGAGTGCCAGGGAATCAGTTCAGGGAGTTTCCCTCGATGAAGAGATGACGAACTTGGTGAAGTTTCAACATGCCTATGACGCGGCTGCCAGAGTCATTACGACGATGGATGAAGCGCTTGATATGGTGATTCTCAGGATGGGGGTCACGGGTCGATAGCTGGGACCTGAGCCACAAAAACTACTATTACCACGGAGGGTGGTGTGCTCATACTTACACGGAGGTTGGGTGAATCAATCACCATTGGAGACAACATTAAGGTCTCCGTACTCGGTATTCATGGACGGCAAGTGCGGTTGGGAATCGATGCCCCGCCGGAAGTGGTTGTGCATCGAGAAGAGATATACGTTAGAATTCAGACAGAGAACCGCAAGGCGTCGAAGTCTATCAAGAAAGACTTGGTCGGCATGGTGCATTTGATCAAGGATAAGATAAAAAAGAAGGACCATCGGCAGACTAACTCGGCGAAGATTAACTACAAAGATAAGCCGCCAAAAGGCGGACGTAGCAGTAAGGGCAGAGAGGGAACGGTTGGGTAGCGATTACCGATAAGGCACCGTAAGGAGTATAGCAATGCGCATCACTACTAACATGCTCACCGACCAAGTTGCCTACAATATGCAGCGTAATATCAGGCGCTACATGGAGATACAGACTCAGTTCTCTTCGGGACGAAGGATTAACACCCCGTCGGACGACCCTGTCGGGACTCAGCGCGATCTTATGTATCGTACTGAGCTGGCCAAAGGCGAGCAGTACCGCAAAAACATCAGCCAAGGTCAGAATTGGATGCAATCGTATGACAGCATCCTCTGCGACCTTAAGGATCTGTTTTCCAGCGGTAAGGAAATCGCGATCGATATGTCCAACGGTATCTACGATAGTGTGGCGCGCGAAGGTGCGGCCAACGAGATTGAGTCTGCTTTTAACCGACTGATCCAGTTAGCCAACAGTGAACTTGAAGGGAAATTCCTGTTTTCCGGTTTCAGGACCAGCACGAAAGCTATCGTGGCTTCTGCCAATGGCGTGGTTTACGGAGGAGACGAGGGCCGGATTGAGTTCCAGATTGACTCCTCTTCACGCATGGGAGTCAACTTGACGGCTCAGGATGTTTTCCTTGCCTCTCTGTCTGTTATAGGCCAGAACGCTGATCTGAACCCGGTGATTATCAGTTCCACCTCATTGTCGGACCTCCATAACGGGCAGGGAGTCGATCAGAGTCCAGGCACCTTTACCATTACCGATCAGAACCTGGGTATCGTTTCCACCATCGACGTGAGCGCCGCTGTCGATATCAATGACGTTCTCGCAACCATAAATACCCAACTGGCTGCCGACGGAATCACTAACCTTCAGGCTACGATCGGCCAGGAGAAGAACAATATCCTGCTGGATACGACTCAGAACGGTCTCATATCGAACGTGACGACTCTGGACAAACTGAATAGCGGGACCGGTATTGACCTAACCCCCGGGAAGATACTCGTGACCGATGGTGGAACCATCAACGCCACGATCGATTTCTCTGGTTCTACTACCATCGGGGATATCATCACGGCCTTCAATACCCAATTGGCGGCGCAGGGAGCAGCCAATGTCACCATGCAGATAAATGCCGCCAACACTGGCTTGGAGATCATTGACTCCAACGGGGCGCCGCTTGGTTTGAGCATTATGGAGGCTGACCTATCTGAGAACACTGCCTCCAACCTCGGCATCCTGGGCGATGTCGATCCCATCCTGGTAGGGGGCGATCTTGACCCGGTAGTCAGCTTCAAAGTTGAAGAGATCACAGGCACAACGGCTACCGATCTGGGAATCATAGGCGAGTTTTCCGGGGATTTCGCCGGTACGGACCTTGACCCATTATTGCTTGCCACTTCGAACATAGCGGATCTAAATGCCGGTGGTGGCTATGAGCTCGGTGAGATTGTCATATGCCAGGGGGATACCAGCCGAACTATTGATCTCTCCAGCCTCGCAATTGTCACTGTGCAGGACATACTGGATGCCATCAATGGTTGCGGCCTGGACATCACTGCCTCTATTAACGCCAATGGACAAGGTATTCAGATTGTCAACGATGATCCTACCCGATCGTTAACCGTTGAGGACGTCCCCGGTGGCAGAACAACGAAGGATTTGGGAATCTTCGGCTCAAGTGACATGATGGGAACAATGCTGGTCCTCATGAACTCCCTGCGCAACGATGATCAGGAAGGTACCGGACTGCTGTTACAGAACCTGGATGACAGCATGCAGCACTTGTTGAATCAGCGTGCGTCAGTGGGCGCCAAAGCTATGCGTCTCGAGGGTACCCACGCTCGTCTGGTGGATCTCGACATGAGCTTTATTAAGCTGCTCAGCGAAGTGGAGGACGCTGATATCACCAAGTTGGTCACGGACTTGGCAACCTACGAAAACAATTACAAAGCCTCGCTGATAGCAAGCTCCAAGATTATACAGTCGTCGCTATTGGATTTTCTGGAGTAGGCCAGATTAAGGACAGAGATTATGCTTGTACAAACTGTGCGATTTGGGCAGCTTGAGGTTCCTGAGAGCAAGTTGATCAGAATGCAGAAGCCGATACTGGGCTTTGAACGTCTTGGCCTTTACTGCCTGGTCGAGAGAGAGGAGTTTCGGCCGTTTCTCTGGCTGCAGTCGGTGGAGGATCCGGCGGTCGCTTTCGTTGTGGTCAACCCCCTTGTGTTCTTCGCAGATTACCGAATTGAAGTGCATTCCAACGAGCTTGCTGAGCTGATGATTACCCACACCGATCGTGTGGAGACGTATGTCATTGTTACGATACCTGAGGATCCTACTCAGATGTCCGCCGATCTGCAGGGTCCGATTGTGATCAATACCGAAAACAACCGAGCTAAACAACTGGTGCTGGTCAACTCGGACTACCATATTGCGCACAGTATCTTCGATGCCATCCAGGGTGCAGGTGCGCCGGTAGTGGCGGTAGAAAAAGAGCCTGTCGGTGTCTGAATCTCCACTGGGCTCAGTCCGAAAGGACAGTGCCCAACAAAAAGGGACGGAGCATACCCACAAAGCTAAACAACTTGGAAATCGGAATTCCAGTATGGAGCGAACCGACGGCAAAATGGAACAGACCGACCAGCTCCCTGCAGACCTTTCAGTCGAGGAGCTCACGCGTCGGGCGAATACCTATCTTGAGAAGAATGACTTAACACAGGCCTATCCCTATGTCTCCCGTCTGGCTGAGCACGAGGCATCCCAGCCGCAAGCGGCCGTTACTGCTGGCCTGATGGCGCTGACGCTTGGCAAGAAGGACGAAGCGGCAAAACAGTTCCGGTGCGCCAGAGACCGAGCTCCAGACAACTTCGATGCCAACTACAATCTTGCCCTGCTGGACATGATCGAAGGTAATTACGATGAAGCTGTAATCATTCTTCAGTCCTTAGTTCGGCTCCAGTCGGACAACGCCGCTTTGCACAACGACCTTGCCGTTGTCTTGATGAACAAGGAAGAGTCCCAAGGAGCGCTCCGGTCGTTCGAAAAAGCTCTACGTCTGGACCCGAACTTTGCCAAGGCCCGCCGGAATAGTATGCAGTTCGTTTTGAGAAAGGGTCTTTTTGACGAGGGCAGACACCTCCTTCAGATTAACGCTAATCATCCCCAAGTCTCAGAGGCATCTCTGGCGGATATCAAAAGGTGGCGCAGCGCCATTGACCAATCGTCTCCTGGCTCACATGTCGCTGAGTCCAGTGAAACCAAGCCTGCGCTAATGTCTGAATCCTGTAACGGACGTCTGAAAGGTAAAAAGATCGCCTTTTTTGCTAGCCAGCGGACTTTCATAAAAGACATCATTGCGCGCTTGTCGAAGGAAAACGAAGCCCGGATATTCGGAGGCGAGTCGCTGCAGGAGATGAAAGACCTGATGGCTTGGGCCGATCTCACCTGGTTCGAGTGGTGTGATTCCCTGATAATTGAAGCAACCAAGCATCCGAAGCTGTGCCCGATCATATGCCGACTGCACAGCTACGAAGCCTTCACGGATATGCCGAGCAAGGTAGACTGGAGCAAGGTTGACAGGTTGGTGTTCGTCAATGAATCGGTTAAGGAGATATTTCAACGCCAGGTGCGTACCAATGTCCCTGTCAGCATCGTTCATAATGGCGTTGACATCAACAGGTTTAACATTCCCGCTGACAAAGAGTATGGAAAGAAGATAGCTTCGGTAGGTTATATCAATTACAAGAAGAATCCGGCTTTGCTGCTATATTGTTTCAAAAAGATACATGCCTATGATTCCGAATACAGCCTTCACATTGCCGGACAACATCAAGACTCCCGCATCCAACTCTATTTTGAGCACTTCCTGCGCAAAAACCCACTTCCAGTGCGTTTTCACGGCTGGATTGATGACATGCCAGCATGGTATGCGGACAAAGACTATGTCATCTCAACCTCTCTGTTTGAATCGTTCCATTATTCAATTGCCGAGGGAATGGCCTCGGGATTGATGCCGCTCATTCATGACTGGTACGGTGCCAAAGGGGTCTATCCGCAGGAGTTTCTTTTCACTGATCCCGACGAATGTCTCAGCCTGTTGAAGCGCCAAGAGAAGCTCGAGAAACATCAATTAGCTCAGGAGAACCGGCGGTTCATTGTGGAACGTTATAACCAGGCTGATAAGTACAGACAGATAGAAGAGCAATTAGCTCTGGTAATAGAAAACAGCCATGCCGAACTATCGATGTTATAAAAGGAATGTGTATGAGCAGGTCGAAAGGTAAAAGCAGCCGAAGACGAAAGCTGCCTAAGAAAAGCAGCAATCGGGAGCGAAAGTTGAGGAAAGAGTTTCCTCCCGAATCACTTGATACTCTTCTAGCTGCCGTCCGGACGAACCCGGATGACATCCTGGCCCGATTGGAACTGGGTGAGTACTATTTGAGAAACGACCTGGAAGAAAAGATTCTTGACGCTATTGCCAACCTCGAGAGACAGTATCCTTTTCCCAATCGGTTCACACGTGGGTACTACAACCGGCTACTGGCTTTTGGCTATGCCCATCGCAATCAGTTTGTTGAGGCTGAGGAAGCGGCCCGCCGGGGAGTCGAGGAGTACCCCGACTCGCTGGATTTCTATTTCGTACTTAGTTATGTCCACTTGTCGCTGAAAGAAGTTGATCGGACCATAGAGCAGGCGGAGCGCTTTGTTTCCATATGGAATAAGATTAAGCAGGGGCGTCTGTCGCCGACAGATTTCAGCTTCACGGGCCGGGATATAACACAGTTGTATAACATCCTTGCCACCGCCTACCGTGATAAAGGGGATGTGTCACAGGCTCGTCGATATTATGAGAAGGCAATCAAAGCTGACCCCGGCAACCACCTGCCATATACCAACCTTGCCAATCTGCTCAAACAATATGGTGAGCTTGACAGAGCCGAAGAAATCATCCGGCGCGGTTTGTCACAATGCCGTCAAATAAATGAGTTGCGCATGATCGCCGGGTCGCTCGAGCACAAGGCGGCTGTTTCAGCCTGTATGATAGTCAAGAATGAAGAGGAACTGCTACCGGGTTGCCTTGAGTCAATACGGGACTGGATTGACGAGCTTATTGTCGTCGATACAGGTTCGACCGACCGTACGGTCGAGATTGCTGAATCCTACGGTGCTCATGTCTTTCATCAATCCTGGGAGGGCGATTTCTCCAAACATCGCAACTTCTCCATCGCCCAGGCTACCCGTGAGTGGGTTTTCATCATCGATGCCGACGAGTGTATTTATCAAGAAGATGTTTCCCTTATCAAGAAAGTTCTGAACCAACAAGACTATAATATCATCTCCATAAATGTTTTCAACGTTACCGGTAAGAACGAAGAGCAGGTTACTTTCCTGCCCTCTATCCGGTTCTTCAGGAGGAACCTGGGCTTAAAGTATGAAGGAATTGTCCACAATCTCCTGCTTCCCCCGGCTGACCAACCCATAATGCGAGCCGGCATCAGGCTGAAGCACTATGGGTACGGACTGTCGCCGGAGAAAATGAAAGCCAAGATGTCTCGCTCTAAGGAGCTGTTGGAAAAACAGATAACGGAAAATCCCAACAATTCCTTTGCCTTGTTCAATTATGCCCAGTTGCTGCGTGGGGAGGGAGTAGAGGGCCGCCCTGAAAATGCCTCAAAGATCATCGAAGCGGCAGGCCGTGCATTGGAACTAACTCACCCTGATATCGCCTCCGAGCGCCATATTCACATCATGGCTCATCACCAGCTTGCCTGGGTCTACTTTGTCCTCGGCAAGTACGAGAAAGCTGAACGGTATTGCTTCGATGTTCTCCTATTCAAACCTGACTATCTGGACGCCCTGCTTCTGCTGGGGCATATCTACCTGAGGCAAGAGTTCTTCGACAAAGCGGAACAGTATTATCGGAAGTACATTGAAGCTCAGAGAAAATACAATGAGACCTGTGAGGTCGACAACATCATCATTCTCAACCCGCGCAGCCTGCCTGCCGCCTACTACGGCCTCGGGTTGGCGGCGGAACATACGGGCGATTTGGAAAAAGCCGGGCAGCACTATCGCAGGACATTTCAACTGTCTCCGGGGTATATGGATGTCAGTTTTCGCCTTGGCCGGTTATATTTGATCGACCATGACTATGGGGAAGCGGAACGATGCTTCTTAAAGCAGTTGGAATTGGATGAGAAGTCGCACCAGGCTGTAGTTGGGCTGGCCGATCTATATTTCGCCCAGAAGAACTTTGAAAAAGCAGAAGAATACTATCAACGGGCTCTCGAGATCAGCCCAACAGATAATGCCTCGCTCATAAGATACGGCCATTTCCTCCTGGAGAGGGGGGAGAAAAATCGGGCTGTCGAGATGTTCAAGAAAGCAGCCGAGTCCGCCGGTTCCCCAGGAAAGGCTGAGCGTTACTTAGCTGAAACCTACTTCCGGCAGAACCGCTTTGAAGAGGCTGCCGACGTTTATCGGAAGCTACTGGAAGTCGAGCAAGATGACGGCGAGATCCTAAACGATCTGGGTAACTGCTATTACAAGTCCGGTCAGTGGGAAGAGGCGGAAGATCAGTATTTGCAGGCCATTGAGTCTCCTTCGGTTCTGGCTGTCGCCTATCGGAATCTGGGACTGGCCCGGGTGAAGCTCGGCAAACTCAATGAGGCCATTGTCGCCCTTGAGAAGTATGTTGAGCTGGATCCTGAGCAACGCGATATCTACCATATTATAGGCGACCTCTATTCCAGACTGAGCGAGTACGACCTCGCAATCCCTTACTACGAGAGGTTTCTCCAGGCCTGTCCCAGTGACCCGCTGGCCCTGTACCACCTGTCGGAGTGCTATCTTAACATGGGACATAGAGATTCAGCCCTTCTTGGGTATCGCCGTGTTCTCGAGCTGGATAGCAGTTTCAAGCCGGCTCAAAAGCGGCTGGTCGAGCTGGCAGAGCTGGCCACCAAAGCCTGAGGACTATCGGGCGCTGTTTTTTTCCTCAACCCCTCTCTCTGTTACCGGTTAAGCTGCTCAGTATTCTGCCGATTAAGAACTTAGAAAAACCTTAATAAGGAAATGAGGGAAACTCAAAACCAAACAAAGGAGGAAAAGAAACAAGTTTGTTGAGGGGTTAAATGGACCGTTAACTCGGGGCAACTACTCTAGACATTGGAAGTGACATATGTTGAGTATGTAACCAAAAACAAAGGGGGTGTATGATGAGACGTTAAAACAGTTCAAGGAGGAATGAGCATATGGCACTTCGTATTAACCACAACCTGGCAGCTCTCAATGCCCACCGGAACCTGGTGACTACCACCAACAGTCTGTCGGCATCGATGGAGAAGCTGTCTTCTGGTTTTCGTATCAACAAGGGGTCGGACAATCCGGCCGGCTTGGTCATATCCGAGCAGTTCCGCGCGCAGATAGCGGGCCTGAATCGCGCCATTGAAAACTCCGAGGGATCAATAGACATGATCCAGACGGCTGAGGGCGCTCTCACAGAAATCAGCAACCTGTTGATCTCCATGAGAGAGCTGGCCATTCATGCCGCGAACGAAGGTTTCAACGATGCCGATCAGCTGGCTGCCGACCAGGCTGAAATTGACAATGCGATCAAGACAATTGACCGTATCGCAGCCAACACTCAGTTTGGCACAAAGAAGCTCATTGATGGTTCTAAGGCCAACATCGCTACCGTCACCAGCGCCAATGCCTCGCAGGCGACAATTTATCAGTCGAGTCTTACCACTGGTATTCACTCCATCAGTGCGACCAAGACTGCCGATCCGACGGCTACGTTGAATACCACGTCGCTGGGTCTCAGCCTGGCCAATACCGACGGCGACCCCTATAATCTGGAAGAGAAGATCCACAATCTCGACGTTGTGCAGGCTTCCGACGTTGCCAAGAAAACGTCTGACCAGGTTACTATCGCCGACGCTTGGGGCAACAACCTGACCATCGCCACCACCGCCACTTACGCCCAGATTACGTCTGCTGCCGCTCTCGCTGTTGCAACGGCTTCGCACGTGGGCACCTACACGGTCGTCTTCAACTATCAGGAAAGCGGCGAAGCGGTCACGGGCGAGCAGACGATCCAGGTAGCTGTTGAGGTTGGCGATGACGCTAACACCATCGCTTCTAAGTTCAGCACCCAGATCGCTCTGAATACCGCCCTTGCCGGGAAGGTCCAGGCGAGTGGTACCGCTGGTGCTGGCAATAGCCTGTTTTTCACAGCGGCCAACGCCGGTGCGCAATTCTCGATGAAGACGAATACTTCGACAACGGATGCTTCCAGTGCACTGTTCTCTATCACTTCCCAGTCCTCGCGTGGTTACTCCGGGCGTGATTTGAGCCTCACGGCTACGACCGTCAAGAATAGCTCCGTAACCCAAACGGTAACGCTTGCTTCCGGTACTTACTCCTCTCTATCCTCGCTTGTGTCAGCTCTTGATACGGCGCTGCTGACTGCCTTTGCTACAGTCTCAGGCGGCACGATAGCCGACGTTGATGCGTTGGTCGTCAACAGCAACCAAATACAGCTTGCTACCTGGGATGAAGGCTCTGACTACAAGATCAAGTTGAACACCGTTGGCGGCGGCACTGGCGACCTCGAGAACGTGCTGCAGCTCACGCCGGATACTTTGGCCAGCAGTGGCACCGATGCACTGGTGAGTTTTGACAACTATACTACCAGCGTAACCAGCGTGAAATATGGTTCGACCACCCAGGTTACAATCGGTAGCAAGGCTAGCGGAGAAACCGGCAGAGGCACTGTCAAACTCACGATTTCCAACGCTCAGGTTGGCGTGAATGTCGGTAACCTGTTACTGGATGTGAAAGCGGCGCGGTTTGACGTCCGTCTTGACGGCGGTCCGGCCACTGCGGTCACGGGAGGCGTGAAGACTAATATCTTTAATGCCGACCGTAGCCAATCGCTGATTGTGAAGTACGACTTGGCGTCTACAGGTGGAACGGAAACGATCAATAACACCGATCAGTCTCTTGTTTTCCAGATTGGCGCCAACGTCGGTCAGACGGCGCGAATTGGCCTGCGCAATATGAGCGCCTCCTCATTGGGCAAGAACCTGCCCGGCAATTTGTACACCTCTCTTGCCGGGATTGATGTGACCACGGTTCAGGGAGCCCAGGATGCGCAGGCGGTAGTCGATGCCGCCATCAATGAGGTATCTACAACACGTGGTACCCTGGGTACCTTCCAGAAGAATACGCTGGAATCCAACTTGAGAAACCTCCGGATTGCCTCACAGAACCTGACTGCATCCGAATCCCGAATCCGCGATACGGATATGGCGAAGGAGATTTCGAACTTCACCAAGAACCAGATCCTGCTTCAGGCCGGTACCGCTATGCTGGCCCAAGCTAACCAGGTTCCACAAGTTGTTCTCTCCCTCTTCGGTTAAGAAACAACAATACCGCGTTTCCGGGGGAAGGTAAAACTTCCCCCGGAAATAGGAAGTTGTTGCATAGGGTAGAGTGACATTGAGGTTGTGAGCTACAGGAGTAGATATGTCGAGTCTTTATTCAATTGATGGAATTAACTCGGGTCTCAATACCGCCGAGATTATTGACGCCATCATGGCCTCCGAACGGCGCAACGTCGATTTTCTTGAGCAGGAGCAGACCGAAAAGACACAAATCGTCACAACACTTAAAGCTCTCCAAGCCAAGTTCCTGGCACTCCAGACGAACCTTGCCAAACTCACCAAAAGCAGCACCTTTGAGGCAGCTACAGCCACGGTGTCGGATGAATCGATCCTGAATGCTTCGGTCAGTGGGCGGGTTGGCACCGGATCATACGATATTCAGGTGCTTTCTCTGGCTCGCAACCACCAGATAGCCAGCCAGGGTTCTACCGATCAGTCGCTTGGTATTTTCGGTACAGGGACGATCAATATAAGCGTTGGTGACGGGTCACTGCACGCTATTGTTGTCGATGCCAAGAACAACTCGCTCATCGGTATCAAGAGCGCTATCAACGATGCCAACATGGGGGTTAGAGCCACGATAATAAACGACGGGTCCTCTTCGAATCCATACCGTCTGATCCTGGCATCTGAGGATACCGGTGTCGCCAACAAGATCAACGTAACATCGAATCTAACCGGTGGGAGTAATCTCGATTTCAACGCAGCTTCGTTTGACGATCCGGAGACTATTGCAATGGATTCGAGCTCGAGCTCCCAGATATCGCTGGGCGCCACAGCTTCCTATTCGGGCTCGGTAAACAAGATTTATACCTTTACTGTTGCCGGCAGTGGAACACAAACGGTCGGGACCGATACGATCACGATCAACTGGACAGATGGCACAAACTCAGGTTCCTTCGATGTTACCCAGGCAGACACCGAGGTTGATCTGACCGGAGATGGGGCGGACGGGCTCAAGTTGAGCTTTTCGGATGGGACGCTTACGGCCGGGGACACCTTTCAGGTAACCACGTTTGCGCCTCTTTTGCAGGAGGCTTCCGACGCCAGGATCGCTCTTGGCTCAGACGGCGGTAGCGGTTCCCCGATTATCGTGACATCTGACACCAACAAATTCACCAGCCTGATCGGCGGTTTATCCCTAACCGTACTGAAAGAAACCGTCCCCGGCGAAAGTGTGTCGATCAACACAGACGTTGACTTCAGTAAGATCAAGAGCGCTATCAATGACTTTATCAGCAGCTACAATGAGGTTAACGAGTACATCGGCGAACAGAACACGTACGACAAGGATAGCGGCGAAGTTGGGATTCTCTTCGGGGATTTGACCTTACAGATGATGGAGAGCTCCCTTCGCGGGGTCCTTGCCTCCGGGGTGAGCGGCCTGGAAGGAAAGTATAATAACCTCTACGCAATTGGCATCCGTACCACGGCCACAGGCACTCTAACACTCGTCAACAGCAGTCGACTTGAAGAGGCTCTGAGTAATAATCTTGATGATGTCATCAAGCTTTTTTCCAGCTCCGCCAGCTCCAGCAACAGCTTTATCGAGTTTGTTTCGTCCTCCGCAGAGGCAAAGCCGGGGGAGAACTACGAAGTCGACATCACTCAGGCAGCGAGTCGAGGAAGATTCCAGGGATCCGGTATCACCGATCCTGCCACGACTCCCATAACTCTGAACAGCTCTAACAACAGGCTCAAGTTTATAGTCGATGGCCTTACCTCGGATGAAATCATTCTCACAGAGAAGACCTACAACAGCGCCGATGAACTGGTCCAGGAAATCCAGTCAAAGATCGACAGCGACAACAGCATCGGAAACCGTGGTCTTACCGTGGAGTGGGTTGACAGCGGCTCTGGGACGGGCTACCTCAATTTTACAGGCTCAACCTACGGGTCGACATCCAAAGTTCAAACTGTTACCTCCATTGCAAGTTCCGCCTATGCGGTACTCGGTCTCCTGAACGGTACCAGCCACACCGGCGCTGATGTTGCGGGGACTATCAACGGGGAGACGGCCGAAGGAAAAGGCCAATATCTGACCGGCAAAGAGGGCAATGATACTACGGATGGACTCAAGTTGCGTGTTACTCTTGATGCCTTGCAAGTCGTCTCTGGAGCTGAAGGAACTATCACCTACTCCAAAGGAATGGCGGCCAGGCTGTCCGACATGGTGGACAGCTTCACCAAAGTCGGCGAAGGATTGTTTGACCGCAGGATAACGGGATACCAGAATCAAATCGCGGCGTTGCAGGATCGCATAGACGAATACGAAGAACGGCTGGAGATGAGACGGGAATCCCTTTTCAAGAAGTTCTACGAGATGGAAATCGTCTTAGGACAGTTGGGTACCCAGAGTGAGTTTCTAACCAATCAGCTCGCAGGAATCAATACTAACTGGGGATTGACATCGCAATCCAACAAATAGGAACAAGCCTCGGCATGGAAGGAAAATTGTCTGCCTATCGGAAGGCTGAAACCCTGGGCAAATCACAACTTGACTTAATCCTCCAAGTTTATGACGGAGCCATCGCTGCCTTCAGGGCTGCTAGTGATTTCTACAAGAACGATAACTACCAGTTGGGGTATCAGCGACTTCAAAAAGCCAAGCGCTTTGTGACTCATCTGTACACTACGCTCGACCAGGAAGCCGGCGGAGACGTTGCGGAAAACCTCGGCAAATTATATGCGTTTGTCATAAACCAAACTAACGTTGCCGAAGCGACGAAAGATTTGTCTCTTATTGACGATAACATTACTATATTGAATAACGTTCGTATCGGCTGGTTGGAGTTGAAACAACAGGAGATGGGGGCCGCTCAGCCGGTGCCACAGCCGCCACCGGCCGGTGACACAGGCCAATTTCCCGAGTCGGGATAAAGAAGGGTCCTATGGATTATGACATTCTCAAGCAGGTGGAGCGAGAACTGATCTTTGTTCTCAAAGAGGAGTATTCGTTTTACCAGTCTTTGTACATTATGCTTGACAAGCAGCGAGACCTCATCAAGTACAACAGCGACGAGCACCTGCTTGATCTGTTTGCGGAAATCGAGCGGAACCGTTTGCGTATAAAGAAATCTGAAGAAAAGGTTTCTAAACTGAAAGGCCAGCACCCTCAGGCATTCCAGATGGCTGTAGCTCTCCCCGAGATCAAGAAAATCCTCAATAGTATTGCCACCCTGGTAAAAAAGAATATGAATCTGGTTTCTGAATGTGAGAACTACATGCGGGGCCGCTACGAGCGTATAAAGAGGGAGCTGGGTGAACTCAAGAACAGCGAGAAGATACTTCAATACCTTCGCGATGCTAACCCGTCGCCTCAATTTGTTGATGGGAAACAATAAAAGGCAGGAGAGTGTAGCCGCTTTTTTCGCAAGGAAAATCAGTTCACCTGCATAGGATGATGAAGGTGGTGGCAAAATGGACATAGGACCAGTGTACAATGACCAATGCGGTCAAGGTCGAGTAGAGACCGAAAAGGCGAAGAATGGGAATTGGGAGAAGGCAGGGCCTGCGGGTGATCGCGTCGAGATATCAACTGAAGCCAGAATGAAGCTGGCTGCATTGGCTGACCAGGCCCTGCACGAAATATCAAAGTCAAAAAGTCATGACAGCTCAAAGGCAACTGGGAAGCCTCTAACACAAGTTCATACTGCCCAGAAGCAGGTGGTGGGGGATGTTGGGAAGACGGCGAGGATTGAGTGCGTGCGGGACCGGGTCGAATCCGGGTTTTACAACCAGCCCGACGTCAAGAAAAGGATCGCCGAACGGCTGGCGACGGAGTTTTGGAAGTCTTCAGGGAAAGGGAAATAGGTTGAAAGATGGTGGCTACAGCTACAATTGACAACAGAGTCAAACAGGTCGTGTCAAATATCAGGAACCTGCCTACACCGCCAATTGTATTTCACCAGATTCAGAAGGTGATGAGCGACCCGAAGGTCTCCGCCGTGCGAGTTGCTTCGGTACTCGCTGAAGACCCTGCCATGTCGGTCAAGGTGCTCAAGCTTACCAACTCGGCATTCTATGGGCTGTCCCGCGAGGTTGATTCAGTAAGACAGGCGGTGGTTATCGTCGGTTTGGAGGCGGTTAAGAACCTTGTCCTGTCCGCCTCGGTTCTGGATATGTTCAAGGGTAAGGATGTCGATCAAGACTTTCAAGAGAAGTTCTGGCGACACTCTCTGGCCACCGGATTTTGTTGCCGCATACTGGCTAGGCAAATAAAAAGCCGAGGTACCGTCGATCCCGATGCAGCCTTTTCTGCCGGTCTTTTACATGACATCGGTAAGATAATCGTCTCGTCTTTTCTGCCCGATGAACACTTGCGGCTCCAGCAGGAACGGGAGACCGACAAGGTTTCTGAGGATTATGATTTAGAGCAACGGACGCTGGGTTACACCCATGCCCAGGTGGGAGGCTTTCTTGCCATGCGCTGGAAACTCCCCAAGAGGTTGGGTAACGCCATAACTTACCATCATCATCCCCAGTTGAACGATCTTGAAGACCCCCTTGTATATTTGGTTCACCTGGCTAATTTCCTGGCAAAAAGTACCTTCTATGATCGGGAGAACGCTTACCTGATTGGTTCGCTCCAGCAGGGTGTCGTGGATTACCTCGGGATTTCCGATGACGACCTGGCAGATTTTGATGAGACTCTGGGCGAAGAATACCTGAAGGCTGAAACTTTTATGCAAATGGCGGGAATCACCTGATTTTGCGGTGGGTGAGCAGCCAATGGATCACCAAGCCTGACGATATTACGATGGGGGTGAAGTAAATTGTCTGAGAAGCGGCGACAGTGTCCGTTGCCGATATAGTATATCCAATGAAAGCCACTGCTCTGTAAGACCGGACCCGGTGAGGTTACAGGACTCCAGAAAAGTTGTCCTGGCTGTGTGCACTTTCTCAAGGAAGTAAAAATTAGCGTTGACATTTTAGATGATGCATGGTAAAATGTTTTTTACGCTGTTCGTCATTTGTCGCTTTGCAACAGATGGGCGGTTGGGCGATTAGCTCAGATGGTTAGAGTACTTGCTTGACATGCAAGGGGTCACTGGTTCAATTCCAGTATCGCCCACCATTTTTTTGGCGGGTTTCTCCGGATTTGTCGCACCGGGCGACCCGCTTTTCTCGTAGGATGGCATAACGATGGCACAAGTACAGATATCCTTCCCGGATGGCTCTGTCAAGGGCTTTGAGCTGGGAACAACAGGATTGGAAATTGCCCGATCTATCTCACCGCGCCTGGCCAAAGAGGCTGTCGCAGTTAGAGTGAACGGCGTGGTACTTGACCTCAATGCATCCATATCAGAGGATGCCCCCATAGAAATTCTCACCTTCGAGGACCCAAGCGGCCGAGAAGTCTTCTGGCATTCCAGTGCGCACATTATGGCCCAGGCGGTAGTGGAACTGTTTCCTCAGGCAAAGCCCGCCATCGGGCCGCCTATCGACGAGGGCTGGTACTATGACTTTGATATAGAAACGCCGTTCTCTCCCGAGGACCTAATCCGTATTGAAGAGCGGATGGCTGCAATTGTCAAGGAGAACGCGCCGTTTACTTGTCAAACTAAAGACCGGAAAGAGGCCATAGAGTATTATCGTTCTCAAGGCAACATGTATAAGGCAGAGATTCTTGAGGAAATCGAGGATGAAACCGTGACGTTCTACAAACACTCACATTTTGAGGACCTCTGCCGCGGGCCTCACCTGCCGAGAACCGGTATGGTCAAAGCTTTCAAGCTCGTCTCAACCTCGGGTGCTTACTGGCGAGGAGATGAAAGTCGCCCGATGCTCCAGCGTATTTACGGGGTATCGTATCCTAAGAAAGCTATGCTTGACGACTACCTGCATCGAATGGAAGAGGCCAAAAAGAGAGATCACCGCGTTCTGGGAAAACAGCTTGAACTGTATACTATCTCTGAAGATGTCGGCGCTGGTCTGATCCTGTGGCTGCCTAAAGGCGCTCGTGTCAGGAACGAGATTGAGAACTTCTGGCGTGAAGAGCACCTCAAGTACGGTTATGACCTGGTTTTCAGTCCCCATCTGGCTCACCGTGAGTTGTGGGACAAGAGCGGTCACAACGATTTCTTCACCGAGGATATGTTCGGGGCGATTGAGGTCGATAGGCAGCAGTATCAGCTCAAGCCGATGAATTGTCCGTTCCATATGCACATGTACAAGTCGCGTCTCTGGTCGTACCGTGATCTGCCCCTGCGCTGGGCCGAGCTTGGTACTGTTTATCGCTACGAGCGTGCCGGGGTACTCCATGGTCTGATGCGAGTGCGTGGATTTACCCAGGATGACGCTCACCATTTCGTGGCCCAGGACAAGATGGAAGATGAGTTGGTCTGGATTATTGATTTCTGTATTCATATCTTGAAATCGTTCGGTTTCACGGATTTTGACGTTTACCTTTCGACGAGGCCGGAAAAAGCAATCGGCAATGAAGAAGACTGGCGAAGGGCTGAGGACGGTCTGCGCCTGGCTCTGGAAAAGGTGGGGTTGCCATTCCAGGTAGATGAGGGAGCGGGAGCTTTTTATGGCCCCAAAATTGATATTAACATCAAGGATGCCTTGTGGCGGAATTGGCAATGTTCGACTATTCAATTCGATTTTTCCTTGCCAGAGAGGTTCGATCTCTATTATATTGACAATGATGGCCGGCAGAAGCGACCGTTCATGATTCATCGGGCGCTGCTGGGCTCTATCGAGAGATTCTTTGGTGTGTTGATTGAACACTATGCCGGTAATTTCCCTTTCTGGTTGGCACCGGTACAGGTGAAGGTACTGCCTATCACCGACAGTTTTAATGAATATGGGCAGGAAGTTGTCGATAGATTGAAAGAAGAGAAGATCCGTGCTGTGCTTGACGACCGTTCTGAGAAGATCGGCGCCAAGATCCGGGATGCTGAGATGCAGAAAGTGCCGTACATGTTTATTGTCGGAGCTAAGGAAATCGAGTCCCAGATGGTATCAATGCGAAAGCATGGCGCCGGAGACCTTGGGGATAGAACGCTGGATGAGTCTGTCGCCATGCTGAGGTCTGAGATAGAAAGCAAGGGTCTGAACAGTTTTGAGGAAACGAAGTAAGAGGAGGATTTCATAGCTAGTAAAGATTTGCGGATTAACCGCCAGATACGGGTATCACCCGTCAGGCTGATCGGGCCTGAGGGCGAGCAGATCGGTATTTTGCCAACCAACGAGGCCTTGGGACGTGCTCGAGACCTGAATTTAGATCTGGTAGAAGTTGCTCCCAACAGTCGCCCGCCGGTGTGCCGCATTCTCGATTACGGCAAGTTCAAGTATGAGCTTTCCAAGAAAGACAAGGCTGCCAAGAAGAAGCAGCATGCCTTTCAGCTTAAGGAAATGCGGTATCGGCCCAAAATTGACAATCATGACTTTGACTTCAAAACTCGGCATGTACGAGAGTTCCTCAAATCCGGTAGCAAAGTCAGAGTGTTTGTTATGTTTCGCGGGCGAGAGATGGCCTACACCGAGCATGGTCGAAGGATTCTTGATCGGGTGGCTGAAGAACTAGCGGACATATCGTCGGTAGAGATGGTGCCCAAGCTTGATGGGCGGCACATGACGATGGTCTTGGCGCCGACGTCAGAAGTCCTCAAGAAGCAAAAACGCTCTTCTAAAGAAGCGCCGAAAATGGAGCAGACAACCCAACAGTCGGAATTGGCACCAACAGAGACCGACTGAGCGATAGTATTGTGAGTTAGCAATCAAAGGAAGATTATGCCGAAGATGAAAACCCAGCGGGGGGCCGCCAAGCGGTTCAAGAAGACGGCCACCGGTAAGCTTAAAAGGTTCAAAGCGTACAGGACCCATATTCTGACCAAGATGAGTCCCAAGCGCAAGCGCCAATTGCGTAAGACGACTCTGGTTTCGAAAGCCGACACCAAGAGAGTTAAGCGAATGATCCCGTACTAATTCGAAGATTGGATTTGCCAAAGGAGAATCTCAACAATGCCGCGTGCCAAGAACAATGTAGCCGCCAAACAGCGCCATAAGAATGTGTTGAAACAGGCCAGGGGCAACTACAATGCCCGTGGGAAGTTATACCGTACCGCACTGGAAACGGTCAACAAGGGTCTAAAGTACGCTTACCGCGATCGCCGTAATAAGAAGCGGGTATTTCGTTCATTGTGGATTACCCGTATCTCAGCCGCGGCCAAGCTATGCGGAACTAATTACTCTTCCTTTATGGCCGGCCTCAAGAAAGCGGGAGTCAATCTCGACCGCAAGACACTGGCTGATATCGCTGCCCGTGATATGGCAACCTTTGCCAACCTTGCCAAGATGGCCTCCGGCAACTAACATTAGCTTGCTTGCCGTATGTCGCTCCTAGATGACGTTGCCAGTATTCAAGATGAGGCTCTCAAGCGAATTAGCCAGGCCGATTCGCTCGAGTCCCTAAAAGAGCTGCAGGTAGCATATCTGGGACGCAAAGGCTCCGTTACGGCAGTACTAAAGGGACTCAAGGAGCTTTCCCTCGAAGAACGTAAGACGGTTGGGTCTGCGGCTAACAAGTGCCGCGCCACAATCGAACAACAACTGAATTTAGCCCACCAGCAGCTTGCCTTGCCAAAGGAGCGAACCCTTTTTGATCCTACCCTGCCCGGCACCGGTCAGCGCATCGGAGTCGTCCATATTGTCAACCAGGTTATTGACGAAATCTGCGATACATTCTACGGCATGGGGTTTGAGATTGCCCACGGGCCGGATGTAGAAACTGATTACTACAATTTCGGAGCGCTCAATTTCGCACCCGACCATCCGGCGCGCGACATGCAGGATACCCTCTTCGTCGAGGGCGACCGCCTTCTCCGAACACATACCACCCCAGTGCAGGCCCGCGAGTTGGAAAGAAGAAAGCCTCCCATGAAGATTATCACTCCCGGTAGGTGTTTCCGGAATGAGGCTATCTCGACTCGGGCACATGTATCGTTCCATCAGGTCGACGGTTTTCTGGTTGACGAGGGGGTTAATATGAGCGACCTCAAAGGAGCGCTGGTAGCTTTCTGTCGGGCGTTCTTTGGAGAAGGACTCAGGTTGCAATTTCGCCCTTCTTTCTTCCCTTTTACGGAGCCATCCGCCGAGGTTGATATTGAGTGCTTTCTATGTGGGGGAAAAGGCTGCCAACTGTGTAAGTACTCGGGTTGGCTGGAGATTCTCGGTTGTGGTATGATTGACCCGGCTGTGCTGGATAAAGCGGGGCACGACTCGGAGAAGTACACCGGTTATGCTTTCGGTATGGGAGTGGAGCGAATAGCTATGCTGAAGTACAAGATAGATGACATCCGGTTCTTTTTTAACAACGATATCCGTTTTCTAAGGCAGTTTATCTAACGATGAAGATATCGTACAACTGGCTGAAAGAGCTTACCGGCCTTGATTGGTCTGTGGAAGAGACCGCTGATAGGCTCACTCTCTGTGGGACAGCCTGTGAAGACATAGAGCCCACAGCACGCTACCTGGACCAAGTAGTGATCGGTGAGGTGGTGGAACTGAAGCCGGTCAAGGGAGCTTCGAAAATCCAGTTGGCGCGCGTTGATACCGGCTCAGGAATTCTGGACAGCGTCTGTGGTGCGCCTAATGTAGCTACCGGCCAGAGGGTCCCGGTAGCTCTGGTGGGCGCCAAGTTGTCCGGCGACTTCGTAATGAAGAAGACAAAGATTCGAGGCGTTGTTTCGTCCGCCATGATTTGCTCTGAACGCGAGTTGGGTATCTCGCAGGATCATTCCGGCATAATGGTTCTTGAAGAAAATGCACCCGTAGGCAAGTCGCTCGTAGATTATCTTGGATATGACGATTACATCCTTACTTTTGAACTTACCCCTAACCGTGCTGATTCTATGTCGGCAATAGGCATCGCTCGTGACATGGCCGCGCTGGCATCGACAAGAGTGCTCAAGCCGGAGTTCGCCCTTGTCGAATCATCAGAAAAAGCCGCCAATTACGTAAGGATTTCCATCGAGGACCCACAGGGATGTCCCCGTTATGCTGCTCGTGTAATCCGCAACATACGAATAGCTCCATCGCCATGGTGGGTAAAGGCAAGGCTGTTGATGTCAGGTATTAGGCCTATATCGAATGTCGTTGACGTTACCAACCTTGTTATGCTTGAGACCGGTCATCCTCTTCATGCTTTCGATTTGGACCGATTTGGCTCCAGCGAAGTGGTTGTAAGGAGAGCAAATGAGGCTGAGAAGTTCACCACACTTGATGACGTGGAACATAAGCTAACATCAAAGGTTCTGTTAATTACCAACGGTAAGGTGCCGGTGGCTGCTGCAGGTGTCATGGGAGGTCTTGATTCTGAGGTCGAGGATAGTACCACCAACGTCCTTCTGGAGGCTGCCTATTTCACCCCCTCGGTCATTCGCACGAGCCGCAAGAGGCTCAACATTGTTTCGGAATCGTCAATGCGCTTTGAGAAGGGCGCTGACCCCAACGGCATCCCGTATGCTATCGATCGGGCAGCGTTCCTCCTGCAAGAGATATGCGGGGGAGAGGTGCTTTCGGGAGTCGTCGATTGTTACCCGCAAAAGATCGACCCGGTCACTATAGACTTCCGCCCCACGCGATGCAATTATGTGCTCGGCACTGACATTTCCGAAGGCCGAATGAAAGAGATATTTACCCACTTGGAATTCACTGTTAAAGGCTCAGGTGAGCTGGAGGTGACGGTGCCGACATTCCGTCCGGACATCAAACGAGAAATCGATTTGGTTGAAGAAATCGCCCGCATTGAAGGATATGACACTATTCCAGATATAGTAGCAAACATCGGCCCTCTGTTTACGCCCCGTCACATTGTGGACACTTTCCGGGATGAAGTGAGAAGGACATTAACCGGAGCCGGGTTTGATGAAATGCTCAGTCACGGGTTGGCCGAAAGCGGCCTCGCCAAGTTGCTCAATCCGGAACTCCCACAACTGCGTGTTATGAATTCGGTGTCAAGAGAGCTTGACATTATGCGCAACACCCTCGTTCAGTCGGCGCTGACGGTGGTCGGTCACAACATCTCACATCGCAGTCTGGACCTGCGTCTGTTCGAAATCGGCAAGGTTTACTTTCCGCCGGATGAGCAGGGTGTCTGGCGAGAAAACCTGAGGGTCTTGCTGACTGTGACCGGCTCCACCATGGATACCTGGCGGGAGAATCCTCGACCACTTGATTTCTATGATCTCACTGGCGCCATAGAACGGCTGGCCGATCACTTCCGCTGGCCGCAACTCGGATTTGAAGGGGCTGAAGTTCCTTTCCTTGAGGATGACGTTTCATTTAGTCTGATGATAGGCGGTCGGCCAAGCGGCGTCGTAGGGAAGGTGTCATTGTCGATATTGGACGGGTTTGACATCAAACAGCCGGTGTATGTCGCAGAGGTCGAGGTTGATCCGTTGATTCCGGTAAGTCGGCCGTTGATAGAGTTCACTCCGCTGCCGCTCTACCCGGCGGCGCCGCGCGATCTTGCTGTTGTTGTATCTGAGAGTGTTCAAGCAGGGGATCTGGTTAGTGAAGTGAAAAAGACAGCGGGTGGAATGGCTGAATCTGTGCGCATATTTGATCTGTATGCCGGTAAACAGATCGGGAAAGGCAAGAAATCAGTTGCCATTGCTATAACGTACCGGTCGCCCGAGGGCAGCTTGTCAGGTGAGCAAGTTGATGATTTGCAGCAAAAAGTGGTTGACTCTTTAAAGCAAATGTTTAATGTTGAGGTGAGGGATAAATAGCAATGCAGGGTAAACTTGAATTACTGGCGGAGAGAGTCGAGAAAGTACTGGGTCTTCTGGATAGAGTCAAGCACGAGAATCTTTCACTCAAGCAGGAGAATGAGAGGTTCAAAGCCGAGCTGGTCGGTCTCAGAAAGGAGTGCCGTGAGCTCAAGTTGGAGAATGCCGACCGGTCTCAGGCCGTAAAAAGCAAGCTGATGTCAGTTTTAGACCGTCTGGAGGAACTGGAAAGCTTTAGCCGGTAAGTTTTTTATTGACAAAGAGCACATAAGCTTATATAACTTATTATAAGTTAGCGGGATAAGAGAATACGGACTTGTTTGGTATAAGTCGTTTAGTGGAAATCTGTTGCCATGGTTGAAAACAAGGTTGTGGTACATATATTTGGCGAGGAGTACCCCATCACGGGGGTAACCGACCCCTCCCATATTTCCAAAGTCGCCGAATATGTCGATTCGAAGATGAAGGAAGCTTCTCAAGCCAGTCGCGTTCAGGCTCGAGATAAAGTAGCGATTCTGGCTGCTATGTCAATGGCTTCTGAGTTGCTCGACTGGTACGATAGTGGTGACTTGGCGGAGCAAGAGACCGACTCCGTACTGGATAGAATCCTTACCAACCTGGGTGATGCTCTGGCCGATGACTCGATAGCTTCCTGACAGATTCCCTGTCAAAAGTCCTGTATCTTCTCATCCCGGCACTTTCACATAAATTGAGCATTCGGTTCTGTTTGCCGGATGGGAGGACATGATGAACGATGTGATCCTGTTTATTGCTATAGCGATCGTTATCGGTCTTGTTTCGTTTTTTGTCTCCTGGCATATGGCCCGTCACCTGTCGAGCAAGAAGCTCAGTGGCGCCGCCAAAGAAGCAACGCGGCTGGTTGAGGAGGCGGAAAAGGAAGCTCGGATCAAGAGGAAAGAGGCTGCGCTTGAGGCACGCGAGGAGTGGCTGAAACGAAAAGGTGATTTCGAGCGAGAGGCTGAGACTAAACGCCGAGAGTTGGAGACTGCTGAGAAAAGGTTCCAGGAACGCCAAGCTACTCTGGAGAAAAAGCTGGATTTCCTACAGGACCGGGATCGCGAATTATCCGGCCGTGAAAAGGTCATGCAGTCTCGTGAAAAGGGGGTTACACTCCGGGAAAATGAGCTTGAAGAGGTTATCAGGATTCAGAACGAAAAGCTCCAGAGAATCGCTCAGATGACGCCGGAGGAAGCCAAGAAACAACTCATGGAGAATATGGTCAACGCCGCCAAGATAGAAGCTGCCGCGCATATAAAGGAAATACGAGATCAGGCTGAGCGGCAGGCCGACAAAGAAGCCAAGGAGGTCATTCTTTCCGCTATCTATCGCTGTGCAGCGGATCATACGGTGGAAACTACAGTCTCGGTAGTACATCTCCCTGGTGACGAGATGAAAGGGCGGATCATTGGTCGTGAAGGGAGAAATATACGAGCCTTTGAAACAGCCACCGGCATTGATGTGATTGTTGACGATACACCGGAAGCTGTCATTCTCTCCGGCTATGATCCAGTTCGGCGGGAAGTGGCTCGTATGGCCCTCGAAAAGCTAGTTGCCGACGGCAGAATCCACCCCACCCGCATCGAGGAATTGGTTGAGAAAGCTAACAAAGAAATGGAGGTTATCATCCGTGAAGCCGGGGAGCAGACCTGTTTTGAGTTGGGCGTGCACGGTTTGCACCCAGACGTGGTGAAGATGTTGGGCAAGCTCCACTATCGCACCTCGTATGGCCAGAATGTCCTGGCCCACTCCAAAGAGGTGGCCATACTAAGTGGATTGATGGCCGCTGAGCTGGAACTCGATGCCACTATGGCCAAACGCTGCGGCCTCTTGCACGACATAGGAAAGGCCATCGACCGTGAGACGGAAGGGACGCATACGCAGATCGGTGCTGATTTCATGCGTCGTTTCAAAGAGAGCGAGGAGGTTATCAACGCCATCGAATCACACCACGGTGACGTACCGATGATAGGTCCCTACCCCGTTCTGGTGCAGGCGGCCGATGCTGTCTCCGGCGCTCGACCCGGCGCCCGCCGGGAACCACTGGAGGCGTATATCAAGCGACTGCAACAACTGGAAGAACTGGCTGACAGCTTCAAGGGAGTTTCTAAAGCCTATGCCATTCAAGCGGGCCGCGAGATACGGGTAATTGTTGAAAACAAACTCCTGGACGATCTGGCCAGTTCAATTTTAGCTGGTGACATTGCCGACAAAATAGAAAAAGAAATGCAATACCCGGGCCAGATCAAGGTGACAGTGGTAAGAGAGACTCGTGCCACCGAGTATGCAAAATAGCGAGGGATAGATTTCTTTTCGTGGTTGCATACTGGGCCGAGGTGTAGTAGACTTCGTCTTCAGTAATAGGCTGACTGGGAATTGGTGTGTACTTCCGGTTTTTCGCACAGCTTGGCCACTTTGGAAAGTGACTTGATGGAACTCATTACGGTTATATTTGTTGCGGATATTTGTGGAAAAGCGGGGCGCCAGGCTGCGGCTCACATGATCAAAACCTTGCGGGAGAAGCATGCTGCTGACTATGTAATAGCCAACGTTGAGAATGCCGCCGGTGGATTCGGCATAACACCGGAAATGGCCCGTAAAGTCTTCTCCTACGGTGTTGATATGCAGACATCGGGCAATCACATCTGGGATCGGTATGAGATCATTAAGTATTTCGACGAGAAGCCCAAGCTCCTTCGACCGGCCAACTATCCCTCACGCGCTCCGGGCATTGGCTCTTATATTGATCTTATCGGTAACTGGAAAATCGGTACTCTGAATCTTATGGGCCGGACATACATGAAGGACATAGACTGTCCTTTTCAGGTGGCTGATCGCGAACTGGCCGTACTCAGACAGGAAACGGATACCGTTATCGTTGATTTCCATGCCGAAGCGACTTCGGAAAAACAGGCTATGCATTATTACCTCGATGGAAAGGTGTCGGCTGTAATTGGTAGCCACACGCACGTTCAGACGGCCGATGAGTATGTCAGTAGACGCGGAACCGCCTATATCACCGACGCTGGTATGACAGGTGCCCATGACTCGATCATCGGAATGGAAAAGGAGCCATCGTTGCAACGGTTCCTGACCGGCATGCCGAAACGGTTCACTACTGCCGTGAATGATGTCAAACTCTCTGGGGTGATAATCAAAGTGGACCCGACAGACGGCCGGGCGCAAAGCATAGAGCGCTTCCGTCTTGATTTTGATATTGAAACCTTCCGCCCCGACGCAGCCCTCCCGTCGGCATAAAGGAATACTTTAGCATGAGCGCACAACTCATTAAAGGTAAAGAAGTAGCGGCGAGTATATACTCTGAGCTTAAACCCCGAATTGAAGCGCTAAAAAAAAGGCGCATTGTCCCCGGGTTGGCAGCGGTGTTAGTCGGAGATGATCCCGCTTCAGCTACCTATGTGAACAGCAAGATCAAAGCCTGTAAAAAACTGGGACTTTACTCGGAAGTGGTCAGGAGACCGCAGACTCTTTCGCAAGCAGAACTGGTTGAAATCGTGGCGTCACTCAATCGGAATGAGCAGATACACGGTATCCTTGTTCAGTCACCATTGCCGAAACAGATTGATGAACTCAGTGTGACTCTCACAATCCTTCCTGAGAAAGACGTTGACGGTTTCCATCCACAGAATGTCGGTCTCATGATGATCGGTCGCCCCTGTCTGCTTCCATGTACGCCGCACGGGATAATCAAGTTACTGGAGTACCACAGGATTGATCCCGCCGGGAGAGAGGTGGTTGTTGTCGGGCGGTCTAACATTGTCGGCAAGCCACTCGCTGCCATGCTAATGCAAAAAGCAAGGATGGCTGATGCGACAGTCACAGTGTCTCATTCCCGGTCTCGAAATTTGAGTGAGATTACGCGGCGCGCGGATATTCTCATTGCGGCTGTGGGCAGACCGAAGACCATAACGGCTGATATGGTCAAAAGCGGGGCTGTTGTCATCGATGTAGGTGTGAACCGAGTTGACGACAGTACGACCCCAAAGGGGTATCGGCTGGTTGGCGATGTCGACTTCGATAAATGCCTTGACAAGGTCTCGTATATTTCTCCGGTTCCTGGAGGAGTGGGCCCGATGACCATAGCGATGCTCATGTCCAACACAGTAGAGGCAGCCGAGAACATCACTTGAAGCCGTTCGTAGCTGGACATGTATTTGCAATTCTATTGACTTATACTGCAATCTGTTGCGCAGTATCCCTGCTCAAGCAACTATCTGTGAAGTTCATTGTGTTGCGCTCTTGTCCTCGTACTGTCACAAGAGAAGTGGCTGCCCATAAGTCGTTATCGTAAAGCGTATTGTAGCTCTTTTGCCACAGTAGATAAGGCTGCCGTTTTTTCTCTTAGATAATCGTGTGCAGGCTATAATGTGGGGCATATTCCTTGCTTTATTGAGTCGAATTGATTAGATTGCTTTGTCTTCGGTTTAAGAACAGGGTTACTGCCGCTGCATGATGTTTCTAAAGCTTTCTTTCGTTCTGGCACTGCTTCCATGGCTATCCGTGTTTGCCATCGAGGGCAGCGGTGAAACTGCCCAACCTGAGAGCTACTTTGGGTCTTATTTAGATCAGGTGGGGAGACTTTACTCCGACCCATCAGCAGCCCAGCTTGACAGTTTTCATGTAGTGATCAATGACTCAGTGGTGGGTCGTACGTCAGTATACGCTCTGCATTTCGAATTGCCCGGCCAGACCTTTTTCTCCCTCGGTTACGGTGGTTTTGCCTTTTCGTTTCCGGACTGTTTTGACTTGTCACCTATCCGGGTAGTCGAGCTGATTGACGATTGCCCGACATTAAGTTACGGTGTCAGGAGCTACGACATTATCGAGGGATATCTCACTCTCTTCTTGACAAATCGCATCCACAAGAGAGACCAACCCCCTGATTCGCCGCTTATATGCCAACCTGTTCACCTTGTGGTTCTGCTGGAAGCTGTTAAAAATCCGGTACAAGCGGGCAATTACCACTTGGCTGGCCTTGCTTTTGACCGTCACAAAACAATCGTTGCCGGACCGAATTTATCAGATGAGTTCGCTATAATCCCCGGTCCCCTTTATGCAATTGAGGTCTCTCCCGCTCACGATATCACGCTCATGGCGGGCGATATTATCAAGTTCTATGCCGTCGGTCTGGATCAGTTCAGTAACGAAATAACGGGTCTTGGATTTGACTGGTTCCTGGCCAAAGGCTCTGACTCTATTGGGGAGTTCACCGGCTCTGTATTCCAGGCTCTTACGGTCGGGCAGGGATCGGTGGTGGCAATGGCAAACGGGGTCATGGGGCAGTCGGAACAGATAACAGTCCTTCCCGGGGAGCTGGTGGAGATGGATATGACAATTTTGCCCGACCAGGTAGTCGGCCAGCCTCTTTTAGAGTTAGCACAGATTGCTCTCTACGACGGTTACGGAAACCCCAAGACAGATTACTACTTGCAAGGAAGGCCAATTTCATTGGTTTCAAACAATGGTAGCCTGGCGCCGGATGTCATCGATGATCAGGAACTGCTCAATGAAGGTATTGTCAGTCTTCTCCCGGCGCAGATAATCTATTCCGGTCCCACAGGGACTGTCGAAATTTATGCCACCAACGGCGAAGTGACTTCTCCGACGGTTGAGGTGTCATTCAACGGGTATGACATCCTGGCAGTGTTAGGCGGCGACGGGTTGCCGCTGAGCCAGGTCTATGCAGGTGCAGAGAATGTAGTGTCTGTGGTGGTCCAAAACAACGGACAACTGAGAGCCTCTTTTGCGCCTGTTGTAAGAGCACGTTTTGGCTCGGGGGGCGATTCAACGGAAGTCGCTTTCGAGCCTGGCTCAAATGGTACTGTCGATACAGTCACGTTAGACCTGCCTGCTGCCCCGCAGAGCATCTCCGAGGATACTTTGGTCATTGAGGTCATTGCCGAATACGAGGTCGGAGGACAACTGTATGCCACTGGCGACCGGCGTGAGCTTCCGATTGAAATCCTCGCGCCGTACTCGTTTGAAATTGTTGAGGGCTCTTTTAAACCTGATACTGCCTACCCGGGTGAACCGTTTGAGATGTCATTCAATGTTGCAGTTGATGGGTTCAGTGGTCCGATCAACAGGACAGACTTGGTCGTAAGCCTGACGAAAAGCAGAGGCCGCACGTCTGTAATATATGGGGGCTCGCCAGATTACTGCTCGTTTGAAAATGATGTTATCAGATATTCAGGTCTGCCGGCGCTCGTCCAGCCGCACCAAAGTCTGCTACCGGGCTGGCATTCTGTGAAGATGCAATACAGTTTGGTTTCAAATGGCGTTCGGTTTGAGCTGACCACCCCCTTTGCCGACTCGGTCTATCTGCTTCCTGAGCTACAGGTAAGTTATGTATCCAATTCCTTGAAGCCAACTATGGTCTTTGCGGGAGCGGAAATCGGATTTCGTTTTGACGTGAATCTTGGAAACGATTATCCATTGGCGGTTTCCCTTGACGACGCCAGTTTCGCCGTCAAAGGTTCTGGTTTCTCAGTTTCCACCAACCTCATTGTTTCAGGTGACTCTCTTTATCCTGGGTTGAACTCTGTCGAGACGGAGGTGATGTTCATTCCTCTGAGCCAGATGGGTGAAAGCTTACATGTAAGTGCTTCGCTGCCTCTGATGATTCCCGGTGTTGGCGGCATTGTAACCTTTGCGACCGATTTCGAAAGCCAGTCTGTGTTTGTCGACGAGCTGTCGGTAGCGCGGATTGTTAGTGTCGATGCCGTGGCGCCTAATAAGCCAAAGGTAAATACAGGCCAGCTGTTCCAAATCAACTGTCAGGTCGCAAACCTTTCCAATTCCGCCCTTGGTCCTCTGGAACTCGGCCTGTCAAGTGACGGCAATTCGGTCTTTGACTCCACGTTGACTATACAGAGTATCAACGCCCGTGATACAATCGAAGTATGCTTTGACGTTACGGCGTCACCAGAACCGATCTCCACCGAGGAATTTCAGGTTGACATCCTGTCGACAGACGTTGCCCAGGAGCCGCCACTCGACAATGATGCCTATGTAATGATACAAAGGCCTGCCGAACTGGAACTTACTTACAGTTTGCAGGATGTTGTGAACGGCCTTGTGGACAGAGGCGGAAGTTTCGGTTTGAGTGTGAGGCTTCGCAATCTCGGTGAGGCTGCAACCTCGGAGGGAACCTTCAGTCTGAGCACGGGAGGAGTTGATTTTGGCGCTGAGGATCCCATTACCGGCGCTATTGCAGTTGACCAACACCAAACCTTTTTGTTCAGAGCGCCGTTACATGACACGGTTGCAACCTTTGTTTTTTCATTGGTTGACTTACCGGTTGATTCGAATACCAACGCACCTGCACTTATCCGGGATGCCTCGTTTGAGTTCACTCTACAAGTGGAGTCGCTGGAGGCCGATCTTCTGGTTGAACTGCAGCTCCTTGGTTCAAACCTGATTCTACCTGGACGAGAGAAAGAATTGTTCCGCCTTAACCTGACCAATCGCGGGGCTTCGTCTGTCTCTGGTATCCGCCTTGACGAGATTGACATTGCCTTTATACAAGCCGATAATGCAGATCTCGATGTGGGATTGATTCTTGATCCCCTTGTCTCCGGCTTTTATGAGAATGGGCTGCCGGTGTCCCAAGCCTCGCTCAGCGGCAACAAACTGCTTCTATTATTTGATGATTTCATCGTGTTGCCTGCGGAAACTCTCTCAATCGTCTTTACAGCGAAGTTTAAGGAAACCGTTCCGCCCTCCTTCAGGCTCGGTCTTGAACGACGTGATATCTCAGCGGTGTTTGCAGAAGGCCCCAATGCAGGACAACCGGTTGAGATATCGTCGACGGTTACCGGCGAATACCTGATTTCCCAGATGTATGCCACAAAGGGAAAACAGCTGCAGGAATCATTTGTGATTGAGGACAACCCCTTCAATCCCGAAGTTTCGTATGCCCGTTTTTCGTATGAGTTGGACCAACCATCGGCAGTGGAATTCCGAGTGTTCACTTTAACTGGGGAGGAAGTATATACGCGGAATCTGCCGGAAGGTTCCAATGGCGCCGTAACGGGAGAGAACGAAATCTTGTGGGACGGGCGGAACAACGCCGGGCACATGGTGATAAATGGCGTTTACATTGCCTCCGTCAAGATCATTCGCACCGGTGAATGGGCACGGATGAAAGTAGCGGTGGTTAAGTGACGCGAAGGCTGGTGTGTATAATACTGACTGCGTCCATTGTTTGGACTCTTGCCGGGTATGCTGCTGCCGGTGATGCCGGACAGGAATCACCATTCTCTGTCGGTGTCGGGGCGCGGGCGCTGGCCATGGGAGGTGGGTTCACATCGCTTGCCGATGATGCTTCCGCCATATTTTACAATCCAGCCGGTCTGGCGGCTCTGGAATTCCAGGAAGTCTCTTTCATGCATATGGCGCTTTTCGAAGGGACAATCTGCGACTACGCTTCCTGGGCCTATCCTGTCATCTCTCTTGGCGGATTTGGAATAGCCTACATGCGGATAGGCACCGACGACATTGTCAAACGAAGCAGTTTTGACTCGTTGGAATGTTTCGACTATTCTACCTCCCAATTTCTGGTCTCGTACGGCCGCCGTCTGCACGGAGGATTGGCCCTCGGTGTTAGCCTGAAAGTCGTTAATCAGACTCTTGACGTCTACTCCGACTACGGGGCGGGCCTTGATTTCGGAATGACAGCCGTTCTGTACAGGAATCTCTCAGGCGGGATTCTGATACGCGATATGATCCCCGCTTCGCTTAAATTGGACACTACTTCTGAGGTGACCTTGATGTCGGTTGTCGGCGGTCTGTCGGTAAAGCAGATAAAGCTGGCCGACAGGGTCAAGCTAACGGCGTCATTTGAACTGGAAAAGGTTGAAAACAGGTCGACAAAAGTTCACACCGGGGCCGAAGCTGTATTCGATGGAGCTTATGCTCTCAGAGCTGGGTACGACCGGGACAACCTCTCCTTTGGCGCCGGCCTCACGTATCGCCGCTTGAGAATCGATTATGCCTATAAGTGTCTCGATTATGTTGACGACAGTCACCGTTTCTCTCTCTCGTTTCTCATTGGCTCATCTATATCGGAGCAGAAGCGTCGTCAGGAATACGAAGAGCAACAGCGCGGTTCGGAGCTGCTTGCCGATGAGCGCCACCGCCAGTCGGAATTCTACAAGGAAAAGGCGGATGAGTTCTATGAGCAGTTTCGCCTGGATTCTGCGCTGAGCTATTATCACCGGGCATTAGCCTTTGATGAACATAACGGAATGATCATAGGCACGATCGCGGCCGTTGAAAATGCTCTGCGGATCCAGCGCGAACAAGAGCAGAAGCTGCACGAGACAGAGCTCGAGCTGCACCAGAACATTCAGACCTACTACACCCAGGCCCAGAGCTTCTTTACTAAGAAGTACTATGGTGCCGCGCTGGACATGCTTGATTTGATATTCGATATCAATCCGGAACACACAGGGGCAAAGGAGCTGAAGATCGCCATTGAAGACGACATGAGCTCCGAGATCGCCTTAAACCTCGATATCGCTCAGGCGGCGGAGCGCAGTGGGCAGTATCTCACGGCCATGGAGGCATACGATCGGATACTGGATATGGATCCTTCCAACCGGAAGGTTGAAAAGGCCAAGCAGCGGGCTGTCAGGCAGCTAGACCTGACGCAGCAATTGGACCATGGTATCCAGATGTTCAAGGCGGGGAGATACCGTGAATCCCGACGGCAATTCAGCGCAGTTCTGGCCATCGATCCGGCAGAACCCATCGCTATGGAATACCTGAAGAGGATAGACCAGGCTCTGGCGCGGCCGTCCACGCTGGAGGACATACAAAAGGATGAAGCTGTCTGGCAATTGTATCTTGACGGTCTACGGCACATGCGCAACAAGGAGTATCAAAAGGCCATTGAAGCCTGGGAAAAAGTTCTGCAAGCCTATCCCAACAATAGCAACACGCTGGACAACCTCGAACAGGCGCGATTACGGTTGAAATCCGAAGAAGGCAAATAACAGGATATGAGAGACAGTGCCAGTTTTTTTGTTAGGCTGACATGCCTCTCCTTTCTACTTTCGTATATATGTTTCGCCGGCCGATAAAAGAAGTCAATGCCGAATTCCTTGCCGAGGAAAAGTACCTTGACAGCCTCCAGCGAACTGTTCGCGAAAGCTGCATGGCCGCAGGCCTGTCCCGAAAGGATACTACCGCCATCCTCCTGGCCATTGAAGAGGGAACCACAAATATCATCCGCCACGCTTATCTCTATGAAAAGGGAACTATTCGCCTCCGTGTAGTCGTCTATAAGAAACTGATAGTCTTTTCCCTCATTGATACAGGCCGGTCCTTCCAACCTCAAGGGGAAGGCCGGGTCGATCTGCAACGGCTGGTGGAGTCGGGGCGAAAGGGAGGACTTGGTTTCTACATGATTCAAAAGATCATGGACTCTGTCGAGTACATCTCCGCTGCCGGTTTCAACGAGCTTCGTATGATCAAACGGATTGGCCCAGTTCGCGGCGAAGGCCGCCCCTTTCTGCGGCGGCTTTTCACGCTGCGGGTCAAGTTTTCCATCTGGACTTTTGTGGTCGTTTCGGTCATAATAGGCGGGGCATGCTATTATATCGACAGCCGGACATCGCGCCACCTTTATACCCACCTTGATGAGACCGTAAGTTCGCTGGCCAAGACCATTGCCGACCAGGCCGCCGGCTATGCGATCAATCGGCGCTCCGACGTGGAGTTTGACCAGCTCATCGTAAGTTATCTACGGGCGAATCCCGAGTTGCAGTTGATTGTCATAACCGACTCAACCGGTCTTATCCTGGCGCACTCCGAGGACATTCGCAACATACGGAAGCCTTACAAAACTCCTGCCTTCATTGATGAAGGGGAGATAGGTGTTCCTCAGCGGTACCGTGTCGACGATCGGCGGCTTAACTACCTTACGACACCAATCAGGTTTGGTGAAAGAAGCATCGGACTGATACGTGTAATCTACTCCTCGGATCAGGTACAAAGCAGAATAACCCGGGCTCGCCAGAGTATTGGTCTGCTGATACTTGTACTGCTGCTTTTTGGAGTGGTGGGAATCTACCTTCTATCTAACTATTTTGTCCAACCCATAGTAAAGATTACCCATCGTGTGCGGCGTTTTGCTTCAGGTGATCTTGAAACCGAACTGCCTTTAGAAGGGGCGGAAGAGTTTTTCGAGATATCCCGTGCTTTCAATGAGATGATGACGCGTCTCAGTCGGGATCAAAAAAACATTGTAGCCAGAGAGAAAATGGCGAAAGAGATCGAGGTTGCTTCGCAGATTCAGAAAACGTTACTGCCGCGTCAGCTTCCGTTAGTGCCCGGGCTGGAGGTGGATGCCTTCTATCGAGCCGCGGAAACCATCGGCGGCGATCTTTACGACGTTTTCGCGATCAGTCCTGAACGCTACTGCCTCACAGTGGCTGACGTCTCTGGCAAGGGAGTGCCCGCCTCGCTGGTTATGTCAATGCTACGCACCGTAATCCAGATCCAGTCAGCCAATGCAGTGTCGGCCAAGGAAATCCTCATTAAAGTGAATGACTATCTCCAGAAGAATATCCCCCCTGGGATGTTCATCACCGTGCTGCTCGTCCTCTACGAAAGCACGAAACGGGAAATAAACCTTGTGTCGGCAGGGCACAATCCGATGCTGCTGTACCGGGCCGACAAAGGGGAGGTCGCCAAGATTAACCCGGCTGGAATGCCCCTTGGCATGCCGACCACACTAGGGCCTTCTTTTGAAGAACGGCTTGAGGAAATCAACCTCACGCTGAGGGAAGGAGATGCTTTCTTCATCTTCACTGATGGTATCACCGAGGCGGCTGATCGGACGGGAGAGCAGTACGGCCTTGATCGTTTGACAAAGCTTATCGCGACCGAACTGATCCGAGGCGTCAAGCAGGAGATTAGTTCCCTGAGCAAGGCAGTCGTCGATGAGCTGGATGACTTCTCCGGTTTTGCCAAACCTGCTGATGACATTACGTTTATCATCGTTCGTTTGCGTACTCCAGAAAGCGCCGCCGAAACCGATGTGGGTCAGGGAGCCGGAGAGGAGGAAGTTGAAACGAGGAATGTAAGAAACACCGATCCCCACTCTCCTGGGCCCGGCTGATCACTCAATATTCTTCTTGCCCCTCCGTTGCACAGCCCGTTTATTGACAGATGTAGTCTAAACCTTTTGGTATGACATGCCGTTGAAAATGGAAAACATTTCTATTTCACTTTCGGAGAGCGACCAAGATAAAGTTTCAGAAGTACGCGTGGACGGGGTCATCGACACGACTACCGCCGGAGAACTTGAGCAGGTTGTGGACTCGCTATTGAAGCGGGAGCGTTACCGGGTAGTCCTTGATCTCGCAGGAGTCGACTATATCTCATCAGCCGGATGGGGGATCTTTATCTCCCACATCAAGGAGGTGCGTGCCAACCACGGCGATATCAAACTGTCCAACATGATTCCCAATGTCTACGAGATATATGAGCTGCTGGAGTTTGACAAGGTCCTCAAGGCATACGATTCTGTCGATGCTGCCAGGGGGGATTTCCAGGCCGTTTCTCCCCGACAGGTAAAAAAAAAAGCGGGCAAATCACCAAACTGACAGTAGTTGACACATTAGAGCCGGTGCCCAGTGGAAAGGGAGGTCGATATCGATCATCATCGGACGCTTTTAGTGATCCGATCACTGTTGATCTGGAGACAGTCATCCTCCGCATTGTGAAAGAAGACCCATTCGCCTCGATCTGGGAGATGAAAAAGGAGGTAAACAAGGTACCACAGATTTCTCCAGTGAGCTGGTGGCAGGTATTTTCCGTTTTGAGAAAACGGGGGTTGTTGACAAAGCATTCTCGCTTCAAGTTTATCCGCCGCCGTTAGCCAGGGTTTTTTGGTTGACTCTTTTTTCTCACAGTCTATATTTTTTTAGAGGCTAATATGGAAACCCAAACTACTTTCATTGTATTTCTGGGGATTCTGGTTGTTGTTCTGTCCGTATTGCTTGTCGCGAGAGTGAGAAGAGAACGAAAGCGGATGGCGGCTCTGCAACGGATGAATCTTGCCGAGTTTGCGGACTTTTTGCGGACTAACAGCCTGGATGGGACGATTCAGGAGGTTGCCGGTAAGGTTTCTGATCTGTTGAAGAAGTCGTTTGGCTGTGAGTTGATACTTTTTTTGAGGAAGAAGCGCCGCTTTCTCGAACTCAACTACTTCCATGGGATACGCAGATTCAACCGGCAGGATTTTCGTCTTGTTTTCAGTCAACAACTGGCTCAGCACTTGCGGGAGAATTTCCTACCACAAGACATTCAACACCTAAAGGATGAGATGCCCCTTCCCTTCTACAAGAGACTTTGTGCTCTAAATGTGGATGTATATTTCCCTATTTTCTGGAGAGATAATCTGTACGGTCTCTATTTTATTCGCAGTACAATTGAAACCAAGAGCCCTTCCTTCAGTCTCCTTATCGCGGGACTGGCCCAGTCGCTTTCGGTCGCTTATCACATCAAATGGCATGAGACCCGTTATGGTAATCTGCAGAGGCAGTTGGACGATTTCAAAACTTCTTCCAAAAGAGATGCGAGGGCAAACGAGCGTTTCCACACCAATGTCCTGAAACTCGTGCGGCATCGCGACTCGGAGATAATTGTGCCGGAGCTGATAGGTTCTATCGGCGAGGACCTGTCAATGAGTCACATGGCGTACATGTACCAGGACAGGAAGGACACGACAAAGCTGCTACTCTTCCATGCGGGATTAACGCACGGTATTGACGTGCCTGACGGCGACACCTTCGGTGCTGTTCTGAAGGTCCTCGATAACCGGAATCCGTCCACACTCGACGAACTGGCGGAAAAGGATACTGGCTTGAAAGACTGGGCAAGCAGTTTGAAAAAGAACGGATTGAAATATGCGACCTCCTTTCCTCTGTCGGTTAAACGGGCGGGTGTGCTGACTTGGAACGGACGAGAAACGCCGATAGCGGTGAGCCGGTACATTCAGGCTCTGAAGCCGCAGGTCGCCTATCTGATAGACAATGTAGAGTCATATAAGCGCCTGGAAGAGATGTCCTACACCGATAACCTTACCGGCTTGGCGAACCGGCGCTATTTCTCAAAACGACTTGATGAGGAAATCAGCCGAGCCAAGCGGTACTCTCGCCAGCTGGCCTTGATTTTCTTTGACCTGGATGGTTTAAAGGCCACCAATGACCGCTATGGCCATCTTGCCGGCGACGCCATCTTGAAGCAAGTGGGGCAGATACTCAGAAGGAATGTGCGGGCCATTGATATTGTCGCTCGCTATGGGGGGGATGAGTTCTGCATTATCATGCCTGAAGCTGATGCTACGACTTGTCTCAGGTTTATGGACAGGCTCAAGGCCGAGGTCTCCAACTGGAAATTTGCCGTCGAGAGTGTATCAGAATCTGTTTCGTGTACAATATCTCAGGGAGGCGCGGTGTTTCCTCAACACGCCGATGACCCCAAGGGACTGGTCTTTGCGGCCGACATGGCGTTGTTGAAAGCGAAGGAGGCCGGTCGCAACACCTCGCTTCTGTATGACCCGGAAAGATAGATAAATACCCTCTACGTAGGCATTATTATGTACCGTATTAATCCTCGAAATGGCCGGGAGCTTGTGGAATTTGTTTCTAAATGAAAGCTATCGATATGCCGATTTTACTATAAGCCTTTTTGTGAAAGAGACTTAGATATGAATAGACGTTTTATTGTGCTGGCTGTGCAGTCTGTGGTAGTATTGGCCTTGGCTGTTGTTGCGGTGATTCCCTGCTTTGCGGGTGAGTACGAGGTAGGGCCTGAGGATGTGCTGGAAATCAGGTTCTGGCAGGATCCAACTCTTAACTCCACTGTGCGAGTAGGGCAAGATGGTAAGATATCCCTTGACATTGTAGGCCAGATAGAGGCCGTGGGGAAAACAACCGCCCAGCTTCAGACCGATATCGTACGTCAGATGTCGCGTCTGAATAAGAGGATATCTCAGGTGGTGGTTCGTGTTGTTGAGTACAACTACCAGTATGTTTTTGTCTCGGGCCAGGTGAACGACCCGGGAAAGAAAACATTTGAAGAGGTCCCCGGTTTGTGGACGATCATAAATGAAGCCGGTGGTATTACTGAAGTGGGGGATTTGAGCCGCGTGACGATAATACGGGGTGGGAAAGAGGCCGGCAAAGTGGAAGTGGTCAATGTTGCCGAGGCCATTGCCACCGGCAGCCTGGACAAATTGCCCAAGATTCGTCGCCAGGATACTATTGAAATCCCACGGACACCGGTTGGATTGCCCTCCGGCGAACTTGCCCAAAGGGCCGAAAAAAAGAACCTGATTTACGTTGTGGGTGCAGTGAATAACCCTGGGCCGATTCAGTTTGAAGAGAATACAGATGTTCTTGAAGCTCTGGCGCTGGCCGGTGGCCCAACGGAGAATGCCGATCTGAAAAAGGTCAAAGTGGTCACGAAAGACGGCTATTACGGCCAATCTTTACAGGTGAATCTCAAGAAGTATTCGGAAACCGGCACGCCTGCGCGTTATATAATGCGCAGAGAAGATACATTTATTGTCCCTGCAAAAGGCCACGGGTTTCTCGGTGTCAACCTGGGTACAGTCGCCACGTTTGTGGGAGTTGTGGCATCAGCCATTTTTATTTATGACCAGGTTTCAAGTAATGATAGAACTCTAAGTTCGGAAGTTGCGAGATGAGTTCGGCGGAAGCGGCGTCAAGAGAGAAGTCGATTGATATCAAAGAGGTTAAGGCGATTATTCTAAGGCGTAAGTGGCTAATAATCTTGCCCCTTATTATTGTAACCGGTCTTGCATACGGCGGTTCACATTCACTCAAACCGGAATATAGATCCTCGACCATTATCTGGATTGACCGCCCTTCGAACGTTTCACGCGAGTTGATCAGTATCATCGGGACAGACCGAACCATGAGAGAAACGGGAGAGCAGCAACGCCGGAAGCTACAGGCCCTGCAAAATGAGATCACCTCGCAGGCATATCTTTACCAGCTTATTCGCGATCTGGGGCTGGACAAAGATCCTGATATTGCCCGTCAGGCTGCGAGGATGCGAGAGGAGAATTCAGAGTTGAGCCTGGAGCAGCTCAAGTACCAGTTGCTGCTGGACAGGCTTCGCAAGCGAATTGACGTGGCCTTCGTCGGAACCGACCAGATCCGGCTGACGGTTGAATCGTTTGATCCTATTGAGGCTCGTGATATGGTTACCCGGCTGACAGAGATTATGGAGCAGGAGAAAACGAAGTACGAACTGGAGAAGATACTCGACAATCAATCGTTTGCCGATTTACAGCTACAAAAGACCGAATACTACTACCAGCAGGCGATTGATTCGCTTACCGCAGCTCAGTCGAGATTGACAAAACTTCAGTTGCCGGGAAATATCTCGTCGGAAAGCAACCGCCGGGAGATTCTGTCTGACATTGACAAGACCAAGCTGGAGATTTCCAACTTCATCAGCGAACAGAACAAACTCTCCACCAAGCTGGCGGAACTTCAGCTTGACAAGGCCCGCATAAAGTATACTGATACCATTGTTGAGCTCCGTACCGAGATCGACGGTCAGGTAGCGACATTTGCTGCCATGATGGAGAAGTATGCCTGGAGCGAGCAGAACGTGATAAATGTCAATATCCGGCTTAATGACAACATGAAATACCTGGAACAGGAGCTGTCCGGAGCGGTCGACGAGCAGTTTGCCTCTTATCCGGAGAACCAGCGTCAACTTTTGAAGCGTTATTTCATTGTCAAGGAGCACCTCGATATACTGAAGTCGAAGCGCAATCAGCTTCAGCTTTCTCTGAATAAGATTGATGAGCGTATTAACCAGTTGCCCAGGTTTCAGGCGGAACTGGCCGAGCTGGAGCGCAAGGTAGAAGATGCCCGCAAGTACCGCGATGCATTCCGTTCTGAGGAAGCTATAGTGTCTATTCTCTCGGAGCGCGCCAAGGATCGGACGAAATACAAAATTATTGAGCCGGCTCGGGTACCACTGGCGCCATTCTGGCCTGATCGCAGAAAAATAGTCGCCATGGGAATCCTGCTGGGTCTGATGCTGGGAGGGGCGGCGGCTTTTCTGGCTGAAATGTTCGATCATTCTTTCAGGCGTGTTGAGGATATCCGTGAGGTGCTGCAGTTGCCGGTACTGGCTACAATTCCAAAAATTGAGAGACTAACATTTCGCAGGTAGGAAAATGGAGACTTATCGTCTGAAAAGCAAACTGGTCGAGAACGACAAGGAGTTTGTCATTCAGACCAGCAATGATGCCAACTTGGGGTCAATCCTTTCTACGGTCTACGTTGACGGGCAAGTGACGGACAAGGTGAGATGTCCCCATCCCCAGGAGATCAACCCCGAGGAAGTGTTGTCTTTGGTGAAGCTGACCCATGAGGAACAGAAGAAGGAACTGGAGATTCTGCTGGATGCGTATCATAAGACGCTTACCGGGGGCAATGCGGATATGATGTGTCATCTGGGGACGGCTTTTTTCTACAAGCGTCTTTACATCGAGGCCAGAGAGCTGTTTAAGGCAGCCATCGCCCTGAATCAGGATTACCACCAAGCGTTCAACTATCTGGGTATGACACAGCTTGCCCTTAATATGGTCCCCGATGCAATTGAGTCATGCAGTACTGCTGTGGAGAAACGTCCGGGATATGCTGACTATCGCAACAACCTGGGGGAGGCTTTCCTTGCGGATGGTTCGTGTCCGTTAGCTGTCACGGAACTGGAGGAGGCAATCCGTATTAATCTGTACTACGGGGACGCTTACTTCAATCTTGGTCTTGCGTTTGTTCTGCAAACTCTCAATGCCGAGGGTGACGTGTCCCGTGTCAACCTGCCGGCGAAAGCTATCGATTGCTTTAAGAAAGCCTCTTTGATATATCCCGATTATGACGCTAGTCTTCTGGAACAGGGAATGAGTGCGCTTCATCATTCTGGTCTCAAGACAGCTTTCCCGTTGTTTCTCAAAGTGCGTGAAGCGAAAAAAGAAAAACACCGTCGTGAGTTTGCAGCTTTCCATATGAAGTTCGTCATGTATCCGGACTGGGTGTCTGAGGAGGTTATTGTCGATAGGATACGGTTCCTGCAGGCAGAGATTGAAAAGAATCCGACATATGTTGACCTGTATACAGAGCTGGGCCGTTGCTTTCTGGAACACGCGAAGTTATCGTGGGGAAAGGGGATTCAGCAGTATAAGAAAACCCTTGAAATAAACCCGTCGGTATCCAAAGCCCAGTACTACCTGGATCGGGCGGAACAAGAGTATGAAAATATACGTTCCGTATTGAGTGAGATTACTGAAAAGAGCTGATAGAGAATGGTACGGAGACCTATCTCAATAGTGGATTTCTTTAATCTGGAGCTTCCCTTTGTGACGGAGTTTCGCCGATTGTTGCAGAAAGTTCGAAACGCCGAAACGGGTTCCGAACTGAAGGCGTTGCTTTTCACATCAGCTATGCTGTCCGAGGGCAAATCCACTGTGTGCGCCTTTCTGGCCCTGACCGCAGCCAGACACAAGGGACTGAAGACGCTGCTTATTGATTGCGATTTGCGACGGCCATCCATTCATAAGTTCTTTGCTATTAGACGATCCCCCGGTCTGAGCGAGGTACTGCTGGGGGGGCTCAGCGCTGAAGACGCCGTCAGAAAGACTGATGTCGAGTCGCTGGATGTCATGACCGCCGGGGAAGTAACATCTCCACCTTCTGAGGTCTTTGATGCTGAGGCTGTCAGTCGTCTGGTTGACGAGATGAAGTTCTACTACGATTTAATCTTGGTAGATACTGCTCCACTACTGCCTGTTTCGGACCCGATGCTTCTCGCCCCCAAGATGGACGGAATAGTTCTTGTAGTCAAAGCGGGAGCGACTCAGCGCGAGGTTGTTCACCGAGCGGTGGAGATTATAGATGCGAGCAGGCACAAAATCCTCGGCGTCGTGTTTAACAATATGAACAACAGCCTGCCATACTACTATGACTATAGCTACTATGGCTATGATTACAGTCCACCTCCTCGGAAACGAAGGAACTCCGCCGGGAAGAGAGCAGAACACACCGGGAGAAACAGCCGTAGAGCAGCAGAAGACGGCCAGGCTACAGATAGCTTCGTGCGACGCTCGTGAAGCGGTCTTACTCATGGATCAGACTCCCAATCTTCTCACGGTAGACCTTGAAGAGTGGTTTGTCGTTGACATCCTGTCCGAGCGATTTACGCTTGACGATTGGGACAACCTTCCATCCACAGTGATAGAGAACACCCATCGACTCCTTGACCTCTTCAGGAAGCACAGCACAACGGCCACGTGGTTCGTTCTCGGCTGGACGGCGCAGAAGTATCCGCAGTTGATACGCGAGATATTTGATCAGGGGCATGAAATTGCCTGCCATAGTTACCGTCACCTTCGTGTCGACCGCATGGACCCCGATACATTTCGGAGAGATACCGAAATGGCTGTGGAAGCTATTTTCAAAGCGATCTATCTGAGACCTCTGGGCTACCGGGCTCCGAGCTGGTCGATAAACGATACCGTCCCTTGGGCTTTTGAGGTGCTGGCTGAGCTTGATTTCGAATACGACAGCTCAATTTTCCCCATTAAGCATGACATCTATGGTGTGCCGGGCGGCCCGCGACATCCGTTCAAGATGCGTCTCGACAGCGGTCGGTCTCTGTATGAAATCCCGGCCTCGACCTACCGTTTGTTCGGGCGCAACATTCCGATTGCAGGAGGCGGGCACCTTCGCCATGCGCCCTACTGGTATTCACGGCGAATGATCAGAAAGCTCAACCAGCAGGGACAGCCGGCGGTGGTCTATATACATCCCTGGGAAACTGATCCGAATCCGCCCCGTGTCGAGAGTCTGTCCAAACTTCAGAGATATCGCAGCTACGGGTCTACTTGGGTCATGCGACGCAAGCTTGAAAGACTGCTGACTGATTTCAGCTTTACTACCGTGTCCGAGTACATACGCCAGCAGAAAAGAAAGCGAATTGGTTTTCGGTAGAGTGTCTTATCTCGTTCGCAGATATCCCCTCAACGGCAAAGCTACTGACAGGCCTTTGCCTGGATTACCAATCGTATTCTGATCCCTTCGAGTCACAGTATCGATATGAGATCAGATCGCGGTGCGGAAAATGATGGTAGTTAAGAAAAACAGCTTGAACTCTGGTGAGATTCCAATATACTAATAAATTGACATGAAACGTATTGGGTGAGTATGAAAATTCTGGTTGTAGGTTCCGGGGGAAGAGAACATACCCTGGTCTGGAAGTTGAAGAAGTCAAAGAAAGTATCGAGGGTCTTTTGCGCTCCGGGTAATGCTGGGATTTCACAACATGCCCGGTGTATAAATATCAAGGCTGACAACATCAAGGGGCTGGTTGACTTTGTCTCAAAGAACAAGATCGGGCTCACCGTTGTCGGCCCGGAAGCCCCTCTGGCCCTGGGAATTGTGGATGAATTTCAGAAGCGGAAGTTGAAGATATTTGGGCCAAGTAAGAAAGCATCCCAAATTGAAAGCAGTAAAGTGTTTGCAAAACAATTCATGCGCAAACACCATATCCCCACCGCCGCCTTTAAGGATTTTTCCACCCCCGCGGAAGCAATCGGCTTTTGCAAAACTGTCGAGTTTCCGGTGGTTGTTAAGGCGGATGGCCTGGCTGCCGGGAAAGGAGTTTCAGTTGCCCGAAATGCCAAGGAAGCAACAAGGGCAATTGAGAACATAATGGTCAAGCGGTTGTTCGGCAATGCCGGTGACAGGATCATTGTGGAATCATTTCTCAGGGGGCAGGAAATATCTGTCATGGCCGTTACTGACGGCAAGATCGTCCATCCTTTTTTATCCAGTCAAGACCATAAACAGGCATACGATGGCGACAAGGGGCCAAATACCGGCGGTATGGGAGCTTACTGCCCCACCAGTTTCACTCCGCGCGAAGTGATGGCAGAGATCATTGAACAAATCCTCGTCCCAGCCGTCAGTGGTTTGAACAGGGAGGGTATCACGTATAGAGGTGTGTTGTACGCAGGACTGATGCTTACTGATACCGGCCCGAAAGTGCTGGAGTTCAATTGTCGGTTCGGCGATCCAGAGACGCAAGTGGTCTTGCCGCTTTTGCGGACGGATATCTGCGACTTGATGATGGCGGTTGTTAACGGCAACCTGGGCTCAGCTCCGAAGCTTCAGTGGCGGCGTGAAACAGCGGCATGCGTTGTGATGGCATCGCGAGGTTACCCCGGCAAGTACCAGACAGGTGCCAGGATTAGCGGCCTTCAGGACTACTCCGAAGATGGCTGCCAGATTTTCCATGCCGGCACGGTCTTGAAAGGTAACCAGTGGACCACGGCAGGGGGGAGAGTCCTGGGTGTGATGGGTATGGACAAAAATCTCAAGGGAGCCTTGAGTCGTGCCTACCGGGTTGTCAAGAAAATCAGGTTTAATGGGGCTATGTATCGGAGGGATATTGGCTTCCGAGCGGGGAGACCCATACTAAGTTAACGGTGTAATATGGCCCGAGTACTGATCATTATAGGTTCGAAATCCGACCAGGAGTACGCCAACCAGTGCCGTGAGCAGCTTGCCACGTTTAGGATAGAAGGCGCAGTTGAGATCTCATCGGCTCACCGGCATCCGGGCAAGACCGCTGAGTTGGTGGCAAAGGCCGAGAAAGAGGGTTTTGAGGTAGTTATCGCCATGGCCGGTCTTTCGGCGGCCCTGCCGGGGGTGGCTGCGGCACATACTAATTTGCCGGTTATTGGGGTTCCTCTTCCGGCTGCACTTGGTGGTATGGATGCTCTTTTAGCAACGGTTCAGATGCCTCCCGGCATACCAGTGGCAACGGTGGCAATCGGTTCGCCCGGAGCAAAAAACGCCGCTGTCTTAGCGGCGCGGATTCTGGCGCTGAAATACCCTGAGATTAGAACCGAACTGGAAAAACACCGGGATTCCCTGTGACGATACAGGATCTGATGAGAACGAGAAGTGTAGAATATAACAAAGCACTAAAGGAGACGTTATGACGAGAACTAAGTGGCTAAGAACACCTTCAATGCTCTTTGTTGCTGCCGTGGTTACTTTATGGTTTATCGTGCCCTTGGGCGTCGCCGGCGATACCGAAAAAGCAAAAGAGAGTTATAACCAGGGTATTAAAGCACAACAGGAAGGCAAAACAGACGAGGCGATCATTGCTTATCAGGCCGCTATAGGAGAGGACCCGGAGTATATTGATTCGTACATCAACCTCGGAGCTATATACTTTGGAATGAAGGACTATGAGAAAGCTCTGGCAATGTTTAAGACGGCTGCCGAGAAAGACGAAAAAAGTGCTATGGCCTTTGCCAATGTAGGACGGGTTCAGTATTCATTGCAGAGGTGGATCGAGGCTGAAACTGCCTTCAAGACGGCCATTACCATTGACGGCAAGAATGCTGATCTGTACAAGGAGTTGGGAAAAGTTTACTATAAGAAAAGAGATTTTGCAAAAGTAGCTGAAACTATTGCCAAATGCCACGAGCTTGGGGGTGGCGACGATAACACCTATTTCATACTTGGTATGTCCAATCAAAACCAGGGAAAGACTAAGGAAGCCGTCAATGCTCTCAAGAAATCTCTTGAGTTAAAGGACAGCTACAAGGCGCATGCTTCGCTTGGCGGGATCTATCTCAGCCAGGAGGAATTCTCAGCCGCAGCGAAAGAGTTCAAGGCCGCTTTGAAGGCAAATCCTAAAGGCCACCGTGCGGCGTATAACTACGCCATTGCGATTCAGTCTCAGGACCCGGAGAATTATGACGCCAACATCAAGGCCTGGGAAAACTATATTAAACTGGCCAAGAACAACCCCAGAGCCAAAAACCAGGTCGCGGAAGCTCAAAGAGTTATAAAAGATCTCAAGGAGGCAAAAGAGCAAGCGGCCCTCCAGTAGTTGTCAAAACAAGCAAGGATAAAGCCCTAACTTGCGAGGTTGGGGCTTTTGTTTTTATGGTGAAGAGGTGACCGCCGGAAGTATAATAAACCCGCAATACGTAGGAGTCAAGTTGGGTAATCTTCTGTTTAGAGGGGTGGGGAAGGCCGGAAGCAAAGGACTTAGCGCCCGGTTTAGGTCATTTATTTCTTGACTATCGGTGTATAAATTTGAAATATACACTTTGGGTGATGCCGTACCATAAGGGAAGGAGTTCGCAATGAAAAAGTTGATTCTGGCCGGCCTGATACTTGTCATGTTTGTTCCGAACATTCACGCTCGGAGGAAAACGGAGAAAGCCGGCAAAGTCAAAGATCTCGTGTACGTCGACAAGAAATATGATTTCAGCCTCAAGATTGACAAGGGCTGGAAGTATAAAATCCAACCTAATAAGGAGAACTTCCGGCTGGTCTTGTCTCAAAAGAACTACGAGACTCCCCCCGACTATATGGATGCGCCTGAGTATACCAAGGTGCCGAGAATTGTTGTGTATGCTGATACCAGCAGCATGGGGGTACTAGCGTTTTTGGATTCGCTGTTGAGCGATACTTATTCATCTCACCAGAAAAAGGAGATGCTCAAGGAGTTTGAGATTCTAAATAACCAAGCGATTGAGGAAGGTACTGAGCGGGAAGAAACTGTCACCAGAAAGCGAAGAACCGTTACTATAGCCGATAAAACGGCAGCTCTTTGGGAGGGTAAGGCTGATTACAGGAAATACGTAAGCACTTCCGCTTCCGCTATGGGCGGCACGCGGGTTTACGGGTCGTATGGCGGCGGTGTTGTTGTCGCCGAGAATGGCGACACGATAGTCGTTTTTCACGTGATAAGTGAGTGGGCTTATTTCGGCAACATAATGAACAACGCCCTATCCATGATTGAGACCCTGAATTGGGTTGGCACAGAAACCAAAGAAAAGCAGAAATAGTTCTCTCATGTTTGGGATGTACCTTTGTGGTAAACCGCTCTTGCTTGAAGAACAGAGGTTGAGAGCGTTGGACAGGAAAAACATAATGGAGTGCTTATGTGGGTACTGAGGGCCGTCCTGATAGCTCTGGTCGTAGTCTGTGTGGTAGCCTTTGCTCTTTACAATATCGGCTCTGACCAGGTAGTGACAGTTAATCTGATCTGGGCGAAGTTTATCGACGTCCCGTTGATAACGGTAGTGTTCTGGTCGTTTGCGGCAGGAGTCCTTGTCTCATTGTTGATATTCATTTCAGTCTATATCAAGCTGTCGGTGCAGCTCCATGCTTCCCGGAAACAGACTCGCGCCCTTGAGGGAGAAGTAACTGTTCTCAGGAACCGGCCTATTGAGGAGTCGGCGGACCTTCTCATATCTTCTGAAAAGCAGGAGAAAAAAGTCAACTCACGCTTTGGTGCGAGTGACCAGATATGACACAGTATGTTCTTGTCTTCCTTATCCTGTTAGCAGCGGCTATTGCTTTCTATCTGGTCTATGACCGCTATTTCAAGAAGGCTGAGAAGCCTGTCCCATCGCTCTATCTGGAAGCGCTGCAAGACCTCCTCGACGGAAAGCAGGTGGCGGCTTTTTCCAAGTTGCGGCAGGTAGTGGCGGAAGATTCCAGCAATCTTGACGCTTACTTGAGACTGGGACAGATCCTGCGGGAGAACAGAACACCGGCACGCGCTCTACAAGTACACAAGGACCTTACGCTCCGGGGAGGTCTTTCGGTGGCTGAAAAAGTGGCGATTCTTCACCAACTGGCGCTCGATTATGAAGACCTGAACGACCTCGATATGGCCGAGGCGGCTCTGAGAGAGATGATTGAGCTTGAGGCGCAGAATCACTGGGCACGTGTTCGCCTTCTCGAACTGCAAGAAAAAACCGGAAAATGGGATGAGGCGTATGATACAGCAGCGGCCATTCTGAAACTGGAATCTAATAAGTCCAAAAAGCCCCTGGCTGTTTTCAAACATCATCAAGGTGAACAACAGTACAAGAAGAAAGAATATCATAAGGCCCGTGTGCTGTTCAAGGAAGCCATTGGTCTGGACCCGTCCTTTGTTCCAGCCTATCTGGCTATCGGGGACTCTTACCGTGAGGAAAAGCGATATGAGGACGCCGTAAACTTCTGGAACAAACTAATCTCGGCAGTACCTGACCAGGGTCATCTGGTGATCGACCGACTTAAAAAGACGCTGTTTGATCTCGGTCGATTTGATGAGATAACCGAGATATGTGAGAATATCCTCAAACATTCGCCCAAAAACATGGAAGCGCGTTTTACTCTAGCCGAGTTTTCCGAGAAAAAGGGAGACCTCGACTCTGCCGAGGAAATCCTGATTCAGATAGTGGAAGACTCGCCGGAGGACCTGAGATCAGTTATTGAGCTTGTTCGTATTTACCTTGAAAGGGGAGAAACGAGAAAAATCCACGAGTTGTTTCGTAACCTCGAGCAACGATGGGAAAAGCTTCGAAACCGCGCGAATAGTGAAAGAGCCGACGCCGGGCTGATCAGTATCTCCTGACGCGCCGGACAAGCAGTCTTCTTAGTTCCGATGAAAAAGGCATTGTTTCTCATCACATCTGTTGCCCTTGCCCTTTCAACGTCGTGCCGTGCCGATATTATCTATTCTCTCATTACAAAAGGTGACCTGGACCAGGCGCGCGATTCACTCTCAAGCACCTCGACTGCTTCTTTGCGGGACGGCAACCGGCTTTTCTATCTTAGCCTGCTTGAACCGAGCGCCGACAAAACGGCACAATTGATGGAGGCGGCTCTTAATGCCTCGGTATCGGCGGCCTATCGAGAAGAGATATACCTCCGTCTTGCTCAATACTATTTTGTGCAAGGCGATCTCAAAAAGCTGGAGCGGGCAGTGAATGACTATCGCGCCCTTTGGGAGGCGGGCAAGTACCGGAGAGAGATACTTCGTCTTTCTATCCTCGTGGACGAGATGGTTCCGGCGTATGAATCGGCCGTCCGGCAGGCCGATCGCTATCTTCTTGAGTACTCCGAGGGCGATCCGGCTCAGTGGGGTATTATTGACAAGGCGAGAGTGATGCTGGAATACCGCAAGCAGATTGGCGCCACCAAGCTGTTGCGCAAGCTGTCCCGTGAAAAATCCGGCCCCGGCGTTCCACAGGCGCTGTACATGCTGGTTGATGGAGCTGTCAAAAACAAGCGAACTGACGATGCCGTTTTCTATTACAATATACTCCGCGAGGGTTACCCGTCTGCCGTTGGTCTTGATGCTCTGGTCGAAGAAATGGCTGGTATGTCTTCGCTTGATGCTGATGATGCCGAGGCGGAGAAGCTCACGGGGACATTTTACTCCGTTCAGGTAGGAGTGTTTTCCAAAAAGGAGAATGCCAAGCGGCAGGCCAAAATTTTCTCCAGGTATGATCAAAAGGTTGAGGTCAAAACGAAGACAATCTCCAATAAGAAATATCGAGTGGTGTATGTAGGCCATTTCCAGACCTACGATGCCGCTTTGCAATTCAAGAAGATGCTGGAAACCGGTCATAACGAAGTCTTCCAGATCGTAGCTCGATGAGCAAAGCAAACAACAAGTCCTCGTCATTCACCCCCTTGATGCAGCAGTATAACGCCGTCAAAGAAAAGCATCCGGACAAGATTCTTTTTTTTCGGATGGGCGACTTCTATGAGATGTTCGGCGATGACGCCGTCAAGGCGGCTCCCATACTGGGAATAGCTCTGACGTCTCGATCACACGGCGCAACTGAGCGAATTCCTTTAGCGGGTGTGCCGTACCATTCGGTGGACAAATACCTGGCAAGACTACTTGCTGAGGGTGAGAAGGTAGTCATTGTTGAACAGGTCGAAGACCCCAAAATGGCCAAGGGGCTTGTCAAGCGGGAGATCGTCGAGATTCTAACACCCGGCACGGCCACTGTCGATACCCCTGACGGTGACAACCGTTCCGTTTGGCTGATGGCTATATGTGAACGGAAAGGCAAATCGATGGGTCTGGCGGCGCTCGATTTATCCACCGGTTCTTTTTTGGTGGATGAAGGTCCAATCGATGAGATAGTCGAGCGGCTGAAAGTACTGGAGCCCTCGGAGATACTCTATCCTGCTGAGCAGGACAGAGAGACTATCACACGGACATTAGATATTGCCAACGGTACAACACAAATGACCCCCTTTGAGGAATGGAACTTCGATTTCAAAACGGCTGAGCGGGACCTCAACGAGCATTTCGGCACCAGCACTCTGGACGGTTTCGGCGTGACTGGCAAGCGTCTGGCGGTGGCCGCAGCGGGGGCTGTGTTTCGTTATCTTCGGGAGAACCATCGTGACCGGCTGGCGCATATCAACAAATTGACCAGGTTCGACAAGGAAGGGTTCATGGCGCTGGACTACAGCACGGTCCGCAACTTAGAGCTACTGAAAAACATCGCCACCGGCGCCGAACAACACTCCCTCATTTCCGTCATAAATCTGTGTCATACCACTGCCGGCGCCCGACGCCTGCAAAACGCACTGCTGCGACCATTCAAAATAAAAGCCAAAATTGAAATCCGCCAATCAGGCGTGGCGGAGCTTGTGAAAAACCGCGAGTTGGCATTTAAGATTCGGCAAGAAACAAAGAAGTTACCTGATCTGGAAAAGCTGGCCGGACGGCTCGGTATCGGCAAGCTCAATCCCCGCCAGATGGCAAGCATCAAGGATGCCCTTATCATTGCCCGAAAAGTGAGAGCTGTGTTAAAGGACGCCTACAGCCCCCTCCTGAGTCGGCTTGCCGGGGTTTTGCCCGACTGTGAAGATATAATCACCAAACTTGACGATGCCCTTACCGAAGAACCACCGCTGACGACCAACAAAGGAGCCATCCTTAAGCAGGGATACTCAAAAGAGCTTGACGGCCTGAACGATTCCATTCGCGATGCCCGGTTGTATATCGGTTCCCTTCAGCAGAAAGAACGCAAGCGCGCCGGCATCAGCAGCCTCAAGGTCGGTTTCAACAAAGTGTTCGGGTATTATATCGAGGTTACAAAAGCCAACCTTAAATCCGTTCCCAACGGGTACATTCGCAAGCAGACCCTGGTCAATGCGGAGCGCTTTATCACTCCGGAGCTTAAGGAAAAAGAGGAGCTTATTCTCACTGCCGAAGAAAAGATTTTCAAGCTCGAGGAAGAACTCTACCACGAATTGCTCGACTACCTCAGCACCAACATCGCCGACATCATGCACACCGCCGACCTGCTGGCTGAACTCGACTTAGTGTCATCGCTGGCCGAGCTGGCAGTTCAAAACGGTTACAATCGTCCTGAAATATACGAAGACACCCGCCTTGTCATCATTAACGGCCGCCACCCCGTCATTGAAACGGTGCTGCCGCCGGGGTCTTTTGTGGCCAACGATACCAACATCTCTCCCGGCGAGGGCAGCATTCATATCCTGACGGGACCGAACATGTCGGGCAAGTCGACCTACCTTCGTCAGATTGGCCTGATCGTCATCCTGGCCCAGATTGGTTCGTTTGTTCCGGCTGACCGAGCTGAGATCGGTCTGGTGGATCGAGTCTTTACTCGTGTCGGCGCAGTCGACTATCTGGCCCGTGGGCAGTCCACCTTCCTGGTGGAGATGGTGGAGACAGCTAACATCCTGCATAACGCTAGTGAGCGGTCGCTGGTGCTTCTTGACGAGGTTGGTCGGGGGACATCGACCTTTGACGGCCTCTCTGTCGCCTGGGCGGTGGTGGAACGGATCAACGAAGCCATCAAGTCACGCACCATCTTTGCCACTCACTACCATGAGCTGACCGGCATGGCTGACTTACATGAGCGCGTGCACAACTATCAGGTGGCCGTTAAGAAATGGGAAGACAAGGTGATCTTTCTTCACCAGATTATCCCCGGCGGCTGCGATGACTCCTACGGCATCGAAGTAGCCAAGCTGGCCGGCGTGCCCCGGCCAACAATCAACCGCGCCAAACAGATTCTGCGGCTTTTAGAGTCAGGGAAGTTCACGCAAAGCGAGCTGGGCAAGGGAATCTACAAGCAAAAGGTGCAACCCAGTTTGTTTGAAGCAAAGCCATCGGAGATTGAAACAAAGATAAAAACAATTGATCCTGATAATATGACTCCGATAGAGGCATTGAATCTTTTGCGTCAGTTGAAGGAGAAGCTGGAATGAACAAACAAATAATCAACGAATATAGGTGCCGCACCCACCAGCGGCGGGCTGTGCGAAGCGCTGCCCAGGAAGCAGCACACCACAGCAGAGTGTGAGCCACCCGGCTCACCCGCCTCGTTTTCAATTATCAGCTATAAACATAGCTTGAAGTATGCTCCGAATCAATGTATTTTGGCATTCGTGAACCCCAGAGTTGGACTATTAGAGTAGGAATCATTTGGTAATGACCGATCAAAAGGCTAATCGTCCTATTCCACCGCCGCCACCCCGTACTGTGGAAGGCTTGATGAACGAATTATATGGTGTATTCGATAGTTGTTTCCCTTTGTATCAAGGTATGGTTCGCTATTGGCTGATGTGGCGTTTGCCACAAATCGTGGACTCCATCAAGGGAGCATCTGGTCTTAAATTCCATCTATGTGCAACCTATCAAGGCCTACTCGACAATTTCCATCGTGTTTTCGTCCTTCCTGATTTGCTGAGCGTAGGACAATGCGGAGACGTTTTGCATCACGAGATGCTACAATATGAACATCCATTTGACAGACCATGGCCGAATGTCGATGGCACACATCCTTCACTTGCTGCCATTGGGGGGAAAGTAGATCGACCACTGGTTGATGGTGTGCTGCAATACCTTTATGAATGGGTCAGGCCGCTTAGTCCATCAGGGAGAGTCCTTTTTGCCCCGTTTACAAGCATGCTTGCTGGACCGAATATTACTTCGTTGTCTCCTACGACAATCAATAATCTACTCGATACCGCTATGGCAGAAGCACAACCCGAGGGTCTTCCTGGAAAGACAATCGGGGATGCGTTGACTCAAGCCGCGGCAAAACTTAGCAGTCACCCCGAAGGCACAACCGTCCCCTTAGATGATTTTGTGGTTTCTTCAGAGAGTCATCTGGCAAAATCTAAATTGGACATATCCCGGATGGAACTCAAGTATGGCAGGTACTTCTGGCCCGATACTCCAATTTCTCAACTTGATTTGAATTGGGGTCCTGCAGAAACACTTGCGTTTGAATTCTTGGTGGCAAATCAGTTACAGACTATGCTTGTTGTTGTAGGGGATTGGTGCAATTCGGTCCCTGTTCCCTCACATGAATTGAATCTGAGTATTCCCTACGTGGAAGGTATATCTGCTCCAGTACTTGCTAACGCAATCAAAGATGATCCCGGATCATTCGGCGAATTCCGGCGAACCATGAGTGATGCGCTAATTGAGGCAATGAACATTCGTGGTTCTGAAGCCTTTGCCAAGGAACTTGGGAGAATCCAAAGAGATATTGTTGATGCTGGTGTTGCAAAGCTAGATCGAAAGTGGAAAGAACTAAGTAAGAAACGATTAGCACGCCTAGGGCAGTATACAATTCGAAGCGTGGGTGTCACTGTCGGTTTATACTTTACATTCTCACCAGCTGCACTTGCAGGTTTATTCTCTACAGCACTCAGTAGTATGTTTGCTGAGATTGAGAAACGAGCGGCTGAAGAGGCCGCTATGAAGGATAATCCTATGTACTTCATTTGGACGCTCGGTCGCTGATTTCAGTGTCCAATAGGAGGTGGTAATCTATGAAGAATCTTGTTCCCGAATTCGAGCGTTGGTTTGGTGCAAAGAGAGAACATCTTGAGATATTTGCCGAAGCTGATAGTCGTATTGAAGGCTGGTTTAAGGCCGAAATGCTTGTTCTGCTGACACGGTTGATGGACGCAGATCTAGTCTCCAGTTTCAAGCGAGAAGCAAACGTGAAATCACCGAAGAATGGGAAACGGAAACAAATCGACTTTCGAATTAACACCAACGGGGCAGACCACTACTGTGAACTCAAGGCTCTGTGCATCAGTCAAGCTGCGGGCACACCAAGAAATCTCGGTTTTTATTTTCGCGACGATCACGTCGGCCTTATAAAGGATTTCAAGAAGCTAGACGAATTGAATATCACAAGTAAATGGGTGCTTGGATTTGTCTACCCATCTCCTGACATTGCCTCTTGGACGGCTATAGTACATTCTATACCCAAGACTCTATCGCATTGGACACCCATTACGGCTCCTCAGAGTATGCCAGGACCATTGTTCATTTCACTTTGGCAAGGATGATTAGCTGGATTGGCTAGTTGTGGATATATGTCGTCTAGCAACTGGATGGCCTCTGACCTGGTATTTCCGACCGGGTGGCCCCTTCAAAATTGTGGAGGGGTTTCATATGACCTGGCTCAACCCCAAACGAGTTTGGGGTTGCCACACGCCCGCCGAATGATGATAATAGTGGTTCAACGGTAAATAGAGTGAAGGATTCTCTGACTGACAAAACCACCATACCCCGCATCAAACCCCTGCCGGCGCGGGTTATCAATAAGATTGCCGCTGGTGAAGTCGTCGAGCGGCCGGCTTCAGTCGTCAAGGAATTGGTCGAAAATGCTGTCGATGCCGGGGCTGACCGGATTGATATTATTATCGAGAAATCAGGCACCAAGCTGATCAAGATCGTCGACAATGGCTGTGGCATAGACGAAGAGCAGATTGAGATTGCCTTTTCCCGCCATGCCACCTCGAAGATATCCAGCTTTAATGATTTAAATAGCCTGTACTCGTATGGTTTTCGAGGGGAAGCGCTGCCATCGATTGCATCGGTGTCGCGCCTGCGGATGGTATCGCGGACCGGTCAGGCAAGGGCTGGGACGGAGATCATATACGAGGGTGGCGTGCTGGACTCGATGCAGCCAACTGCCGCCTCACCGGGTACGGTTGTTGAGGTTGAAAATCTCTTTTACAACACACCGGCCCGGCGGAAATTCCTTAAGGCCGAAACGACAGAGGCTCGCCATATCTCACGCACGGCGACAGCCCTGGCCATCGGGCGCTACGATATCGGCTTCTCACTCACAATGAACGGGCGCAAGCTCTTCTCTTTACCGTCCGGTTCATCGCTAACGGAGCGCGTGGCGGGATTGCTGGGAAAAGACAAAGAGTTCATAACCGTCAAAGGTGAAGCTGGGCCGGTCAAGGTTGATGGATGCATCGGCAAACCCGATCTGGTGCAGAATAACCGCTTTGGGCAATTCATTTTTATCAACGGCCGCTTCATTCATTCGCCGACCCTCTCTCATGCTCTTGTAGCCGGTTATGGCGAGCTTATCCCGCGCGGCATGTTTCCGGTTGGATCCCTGCTTTTGACGGTTGACCCGTCCGAAGTCGATGTCAATGTCCACCCGGCCAAAACCGAAGTGCGGCTGTCACGTGAACGGGAGATACACGACGCCCTCCGTCATCTGGTAAAGGAGGCGCTTCGCCAAGATGGAATCATCCCATCTTTTAAAGCGACGGAACCTCTCAGGTCAGCCGAAAGCAGCCAACGTAGTGGATGGCCAGAACCTCCTTTAAAAAAGGGTTCCCCGAACCTGATTCCGGGCGTCCGGCAGGAACAGCGGTTTGATACCAACCTGCTTTCCGAACTGTACAAGACCCCGGAGGTGCAGACTGCCAAACCGGAACAAGAAATCGTGAAGGTGGACAAAAAGACAGGAGAAGTGCTGGAGGTTGAACAAGAACCTTACACAGTGACGCCTGCGCTGGAGGTCCCGGAAAGTTTTCGGTTAGTAGGACGGTTTTCCGATCTTTATTTGCTGGTCCAGTCCGGGGAGGACCTCTACGTCGTTGACCAGCATACCGCCCACGAGCGCGTCCTGTACGAGGAGACCCTCCCTTTGATTGAAGCTCAGGGAGTCAACGGGCAAAACCTATTGTTTCCCGTGCAGGTCGAACTAACTCCGGAACAATTGTCGGTCTTCGATGAAGCGCTGGATTTGCTGAACCGATCCGGTTTTACCGTTTCACACTTCGGAGGTCGGATGGTCAACATCGAGGCAGTGCCGTCAATACTCTCCAAAAAGTCACCGGATAGAACTTTCTTGAAAGTCATCGATGACATCGCCTCGTTAAAGAAAGCCGGCTGTGACCTGAAAAAAGCGATGGCTCAGTCGATTGCCTGCCGCTCGGCCGTGATGGCCGGTGACCGCCTCACCGACGACGAGGCGATACATTTGGTGTCTCGTCTGCTTAAGTGCCAGGACAAGTACTCTTGCCCCCATGGGCGCCCCACCTTTATCAGGATAAGCAAGGCTGACCTTGACAAGCAGTTCGGACGTGGGTGAATCGACAGCCATACCGATTATCTGCGGGCCTACCGCGTCGGGAAAGACGGCGGTTGCAGTTAAGCTTGCCGAATCGCACCCTATCGAAATCGTCTCGGCTGATTCCCGTCAGATTATCAAGCGGCTCGATATCGGGACCTCTAAACCAAGTCCGGAGGAACGAGCAAAAGTAAAGTTCTACCTTATTGACCTCATTGAACCGGGAGAACGTTACACCGCTTTTCGCTTTATTGAAGATGCAAAGAGGGCAATCAAGGGGATTCTCCAACGGAAGCACATTCCGGTAGTGGTAGGGGGCACCGGCCTTTACCTTCGTGCCTTAACTGAAGGAGTGGTAGAAATTGAACAGGACGACCTCAGCATACGTCAACAGTTAGAAGAAGAGATGCAGCAACTTGGCCCGGAAACGATGTACGACCGGCTGTCGAAGATAGACCCCCTGGAAGCTGCCAGGTTGCATCCCAATAACAAGGTGAGGGTAATTCGCGCCCTGGAGATTTTTTACCTGACCGGCAAACCGAAATCTGAACTGGCAGCGACCGGGGCTTACCGAAAAAGTCAGTATAGCTACCGGTATTACTGCCTCCTGCCTGAACGGCAGGCCTTATACCGCACTATTGATGCCCGGGTGGAGCAGATGACGGAGGGCGGGCTCCCGGATGAGATACGACGACTGATTAAAGGCGGCCTTCAGGGACAGATCAGAAAAGCCAATGTCATTGGATATACCGAGCTATTGGATCACCTTGACGGAAAAGCGACTCTTTCTGAAGCTGTCAGCTTAATAAAGCAAAACACACGGCGGTATGCCAAACGGCAGATCACCTGGTTCCGCCACCAGACTGATGGGATTTGCTTTCCGGATGCTATCCGTCTGAGAGAGTCCCTGGAGCCGGTGCTGTCCGACTGGGGCGCCGGGTCCGAAAAAACTTGACAGAATGTGCTTTTTGTAATATATGGCAACAAGTTAGAGGTAGCGCCCGGACTTAAAGAGGGTTGCGCATTATACCGATAAATAGAGAAAACACAAGATGTGACCAAACTTAGGATTGACATGCTAAGAAAAACAGAAATACATGCGGTTTTACCCTGGGTTCTTCTCATTATTCTAACTCTCGTTATCTCAAGTGGTTGTGGTGGCAAAGCCGGCCTTTCCAGCCCAAACTTGTATGGGGATAACAAAAGCCAGACCAATGAGGCAGACTCACTTTCTGCAGAAGAACAGCACGAGGAGGCGCAATTAGGGTCACAGTCGTCCATTTCGTCACAGGACATGAACAGTACTGGTTTCTCTACTGAGGAAGATTACCTGAGTATGTCGGACAGTATTCGTCGGGACACAGCTGCTATTCAGCAGTTTCCTGAAGAAACGGGGTTCTATGAAGGGCTCTCGTACAGTTCGGTTGATCTTGACGATTCTGCCGCGGCTGTTGATGACGACATCTGGCGCCAGTTTGAATTGATCGAAGAGTATCACGCTATGGGTGTTATTGCTAACCGTGAGGCGGCCTGGGAAGAGGCCCAATACTACTTCGAGAAAGCGCTAAAGATATTGGCGGCTCTGGATATCGAGACTGATTCCCTGCCTAGTAGCCCAGAGGCGGAGAAATACACAACTGAGCTTGATAACATCATCGCCGAGTACCGGGTGGCACTGCGTTCACTGGGGCATCTGGAGGAAGACGTCTCTTCGTCGGTGATTATCGAACGCTTCGGAGATCTGGTCAACAACCTGAGCTATGACACGATGTGCGTTTATGGCCAGGAATCGCCAGCCATCACGTATGATATCCCGATAGTGATGAATGATCGAGTAAAGAAGTCCATTATATATTTTCAGACAGTCGCCCGGGATGCTTTCGTCAAGTACCTCAGCCGTTCTCGGAAATATGCCCCGCTGATGGAGCGGGTTCTGGCCGAGCATGCTCTTCCATACGATTTGGTTTATCTTTCTCTGGTGGAGTCCGGGTATAACCCCCGTGCCTATTCCTGGGCACGGGCGGTAGGCCTGTGGCAATTCATCTCCTCCACCGGTCGTCTATACAACCTCAAGAGAAACTGGTGGCTTGATGAGAGGCGAGATCCGGTTAAATCGACGCATGCCGCCTGTCGCTTCCTAAAGGATTTGTATACGGAGTTTGGATCGTGGGAGCTGGCTATGGCTGCCTATAACGGAGGACCTGGACGTGTAAGGAGTACTATCAAGAAGCAAAAGACGATTGACTTCTGGAAAATGAAACTCAGACGCCAGACGATGGACTATGTGCCTCTGATTATGGCCGCCGCGATTATCGGCAAGAACCCGGCCAAGTATGGCTTCGACAAGATTAACTACGAGGATGAGATAGTCTGGGATGAGGTGACTATTGACCGATGTCTTGACCTATCAGCGGTGGCAAGGGCAGTAGGCTGCTCGCTGCAGGAGTTGAGAGACCTCAACCCGGAACTGTTGCGAAAATACACCCCTCCCAACGCTAATAAGTACGCCCTAAAAATACCTGTGGGAACCAAAGCTAAGTTCCTGCTTGCATACGATTCAATGCCTTCTCCCAAAGAAACCAGTTGGGTTCGACATAAAATCAGGAGAGGGGAAACTGTCAGCAGTATTGCCGCTAAGTACGGTGTTTCTCAGTACGCTATCTTCGAGGCTAACAACTTGAAACGGAGATCGAAGATATACGCGGGCAAAGAGCTGATAGTCCCAGTTCCCCTTGACCGTGAATACCGCTCTTCGACAATAAGTAGAAATCGGGACTACCAGACGAAGAACGCTATTTATTCGGTTCGCGCTGGGGACACCATGTGGGATATTGCCAGAGCGTTTGGGACAACAGTAAGCGCCTTGCGGCGGATTAATTACATCGAACGTGGCTCCCGCATTTACGTGGGTCAGAAGCTGAAGATTCCTTCCAATGCCACCAAACTCGTAAATAAGGGTATCGTCGACTCTAAATCATCAGCTACTTATGCCAAGTCTGATGGGGCTGTAACAAAATCGAAGACCTCCGGTGAGAAGAAAGCCGGCTCCGGCACATACAAAGTTCGCCGTGGAGACACCCTGTGGGATATCGCCCGCAAGTATGGAACAACCACGGCCAGGATCCGCAGTTTGAACGGCATGGGGCGATCCAGCCGTATCTATCCCGGACAGATGTTGATCGTGAGCGCTAACAACAGCCTTGAGTATATCATCCACAAGGTCCGGCGCGGGGAGACATTATCCCGGATAGCCAAGAAGTATCGGACGACGATTGCCGAAATCCTCGCAGCTAATAACATCCATGACCCCAACCAGCTTCAGGTGGGGAAGAAGTTAAAGATTTACTTGAACTAGCGGAGATATTTATGGCAAGAAAACGGGATATCGTAATCGGTGTGATCATAGCTGCAGTCTTTGTGGTTGCTCTGGGCTTTTTCGGTTTGGTCTTGATCGGTCTGCTGACTCAGGATGGAGAAATCGAGTTTGCGGGATTGGGCGGTAATGTCGGAGTTGTTGAAATGTTTGGCGTCATGACTGAGTCATCGGGTCGTCCGGTAATAAAACAGATCGAGAAGTGGACTGACAACAAATCGATAAAAGCAATTGTTGTGCATATTGACTCCCCAGGTGGCGGGGTGGCCATCGCTCAAGAGATTTACAGCGCTATCCAGCGAGCGCGAGAAGAAAAACCGGTCGTCGCCGCTATGGCTTCAGTTGGTGCTTCCGGCGGCTATTATATCGCTTGCGCCGCAGACCGAATCATCGCCAATCCTGGGACAATTACCGGGTCAGTTGGTGTCATTCTGGAGTTCCATACTTTCAAACAACTCTTGGATAAACTGGGAATCGGAACGGAGACAGTAAAATCTGGCAGGTTCAAGGATGTCGGCTCTTACAGCCGTTCGATGACCAAAAAGGAAGAGCTTATGCTGCGCTCAGTAGTGATGGACAGCTACGAGCAATTTATCGAAGCTGTTTCAAAAGGGCGAGGCATGGAAAAGGATGAAATCTACCCTCTTGCTGACGGTTCGATCTTTACCGGTCTGCAGGCACACAATCTTGGTCTGATTGACACCTTGGGTGGGCTTAGAGAGGCAGTCGAACTGGCAGGAGAGCTGGCTGGCATCGAGGGCGAACCGAAAATAGTACGTCCCTACAGGAAGAAACGAATTGGGATTTTCGATCTTCTGGGTCGATTCATGGAAAGTATCGACAAAACAGTTACAGATGAGCTTTCCGGCCCTCAACTGCTCTATTTGTACCAGTAGCCTTTTTTTTGAAGATTCTGAGAAAAACTGTAGACAAGTAGTTTTTTTGCTTTTTTTTGGCTATTGGATTATGTATCTTTACTTGTCCCAAAGGCTTACCTGCTCATGTGGCGGGTGTGACCTTTCGATGGGATATTGGTTTTGATGACAAAAATAAAGATGGATAGACACAGTAATGCCGAGGGAGGATGTTGTGACGAAGGCTGATTTGGTCGAAAGAGTGGCCGAGAAGACAGGCCTCACCAGGACAGACGTGGCGGTCGTCGTTGACTCATTGCTCGATGTGATCAAAAAATCTCTCGAGAGTGGGCACAATATCGAAATTAGAGGGTTCGGGACGTTTAAGATCAAACTGCGCAAGGCACGCAAGGCACGCAACCCGCGTACGGGAGAAGTGGTTCCGGTGCCCGACAGGAAAGTCCCTGTGTTCAAGCCGTCAAATGAGTTCAAGAGCATGATCACAAAACTGTCTATTTGAGCGGTAATTGATTTTACTATGGAGGATTGATGCCCAGCGGTAAGAAACGGAAACGCCTGAAGATTAAAACGCACAAACGCAAAAAGCGCAGACGCGCCGATCGTCATAAAAAGAAAAATAGATAATTACCTCCATAGAGAGATATTTACCTTAATGATCTATCTGCCGACTCGATCCCGGGTCGGCAGTTTCTTGACACGAGAAAACGTCTCCATCGTGCAGGGTGGGCATTTTCTGTAAGGTGGGGGTTTGTCTCCTGCCTTGTGATTCATTGTCTGACTGCACCTGTAAGAAATCTGGATTCAGGCTTTTGGCACAGCCTCTGGATATCTACCTCATATAAACAGAGGAATGTTGTAACTTGCCAGAGCCAGCACACTATCATATTATTACCATGTATGATAAGGACGGTGCGGGTGTGAGAAAGGACCGGTTCAAAGAACAGTTTGCGTCGGCAACGGCGACGGCGTTTCAGCAGGTGTACAGCAAACAGTACCAGGCACAGGGAACTGCCCAGGTTTTTGATTCCAATCAAATATATTCTGATCTGGAGAAGCCGAAAGACCCCCGTATGGGGCGCTTTGCATTTCCTGTATTCAGGTATGCCCGTCTGCTGGGGGACAGTCCGGATAAAATCTCATTGAAAATCGCTCCGGTGACAAATCAGGTTTTGCAATCAGGGGCGACTGGTTCGCCGGTTATGGAAAGCGTAGCCGTGGGAGGCTTTCTCAACGCCAGGGTAGATTTTATCTCGTTAGGGAAGGAGACAATAGGGGAAATACTTTCCTCAGGCAACCACTACGGTGATTCGGGCAAAGGGATGGGGCGGAAATATGTCATTGATTACTCATCGCCGAACATCGCCAAGCCGTTCGGTGTTGGGCACCTGCGCAGCACAGTTCTCGGCAACTCTCTGCGGCGTATCTTTGAGAAGCTCGGGTATGAGGTGGTGAGCATCAATCACCTCGGTGACTGGGGAACGCAATTCGGCAAAATGATTGTGGCATTCCGGAAGTGGGGTCAAAGTATCACTCTTGAGGAAAATGCCGTCGAGGAACTATATGGCCTGTATGTCTGGTTTCATGAGGAAGCCAAGGAGGATGACTCTCTGGACGAGCAGGCCCGCATAGCCTTCAAGGACCTCGAACGAGATGAGCAAGAAGCTGTTGCTCTTTGGAATAGATTCAAGGCCATCTCTCTGAAAGAGTTCAATGAAGTTTACGGGATGCTCGGGGTAGAATTCGACGCCACTACGGGCGAGTCATTTTTTAATGACAAAATGGATACGGTTGTTGAACAACTGCAAAAGGCAGGGTTGACAAAAGATTCACAGGGAGCATTGATTGTTGAGCTGGACGATCCCCAACTGCCTCCCTGTCTCCTCAAGAAAGCTGACGGTGCCACTCTATACGCCACACGGGAACTGGCCGGTCTGGTTTATCGCTGGAGGACTTACCGGTTTCACGAACTGCTCTACGTGGTCGGTTCGGCACAAGCCGTTCACTTCAAACAGGTCTTCAAAGTGATCGCCATGCTGGAAGAAGCTGAGTGCCGACCTGAATCGGAGCGCATGGGTGACAAAATCAAGCATATCGATTTCGGCTGGGTAAAATTCGGTGACAAGACTATGTCCACCCGTCGTGGAAATATCATCGTTCTTAAGGATGTTCTGATGAGGGCGGTGGAACTGGCAGCGATTAGAATCAAGGAGAAAAACCCTGAACTGTTTGCCAAAGAAGTGTCGGTTCAGACGGCTCTGGGCTTGCAGCACCCGACGGCCCTTATGATTGGCGTTGGGGCAGTGATTTTCTCCCAGTTGTCGGTCAAACGTCAGAAGGATGTCAATTTCGTGTGGGATGAAGTTCTCAATTTTGAGGGGGAAACCGGGCCATACCTTCAGTACACCCATGCCCGGCTCTGTTCGCTAGAGCGGCATTATGGCAATGAGATCACTTCCGATGTTGATTATTCCCTTTTGAAAAATGACGAAGAGGAGCGTGTCGTGGAGTTGCTGGCCGATTTCCCCGAGGCGGTCCTTGACGCAGCACGGAACTATGACCCCTATTTCATCTCCACTCACCTGTTGAAACTGGCGGCAGCTTTTAATAAAGTCTATCAGCGCAAGGATGCTGATGGTAGAATTGACAAAATAGTCTCCGATAACAGGGAACTATCGGCTGCAAGAATCGCTTTGGTGAAATCAGTGCGGACTGTCATCAAGGAGGGCCTGCACTTGCTGGGCCTGCAAGCGCCGGAAGAGATGTAGTATGGGTAATCGACCTGTGGACAGAAGCTATTGTCGGGTTTCTCATTTCGCTCCAATCTATTCCAAACCCGACCTACTGTGTTCCGGACGGCTTGCATATACACACCACTTACTGGACAGCTTCCCCATATCTGCCCCGTCCCTGATTGAGTCCGTAAACAGCGAACGTTCTCACCCATCATCCCTATGGTATCCGAAGCTACATGACGCGGCAGACGAGGACGTCCACCGCGCACGGAACCATTGTCTGCTGGCAACCGGGAGTTGTTCATGCTTATCGTAATGAAAGCGTCTGCCACCCCCGAAATGGTGGTGCAGATCTGCCGTGAAATTGAGAGGATGGGGCTGAATGCCCATCCGATACAAGGGACACGAACTACGACTATCGAGGTCACCGGGAATGGATTCCCGGTCGATCCTGATGGCATTTTGAGCCAGCCGGGGGTCAAAGAGATTATCCATATCACTCAGCCGTATAAGCTGGTCAGCCGAGAGTTTTCTTCCAGCAATACTGTTGTCAAAATAAACGATGTGAGCATAGGCGCTCCCGAAATTGTCGTCATGGCGGGTCCGTGTTCAGTGGAAAGTCGTGAGCAATGCATGACAATTGCTAAACTGGTAGCCAAGTCCGGAGCGAAGGTTTTTCGTGGTGGCGCGTTTAAGCCACGCACTTCACCCTACAGCTTCCAAGGATTGGGTGAGGAAGGTCTGAAAATCTTAGCGGAAGTGCGTGAGAGATTTGGGTTGATCATCGTGACTGAAGCGATGGATACCGAGACGATGGACATGGTGGCTGAGTACACCGATATAATCCAGATCGGTTCGCGGAACATGCAGAACTTTTCGCTTTTGAGAAAGGCTGGGCGCAAGAAGAATCCTGTGCTTTTGAAACGAGGAATGTCGGCCACTCTGGAAGAGTTCTTGATGGCGGCCGAGTATATCATGGCCGAGGGAAACCACAACATTATTCTCTGCGAACGGGGTGTGCGAACATTTGCCAATCACACCCGCAACACCCTTGACCTCTCATTGGTGCCGGCTGTCAAACAGATCAGCCACCTGCCGATAATTGTTGACCCCAGTCACGGCACCGGAGTGAGAGATGAAATCCTTCCAATGTCCCGTGCCGCTGTTGCCGCCGGTGCTGACGGACTGTTGGTGGAAGTTCATCACGATCCGGTAAGTGCCCTTTCGGATGGCGGTCAATCGATCCTACCCGATATGTTTGAGCAGATGATGCAGGAGGTCCGAGCGATTGCCGGCGTCCTGGGCAGGTCCTGCGCATGAGACGGACGATAATGCCCGTAAAAAAGATAGGGGGGACTATCCGAGTTCCCGGGGATAAATCCATTGCCCACCGGGCGGCTCTGCTGTCCATTCTGTCTAAAGGACCGATCAAAGTCAGGAACTTCCCCAACGGCGTTGACTGCCTGGCATCACTGGAAGCTGCCCAGCGATTCGGAGTGAAAGTCCGTACAGAGTCTAACGGCCTGGTGTTGACCCCACCTTCCGCCATCTCCATCGCACCGGAAAGTATAATCGACTGCGGCAATTCAGCAACTACGGCCAAGCTTTTGGCGGGTATTATTGCCGGCTCCAATTTGGAGACAACTCTGACCGGTGACGAGTCGCTCAAGTCACGCCCGATGGAACGTATCATTGATCCACTCTCTGCTATGGGAGCGGAGTTCTTTGCCAAGGACGGTCACTTACCCGTGAGAATACGGGGCAGCAAGCTGCTTCCTTATGAATATGACTTACCGATTGCATCGGCACAGGTGAAATCTGCCCTGCTGCTGGCCGGACTGGCATCGTCCTGTGCAGTCACAGTCAGGGAAAAAACGATTACGCGTGACCACACAGAAATAATGCTGCGGGAGATAGGTGACGGAATCACGGTTCGAGAAATCAAGTCGGTGAGAATCCCTGACCCGCTTGACCCGCGTAAGACAAAGATGGAAATGCCTGAAGCATTCAAAAAGGAGATTAGAATCTCTCCTAGGGCGCAAATCACAGGTGGTACTATCGATATTCCCGGGGATATTTCCACCGGGGCGTTTTTCCTGGCGGCAGCCGCCATATCGGGCCATTCGTTAACTGTTGAGAATCTGGGACTGAATCCGACTCGCACTGCTTTTCTGGACCACCTGAAGGCCGTGGGATGCAAAGTTGAGATAAAGGATAAGACAATCGTTTCAGGCGAACCCAGGGGGAGAGTAACTGTCACCGGTCAGCCGTTAAAACCAAGAAAAATCTCCGGTGAAACGGCGATAGGTCTTATTGACGAAATCCCGATTGTTTCGGTTATGGCTGTCTTCACCGAGGGGACTACCGTAATCCGGGATGTCGGTGAGTTGCGAGTTAAGGAATCCAATCGCCTTGATGCCATTCTTGAGAACCTGCAAAAGATGAACGTGAAATGCGGCCTACTGGAAGACGGTCTTGCTATTGAAGGTGGAAAAGACCTGTCCGGGGCTGACTTTCAGAGTTTCGGTGACCATCGCATTGCAATGGCGTTTTCAATCGCTGCCCTCTTTCTGGTTGGTCCATCGACAATCGATGATGACACGGCCGTGAGCGTGTCCTGCCCAAGCTTCTATAATACACTGGATTCTATTACGTTATGAGGCACACTTATAGGTTTGGTTTAATCGGACATCACGTATCGTACTCCAGATCGGGGGATGTTTTTCGTGCTATATTTTCACTCATGGGGGAAAAGGGCGCCTTTGATACTTTCGACGTCGCACCGGCTGAGTTTCATGAACGGCTTGTTGAGCTAGTCAGGGATGGTGTGCAGGGGTTGTCGGTTACCATTCCGTACAAGCATACGATCATGGAGCATCTTCAGGAGGTTGATGCCATTGCCGATGCGTTGGAGGCAGTCAATTCGGTGTCCATTGATCGTGACGCTCTGTGTGGGTTCAATACTGACTGTTTCGGGTTCTCTCTCCCTCTACGAAAGTACGTTGAAGAGCTTAAGCACGGTAGCGCTCTGATATTGGGCTGCGGAGGGGTTGCCCGGGCAGCGGTGTATAGCCTGTACACTGACTATGAGGTCAGGAGGTTTTCCGTTGTCGGTCGCACTCGAGCCAGGCTGATCGGTTTCAAGGAATGCCTCGAACGTCAGCTACGCCGGGTCAAGATTATGCCCATCGTCATGAAAGGAACTTTCAACCGTCGTTGGGACTATACGCCTTTTGATATTATCGTGAACTGTACTCCCTTGGGAGGATGGAACCACCCCGATGGAGACCCTGTTCCCGATGGTCTGCCCTGGCGGGCGGGTAGGATTTATTATGATGTAAACTACAACCACGGTAATAAACTGGTAGAAAGAGCTCGTGAGGCGGGACTGGTGGCGATAGACGGGTCCGCTATGCTGGTCGGTCAGGCTCTGCGCTCCTTTGACATCTGGACCGGCGAGACGGTGGCCTTTGAGCCAGTCTATGAACAAGTGTTCAGGCGGGCAACAGAATTGACTTAATGACAAAGTGTGGAGGAACTGGGTGATACACTCCTTTGTGGTTTGTGTGTGGCGTCTACATCTGGCGGGTGCTGTGTTTCAGAGAAGGTCGGCGCACGAGGAGAGGTTGTCCCAAAAGGTGCCCATTTCTGCTCGCGTAGGGCGGGGGCTTGTCTCCCGCCTAAAAGTGGCGATGCCACCGGCGGACGTAAAGCCCGCCGCTATGCGGAGTTGGCGAGCCTTGACTTCATCTGGTGTGAGTACATGAATATTAGGACTAAGCTTATGGGACAGCCTCAGGACGTACACCGACCACGAGTGTCCTGTGCACAGCGGACATCATCGTCCGCCGCGTATCAAAAGAAGCTTGATGTGGCAACAGATGTCGGGTTTCTCGCTCGCCGGAGGCGAACTCGGAACCCGACCTACAAGAAGCTATAACCCCACCACCCGCCACTGGCGGGGTGGGCTACCTTGTGGAGTTGTTCTTCATTCGTGGCTCAAAAAAGACACATTTTCCTTATTGGTTTTTCCGGGTCGGGTAAGTCGACTGTCGGAGTAAAGCTGGCACGATGGCTCAAAGCGAAGTTCTTTGACACAGATACACTCATTGAAAATCGATGTGGCAGGACAATAGAACGCATTTTCAGCGATGATGGTGAAGCTGAATTCAGAAAGCTCGAATCTCAAGTTATTATCGATCTGATAAAGGAGGACAAACCGAGAATGGTTGTCGCCCTCGGGGCGGGGGCATTGCAGAAGCGCACCAACATGGATGTTGTGAGCCGGAATGGCATCATCGTCCATCTTAGTTGTTCGGTCCGGGAAATCTACAAGCGCCTGCAAGAGAAAACCGATCGACCGCTCCTTCGAGTAGTACCGACCAAAGGAGAGACACAACAGCAGGCCGTCATGAGAAGAATTAAAGACCTCCTTAACCAGAGAAGGCAAAGATACGCGCAAGCTGGTATAACGATTTCAACAACGAACAGAGGTGTTAGCGAAACTGTGAGACAACTACACAGAAGGATACAATCCTACAATGCCGGTCGTTAACATTAATCTCGGCCAGCGAACGTATCCGGTGATTATCGGACCGAATGTTCTACGCCGTTTTGGGTGGAAACAGCTTGGACTGGTTCGCGGCGGTCGGCTTTTTGTCCTCTATGATGCTCAGGTTTATGCTTTGCATGCAGCGCGGATAGAATCGCAGTTGAAAAGCAGTCCGCACCCTATGGTGGAGATGGTTGTTCCGATGGGGGAGAGGTCAAAATCGCCCACTGTTCTTGATAAGATATATGCCTTTCTCTTCGATGAGGGATTGAGCCGATCCGATTTCATCCTGGCCTGTGGTGGAGGCGTTACATCTGATCTGGTCGGATACGCTGCCGCCACTGCTCTTAGGGGAGTGCGGTGGGGTATTGTATCGACGACGCTGCTGGGAATGGTCGATGCTGCTATTGGCGGCAAAACAGGCATAAATCACCCGCGAGGCAAGAATCTGATCGGCTCTTTCTGGCAACCAGCTTTTGTTCTGTGCGATACCTCTTTTCTGAAGACTCTCCCGGTTCGACAGTTGATAGCGGGCCTGGGTGAAGTGACAAAGTATGGCGGACTGATAGGCGGTAAAATGCTTGCCTTGATTGATAAGTATTTCGTTCAAAATGACATATACCATGAAAAACTCCTTTCGGAGCTCATTTACTTCTCGGCATCATACAAGGCCAATATCGTGGTAAAAGATGAACGTGAGAGCGGCCTTCGCATGCTACTGAATCTGGGACATACTTTCTCCCACGCGATTGAGAACGCCGCCGGCTATGGAAAACTGCTGCACGGAGAAGCCGTCATTCTCGGACTTCTGGCCGCAGTTGAGATGAGTTGCCGGTTAAAGCCGCAGCGCACTAAACACCTTGCCGATTATGGTCGAATTATAAATCAGATGATTTGCTTGATCCCATATCGAAAGATCAACTATGAGAAAACTCTCACGGCAATGCAACTCGACAAGAAGCGGGCCGGAACGGTGCATAGATTTGTCTTGCTTGACAAACCGGGTCATCCCTTTATTGCTGACAACATAAATCTACGATTGGTCGCACTGTCGCTTGAGAGTGCATTGAAAGCATATAAATCCGAGGGAGGTAGATGTGTCCCGAATCCTGATCGTTAACGGTCCCAATCTCAATCTCCTGGGTAAACGAGAACCGGAAGTCTATGGAACCAACACACTCGAAGAACTAAACAGCAGACTCGCCGAGGTTGCCAAAGAGTTGCGTATTGAGGTTAGTTTTTTCCAGTCGAACTCTGAGAGTGAGATAATCGACCACTTGCACAAGGAAGCTTTCAATGCTGACGGTTTGATTATAAACCCGGGCGCCCTAACTCATTACAGTTACGCCCTGCGCGACGCCATTGCCGCAGTCGGTATCGAGGCTATCGAGGTGCACATGTCGAATATCTATGCCCGTGAAGAGTTTCGCCACAAGTCGGTGATTGCGCCGGTCTGCACCGGTCATCTGGTTGGCTTTGGGTTTTACGGGTATGCCATGGCGTTGTCATACTTCGCCGATACTCTAAAGGAAAGATAGTATTATGAAGAGGCTTATTGCAGCAGCGATTCTGGCCCTGGTATCCGGCGGGCTGCTCTTTTCCTGTCAGCAGCAACAGGTAACAGCCGAAGAAGCCCTATCGTTTCTTGATTCTCTGGAAATGAAGCTCGGCTGGTTAGACTATCGCATCGGCCAGGAAAGCTGGGAACTTCATACTGAAGGTCAATCTGATTCTCTGGATTTCTTCCACGCACTGTATACCTACGTGATCACTGATAAGAGTTCCCTGAAACGTCTCGAACGGAGTAAACATCTCCTGAAGGATGAAGTGGACAAACGTCGCTGGGACTTGCTCTATTCGACATTTTTGTTATCACAGGTCGAGGCCAAGGAAAATATTTCCGGACTTCGTGATTCTCTTGCTTCAGTTAATACCAACTACCGGGCGGAATTTGAAGGAGAGAGATGCTCAGCCGGTTTTCTCTATCATACTTATTGCACCGACAGGGATCGTGTTCGATGCGAGATGGCATATCGGGCTTCGCGCTCTGTCGGGCTGGAACTGGCTGATGGTCTGGGGCGGCTGTTCAGACTTCGCAACCAGGAAGCGCACCGACTTGGATACAAGAACTACCTAGCGATGGTCTTTAGCAGGGAGGGACTCGAACCGCAAGAGTACCTGGCTTTGCTTCGCCAACTCGATTCGCTCAGCGAGAAGCAATACGAGTCAATTCTCGATGAAATCAAAAGCACGCTCGGCTTGAATGATTTGGAAATATGGGACTTTGCCTATGCCTTTTCCGATATCGACAGTAAGGTTGACAGTTATTTTCCCGCCGACTCTCAGTTGCTCTACATAAAGAGAAGCCTCAAAGAGGTCGGATTCAACCTGGATCAGCTTCCGATCTACTTTGATCTCACCTTCTATGAGAACAAGCCGCAGCTTGCTTGCACCTTCCCAATCAAGCCTCCCTATGATATCAGGGTGCTGGCTAATGTGACCGATGGGCTGTGCAGCATGAGAGCTTTACTGCATGAGATCGGCCACGCGCTACATTTTGCTTGCATCACACAGGACCGGCCTCTGCTTGCAAGTACCATGTCAGGCGGCTGGATGGAAGGAACGGCGCAAGTTGCCGCTGCCCTGTGCGATGAGAAAGGCTGGCTGGAGAAGTACGCTCATGTGCCGACTGATGTGGTCAGCAAATACCTCGCCGCCAAACGGGAACAGGATATTATACGTCTCCGCGCCACGTTGTTGAGCCTGTATTTTGAATATGAAGCTTATACCAATCCTAATCGCGATCTGAACAAGCTATACTGGGATCTGTTTGAGAAGTATCTCAAGCTGCCCCGTCATGATGAGATCAAGCCGTGGGCTGCGATTATCGATTACACGACCTACCCCGTATATTCACACAACCATCTGATAGCTGATATTATAGCTGCGCAGACAACAGATTATTTCAAAAGGAGTTACGGTACAGTTATCGACAATCCAATGGTTGGTTCCTTCCTCATTCAAAACTACTTCCGTTTTGGAAGCAGATACGACTGGCGGGAACTATTGGAGCGTGGGACAGGCGAGAATCTGAATGCAGATTATCTGGTAGAAAGACTGGGGATTTAGCGTCCATAACTTGAGCTCGGTGAGGGAGAGGGGCAGATGTGGACATCTGCCACCCACGAAGCCATGACTTCACGCACTTCGGGTGGTATCCGCATACTCGTTTGGGTGTAACAACCACTGACAGCTTTAAGAGCCTGTTGCATCTCATGCCCTTTAGTGCTAACTCATTAGTAGAATCGTAGGGCTACCACTGCGCTACAGGTGCTTTACAGTGAGAAGCACATCGAGAACTCCAGACCGACGTAGTTAACGTCGAAGTCAAGCGCGCTGGGTCCTCCTTCCCATTCGAGATTTGCCCCGTTAGTGAAAAGCTGCTTGTAGTACAGTTCAAATCGAGTCGCTGTACGTGATCCACTATAATATGAATGCCCCAGACCTATTCTGAAGAACGAGTGGGTTTGAGACTCATTGGAAGAAGGGTTAATAGGTTTCAGGTTTGCAAATCCAAACCCAGCCCTGGAAAAGATAGAGGATCGGCTATGGGGAGAAAACATGACCAACCAGCTCGCTGAGTAAGAAACCGAGCGAACCTTACCATTCTTACGATCATATTTCACCTTGTGGGATTGTCCGTATACAAACTCCAGGTTCAGTCCCAGATGGGATAGCGGGTGGGGGGAATATTCGAAAGTAAAACCACCGCCGAGAACAGAAGTATTCTTTGATCCTTCAAGTTTATCGGCGACCTCTCCTGTGAGCAGGCCGATTGTCAGTTTTGGGGTCAGCGTGAACTTGGTATTGATTATTGTTATTTCCTTTTTCGGCTTCTTCTTATGTTCCTTACGAGCAGCGTACGTGATCGGCGAAGACAAAAGGAGACAGCAACCAAATACAATACCAGTTTGCAATAGGTGCCCAAACATTCTAATCCCCTTCTCGGGATGAGGCAGATGTGGTCATCTGCCACCCACAGAGTTGCACATTCTCACTTTAGTTACTATACAGACGTAACAGTGTTCGGACAAGTTCAATCTTGATGTTCGTAAGGGAACGGTTTGACAAAGGATAGGGCAGATGTGGACATCTGCCGCCCATAAGAAATTAAGGAGCAGAAACTGCCGCTACCGTCTAATTTCGCTTGTACCATAGCTGAGTCACTCGTAGTATTATAGTACCACAGCTTGTAGAAGTATATGATGATGAACTATATAGACCGTATTACGAGTGGCTCGATACCGAAGACGATTTTCTCTCTGGCCCTTCCGGTCGTGGCCGGTATGTTAATGGAGTTCGCTCTCTCCAGTACCGACTACTTCTGGGTAGGTAAGTTAGGGGCGACGGCGCAGGATGCCGTGACCACATCGATGCTTGTTATCTGGGCTATCTGGTCGGTGATTTCTATAATCAGCGTTGGGATTACCGCTCTTGTGGCGCGCTATGTCGGCGCCAAAGATCTCGACCGGGCAGCATACTACATAAAGCAGGGGCTGGCCATGGCCCTGGGTTTGGGGGCGCTGTTTTCCGTTGTGGGGTACCTGCTGGCGCCCGGCCTTCTGGCGTTCATGGATGCCGGGCCGCTTACGATGCAATTGGCAGTCACCTACCTGCGCATCTTCTTTGTGTCAGCCATTCCTTTCTTCTTGGCTGTGACGGCCTACGCAGTTTTCCGGGCTTCGGGTGACACAAGGACTCCTATGAAGATTGGAGCGCTCGTCGTCGTCCTCAACATGCTGCTCGACCCCCTTCTCATCTTCGGTGTAGGGCCTTTTCCCGAATTGGGCGTTGCCGGTGCCAGTGTGGCGACGGCGTTTTCCATGTTAGTGGGGATGATTGTCGTGATCGAAAAAATACTCACTGGAGCTCTCGGTTACAGCATCGGTAATCCATTCAAAACAAAGCCAAGAGTGAAGGAGATGCTAAGGATCGGTCGCATCGGCATCCCTATGGCGAGTCAGCAGATTGTGTTTGTGGTGGTGTATTGGTTCCTGATCAAGATTGTTCACCAGTTTGGCGAAACAGCTGCGGCAGCGATGGGGATCGGCAATCGAATGGAGTCGTTTTCCTACCTGATGTGCTTTGGATTTTCAATAGCTGCTTCTACTATGGTTGGTCAGAACTTAGGCGCCGGTAAGCCGGACCGCGCCGCCAAATGCGCCTGGGGAGCGATCGGTATTGCTATCGGTTTAACATTTGTTACCTCGGTATTTTTTATCACTATTCCATCGAGCATTGCTTCGATATTCACCGACAATCCGGAAGTGCTCAGGATTGCGATCTACTACTTGATAATCCTCGGCCTTTCGCAAATAACAATGGCCATTGAGATAGTGTTGGAAGGCGCTTTTGGAGGGGCGGGGGATACCATTCCGCCTATGATTGTCATGGTTCCAGGAGCTTTAGCGCGTATTCCCCTCGCATATCTCTTGTGCTTTACGCTTGACTGGGGTATCAACGGTGTGTGGTGGACACTAACGATCACAACCACTGTGAAAGCCATCATTCTCGCTTTGTGGTTTAAGCGTGGTAAATGGAAACTGAAGCGGGTGTAATTGCAAGTTGACCCGCCACTGACCGTAGTGTTAATTCGGGTTGTTCCGTTATTGTGTTGCAGATCATCCATATAAAGGGACAAAAAGATGAGTCGGAAATTTGTTCGCTTTTGCAAATCTACCGGGGGAACTATTCACTATGGAGTATATGAGGAGGACACAGTAACTCGTCTTGAGAAAGCTCCATGGTTTGGCCTGGCCGTAACGACGGAAGTGTTTGAAGGTGACAACGTCACCTTAAAAGCGCCTGTGGAACCGTCTAAGATAATCTGCATCGGTTTGAATTATCATGCCCACGTTGCGGCCTCCCAGTCTGCGGATAAAGCTCCGGAGCATCCTCTCATTTTTCTCAAACCACCCTCGGCGGTCATCGGTCCTAATGAGAATATCGTATACCCGCCGCAGTCACAGCGGGTCGACTATGAAGCCGAACTTGGAGTAGTGATCGGGAAGACTGTGAGGAATACTACGGCTGACAAATCCATGGAGTATGTCTTTGGTTTCACCTGCGTCAACGACGTCACCGCCCGTGATTTACAGAAAATGGATGGGCAGTGGTCCCGCGCCAAGGGGTTTGATACATTCTGCCCCGTCGGTCCGTGGGTCGTCACCGGCGTTGACTGGAAGGATTTACTCGTAGAAGGAATCCTAAACGGTGAGGTCAAACAGTCGGGACGTACCTCGCAAATGATTTTTAATATTCCCTATCTGGTAAGCTATATTTCATCAATAATGACTCTCTATCCGGGGGATCTGATTTCCACCGGCACGCCCTCAGGAATTGCACCGATGAAGGCGGGAGACAGAATTGAGGTGAGAATTGAACAGATCGGCACCCTAGTAAATTGGATGGGATAAGTTATGGGGCTGCTCTCAGACACAAAAAAGTTCACGTGGCTTCCAGTCTCTTGCAGCACCAGATTTGTACAAGGAAGTAGCACTAGCAGGTTGTTGAAAAAGTGATCTTTCTGTCATTGTGAGCGGAGCGCGGCAATCTCCGTTTATTGTGTGGTAATAATTTAGAGATCGCCACGTCCGCCAAAGGCGGACTCGCAATGACGCTGGCATCGTTTTTCAACAGCCTCCTGGGTGAATGCTGTCCTAACGATGTTTGGAACGGATACTTGACATGACCGAGAGACTGTACTATCGCAACTCGTCGCTGTTGGAGTTCGAAGCCATGGTGGTCGAACAGGGTGAGCATGAGGGGAAGACGTACACTGTTCTCGACAAATCGGCGTTTTATCCCACCTCAGGAGGTCAGTTGCACGACACCGGGACTTTGAATGGAATTGCAATCTTTGACGTTATCGAGACGGATACCGGCCAGGTATGGCACATCTCAGACAAGCCCATAGGACCTGTTGGTGACGCTATCCACGGAATCGTTGATAGCGGTCGTCGGCAGATGCATCGTCAAATGCACACTGCCCAGCATATTCTCAGTCAAGTATTCATCCGGCTGTATGGATATGAGACCGTCTCAGTGCACCTTGGCCAGGAGTATGCGGCTGTGGAGCTTGATACCGAGCGGGTATCCCAGGAACAGGCGTTGTCAGCCGAGCAGATGGCTCAGGAAGTAGTTGAAGCTAATTATCCGATCGACATCATGTTTGTCGAAAGGGATGAGGCTGCAAATCTACCGCTGCGCAAGATGCCTACTCGGGAAGGTGTCATTCGAGTGGTCAGGATCGGGGATTTCGATTGCTCAGCCTGTGGCGGTACGCACTGTGACAGCACTGCCGAAGTAGCCGTGCTTAAGATCATCGGCGTGGAAAAGATGCGCGGACGGTCGCTGGTGAAGTTCTTAGCGGGCAAGCAGGCCGTGGACGACTACCACAACCGGTTTTCGGTAACAAGTCAATTGTCTCAACAGTTTACCTGCCACGTAAACGATTTGGTCGACAAAGTTGATAAGCTCACGGCTGACAACAGCAACATGCGCAAGGAAATCGCCCGACTCCAGAAGGAGCTCATGCCTGTCTGGGCCGACCAACTAGCGGCTGAGTCTGAGGTTAGTGGGAAATATGAACTTGTCTGCAGGGAGGTCGAGCTGTCCGATGACCGTAACGCCCAGCAACTTGCCATCCTTGTAGCCAAACGGTCAGGCGTGGTGGCACTATTGATGACGTCGGAACGTCTCTTAATAGCGGTGCCTACGGGCAGTAAACTCGATGCCGGTCAACTGGCAAAGCAGTTTTGTGAATTAACAGGGCTCAGAGGAGGCGGCAGCGCTGCCCTTGCCCAGATTGGCGGCGCCGAGAAAGAGAGGATGGCATACTACAAGGAAGTAATGGAAAGACTGTTACAGGATGTCTAAGTCTGTTCCCATACTCTTGGTCTTGGGAGTTGCTTTTTGGTTAGCCACTCTGGCTTACGGTCAGAAGAGTAACCGCTTCGTGCTGGAACATGCAGATCAGATGGAAGTGACGCTGGAGGGTGATAGGTACATCACGTATGTTGTCGGCAATGTAATCTTACGCACTGAGACCGGACGAATCTACTGCGACTCTGCTGTCTGGCTTAAAGGGGAAAGTGTAAACCTGAAGGGGAATGTTGTCGTGGATGACCGGGACTACCGTTTGGAATCGGACTCCGCTTTTTACGACATTATTACTTCGGAGGCAGTGGCGCGAGGTTCTAACGTGGAACTCTGGTCCTATAGGGACTCGCTGTATTCTGCTGGGACGCATGCTTACTTTGACAATAAACGGCACTACTTCTATATGGAAGAGCGGCCCGTACTCTACCTGAATTATCCTGATTCGTCCCGCATGGTGGAGGTGATTGCCGACCTGATTGAATACGATGCCTCATCGAAAAAAGCGGAAGCCAGCGGGATTGTTATTATTACATCGCAAGATATCTCTTCATTCTCTGACTGTGCCGTTATGAACACGGCGGACAATACGCTCGACCTTTTCGGTAATCCCCGGGCGAAGCGAGACCGTTCTGAAATCACAGGAGAGTTGATCTCGGTCCTGTTCAAGGACGGCTTGCTTCACACTATCGACGTGATTGATTCGGCCTATGGTGAATTCACCGAGCCGGTTGATTCGGCTGAGACGGACTTTGATAGATCGATCCTGAAAGGGAAACGGATTATCCTCACCGTGGAACAGGGAGAGCTCGACAATGTCCTATGCTACGGCCAGGCCTATTCCTGGTACTATCCTTCAACCAGGGGCTCAAATGAGTTCAATGAGAACAGCGTTTCCGGTGATACTATCAGGTTCGCCGTGGAAGGGGAGAAGCTCAACAGAGTTGATGTGATAGGTGGCGCAATCGGCGCTTTTGTCAACGGGAAGATAGTCGGCGAGGACACTCTGGCGCCAGCCATAGTCGATACCGTAGATTACAACGCGCGGTTTATCGAATATGATCTTGTAGATTCCATGATAACGCTGAATGAGGCGTCGCACGTTCAGTCCGGTACTGTTGCGTTGGATGCTCCAAGGATTCTCTTTGATACTAAAAAGCGGGTGGTAGAAGCCTTCTCGGCCTCAATCGACTCCCTATCTGTTGACACTACCTACCCTGAGGAGCAGAATGAAGTGTCGTCGGCAACGCTCCTGCCGAATACCATCCCAGTAATTCTCAAGGATAAGAGTGACGAAGTCTATGGCGACTATCTTGAGTATTCTATCGACACAGAAAAGGGAAGAATTGTTCAATCTAAGTCGGCTTATGAGGCTGGGTTTTACTATGGTAAGAGGCTGTTCCGCGAGCAAAAGCATATCTTTTATGTGGGTGGCGGCCGGTACACCACTTGTGACAAAGCGGAGCCTCACTACCATTTCTATTCCAGCTCCATGAAGTTGCTTGAAGGCGACAAGCTTATAGCCAAACCGGTCGTGTTCTACATCGGACGTATTCCGATCCTGGCCATACCTTACTATGTCTTCCCACTTAGGAAGGGCCGTCATTCGGGTTTCTTACCCTTTTCCTTCGGCAGATTTGAAATGGGCGAGCGGTATGTCAAAGATGTTGGATACTACTGGGCGGCTTCGGAATACTGGGACTGGCGGGGGTCGTTTGACTACCATGAAAAAAACAAAATCTTCACTATAAACAGCGGTGTAAGTTTCCGGAAACGATATGTTTTCGACGGTTACATCACGGGTAAATACACCAGAATAACGGGCTATGACCGGTCGGTTGCAGCGGAGAACAGAAGCACCCGGTGGATTCTCAACGCTGCTTATAACCACACTTTCTCTCCCTCATTCAACATCAAGGCCTCCGGACAGTTTCAGTCAGACGCAACCTATTTCACTGATTATTCCTCCAACCTCAATGAGCGGCTAAACCGGGTTGTGACATCAAGGGTGAACTTCTCCAAGAAGTTTGGCAGGAATACCGCGCTTTCAGGATACTTCAAACACGATGTTGACCTTGACCGTGAAACCCGTACCGACTATGTTCCCTCTGCGACATTCTCTCTCCCTACAATATGGCTGTTCGGCAGCGGCCACCTCAACGAGGAAGGCGGGCTGGAGCAGAAGTGGTATAACAAGATTACCTTCAGATACAATCCCAGTTTCTTGAACTACTCAAGTCGCGTCACTAAAGATTCTATCTTCACCACAGGGTATGACACCACGATAACGACCGATTCGCTGACCATGGAACTGGACACCACGATAACGGAGATCAAGGATACGGTGTCATCTCGGAGTCGCAAAAGATACCTAAAGATCAACCACAACCCTAGGGTCAACCTACCGGCTATAACACTGGCTAAATACTTTATTCTCACTCCAGGCTTCAATTACAGTGAAACATGGTTTAGAATATTTGAGACAGATCAGTCACTTGCCCAAGGGATAGATGCCTCTAAAGTTTATCGAACCTATTCCTATAGCGGTAGCGTGGGTTTCAAGACAGCCCTGTACGGCACAGTATACCCGAATACCTTTGGCTTAGTGGGACTCCGCCACACTCTCACTCCAGCAGTTTCATATAGCTTCTCACCCGATATCAACCGCTATCCGGAGGTGCGATCGTTTGCTGGCGGCGGTGCAGGGAGCAGTAAGAGATCGGTCATGTCTTTTTCCCTGAATCAAGTGTTTCACGCCAAGGTCAGGCAAGGAGAACAGGAGAAAAGCTTCGAGCTACTCTCTATAACTTCTGGCTTCAGCTACAACTTCGAAAATAAGGATAAGCCGTATTCGAACCTCAGTACTACTTTCCGCACCACGACACTTCCAAATATTGGCATCACAGCCTCAATGACGCATTCCCTCTACGATCCTGATACCGACGAATTGAATTTCTGGTCGCCATACTTAATGAGTTTCAGGGTCGATGCTACTTTCAGCCTGTCCGGCAGCAGGTTCCTATTCGATGATGATATGGAAGCGATACCAAAGGGCGCCGACTCTGCTTCTCAGCTCGATTCTTCCGAACGCAAAGGGTGGAGCCTGAACGCCACATATAGCTACAGCGAATCTGGCAGAAAAACCGGTTGGAGAAAGTCGAGTTTCATAAACTTCACTCTGGGATTCAACCTGACTCCCACCACGTCCGTAACGTATTCACAGTACTATAATATCCAGGATAAACTGACCGTTCAGAACTCTGTGAATATCGTTCGCAAGATACACTGCTGGACTGGAAGCCTGTACTGGGTTCCAATTGGCTCAAACCGAGGTTTCGGATTTAAGCTATATGTCACAGCGTTGCCTGAGATTAAGATCGACCAAGATCATGACACATTCTCCAGCGGCCTGCTTGGAACGCGGCACTAAGGAAAGCTGTAAGTCCGGCTTTAGGGCTGATTTTCGGTGTTTTTTGCCATTGTTTTTGTTGACTTTGTGCTACTTCTAAACTTAATTTTATTGAAAGTAAAGTTGAAACGTGAACCCTTTGGAACCCAAGGAGGGGCATTGTATGACAAAAGATGAAATGATTGCCCAGATGTCCTCGCAATCGGGAATCACAAAAAGGCAGGCTACTGAAGCCCTGCAGTCTTTCATGAGCGGGGTTACCGCGCAGTTGAAGAAGGGTAAGAAGGTTAGCTTCGCCGGTTTTGGAACTTTTTCGGTTTCCAAACGGAAAGCTCGTGCCGGCCGCAACCCTCAGACCGGCGCTGTAATCAACATTCCGGCTACCAAGGTGCCAGTCTTCAGAGCCGGCAAACACCTTAAAGAGGCTGTTCGTAAGTAGCTCCAGCCTGACTCATTGACAAGGCAGGGGAATGCTCCCCTGCCTTTTTTCATCCCAATTTGTAATTGCATTTTTAGCGCCGTTTGACGAGTTTGTTTTTGCTATGGCCAAGAAAAACAATAAAAGGCGTTTTAACCAAAGGAAGAAGCAAGCGGCAGGAGTATTGTTGTTCCTGCTGGCTGCTTTGATTCTTGTCTCGTTGTTGTCGCATGACTGCCTGGACGATCAACGCATCAGCGGGCAGGTTGACAGCCAGTTGAACCCGTTCGAAATCCCCTACCGTAACCAGGCAGGTATGCTTGGGGCGTATCTTTCATTCTTCTTCACACTCCTGGTGGGCTGGCTATCGTATTTCATTCCCTTAGGCTTGTTGGTTATATCATTAAAGCTTTTTTCTCCCCAGGGAGTAGTAACTCGCTTCAAACCTAACGTCTTGATTGTATTCGTCATGGCTCTCCTGGCAACAATGATTTACAATATCCACCTGGTGGCTTTTCCTCATCTGGTTGGCGACAGCGGTACCAGCGGAGGGCTCTTTACGGAAAAACTGACAGTGGGCGCAGTTAAACTGGCAGGTGAAGTAGGGTCCTATATTTTGCTCTCTGGCATAGAATTGATACTGCTTATTCTTTATACTTCCGTAACCCCAATCATCACTCGTGAGTTCAGGCTTCCCGGAGCCACCGCTTTTGCGCATGTGTACAAGTCGCTTATAAAAGCCGTCAGAAGTTTCTTCTCTTTTTCATGGCTGGGGTCGTTGCTTGAACGAAGAAAAGAAGCAGATGAGACTGTCGAGGGTTTCCATGAGGTCTTGACCGAGGAGATAGAACTACCAAAGGCGGGTGCAGGTGAAACAAAAAAGAGTGCTTCGTCAGAGCAAGCCGTCACGGGAAAGGGGAAACGCAGGGCGGTCATTGTTAAATCACCAGAACCACTCCAAATCAGATCGATGGAATATACCTATCCGACCTTAGACCTGCTCAAGGAAAACCCGCGCTTCGGGGAGGCGGTCAGCAGTGAGGAGTATAACTTCACGGCTCGCATGCTCAAGGAAACACTGGATACATTTGGGGTCAGCATTGAGGGTGAGATTGAGAAGTTCCCCGGCCCGATTATTACTCGCTACGAGTTCAGACCGGGCCCAGGTGTTAAGGTAAACCAGATTGTTAACCTCTCCGATGACCTGGCTCTGGCGCTGAAGGCCAAGCGTATCCGCATCATTGCCCCGATTCCGGGGAAAGCGGCAGTGGGAGTAGAGATTCCCAATCGTCAGGCACAAATTGTATATCTGAGAGACATCCTGACATCGAATGAATTTACCAGGTCGGACTCTCGGCTTCCTCTCGCGCTGGGAAAGACAACCTCCGGTAGACCGTACGTCGTCGACTTGACAAAGCTGCCACACTTGTTGATTGCGGGCGCAACCGGCTCTGGTAAGTCGGTGTGTCTTAATACTCTGATCACATCGCTTCTCTATCGCTTGCACCCTCACCAAGTGCGGTTTATCCTGATCGACCCGAAAATGCTCGAATTGACGGTCTATCGGTCGATTCCTCATCTGGGCAGGCCGGTGGTGACAAAACCCAGACGGGCCGAAAAAGTCCTGGCTGATGTCGTGGTGGAGATGGAAAGCCGTTATCGCAAACTGGCGGAGGCGTCTGTAAGAAATATCGAGGATTACAATAAAAAGCAAAAGGAGCCGGAGAAGCAGCTTTCTTATATCGTGATTTGCGTGGACGAACTGGCGGATCTGCTAATGTCATCTACTTCGTCCAGGACGGAGTTGCTGATAACGCGTCTGGCGCAGATGGCGCGGGCGGTCGGCATCCATCTGGTGCTGGCCACACAGCGGCCGTCAGTGGATGTAATCACCGGGCTTATCAAGGCCAACTTCCCGGCACGCATTGCCTTTCAGGTATCGTCAAAGGTCGATTCACGAACCATCATCGATGCCAACGGCGCAGAAAAGCTGCTGGGCCAGGGCGACATGCTATTTCTGTACCCCGGTCAGCCGGAGCCGATACGGATACATGGCGCCTACGTTTCCAACGACGAGACCGATGCAATCGTAAAGTTCATCAAGGATCAAGGATTGGAAATGTTCGCTCTTGAGAACATCTCCCAGGCTAGCGGAGAGACTGCCGGCACTGAAGTCGACTTTGGGGACCCGCTATTTCGAGAGGCGTGTGAGGTGGTGGTTCGCCACAAGCAGGGGTCGGTCTCATTGCTGCAAAGACGCCTTGGTATTGGTTACCAGAGAGCAGCTCGACTTATCGACAAACTGGAGCAAGCTGGCATTGTTTCACCGTTTGATGGCTCCAAGGCGCGGGAAGTGATGGTGGACAAGGCCTACCTGGACGCTCTGTTTTCAACTCCTGGGGCGATTCCCACTTCCAAAACCAGACAAAACTGACTCTTCTGTGCAGCGTATAACGTATAGCTATGAAACAAACAGTTCTTAACGCGGCTTGCTTGTGGCTGATCGGTACAAACATCTCTATAGGGGCCGACCGCTTTGACACCATAAAGCAAGAAATAGCGCAATCCGCGTGTACCCGCTTCGAGTTTGTAAGTATCATAGAGTCGGAGATATTCGAAGCGACGGATTCTGCAATCGGAACGGCGTATATTGCCCGGGACGGTCGGTTCAACGTGACCGTCGGCACGGATCAATACCTGTTTGATCAGAATCTTCTGTACAGCTATTCTGTGGACAACAATCAGGTCGTTATCGAGAAGGTGTCGGATACAGAGGGGATCAGTAGGGAGATTTCTTTTATCACCCGCCTTGACGAATTTTACAAGACCCATACTGTTCAATCAGGCCGATCATACCGCTTGATAAAAAGGCCCAGCCGGGAGCGAAACATACCGGATTCCGTGACTGTCTTTATTGCTTCGGAGTTATCACGATTGGAACGCCTTGAATACTATGACATAAATGAAGAACTCAACGTGATTGTTATCCTTAATCAGCAAACCAGCGCAGAGTGTGACGAGAGACAATTTGAACCGGCCTTTCCTGATTCGGTCGAAAGGATCAAGCTGTAGCGTGCCATGAGGTTTTATGTCCACAAATTGGGCTGCCCGAAAAATGACGTTGATGGCGACTATATCTCCGCCTGCCTGATTGACACCGGCTATGAGCCGGTTGACAATCCCGAAGAAGCTGAATCGATCATTGTCAATACGTGTGGTTTTATTCTTCCGGCGAAGGAAGAATCGATCGATGAAATCCTCCGACTTGGGCAATTGAAGAAAGAGGGACGGTTGAAAAGACTGTACGTAACAGGCTGCCTTTCTCAGAGGTATGGCGACCAGCTTCTTGCCGAGATTCCGGAACTCGACGGGACCTTTGGTCTGGGGGCGCTGGATCCGCTGGCGCGCGCTGTGAGTTCATCCTCAAAAGAGAGAAAAAGCATCAGGACGGAGTCGAACCGTCTTGATTATCTGAGCTGGCATCATCGCTTCATAGCCGATGACTATCCGTATGCCTACCTGAAAATCTCTGATGGCTGCAACCGAGGGTGTTCCTTTTGTGCAATTCCTGATATTCGTGGAAGGTTCCGGAGTCGCCCTATCGATGCCATCGTGGAAGAGGCTGAGTTTCTTGCCAGCCAAGGTAAGAAGGAGCTTATCCTGGTTTCTCAGGAAGCAACTTTGTATGGGTATGACCTGAAGTGTCGTGTAACTATCCTCGATCTTCTACGAGAGCTGGAGAAGATCGAACGGGTCAGATGGATTCGTTTGATGTACCTCTATCCCTCTCAACTTATGAAAGAAGTCATTGAATACCTGGCGGACGACAACAAGACTCTGAATTACTTTGATCTGCCACTTCAACATGCCAATTCCGAGATATTGCTCGCAATGGGACGTCAGATGGATCGGGATGGAATCGACCGCCTGATAAAGGCCATCCGGACGATCAGCCCTGACGCCGTATTGAGAACTGTTTTCATTGTCGGTTTCCCCAGAGAAACGGCCGAGCAATTTGAGGAACTGAAGGACTTCGTCGCCGAATCTCAATTCGACCGCATGGGAGTGTTCACATATTCCAGAGAAGAAGGCACGCCGGCGGCAACACTGGGGGGACAGATTGCCGAGGAAGTCAAAGCATCACGGATGGACGAGTTGATGAGTCTCCAGCAGGGGGTCGCATTCGCTAAAAATGAGAGCTTGATAGGCAGTATTCAGGAAGTTATTATTGATTCTGTTGAGGATGATCGGACTGCTGTCGGTCGAACACGCGGTGACTGTCCTGAGATTGACCAGGAAGTTCACGTGAGCGGGGATGGCCTGCGCAGGGGCGACATCATTCGGGTACGGGTCGACGCAGCCGATGGATATGATTTGATAGGAACCTTCTTTGAGGCATAAGTAATGATACAGTTTGAAAAACTTGGAATCTTTCTCTCGAAACCGCTGGCTTTCCTGCTGGTAATAATCTACCTGCTTCAGTCAGGTCTTTTGGTTTACCTGATCAAGGAGAAATTCGACCTTGAGAAACAGATCTCATTCCAGCAGAAACGTATCACCGCACTTGAAGAGAAACTTCAGATTTTCAAGGCAATCGATGATTTTCAAATTGGTTTCACTGGCGAGGAAGTAAGAGAACTCACTGATGTTATCTACACAGAGAGCAAGCGGTACGAATATGACCCAATGTTCATTCTGGCTATCATTTTAACTGAGTCCTCGTTCAAGAAGGGTCAGAAATCGGAGGTGGGCGCCCGGGGCCTGATGCAGGTGGTGCCTTTTGTTGGAGCCGATGTTGCTTCACGTACCGGCGTTGAGTGGGAGGGTTCTCAAACGCTGTTTGAGCCGGAAGCCAATATCAGGCTGGGGACTTTTCATCTATTCGAGCAGATTCTCAAATTTGGCGATATCAAGAAGGCTCTTCTGTCATATAACCTTGGTGAAACGCGACTGCGTAACATGATTCGCAAGCAAAAACCGCTGCCCAAGGAGTATCTGAAAAGAGTGATGGAAAACTATAAGCAACTCAAGGAGACCTACAAGGTTTGATCACACGCTCCTGGTTTACTAATGCTTGTTTGCAAAGGTCAGATCCACTACGACAGCCCCGTGGGAGAGGAAGATGTACGCAGAGGAAATTTGTGGAATCAGGTGGGCCCTACCTATTGGAACAAGAAAAGCAAATGCCGGATAACTTGAGAAAGTTTTTGGAATTGATGCCTACTGACTGGCTTCTCAGCGGCGAACCTTTTGTCAAATACCGAACCCTGATAGATCTTTTAGGCAGACCAGAGATCGATAAAGAGGTTGCTACAACAATGAGTTCAGTTTGCAGGCATAGGTTGATCAAACAGATTTTTGATAAGCAAAACAAAGACGGTTATTGGGGGACTCCCAGCGATATTTATACTTGGTGGCCTAAAAAAGACACTACTTTCTGGCTACTGGGGATATTGGCTGACTTTGGCTTCACAAAAGAAAACAGGAAAATTGCCCATGCTTGCGAATATGTATTTAGCACCCAGTTTCCTTCCGGGGGATTTGGTTGGGCGCCTCCACCTATGCCGGCCGATTGCTTCACCGGCATACTAACTGAATCGTTGGCAAAGTTGGGGTACGGCTCCGAACCACGATTGAAGAACGCTTATGAGTGGGTTATACAGCGGCAGCGTCTTGATGGTGGTTTTTGGTGCAAAAATACAGGACTTCCCGGTGAGCCAAGGGAAAAAGAACCAAGTTGTGCCTTTGCAACACTGTGTGTTTTGGGTGCCCTGGTTCAAAACCCTGAACTTAGGAAAAGCGCAATTGCTCGGAAGAGTGCAGAGTTTTTGCTTAAATGCTGGGATAATAGAGGAAAGATAAAATACGCTGGCCATGATTCTCAAGTTGGCAAAGGCTGGGAGAAACTGAAGTATCCTTTCACCGATTATAAGATATTGAAATACTTGGACGACCTTTCGCAGCTTGAATTCATAAAAAATGACTATCGAATGATGGCAATAATAAATGAGCTTACCACAAAGCAGGATGAAAAGGGACGCTTCTACGCTGAATCGGTGCACAAAGTTTGGTCAGATTTCGATTTCGGACAAAAGAAGCTGCCCAGCAGGTGGTTGACTTTAGTAGTGTACCGCATCGCCAAAAGAGTAGTATCGAGATGAGTAAACCACAAGTAACATCGACCCACGCGACCGGGTGGCCCACCGCTTGTAGTGGCATCTGCCAAAAGGGTCGATGCGTGAGCTTCTCACACCTCTCTTCCAATATGATAAGTTCCTGTCTCATCATATTGTGCATGGCACTGCTTGGCATAACCCTGCTGGTGGCAGGGTGCGGCGGCTCCAAGTCATTGGGGACCCGGACTGCTCAGCAATTGTTCGAGATGGGAAAAGAGAAGTACGACAAGAAAAAGTACTTCAAAGCAGTTGAGTTGTTTCAGAGCGTCGTCTATAACTATCCCGGAGAGTCGATTGTCGATACCGCTCAATACTATCTTGGTCTCTCGTATTTCGGCAATGAGGAATACGAATTGGCTGCCACCGAGTTTAATCGTTTAATTACCAACTATCCATCTTCGGCATATTTTCAGCACGCCATTTTTATGAAGGCAGTATCATTCTATCAGTCGACACCCCGTCACTACGGACTTGATCAGACGGAGCTCCAGGATGCTATTAAGCAATTCGAGGATTTCATCATAGACTTTCCTGAATCGGAGTTGATGCCAGATGTTCGCAAATACCTCCTTGTGGCCAGATCGCGAATGGCCAGAAAATACTACGAGAGTGGCATTGTATACAGCCGAATGAGGGCATTTGAATCGGCCAAGATATACTTCCAGAAAGTGATTGACGATTACACTGATACGGATTACGGCTCTAAGGCAAGTTATCAGTATGCCGAAATGGAATTCAAGCTTGGACGGTTTGACCAGGCGCGGAAGAAATTCCAGGATTTCAGAACGGTTTTCCCCAAGCATGAATGGAGTGACAAAGCTGCCTTCCGGGTGATCGAGGCTGCGTTTAGAAGCGGGGAGGCAGCTTTTAAAAACAAAGACTATACCGTCGCGCAGCAGAAGTTGCAGGCGTTCCAGGCGGATTATCCGAACAACGGTTGGACGAAAAAGGCCGAAAAGTATCTGGACAAGATTGACCAGATCACACGACAGGCATCGCAGACCGATGAAACGGACTCCTGACCATGGCCGGTGGGGAATTCTCGGAGGGGCTTTTGATCCGGTTCACCGAGGCCATCTCAATCTGGCGAATGAGATACGCCGTAAGAAGAAGCTTACTGGCATCCTGTTTGTACCCTCACTCAGACATCCCTTCAAGAGGGACCTATGTCGGGCATCATTTGAAGATCGGGTAGCCATGTTGAGACTGGCAGTCGAAGGCTACGAGGATTTCGTTGTAAGCGAGATTGAGACAGAGCTGAACCTGAACGGCTATACGCTCGACACTGTGAAGGCTTTCAAACAACGGTATCCCGAAACAGAGTTTTTCTTTCTCATTGGTGCGGACAATCTCAATGAATTAAACCAATGGTACAGCCCAGGTCAAATCATGAAGGAAGTCAGGATACTGGTTGGATCACGTCCGGCTTATGGCAAAGAACAGTTCGGGGCCCTTCCACCTGACAGAATTGAACTTATTCCAACCAGTCTCGTTGATATATCCTCCACTGACATCAGGCGTAGAATCGGTGATAATGTCCCTTTTGAGGAACTGGCCAAACTGATACCAGCGACTGTAGTTGAGTACATTCGTGAAAGAGAGCTCTACACTTGAGCGCAGAGAAGAAAACGTTCTTCCTCGTCGATGGCTCGGCTATATTCTATCGTGCTTACTTTGCCTTTATTCGCAATCCTCTCATAAACTCCAGGGGTGAAAACACCTCGGCGACTTTTGGCTTTGTCAACTCACTGCTGAAGATCATTCGTGAGGAAGCCCCTGATTACCTGGCCATAGCGTTTGACACCAGGCAACCGACTTTTCGCCACAAGATGTATTCAGAGTACAAGTCGACCCGCGCCAAAATGCCGGAGGAACTGGTTGACCAACTGCCGCGCATTCGCCAGGCTATCGATGCTTTGAACATCCCCTGTTTTGAGCTTGCGGGCTACGAAGCTGACGACATTATCGGCACCATGGCCAAGAGAGCGGAGATGGAGGGGCTGTCCGTCTGGTGTGTTACGGGCGATAAGGATTTTTTCCAACTCGTCAACGACAATATCAAGGTCTATAATCCGAAGCCCACCTCCGATGCTCCTGAAAAATTGGGTCGCCAGGAAGTAAAGGAGAAATTCGGCGTCTACCCCGAACAGGTGATAGATAAACTCGCTCTCATGGGTGATAGTTCTGACAACGTGCCTGGAGTAACCGGTATTGGCCCCAAGACGGCTGACACATTGCTCAATCAGTTTGGTTCTTTGGAGAATGTATTATCCGGTATCGATCAGATAAAAGCTAAGGGAACGCGTGAAAAGATCAGCGCAAGCGTTGAAATAGCAAAGCTTTCCAAAGAGCTTGTAACGATTCAGACAGACGCCCCCATAGACTTCAATCTCGAGGATTTGAAAAACCGCACCATCAACTATGAAGAAACCAGACGCCTATTTCTGGAGCTTGAGTTCAACAAACTCTTGAAGCAAATCCTGCCCGAAGATGAGGTAAAAGAACTGGCTGAAGAGGCGCCTGACGCCAAGAAAGCAACGTACCAAACAATATCGTCCGTGGATCAGTTGAAAAAACTCGTTAAAAAGCTCTCTTCTAAAAAAGAGATTGCCGTCGATACTGAGACGACTTCGCTCAATCCGTTGATGGCAAAACTGGTCGGAGTCTCCTTGAGCGATGGAGCCGGTAGCGGTTACTACATTCCGCTTGGGCATTCAGAAGTGGGGGAGAGGAATCTCCCCTTTGACGAAGCTGTTGCAGAGATTAAAAAGCTGTTAGAGAATCCCGAAGTTCAGAAGATTGGGCAGAATATCAAGTATGACCTTGAGGTTCTGCACCGTTATAACATAGAAATCGATCCCGTCTCGTTTGACACTATGTTGGCCTCGTATGTTTTGAACCCTTCTGTGCGGCAGCACTCGCTTGATTTTCTTGCTCTCAAACATTTCGACTACCGGATGCAGCCGATAAGCGATCTAATAGGCAGGGGCAAGAAGCAGAAGACATTCGACACCGTTCCAGTCGACAAGGCCACCTTCTATGCCGCCGAAGATGCCGATTTCACCTTCCAGCTGCGGGGGGCGCTGGCGCCGCTTATCCATACACACGAACTGCACGACCTGTATTACAACATTGAGCTTCCGCTAATAAAAGTGCTCGCCTCGATGGAAGAAGCGGGGGTTCGAGTCAATCCTGGTTTTCTGGCCATACTCTCAAAAGAGATGGAAAAGAAATTTAACACCCTCAAGGGTGAAATATTCGAAATTGCCGGGGGAGAATTCAATATCAACTCCACGCAACAATTGTCGCATATTCTTTTTGAGAAGTTGAGCTTACCAACCAAGGGGAAAACAGCTAAAAAGACCAGCTACTCAACCGATGTCCGAGTTCTCGAAGAACTCGCTCTGCTCCACCCCTTTCCGAAACTTATTCTTGATTTCCGGCAGTTGACCAAGTTAAAAAGCACTTATGTCGACGCTATCCCGAAGCTTATTAATACGGAAACGGGGCGGGTGCATACATCGTTTAACCAGGCAATCACCGCTACCGGACGGCTGTCGTCAACCGATCCCAACCTGCAGAATATCCCTGTGCGCACTGAGGAAGGCCGCGAGATACGAAAGGCATTTATCCCGCGAGACGATAATCATATTCTGCTGGCGGCTGACTATTCGCAAATCGAGTTGCGCATCCTGGCTCACTATTCGGAAGACAAAGGCCTTATCGATGCTTTTAAGAGAGGTGAGGACATCCATGCCCGTACTGCTGCCGAGGTGTATGGAGTAGACTTAAAGGACATCACGCCTGATATGCGGCGCTCTGCGAAAACAGCTAACTTTGCGGTCATTTATGGCGTGACAGCCTTTGGCCTTTCGCAGCAGTCAGAGCTTGATATTGACGAAGCCAAACAGTTCATAGACACCTACTTTGAACGCTATTCAGGCATAAGGCAGTACATAGAAGCTACCAAGCAGTTCGCTCGCGACAACGGGTATGTGACTACTCTGTTCAACCGACGCCGCTATATCCCGGAGATCAACGAGAAGAATTTCAACGTCCGCCAGTTCGCCGAACGCACGGCTATCAATACGCCCATCCAGGGTACCGCTGCCGACATGATCAAGGTCGCCATGATCACGATCCATAAGAAGATGGCCAGGATGCGTTCGAAGATGGTTCTTCAAGTGCACGACGAGCTGGTCTTTGACGTCTATAAAGAAGAGCTTGATGAGTTGAAAAAGATTGCCAAAGACGGCATGGAGAAAGCGGTCAAGCTTAAAGTTCCAGTAGTGGTTGATCTTGGCGTGGGCGAGAGCTGGCTGGATGCCAAGTAGCAGGCATCGCCTGTTTACGCGATGTCAAGAATTCTTTAGTGATGGTTACACAACCACAGTCAGGAAAGGATTCCTGACTGCGCATAAGACTCAGCACCCCACCTATTTCCACCCGCTCCCAAATCCCTTTTGAGAAGGCCTCCATCTGGTGGGTTTTGACGTATTCTCTTGTTTACTTGCTAGCAAATAGTTTAACTTGCTAGTTCAAAATTGTTCTAAGCAAGAGACATGAAATGAAAGTGGCAATTGTATATAACCGAAACAGCGACAAAGTCATCAATCTCTTCGGCATTCCCAACCAGGAACAGATCGGGCTAAAGACGATAAAACAAATCGCCGATGGCCTGAAACGGGGAGGACATCAGGTAAAGACATTCGAAGGAGATAAGGATCTCGTTGACCATCTCGAGGATTTCATGCCACGAGTCGTGAAAGGCGAACTGCCGGGCCTGGTCTTTAATGTTTCGTATGGCATCCAGGGACAGGCCAGATACACACATGTCCCCAGTATACTCGAAATGGTTGGCATCCCGTACGTTGGCTCCGGCCCGCTTGCCCATTCTCTGGCTCTGGACAAGGTTGTAGCGAAGATGATGTTCAAGCAACACGGTATCCCCACTCCTGATTTCGCAGTTCTGGATGCCCCTGGATTTGAAATGCCAAGCTTGGAGTATCCTCTGATAGTGAAGCCCAAGCATGAGGCTGTTTCATTTGGGATCAGGATTGCCGACAGCGAAGCGGAACTTAGAGAATGCGCCGATGCGATATTTCAAAAGTACAATCAGGCCGTTCTTGTCGAGCGATACATAGAGGGTCGAGAGCTGAACATCGGCTTGCTCGGGAACAACCCTCCTGAGACTCTTCCCCCGGTAGAATTGCTGTTCGGATCAGAGGGACCAAATATCTACACTTATGAAGATAAGAGCCACGTTTCAGATCGTGAAATCGACCGGAAGTGCCCCGCAGATCTTTCCGAGGAACTGGTTGCCAAAGCCCAGGACCTTGCCTTACGTACCTTCAAGTCATTGGGTTGCCATGATTGTGCCCGCGTCGATATGCGTCTTGACAGGGAGGGTAATCTCTACGTGCTTGAAGTAAACAGCCTGCCAAGTTTGGGAGAAGGCAGTTCGTACACCGTTGCCGCCAAAGTGGCCGGGCTCGACTTCGGGAGGTTGGTCTGTCGTTTGGTTGAAGTAGCATCGGCGCGCTATTTTGGCACCCCAAAACCACCCAAAATTGATGTTAGAAGAACGGATTTGGAACAATCCATCTTTTCTTTTCTCGTAGAGCGCCGTGACCAAATTGAAAGACGCGTACAGGAGTGGACCGCACTCTCCAGCAGAACAGCGGATTTTCCTGGTCTTCAAGAAGCGCAATCCAAACTTAGCAAGTCACTGGCAGAGATACTGCTCCGTCCTGTCAGAGAGCTTACCGATGAACGGTACGTTTGGACTTGGAGAAGCCGATCCGGTTTTGAGGGCGGTACGCTGTTGATAGGACATCTGGATGTGCCAATGGGCTTCGATGCGCCGGTTCAGGCCTTTCGTCGTGATCCGGAGTGGCTGTATGGCGAAGGTGTGGGCGTTTCGCGCGCGCCTCTGGTAATGTTGGAGTTTGCTCTGCGAGCACTTAGAAGCGTGCGTCGGCTGCCCAAGTTACCCATTGGTGTGCTCTATTATGCCGATGAAGGACGTGAGTGCCGGTACAGTCGCGATATCATTCAAGCAGCCGCTGCCAAGGCGAAGCTCGTGCTGGTCTTGCGCCCAGGAAACATAGGTAACCGAATGATTACTCAACGTCGCGGGTGGCGCAAATATCACCTAGTGGTTGAAGGAAGTCCTCGACGGCTGGGAAAGACGTACAAGAAACGCGGCGTGTTGAGATGGGTCACATCGAAGCTTGACGAAATGGCTAAACTGTCATCCAAAGAAAACCGCATTTCCATTGCGGTGTCGGATATAAAAACTGAAGCTTTCCCGCGAATGTTGCCACATCGTATCTTCGCGACAGTGCTGCTCAGTTCCTATGATGTGCAAATGGCCAATTCCATTGAAAGATCAATGCGCCAGATTCTCAGTGACAACGAATATCGCTGGAAATTAGAACTGATTTCCGATCGCCCACCAATGAAAAAACGAAGGAAGAATGATCAGCTTATGCGTTCCTTGATGAAAGCCGCCGAAGAGTGGGGAATTCCACTCCACCATGAATCATCAACATACCCGTCAGTAGCCGGTTTGGTACCTTCCTCTACGGCAGTCGTCTGTGGCGTTGGGCCAATCGTGCGTGATATGGACACACCTCACGAATCGGTTCAGAGAATCAGCCTGCTGCAGCGCACGTTGCTGCTGGCCCAATTCCTGGTGCAGCATGATACGAAGTAGTCACTATGACAACTCGTCAGACTTGGAGATTAGGCTGGTCGCCCACAGCTCTGCTGTGGGTACTTTTTAATGACGCGGGAATATCGGTGAAAGAGAATTGGTGGCCCACCGCTTGCGGTGGGTTCTTTTCACATAGCCTTAATGTCAGGTCTCAGGGAGACGTGAACCACCTTGTGTTTCCAATACTACGCAAAAGCATTTGTCGGAACCACCCTTCGGCAAGCTCAGGACAGGCAGGGTTCCGACCTACGGGACTGCTTGCCTTTTATACTCACATTGAGTTAATTCCTGTCCATGTACATCGGGATAACCGGTCAGATCGGCTCAGGGAAGACGACGGCGGCCAAAATTCTGGCCTCTTTCGGGGCGGCGGTTATAGATGCTGACCGCATCGGCCGTGAGGTTGTTGACAGATCGGCCCCGCTGCGCAAAAGGCTGGCAAACCAGTTCGGCAGCGAGATTCTGACACTCTCCGGAAAGCTAAGTCGCAAGAGGCTGGCCCGGCTGGCCTTTGCAGACAAAGCCGCGAAAAGGTCCTTAGACCGTTTAGTGCATCCGTTTCTTCTCAAAGAATTGCAGCATCAGATGAAAAAACTGGCCAGGCAACATGAGGTCATTGTCATCGATGCTGCTTTACTGCTCGACTGGGAGCTCGACCACCAAATGGACGTGGTGCTGGTGATTCACACTTCGGAAGAAACAAGACTCAAGCGGCTGGTAGCGCGGGGGATAAGCAAAGAAGATGCCCTTGCGCGGCAGAAAGCACAGTTACCGTTTAGTGAATATCGAAGGCGCGCTGATTACGTTTTACTGAACAACAGCACTATAGACAAACTGGAGATCAAGTTACAGCGCCTATACAAGAAGTTTATCGTGTAGAGGGATTGACACGTCTCAAAAAAGTCGCTTTATTCACTTTTAATTGATGAGAACGTTGCAGAGTTAAAGAGAGGTTTTCAATATGCCTTTAGTCGACTCACAAAAAGATACAAAATCGCACGATTATACTGTTGAAGAGCTAAAAGAGCGGGCCAATTATATGCGCGGCCTGGACCTGATTTCACTGTGCTCGGCGGCTTCCGGTCATTCCGGCGGTACGCTCAGCGTTATGGATATCTGCGCCGCCCTATATCTGAAAGTTGCCCGTCACAACCCCAAAGACCCGTTCTGGGAGGACCGCGACCGCATCATCTGGTCGGCCGGCCACAAGGCTCCCGCCCTGTACGTTTCGCTGGCAGTTTCGGGCTATTTCCCGGAGAAGGAACTTATGAAGCTGCGGATGCTTGGCGCTCCGTACCAGGGTCATCCGCATCGGCTCGAGTTGCCGGGAGTGGAGATTTCATCCGGTTCTCTTGGCCAAGGATTCTCGGTTAGTGTTGGGGTAGCGCTGGCGGCTAAACTGAACAAAAAGGATTACCGTGTTTTTGTGATGACGGGGGACGGCGAGCATCAGGAAGGTTCCATGTGGGAAGCCGCTATGGCTGCCGCCAATTATAAGCTGGACAATCTTGTTGTGATTTTAGACAAAAACCGCCTCCAGATCGACGGCAAGACCAAGGATGTCATGGACATCGATCCGATTGTAGACAAGTATGAAGCGTTCAAGTGGCATGTCGAGGAAGTTGACGGACATGACATGGAAGACATTGTACAGAAGCTCGATTTCGCCCGTAACCATAACAACACCGGCAAGCCCATTGCGCTGATCTGCTATACGACCAAGGGGAAGGGTGTGACGTTTATGGAAGACGTGGCCGGGTGGCATGGTAAACCACCGAACCGCGAAGAGATGGATAGAGGACTGGCTGATCTGAAGCTGACCGATACCTTCGATGCCGATTCACTGATTGGTATTGGGCAGCAGTACCAGAACGAGGTCGAGTCTAAACTGGACAAGAAGATGCCGAAGTTCTCCCGCGATTTCTGGTGGAACAGTTCTGATAAGATGAAAGTCGAGATGGATCCCACGCGCAAGGGCTTCGGACGGGCGTTGAGTAAATACGGCGATGACGAACGGGTCGTCTGTATCGGCGCTGACATCTCGGATTCCATTACCATATCCGATTTCTACAAGAAGCATCCGGAACGAAAGCCTCGTTTCATATCGGTTGGAGTTGCCGAGCAGAATGGGACTACGATAGCCGCTGGCTTGGCGAAGGAGGGGAAGATTCCGGTGTTCGGTACATATGGAGTTTTCTCGTCAGCTCGGAATCTCGATCAGTTGCGCGTCTCCGTTTGCTACGGCAACTACAATGTCCTGATTGTGGGTGCGCACGGCGGCATATCGGTCGGTCCGGACGGCGCCACGCACCAGGAACTGGAAGCTATGTTTCAGATCGCCGGTCTGCCCAATATGCACCTGGCAGTTCCCTGCGATTCTATCGAAACAGAAAAGATGACCAAGACTCTGCTTTTCGATGTAGTTGGACCCAAGTATATTCGCTTTGCCCGTGAAGCTACTCCTATTGTAACCAAGTGGGACACGCCATTGAAGTTTGGTGAGGCCAACATCTTCCGGTTCCGTAAGGAAGCCGAGCAGATGGTTGACGCATTTGATATTTCCCTTGCCTCCCAATATGAAAACGAGAACGAGGACCTGACAATTATCTCCTGCGGGCCGGAAACCGCCGAGGCCCTCAGAGCCGCTTATATCCTGAAGACGGATTTCGGGATTGAGACGAGGGTTGTCAATATGCACACAGTTAAACCGATGGACAAAGCGGCCGTTATCCGGGCGGCACAAGAGACAAAGGCTGTGATTACAGCCGAGGAACACCAGGTAGGCGGCCTGGGCAACTTAGTGGCTGCCGTCATCTGTAGTGAACAGGCTCTGGCAGGGAAGAACCCGCTGTTTGGGATGATAGGTGTCGCTGACCGCTTTGGTGAGTCGGGAAAGCCATGGCAACTGATCAAGGAATTCGGTGTAGCCGCAGAGCACATCGCTAAGAAGGCTAAAGAGCTTCTAAAGATATAAAAGCAGAGTAATCAGTAATGCAATACTGCGAGAGGATGGCCTGATTGGGGATGGAGAACGATTTGCTTTGAGAATTAAGCTCTCTCCCTTAGAAACTTTTCAGTCGACTCACTATCGTTTAACATATCCCTAATTCTGTTTATTCCTTCTCTGATATTATCCTGGGAGTTAGCGTTACTAATCCGCAAGTATTCTTGAGTTTCTTCGGGGAGTTTCATCCCAAAATCCGTTTTTGATGTTAGTGACACAAGCTTTCTGCCAGGATGCCCCTCCCAAAGAAGGTATTCTTGTAGTTGTTTTGAATCTCTGAATCCTTTTTCTCTACATGCTTTTGTACAGTTCACCCAGTCATAAAACGCTCCCGGAGGCACAAGACAAGAAAATCCTTCAATTTCTTTGTTAATAAGGTCAACGGCCAAATCTCTTCGTGTTTTAAACTCTGAAATCATCGCAGCTACTTCAGGAAGTTTTCCGTCAAGATACGCCTCGAGTCCTTGTGCCGAGGCTATTTGTGTAAATGCTGCTGTACACGACACCGTGTTGATGATCTGGTTTTCAATGAGTTTAGCCAGTTTTTCCGGCATCAAAGCAAACCCGACTCTCCAACCCGTCATGGCAAACGTTTTTGACATTCCATCCACAAGTATTGTTCTTTCGGCCATGCCAGGAATGCATATAATACTGTTGAACTCTCCGTCATACACCATTTGCGAATACATTTCGTCACTAAACACCCAGCAGTCGTACTTCTTTGCCAGATCTGCAATAAACTCCAGGTCGTCTTTTGTAAGGACACCTCCGGTAGGATTTTGGGGGGAATTAATGTAGATGATTTTCGTTTTCTTTGAAACAAGCTTCTCTAAATCAGAGTGTTCAAATCTAAACTGTTTATCTTCTCTTAAAAGCAGAGGAATCGGTTTTGCCCCCCAATAACCTATCTGAGATTCATAGATCGGAAATCCTGGATTGGGATAAATCACTTCTTCACCTGGATTGACTAAAGTGGCCATAGCATAACCTATGAATGGTTTTGCTCCAGGTGCGACAATGATATTTTGGAGTAGGGGGGGCGGAATTTGGCGAGTCTCTGAAAAGTATCTGGCAATACTTTTCTTAAATTGGGGCAATCCACCGCTTGGCGTATAGTGTGTATACCCATCATCGAGCGCTTTCTTCGCGGCACGGATTATATACTCGTGAGTATCGAAATCCGGCTCACCGATATGGAGTTCAATGATGTCGTAACCTTTACCCTTTAGTCTATTAGCCTCGTTGGTGACTTGAAACGCAGTCTCAGTCCCCAGATTATTTAGTCTTTTTGCATACATTGGCTTCTCCCTATTGCTTTCCTGGTGAGAAGTGTATAAATTCTCAATGTGAAAAACAAGAATAAATGACTTAAAATTTTGGACTCAGTAGAGGATATATGAACTACACGTTGCTAATAAGCGGTCAGGCAATTAAGAAGGTTTTCTCCATGAAGGATGCCGTCAAAGCGGTAGAGAACGGATTTGTGGAGTATGGCAAAGGGAGAGTGCAAATGCCTCCCAAAGTATACATGTATTTCACCGGACCCGATGGAAATCAAGTAGGTGACTTACGGGTTATGCCTTCTTACCTGCCTGGGCTCAACGCATCCGGGGTCAAAATTGTTAATGTTCACCCCAATAATCCCCAGGAACACGGACTGCCGGCCGTAATGGGCATATACCCGTACATGGACCCGGCAACGGGATTTTGTCTTGCCGTCATGGATGCCACCTATATGACGAACCTGCGAACGGGTGCGGCCGGAGGCATTGCGGCCAAGTACCTTGCCAAAAAGGATTCAAAGGTGATAGGATTTATTGGGGCAGGGCATCAGGCGGAGACCCAACTTGAAGCACTGATGGCTGTCAAAGAAGGCGGGCATCTCACACAATTGGAAAGGGCGTTCGTCTATGATAAAGCCCCGGAGATAAGCGGAAGATTTGCAGAAAAAGTTTCCAAAGCCTACGATATTGAAGCGGATGTTGCCAGCAAAGAAGACACAATAAAGAATTCTGATATTCTGATAACAACGACTCCTGTGAGGCAACCCGTAGTTGAAGATAGGTATGTTATGCCCGGGACACATATTAATGCTATTGGGGCAGATGCGGAAGGCAAGGAAGAATTGGAACCTGAGATCCTAAAAAGGTCAAAAATTATTATAGATGAGTGGACGCAGGCTTCCCACAGCGGTGAGATCAACGTTCCTCTCAAAAACGGGATTATCACGCAAGAAGATATTTATGCGAATATCGGAGAGATTGCTATTGGGAAAAAACAAGGGAGGGTAAACTCGGAAGAAATAACAATCTTCGACTCTACCGGCTTAGGAATTCAGGATTTGGTTTGTGAGCGAGAGGCGTTTAACCGGGTCAAAGAGAATCTTGATGAATTGGAGGAGCAAGAACTCGTAGCGAAGTTCGATTTCTTGCCAACTGAGGATTAGAGAGTCTAACAACAAATACCCAAGATGCCTTGGCGGGGACGGAGGGTGGCATTCCCAAACTTGTTTGGGGATGATTTAAGGTCAAAGCAGCAACCACCCCCAAACGAGTTTGAGGGCGCCACTCGTCGTGTTAACATTGGAAGAAGATGGACAAACGTTAATTTAAGTAGTTTCAATTCATGTCAAAAGCAGGAAAAACGAAATCAAAAGCTGAGCGGGAAGTTAGAATCGTGAAGAATAAAGTGAAATCGCCACTGGAAGACATAGATATTGATGCTTTTAAGTTTCCTGCAGATCAGATAAGCGCATCCTCTGATTTCTTAAAACAGCCCATAGATGCTCTGCTAAAGAATTTCGGAGATATGGATGCCCTTTGCTATTTCCCATTTGTTGCGGCAAGAGAATTAACTAAGCAGGAGATTGAATTTCACATTACTCTTTCTGCTTTGCTTACAGATCAAAACTGGCGGGATGTTCATTCGAGCAAGGGCCCATCGAAAAAGTATCTTAAAATTCATAGAAAGATTACAAAAGAATACATGAAAGAGCATCCTATTAATGCTATTGCAGAAAGGGTTGATGCATACCACGCTCAGTTACTAAGAGATGAGGCCGTTACCCGGGCAGTAGAGACATTATCAGTGTCACTGACTATAATGTTGTGGACATCATATGAATGTTTTACTAAAGATGTTTGGATTTGTGCTGTGAATACATTCCCACGCGAGTTAGGGCTTGAAGCTTTCAAGAATACACAGAAACAACGAAATGGAGATATATCTCCAAAACTGATCCCGGTTCGCTTACTCGCGGATTACGACTTTGACCTCAAGAACGTTTTAGGGAACGTGTTAAGTACTCGATATGAATTTACTAGCATTCAAGGAATTCAACGGGCTTTCAAATCTGCATTTGGAAGCAAGATCGATTTTAGAAAAATCATCTCGAAAAAAGAAATCAAACAGCTTGAAATGGTAAGGCATCTTTTGGTACACAGAGCGGGAATTGTTGATGAAATATTTTGCAAACAGTTCAAGAAAAAGATGCGAATTGGTCAACAATATCATCCAGATGGTAAGCTGATTTCGCAAGCTGCAAAAGCTGTTAAGTCCTCGTGTATCAAGCTAATTCAATCAATACATGAATGGGCGCTTCCAATAGTTCGGTAGGTCAAGCCCACTTGGAGGTTGTGACAAAAGTTCAGTCAAGTATGGTAGGAACCCCTAACTCTTGCCATTTGGCGGCAGGTCTCGTAGAGATCTGCCCTACCCTGAAGTTGTTTTCCCCTCATTTTTGTTTGATTGCCACCCGCCGCTCAACTAACTTTGCCTTATGCGCTATGCTTGGGTCATAACCAACTTGCTCGATCTGTGGGTCGAGCCGCGATTCGAGAGCGGGCGGGCAAGTCAGCTCTTTTTTGGCGAGGTATTGAAGGTCGAAAAAGAGCAGAAGGGGTTTTGCCGTGTACGTCAGGCTGATGGTTACGCGGGGTGGGCTGATGCTCGGTTTTTGATGCCGATAAGCTGTGCAGTCTATAAGGAATACCTGACCAATACCAATGCTGTCGTCACTGCATCAACGGCTCGCCTGTATGACAGCAGGGGAAAGCAGACGGTTTCGCCGCAGCTGCTTTACTATGGTACAAAGCTCAGGGTCAAAGCCGGTCCCGCCGGGTTTGCACGAATCTTTCTGCCGGATAAGAAAGCTGTGTTTGTCAAGGCTCGTAGTATTAAGCCGATAATAAGGGGAAAAAGCAACTTTGTCGTCGGTTCGAGGCTTGTTGCTGAGGCGAAGCGTTTCCTCGGAGTTCCGTATTTATGGGGTGGGGTAACAGTAACCGGCTTTGATTGCTCAGGATTGGTAAGGACGGTTTTTTCGAGATTCGGAATCTATATGCCCCGTGACACGAAAGACCAGATTTCGATGGGGGAGAGGGTGGAACGAGATTGTATAAAGACCGGAGACCTGCTGTTCTTTCGGCGGCATGTTGGGCTGGCCATTGGTCGAAAACATCTCATACACGCCTCAAGAGGAGGCGGTGGGGTGAGAATCAACGCCCTTGTACCCGGCCTACCCGATTATCGTGAGGACCTCGACAAGGACTTTGCACAGGTAAGGAGAGTGACAGCATGATTGACCTGCAATCGGTGAAGGTGTCTCTGCCCCTTAAAAAGAAATTCGTCGTTTCCAAGGGCAGCGCTAAAATTAAGACGAACCTGCTGACTATTCTTAACAATCGCTATCATGGCGAGGCCTCGGGTTCTGTCTACTACGGGCCGAGCGTGGCCGACATTGAAGCCGGTATAAAGAAGGGCATTGAGTACCTGCGCAAATGCAAAAGGATTGACACCAGGACACTTCAGGCAATGAACAAATGGGACATCCCTCCGGCGGCAAGGTCGGCCTTGACAGCCACCATCCTTAATTACATTTCCGGAGAGACAAGACGCTATCCCTGGGAGATACTTTCGTTGGGCACACCGGTGGGTATACGCAGTTCGATCACGATAAGTCTTGATAAACCGGATCAAATGATCGAGGTTATCAAAGCCTGTGACTATCCCATTGTCAAGATCAAGATGGGTGGTGAAGATGATGTTGAGCTTCTGGACCGACTTGATGAGATTACCAATAAGACCATTCGTATTGATGTCAATGGGGCCTGGTCATGTGACAAAGCGGAAGAAATGATCTTCCACCTTGGTAAGAAAGGGATAACCATCATTGAACAACCTACTGATGTTGAGTTCGTGAAAGAGTGGCCGCATATCAAAGGTAAATCCGATAATGTTGAATTGATTCTTGATGAGGGGTTGAACAATCTTGACGATTATCGCAGGTTTGCCGAGTTTATCGACGGTGTCAATATCAAGATGGAAAAGTGTGGCGGGATTGTCGAGGGTGTCAAAATCGCCGAGCAGGCACGCCAGGATAAGAAGAAAGTGATGCTTGGTTGCATGGTTGAATCCTCAGTGGGGATTGCACAATCGGTGTACATGTCTGCTCAAGCGGACTATTTTGATCTCGACGGCCCGCTGCTGTTAGAAGATGACATCGCGAGTGGAATCCGATATGACAGGGAGTCAATTGAGGTCGACCGTGAAATCATCGGTGGCCCCAAACTGAAACGTGACGTTGTCGAGAAGTATATCAGCGACTGAACGGCTGACTGTTCTCATTCTGGTTGTCCTGTTGAAGGTCTCAGGCCTTCCAGGTACGTCCACATACGCCCGCGCATCTGAGAACGAGCCGCAGATCCATGTAATCTACCCTGAACCGGACCAGATAGTAACAGCGGTCGATTCCACATTTATTTTTGGACATCTTACTTTCGGTGAAGATAAGAAGCTGGACAAGCTTGTCATTAATGGCCACATAGTGGAAGTGCATCCCGACGGAGGGTTCCTTGCTTTCCTTCCGGTCACAGCGGGACGGTTCACGTTTCGACTTGATGCTTACCTCATTGAGAGTCCTCTCAGGCGAGATGGAAGAAGGACACCTCTATCGTCTGCGGGAACACACGACGCTCATCTACACCTGACCAACTCCGTGACGGTGAGCATTCCAGAGCCGTTGCGACCGCTACCTTCAGACAGCCTGATGATTGCAATGGATTATCATGCCCCCACCGGGGACCTCGTGCTGGCGACCGGCGATATGCTCGAGGTTTCTTTTTATGGTACGCCTGGTTGTCGAGCCTGGTTTGCCATTCCGGAGGTTGTCGACTCGGTACCGATGACTGAAACGGCACCGCGTCTGCAGGCGTACTGGGGAGAGTCGGTCTTTGGCGCGGGCGCAGTGCCTGATTCTCTGAAGATTGCAGGCATATACTCAGGCTTTTATGAAATACCCATCGGTGCCAGGTCTGATTCCGTGCGCATTCAGTACTACCTTGCACCACCACCACAGGTTGATATAATCAAGCGGTTTCTTCTTGAGCCGTTCGACACTACTGATGTCCGCCTGACGAAGTTCCTTGAGATGGGTGACACTACAATCGAGCGGAGGGAGAGTTCCTACACCGTTACAATAAACAACCCGGATTACCCGTTTACAGTAAGATTTGCTGATTCCGTCCAGATAGTGCGGTATGGCCCAGCAAAGGGATACTTGTCCATATTTCAACCTAAAGGCGTCGAGGCCCTGGCTGTTGGGGCTGAAGGGGAGTGGTTCAAGATAAGGCTTTCCAAAACGCAGGTCGGTTGGGTAAAAAAGACGTCGGTTGAGAGACTACCGAAAGGCATCCTTCCCCCGAAATCACAGGTAAAGTCACTCCGTACGTATGGAGATAATGACGGGCTTGTTGTCGAGTTTCCGCTTTTAGGAAAACACCCCTTCCGTATTATCGAGGACGACAGGCGGACAATCCGTATTCAGCTTTTTGGCGTGACCAGTAATACCGACTGGATCCGCTATGACTTCAGTGACAAGCTCGTCCGCCTTGCCACCTGGTCGCAACCGGAGGAAGGCTTGTACGAACTGAAGCTGCAACTCACCCAGGACATCTGGGGATATGACAGCTACTACGAGGGAAACACGTTTTACTTCCAGCTCAACAAGCCGCCTTGTAATATCAGGACACTGCGTGGCAAGACAATAGTCATCGACCCCGGTCATTCCAAAGACCCAGGCGCTATTGGTCCCACCGGATACACCGAAGCTGAGGCAAATTTAGCCATTGCGCTGGCTTTGAGAAAGGAGCTGCAATCCAAGGGAGCGAAAGTGGTAATGACGCGGGAAGACGACAGTGATGTTGAATTGTATGATCGCCCCAAGATAGCCAAGATGAACAATGCCGATTTGTTTGTATCAGTGCATAATAATGCGCTCCCAGACGGGGTCAATCCGTTTACCAACAATGGTACTTCAAGTTATTATTACCACCCCCACTCGCTGAAGCTGGCCAGATGCATTCACGCCGAGATGCTCAAAGCCACCGGCCTTCCCGATCACGGACTGTACTATGGTAACCTGGCGGTCAATCGGCCGACACAGTATCCGGCGGTTTTGGTAGAATGCACCTTCATGATCATACCTGAACAGGAAGCTATGCTGAAAACAGATAAGTTCCGCAAGAAGCTGGCTAAGGCTATCACGCGAGGGATTAAGAGCTTTCTGAAGGAATACGGCAATGGCCGCTGAAGAGACAAAATCTCAATCTAAAAAGAAACAGCCCTTCTGGCTGGTTTACTTTTCGTTACTGTTGGCTGGCCTGTTGTTGCTTGCCGATGCCTACCATTTTGCTCACCTGGATTGGTGGACAGCAAGGCTCGGTATCGCCCTCATCTATTCGGCGGTGAGCCTGTTCATTGGTAATGGTCGCACTGCCGGCTTTGTTGCAGCCGCTATAGTCTGGATAGCCGTGATCGCCACTATCTTTGTGTAAACAAGGGTTCTTTTTATCGTGTTGCCGATGATCTCAATGAGCAGGGAATAATAGATTACGAGACTGTCAGGCACGTTGCATGATACAAGGCCAGATAGGCTGTACATTTTACCTTGTTCCGGCAGTTCCAAACGGATATTTTCCACAGTATATAGGAGAAAAGATTGAGGAAGTAAAACATGGATGTGAACGACTTGATCCAACCGGGCGTTAATCCACTTGTATTTACGGTAAGCGCTAATATGTGACGGGAGATTATCCCATGCCGTTTGTTCTCATCGAGGGGACTTTTCATATACAGGGATACGACCCGGATGGCGACTCGATAAAGTTCCGAGCACGCAACAAAGCAAACTGGCGGAAACTCAAAGGGCGCAGGCTAAGGCTGAACAAAAGCGAGCATGTCCAACTCCGTTTCGAGGGTGTCGATGCTCTCGAAGTCCATTACAACGGAACACACCAACCGCTGAATTTTGCCAACCAAGCCACTGACTATATGCTCACTGTCCTTGGAATAACCGATGTGCGCTGGAAACTGGATCGGAGCGAAGTCTTATCGGTTGACGATGGCAGTCCCGGCTACATACTGGCCAGAAGAACAGATAAACACGGACGGCCAGTGGCCTTCGTTTTCGCAGGAGGTTCCGGCAAGAGAGATGGGTCTGCCGTTTTTCTGAACACGAAAATTCTCAGGAAAAGCGTCAACTACAAGCTTTTGGCTGAAGGGCTGGCGTATCCGATGTATTACGATGGTTTATTCTCAGACCTACGGGACGCCATGACGATGGCAGTCGGCAGGGCTCGTCATGCAGATAGAGGCATCTGGCCCTATGATTGGACAACTGTTGGGGTGCTGGTTAAGAGCATAGAATCGATTTCAAACGAATATGTTGTCATGCCGAAACTATTCCGGCGGATGGTCAATTATCTTGAAAACCAATCCAGCATCAGAGGGCTTAAGGATCACCTATCTCGGAATCCGGAGCGAATACTCATTCTGTCAACCGGCCATGTAACCAATCTTGACACGGTAATTGAAGAGCGGGGGAGAACGGTTCAATTGACTACAGCCCCGGAGGACTTGGTATTCTTTCGTTAGTAGAATCAGTTCCTGGAAAGGGTTGACAATTCAGCTATCACTCAGTAGGCTAAAGTCACAGCTCAAGTGCAACGAGGTAGATACGTGAGGCAGAAATCACGATCAGGGTCTTTCAGGGTGCATAAGCATACTGATTTCGCTGTCGATGTTGCCATGCGGAACGAAGAGGATCTCTTCAACCTGATCGAGCGCCTGGAACAACCGCCTTTTTTGTTGATCCTGGACGGTGTGCAGGACCCACACAACCTGGGAGCCTGTTTGCGCTCGGCGGATGCGGCAGGCATACAGGCGGTAGTTGTTCCCAAAGATCGATCAGTTTCGCTTACCGACACAGTACGGAGAATTGCCTGCGGTGCAGCAGAGAACGTGCCGTTTATTACTGTTACGAATCTTGTGCGCACTCTGAAACAGCTAAAAACAGCCGGTCTCTGGCTGGTAGGAACAGCTGACCAAGCTGAGCAGAGCCTATACGACATCGACTTGAAAGGGCCACTGGCGCTGGTGGTGGGAGCGGAGGGGAAAGGGCTGAGGCGTTTGACCCGCGAGGCCTGCGATTTTCTTATCCATATTCCTATGGCCGGCTCGGTCGAATGCCTCAACGTGTCGGTGGCAACGGGTGTTTGTCTGTTCGAGGCTGTTCGGCAACGAAGGGAAACCGGCCAAAAATAACGCCCCGCCAAGAGAACGCTTTGACGAGGCTTAGTGCTTCCTGGATAATACCACCCCTGTTTTCCGCTCGCATCCAAGGAGTGGCGCTCTTTTCCGCTCAAAGGCGCTTGACTGGTAGCCGGATGTAAGTAACCTTGAATCCAGGTATTTGTCAAGAAGAATGATCGTAACTCATTATGCAACTCATCGATGATGAAAACAGAAGAAATAATGACAATCCGATTAAACAACACAAATGACAAAATCGTCTTAGAACCGAGAAAAGGATGGTATTGACAAGGTTTGTATTTGTAACTATATTGTAAGCACTATTCGTATGCAGCACAGGACAATGGGGAAACGACCTAAACAATTTCTTAAGGTGGAAGGAGCAATCATGGCTAAGAAGGCGACAATCAGATTCTTGCTTTTCTTCGTTTTCTCTCTTGCAATTACTGCAGGATCCTTCGGGCGAACTCAATTGGACAGAGAATCGACAAAAACCCCGGAAGGCAGCCTGACTGCCGGTCCCCCGGCCCACTGTGTCGCCGGTCATCGGGTGGGGAAGATATCGTTAGGTGTCAACAACAACGGCACCATAGGGACGGGGTTTTGGGGAGTAGAGTGGTACTTACAACCCCGAGACTATTTCACTGGCGAGTATGTCCCTTCGTGTGAGTACCCCAAAGGTTCAAATACCACCTATCTGTATGAGGGTGCCCTGTGGATCGGTGCGGTGGTGGGGCAAGACACACTAGTGTCGGTAGGTGCTGATGGCTGGCAGGCTGTTCAGGAGATGTTTCCCGACGATGAAAGTTCTGCAATCATCATAAAAAGGTCAATCCTCGATGGTGATCCAGACGCTGTTTCAGAGGAAGATTACATCTTTAACTACGCAGATACATTCACGCAGGGCGTGTCCAATGACTACTTCGGACGTCCGCACAAACCACTCAATATTGAGATAACCCAGAGTTCCTATGCCTGGTCTTATGCCTATGCGGAAGATTTTGTGCTGTTTGATCTGGGCATCAAGAACATCGGCACGCAAACGCTCAATGATGTATACATGGGCATTTATGTCGATGGTGATGTCTACTATACCGGCAGTGGAACTGGGTTCCAGGATGATGTCTGTGGGTTCCGGCAAACTGTGCAGATGCACTACGGCCCATGTGTATTCATGGATTCAGTGAATATGGCCTGGATTGCAGACAACGATGGTGATCTGTATACGCAGAAACCACTCCCGAATGTCACAGCTACAAGCCTTCTTCGTGTTCCTATTTCAACGCCTGACATCTCTTTCAATTGGTGGGCGAGTAATGGTAGCTCTGCTCTCGATTTTGGCCCCAGAATGCGACCCACACCCGGCGACCCATTCCGTGATTTCGGCACCGGTGGACTGGGCACTCCTGAAGGGGATGTAAATAAGTACTACATCATGCGGCACCGGGAGATCGACTATGACCAAATCTACACCTCAATTATTTCACCCTCTAACCCGGTATGGCTTTATCCTAATCAGGCAATTGCCCACGACCTCACCGATGGTTTTGATACCCGCTATCTCCTGTCGTTCGGGCCGTTTGATATAGCCGCGGGTCAGACTCTTCCGGTTACTTTTGCCTATGTTGGAGGGGAGTATTTCCATATCGATCCCAACAATCTTCAGAACCTACCGGATAACCCTGAACAGTATTATGCCAACCTGAATTTCTCCGATCTGGCCAACAATGCCCGCTGGGCATCGTGGATATATGACAATCCGGGTGTTGACACTGATGGCGATGGTTATGCGGGGAAGTTCCATGTCTGCTATCAGGATTGCACAATGATCATCGACTCTACCATTGACACTACCTGGTATGAGGGTGATGGTGTTGGTTACGCCAGTGTCGATACTTTCTGGTATGAAGGTGATGGTGTCCCCGATTTCAGAGGTGCCGCGCCGCCTCCTGCGCCGAAGTTCTGGCTTGAGCCAAAAGTTGGCGCTCTGCATGTTCGATGGAATGGATTGGCTTCTGAAACAACGCCTGATTTGTTCTGGCACAAAGTTGATTTTGAAGGATATCGCGTCTATCTGGCTCAGAATTGTTTTGCACCCAGTTTTTCAATGGTAGCTTCCTACGACCTTGAAGACTACTACAAGTATACCTTTAATCAATGGTCAGGTCAGTTCGAGTTGAGAAACAATCCCTTTACCCTTGAAGAACTTCGTTGTCTCTACGGAAGTGGCCCTGATCCATGCTACGACACTACGTTTGACCCAAACCTGTATACTTCCTCAAACCCCTTCATTCACCCTATCTTTCCCGATTCCATCTTCTACTTCAAACCGGTGGCCCTAAACCCTGAACTGTGTGTAACAACGCCAATTTGCAAGATATATCCCGATGCGGAGTATCCATCAACTCTCGATCCTAATCATGCTCAACCGGGCGAGTTGACCGATGACGGGTATTTCAAGTATTTCGAGTATGAAATGACAATTGAGAACCTCCTGCCGGAAGTTCTTTACTACGTCAATGTTACTGCCTTCGACTTTGGCAACGTACTGGCAAATGTATCTCCGTTGGAGACATCGGTGACAGAAGGACCGCAGAGCGCATATCCGTTGTCCCAATCTGTGATCATTCCTACCAACGAGTGGATAAACGTTTACTGTGCTCATCCGCAGCTAAACAACGTGCCTCTTGCAGCAGGTGACATCATCACAGCTTACGATCCGGATAGTGTCCTCTGCGGTATTGATACAGTCAGGGCAGATGGCTCCTTTGGGTTTATGCCGATCTATCGTGACGATCCGTACTCCAACATTGACGAAGGCGCGGAACCAGGTGATACTATCACGTTCGAGATCAACGGCGAAGAGGCTTTCCCTGAACCACCTGTTATCTGGACTGCCAGTGCTGATGAGTTCGAGGTCTGCACGTTTGCCACCGAATACTGCGTGCTGATTTATTTGCACGAAGGCTGGAACTTGATTTCGTGGAATGTGGCCTACAGCGACGACATCTGGCCGATCGTGGCGCAGCTTGGACGATGTGATTGTCTCGACTTCATCCTGAGTTTTGACAGGGAGGCGCTGACGTATGATCCACACCTTCCCCAGTTCTCCACTCTTGACAGTGTTGACTATTACCACGGCTATTGGTTTAAACTAAACCGCGAGGCACCGTGGCCGATAGAGATATGCGGCGCCAAGATCAGTGAATTGGAATACATCCCGATATATCAGGGGTGGAATCTGGTTAGTTATTGGCCTGATCGTACCTTGCCGGTCGAGGAAGGATTTGAGTCGATTCTGAACTACTTAGAAGTAGCCCTTGGATATGATTACGGCGGTCTTACCTGGATTCCCGGCGACACTCTCTTCAACACTCTGCGGGACTTGATGCAATTGTTCGGCTACTGGGCTCGAACCTTCGACGATGCCATGCTCCTGTATCCGGGCTGGGTTGGTCCAATTGTGTCTTCTGAAGCAAAGGCCACGTTGATTGCTCAAGACAATATGGCGCCATCGCGGAGGTGGATGTCAATTTATGGTTCCAATATAACCCTCGATGGCAAACCACTGAAAAACGGCGCTACCATCGACGCCTATTCCGAAGGGGGTGTTCATTGTGGAAGCGGTCACTACGCCGATGGTATCTTGAAGTTCACTCCGGTATACGGGAGCGACGATATCGTCAAGACGACCGCCAACTATCCAAAAGATGGCGACCCTGTTACACTTTATGTGAACGACACAAGGGTGTATCCTGATATTGAGTGGGCGGGCCATGGCAGCCGGGTGAATGTCGACCACTTATTCAGTAGCACGTCGACAGCAATCCTGCCCGACAGTTATAAGCTGTCACAGAACTATCCTAACCCGTTTAACCCGAGCACCGAGATCTCTTTCAGTCTTCCGGTAGCAGGCCAGGTGAAGCTGGAGATTTACAATGTCCTCGGCCAGAGGGTTACCACGCTGGCAGATGGGCTTTTTGAGGCCGGTGAGCACGTTGTCCTCTGGGATGGTAAGGATATCAGTGGTAGCGCTGTTTCCAGCGGTATCTATCTGTATCGCCTGCAGGCAGGAGAGTTCACAGAAACGAAGAAAATGATGCTACTAAAATAAGCAGATCGGAAGTTTGGATAGTCGTCTAACAGAACCGGCCTCCCTTCACTAATGCAAGGGGGGCCGGAGTGGTTCGGGGCAGGAAAATAATTGACAATATCCGTCTTCGCTATACATTGCGAGTAGAGGACTCTACTAATCTGTGTACTTCGGTCACAATCGGGCTCGTGCTCGCGCCGTATGCACCAGGAACAAGGAGTATTAGATATGAGAATCAAGTACCTGTATACGCTTGTGATTTTGCTGGCCCTGGCTTCGGTACCTGTTCAGGTGCAAATACCGGATCCGGGCACAGGGGATACCGTTGAGCTGGTACTGACGGTAGGTCCGGACGCCAATGCCGGCCAGATGCAGGTACAAGTTTATCGTACAGTGTATAGTAAAGAGTATGCTAAACGCTCAACCATTCATGTCAACTGTTGACCAAGTCAAGAAGGAGCACAAAATGAAACGCATCTCATTTTTACTTGTATTCACGGCGCTGATGTTTTTTTCATCTGGGCTTGCCCATGGCGCTACCGAGATTGTGTTGGACAACGTAACCGGGCTCTGGGCGACCGACACGGTCGAAATTGATGTGCCCGTCGGATGCACCTTCAGACTAACCTATACGCCTGGCAATGGCACAGTCTTGTTGGCTTTTACCAACGGTTTCCAGGTCTATACGAAACTGAGTGACGCTAATCCCACTACCCCTGGTTACTTTGATGCGCCGGTTCTTGACACTCTTCCAATAGGGCCGAGTGGCTGGTTCTACCACAGCGTCTACAATCCGGGTGGTCACTTTGATGACTTAATGTTTCAACAATTCAGCCTCGACGGTCTGGGCCGAGACACCACTACTGTCTCTGCTGTTTGGACGACGGGGAATGCACCCGGTTTTGCAGACGGCTACAGTGAGCAGGTCTGGTACATCGCAACAGAGGCCCATACCAATGGGGATACTCTGTGTATTGACTCCTCGTTCTTCCCTCCGGGTGGCGCCTGGCTATGGTCGCTCTCAGCAGGTACTCCGCCTACTCTATCCCCAGATTGGTATGGCCCCCATTGCTTCCACGTCTATGACCCGACTGCTCCACCTCCTAATGATCCGCCGGAGCTCTCACCGATTGGCCCGCAGGAAGTGACTGAAAGCCTATTGCTGAACTTTGACGTCATCGCCACTGATCCTGATGGCACAACACCACTACTGTCGACATCAACGCTTCCCGGAACAGCTACGTTTACTGACAACGGAGGCGGGATGGGAACTTTCAACTGGATACCGGGCTTCTTTGACGCCGGCATCTACCGGATTACGTTCTATGCCACAGATGAAATCGATCCCGCTTTGATCGACTCCGAGCAGGTTGAGATAACGGTCATTGACAGCAACCGGATCCCGGTTGTAGTGATTCCGTCCGGACAGGATCAGGATGTCAACGAAGGCGAGATGCTTGTGTTTACTGCGCTTGCCACGGATTCGGATTCGACCACTCCTCTTCTCGAAGCTCATCTCTATGGCGAGGATACACTGGCGACGAATATGGTTTTCGTCGATTCCCTTAATGGCGTTGGAGTACTGACCTTTAGCCCGGATTTCACTCAGGGGGATGACGATCCCACACTTTACGTTGTTGCTTTTCGCGCCACTGATGAGACTGACCCTAGCTTATCTGTGGAATCAGCGCCATACACACTGCAAGTGTACAACGTGAACCAGGCGCCGGTAGTTGATCCCATTAATGACTTCCCTATCTGTGAGGGGGACTCGGTCGAGGTACCTGCTAACGCGCAAGACCCTGACGGCGACATGCTCACCATGTGGGTAGAGCCACTGGTGCCCAATATGGATTTCAACGATTTAGGCAACGGTTCGGGACTGCTGAAGTTTGCGCCTGTCCCGGGCCAGGCTGGAGACTACCCGACCACGCTGTTTGCCAGCGATGGGAAAGATACAAGTTCGGTGGCGTTTGTTATCACGGTTGTGGACTGTTCAGGCATCGACGAAGGCCAAGCCGTGATAAGGCCAGACTTCATGTATGCCTTTTACCAGTATGCTATAACACCCATGATGGACACAACTTACCTGGGCAACTTCATGGGTGGACACAGCGTAGAGTATATCGATCTTGCCAGCGTGCGCGTCAACACGACGATCGCAATAACTTCGGCGAATGTACTCGACTCGTTCCCGGGGTTCAGCGGTAAGGTACTTGAGATCATATCGCCGATTACCCCCTTCCTCGAGGGATATGGCGCCTTCTATGACACCTCGGTCCACGAGTTTACAGTCACAGGCCTATTTGACGATGGGGCCGTGTTCACTGCCACCGGGGAGGTAGTGTTGAGAGGTCATCTGTCCGGTGATGTCAATCTCGACGGTCATGTCGATATTGGTGATCTTACTTACCTGGTCAGCTACCTATTCCGCGGGGGGGAAGAACCAGCGATCATGAATTTGGGCGATGTGGATGGTAACTGTGACGTGAACGTGGCTGATATTACATTCCTTGTCAGGTACCTTCACCATGGTGGCCCTCGGCCGCATTGCGATTGCAGGAGGTAGGCCAGTTACTCAGGAACAGAAAAAGCCGACACCTGATTGGTGTCCGTTAGATAACGAAAAAAGCGGCGTGAAGCCGTCTTTTTTCGTTATTGATGGGGATCATGTCAGCCTGAAAGCCCTTTTACTACACTGGATAAGAGTTTACAAACGATTAAACTACTGCTTTGCTCGTTCTGGTGTGTCAGGAGCCCCTCATCTCAGTGGTCTCGGAAATCACCGCTGCGCCTATGGAGTCACCCCACACATTTACGGTTGTCCGGCATCGATCTAAGAACCAGTCAATCGCCCAGAGGAGACCGATACCTTCAAGGGGGAGGCCAACCGCCGCCAGCACGATAACCATCATTACCAGGCCGGCCTCCGGTATTCCCGCCGCTCCTATCGAGACTAATGTCGCCGTTAAGAAGATCACCACCTGCTGGCCTATCGTTAGCTCGATCCCGAAAACCTGCGCGATAAACAAAGCCGCAACGGCCTCGTACAGGGCGGTGCCATCCATGTTGATGGTTGCTCCTAACGGCAGAACAAACGCCGCCGCCCGGCTGTTGATCTTGTTTTTCTCTTCTACGCATTCAATTGTGATCGGCAGCGTTGCCGACGACGAAGCAGTGGTGCCCGCGGTGGCCAGCGCCTGACCCATGTTCACAAAGTAGGGGAAGGGTTTTCTGTGACCGAAAAACCTCAGGATTAGCGGTAGTGTGATCAAAGCATGAATGAGTAAGCCGGATATAACAGTTATGGCATATAAGCCTAAACCAGCCACCAGCTCAGCCAGTGAATCTCGTTTATCGGCTACAATCGCGCCGATCAATGCAAAAATTCCCACCGGCGCAAAACAGATAATCAGGTGGACGATTTTCATGATGGCCGCGTTCAACCCGACAAAGAAGTCAATAACCGGTTTCCCTTTGTCCCCGATCGCCGTCAGCACCCCGCCGAAAAGAAGTGAAAAGACAATTAGGGGAAGGACCCTCCCATCCGCTGCTGCCTTGAAGATATTATCCGGAACCAGGCCGACTACCACGTCAACGAAGGTCTTTTGTCCGCTCTCGGCTACCTTCTCCGGAACGTAGGCATCGAAAGCTTCCACTCCGGAACCGGGTTGGATAATGTTTACCAGAATGATTCCGACCAGTACCGAAAAGCCCGTAGTGGCCAGATAGTACAGCATGGTCTTAAGCGCAGTTCCGCCTAACTTGCGCATGTCACCTAAAGAGGTCACGCCGACAATTATCGAGGCAACGATCAGTGGTATGACAACCATCTTCAGAGCGTTGAGAAAAATCGTACCGATGAACCGTATCTTAAGCAGGACGTCGCCCAGATAGTACCCACCGAGAACACCGAGGACAGCTCCCGCTATCATTCCCGCCAGGATGATGTTGCCGGTTCTTCTTTGCATACTCTTATTAATAATAACTGGCTAACACTTCCTGTCAGTATACAAAGGAGGCCTAGCTGTTACAACCATAAAACAGTTCGGCAGGATTCGTTCTTGAATGAAGTTCTACCTGCTCTGGGTGGCACTGTTAAACGAGTTTGGGAGTGTCACTTAAAGTAAATCAGTACCCCACCTAACAGGTGGGTTTAGGTTTGATCGACAAGCATCTGATTTGTGAAAACCCACCCGATGGGTGGGGTACAGTGGTTAAACTCGTTTGGGAGAGGTTACGGAGCGTTAATATAGATTTCTAACTGAGTAATAGCACATTTGTAGGGCAGGTCTGTCTCAGACCTGCCAACTTGCGGCAGGAGCGCAAGGGCTCCTGCCCTACAACTACGACTTGTCATATCTGTTTTCGTCAGCAGTGGACGAGCCAAAGGCCTCACGCCACCAGAGCGGTAGGATCCCCGCTGCAACTGCAACGCAAATCAATGGCCAGACAAGCGATTGATCGGGTGTCCTGATCAGAAGCTTACCGACCCCAACAAGCATGAGGAATAACGAAAGTGATACCAACAGGGTTGTCCTGACGGCTCTTAGAAGCCTTCTTGTCGGCAGGCTTGGGTCATCACCAACCAGACTTGCCGTTTCTCTCCAGAAGCCCAACGGTTGGACTCTTGTGTAAAACTGCTTGAGGACAGAACGATCGGTCTTCGGCGTGGACAGTGTAACCGAGACGACCACACTCGTCGAGACAAGAGCCATCATTGAAAGACGCAGCCATTCCTGGTCGGTGACAACCAGCAGAATTGGAGCCATAATGAGTGAGATCGCCATAGCAGCCACTTCCGAGAAGAGATTGATACGTTCCCATAACCAGCGCATTACCAACACCGAGCCGACACCGGCTCCGAAAAGCAGAGAGATGAACCAGGCGGTCTGAATAGAGCCAAGGTTAGCCATGATTATAAAAGCGATGACCAGAACGATCAGGTTCGACAAGCGCGCCGAAAGAACGAGCTCGAACCCCCTCGGTTTCCGCTTAAGCCATTGCTGGCATATAAGGCGCTGGTAGATGTCGTTGCTCCAGTAACTGGCGCCCCAATTCAGGTGAGTGTCGATGGTCGAGGCTAACGCCGCCAGCAGACCGGTCAACATTAAGCCGCGAACACCAACCGGCAAAAGGTCGTCAATGCCCGTCACAAAGAGGATCTCTCTGCCTGCAGCAAACTGGTCACCACCGACGGCTTCGGGCGGAAAGGGATAGAGAACAAGCAGACCAACCCCGATAACCAGCCAGATCAAACTACGCGCCAGTATCTGCACCCATGCGAAAACAATGCCCGCGATTCGCGCTCCACGGTCAGTTGCACATGCCATCGACCGTTGTGCCAGATATCCGGTCCCGTCACTGTTCATTTGGAAAAACCACTGCAACCCAATAATGACCAGAAACGGCGCAAGTACTCCTCCGCCGCTTGGCACAAACGACAGCAGTTTCCCGGCTGTGGCTACACCATAAATATCGACGACACGCTCGGCCAGAGCACCCAGGCCGCCGACCTGCTTGACTACTACTACGGCATATACAAGCGTGCCCACCATTGCCAGCGTGAACTGCATCACGTCGGTTGCAACCACACTGCGGAGTCCACCCGTGGTGGAGTAGAGGGCGGTGAAACCCACGATAACAACGATGCTGATGACATTGTTGGCGGTAGCTATGGCGGGGTCGAGGCCGGTGACGTTGGATGCCAGCGACAGCCCGAATCCTTGCGTAACTTGCAATATCGTATTGTAGAATCCGGTCGGCAGCCATTCATGCCATGGTAGAAAAACCTCTGCGATACGGATTGCCGCCACCAGGACCATCGCCATCACCACGCAGTTAATGACCGTCCCATAGTAGACAGCTTTGAGCACGCGCAGGGCCAGCACTCCCCTGCCGCTGTACCGTGTCTCGGCCAGCTCAGCAGATGTCAATACACCAGCCCGTCGCCAGCAGGCTGCAAAGACAAAAGCCATCAGCAGGAAGGCAATGCCATAGATCCACAGACGCCATAGCAGGAAGATGCCACCGGTAGCAATCAGGCCCGTTACCAGCAAAGGGGTGTCGGCTGCGAACTGCGTGGCCGCCATGCTCAGTCCCGCCTGCCACCCCTTGATAGACCGGCCGGCCAGAAAATACTCCTGCAAGTTGCGGGAGGCTTTCCTTTGTGCCCGAAATCCCGAGGAGACAGCATACACAACGAAGGCTGCGACTATCAACAAGTCGAGCATATATTTCTAAATATCCAACTCCTCTGAATAGTGCAAACTAAAAATACAATTTGATGGATTTCAAGGTAACCCTCCCCTTGCGGACCAATGAGGTATCGGGCAAACTGCTTTTCAACATATGCTATCAGCTATGCTGGGTTTGTCAATGATGCCTACGACCAAGCCCGACAGCCTCACACGGGATACGCATAGACTATCTTGTGAGGCATCAGTTCCAATTGACGTTTTAACGATAAGTGGATGGTTGTAAACATCGCATGTTCAAAACAGCCGCAAACAACATGAAGTGCAACTTGCAGTGACATGGTGCAACCGATGTCGCAACAGCATGTTATGTGCGCTGCTTGTGGATTGTAATAACCGTCGGATCGTGCTCTTAAATGATAGGTTCGGCCTGCACGCGGGGAAAAAACTTGCAGGCAGGGCAGGGAAGGGTTACTATGGCCCCGGAAGAAAAAGTCAGGTTTCTCTGAGAGGTATGTTGAAATGAACCGTTTGGTAGGCTGCGTAACGGCGCTTCTACTGATAACTTTGGCCACCGGAAACACGACCGCGGACGACACCACTACCAACATCGATGTTAGGAAGGTCATCAAGGATATTGACCAGTTGTACCGCAGCACGTCAAGTTACTCCGAAATCGAAATGGAGATTGTGACCCCCCACTGGCAACGAACCCTGACCATGAAGTGCTGGACGCAGGGCATGGACAAAACCTTCCTGCGCATTACGGCCCCTCAGAAGGAGAACGGGGTGGCTACGCTTCGTATCGAAAACGAGATGTGGAACTACTTACCCAAAACCAACAAAGTGATTAAAGTGCCACCCTCCATGATGATGAGCTCCTGGATGGGTTCCGATTTCACCAACGATGATCTGGTCAAGGAGTTCTCCCTCTTTGAGGATTTCACCTATGAACTGATAACAGTTGACAGCGCCAAGGAGGATCTCGTCTATGTCAACTGTATCCCCCAGGAGGATTTGCCGATTGTCTGGGGGAACATCGTGATAGCAGCTCGCAAGAGCGATCATCTTCCGATCTGGCAGAAGTACTACGATGAAAAAGGTAAGCTGATGCGTGTCCTGCGTTACCGGGACATAAGAACCTTCGGCAAGCGCACACTACCCGCCGAGATGGAGATGGTTCCACAAACCAAAGAAGGGCACAAAACAGTCGTTCGCTACTTACAACTCAACTTTGATGCCAAAGTTGATGACCATGTCTTCTCCTTAAGAAACCTCCGCTCGCCGAAATAGGAGCACAAGGGATGCTGATGGTAAAAATAGCCTTTCGCAATGTATTCCGTCAGAAGCGGCGGACCTTACTGACGGTGCTCACTATGTTTATCGGTTTCACCCTGGCTTCCTTATCAATTGCCTGGTCTGACGGTACCTACAGCAATATCATCGATATGTTCACTCGCAATCAGCTTGGCCATATCCAAATTCACAAACAGGGATATCTGGATCGTCCGGCTCTATACAAGACAATAGATCAGTATGAGACAGTGGGCAAGCTCATCGAGGACGTGCCTGGAGTCGAGTCCTGGGCGCCGCGACTTTACTCAGCCGGATTGGTCTCGGTGGGTGAAAAGAGCGCCGGGGCCAGAATCATTGGCATCGACCCTCAACGAGAGCAGATCGTTACCCGGTTTGATAAAAAAGTTGTGGAAGGCCGAATGTTCTCTGACGAACCTGCGCATGAAGCACTGGTGGGAGAAGGGCTGGCAAAAACTCTAAAGGCAAAACTCGGCGACTCGGTTGTTATCGTTTCCCAGGGCGCTGACGGGTCGATCGCGAACGACTTGTATACTGTCGTCGGCCTTGTCTCCAGCGGGGATAAGATCACTGACCAGAGCGCCTTATATCTGCACTTAGCAGACGCTCAGGAGCTTCTCGTTCTCGAAGGGCGAATCCATGAGATCTCCATAGTCGGTGAAGACCTGGATATTATCCCTTCCCTTGCAGCGGACATCGAAACAGTTGTAGCCAATCCTGAGCTGGCTGTCGCCCCCTGGCAGGAGTTCGCCAAGCAGTTCTACCGGGCCATGAAAGCCGACCAACAGGGGGGATGGATAATGCTGGCCATAATCATTATTGTTGTCGCGGTTGGTGTGCTGAACACGGTCTTGATGACGGTTCTGGAACGAACTCGGGAGTACGGGGTGCTACGCGCCGTTGGTACCGGACCCGGACAAATTTTCGGCCTAGTACTGATTGAGGTATTCATCATGGCTATTATCAGTATTATCCTCGCGATCGGCCTGAGCTATACCGTCAACTACGCACTGTCGATTCACGGTGTTGCTACCCCAACTACCTTCACTTACGGCGGCATAGAGTTCAGAAAGATGTACACTGAGATAAACGCGCGCAGTTTCTACATCCCAGCGTTGTGCATCGTTTTTTCCGCTATGTTTGTCGCTCTCTTTCCGGCAGCCAAAGCGGCGCATGTCGCTCCAGCAAAGGCTATGAGAATGCATTAGGAGACGAAAACGGTGCGACTCTTCCTCAAACTGGCCTGGAGAAACCTCTTCCGTAACAAGCGACGAACCTTTATTACTGGTACAGCGATTGGCATTGGATTGGCAGCGTTGATCTTCGTCGATGCCTTGATTATCGGCATGGAAGAAAACATGATCCACTCGGCCACGGCGTCGTTTTTAGGGGAGGGACAGATCCACCGCGAAGGGTTTCTGGAAACGTTCGAAATTGAGAAGATAATAACAAATCTCGACGAGGTCACAGCCCAACTTGAGAAGGAAGCGATTGTCAGTCATTTCACCCTCCGTACTCTGAACTTCTCTATGATCAGCTCCCCGGCTAACGTAAGCGCCGTCACAATGGTTGGTGTCGAGCCGACCACAGAAAGGCATCTGTCGCAGATTGACGAGGCTCTTATCGAGGGGACCTATTTTGAAGGTGACAATGAGCGTGACATTGTTATCGGGAGCAAACTGGCTGAATTGCTCGAAGTGGAACTGGGCGACCGGGTGGTTCTAACGGCGGCGGAGGTGCATACGGGCGATCTGGCGCAGGAGATGTTTCGTATCTCTGGCATCTATCACTTTAACATCAGTGAGATGGACAGAGCAATGGCTTTTATCCGATTACACAAAGCCCGCGAGATGCTCAACCTGAAGGGCGAAGCGCATGAAATCGCGATCACATTCATCGATAGAGAATACGGTCGAACCAAAGACCTCCCCTTCTGGAACTCGTATTCAACTGGAGGCAATGAAGCGCAGGGATGGACGGAGTTGCTACCGGAGCTTGAGGCGGCCTTTGAACTCTCAGGTTTTTCTACCTGGCTGCTTGGATTGATTCTTTTTGCAGTGGTAGCGGTGGGGATTATTAACACCCTCTTCATGTCGCTGCATGAACGGATGTTTGAGTTTGGTGTTCTTAGAGCGGTTGGCACCCGCCCCCTGGCTCTCGCTCGGCTGATCCTTTTTGAAGCCGCCTCGCTGGCAGTGGTCAGCAGTGTCCTGGGCATAATTCTCGGTTTTATCGTGACCTATATCTCTACTCAGACCGGTATCGATTACACCGGCATCGAGTATGCGGGCATGACTTTCCGGGAATTGCTCTACCCGGTCATGCAGCTCAAACAGTATGTATACTATCCCATCTGGGTCTTTATTCTGACCACCCTGATCGGTTTGTATCCGGCCTCGTATGCGGCCAGGATGAAACCGGCCAAAGCGATGAGACGAAGCTTTTGAGGAACCATCAATGACGAACGATCTGGCAGGAAATGTAATTGTAACTGAAGGCATAACCAAGGAATACTCCGACCACAGTGTGCCGGTCGAAGCCCTTCGCGGCATTGACCTCTCAATACAAAAAGGTGAGTTCACAGCGATTGTGGGTCCGTCGGGATCGGGGAAAACAACCTTCCTCAATGTCATTTCCGGTCTTGACAGCGTGACCAAAGGCAAGGTCTGGCTAAATAATAAACTTCTATCGAACATGAGTTCTAAAGAGCTTTCCGACTTCCGCCGGGATAACATCGGGTTCATTTTCCAAGCCTACAACCTGATTCCCGTTTTGTCGGTCGAAGAGAATGTGGAGTATGTCATGCTCATTCAGGGAGTGCCCAAGCAGGAGCGGCATGCCAGGATCGAAAAGATTCTTGATGATCTAGGGCTGAGAGGATTTGCCGATCGCCTGCCGACCAAGCTTTCCGGGGGACAACAGCAACGTGTGGCTGTGGCGCGGGCGATCGTTTCCCGTCCGGCGCTGGTGCTGGCTGATGAACCAACGGCCAACCTCGATTCCAAGACGGGCATCGAGCTTATTGAGATGATGCGCAGTCTCAACCAGACCAGCGGCGTGACGTTTGTCTTCTCTACCCATGATACCAAGATTATGGAACGAGCGCGGAGGTTGATCGTTCTCAAAGATGGACAGATAGAAAAAGATGAAAACCACGAGTGACATGATTTTGGGGTTTTTCGTGCGCAGCGGACGTCCCCGTCCGCCGCATCTCAGATGGAGTCGGCGTACGAGGATGTACGCCGACCACGGAACATTCCACTCCGCTCAGGGTGGCTTAGTGTGCGGCCCGGTTGTAGGGCAGGAGTCCTTGACTCCTGCCAACCAGCGGCAGGTCTCAGGGAGACCTGCCTTACAAGAATGTCGTTTTTTCAATTCAAAATCTTTATAATGGACGATACCGTAAAGGATGGACAGATAACGAGAGACTACCACATGAAACGCTGTTATTGCATAGTTCTGGCGTTTTTTCTACTCCTTGCTGTGTCAACTGCAGCTGTGACAGCCTCTGAACGGTTTATCATAAACGGGTACTACAAGAACTTCTCCGTCGCCTACGACCTCCCGGATTATGAATCTCCTCTTGCGCTGCCGGAGCAACCGACGGTGGGAGCAGTCAATAACAGGATACGGCTGAACGGGCGCTTCCGTTTTACTGGCTGGCTCGCCTTTGGTGCAGCCTATGATTTTGCTCCATGCGTTCAGGACCGACTGCTATTTGACAACGATCTATTTGTGCCCGGCATCAATTCTAACGACTACCGGGCTGCTGACCTGGATGAGCGCCTTTACCCCGCACCAAACGACACCGTGGGCAGTTTTGCCGTGTTTCAAAATCTCGATCGTGCCTTCTTTACGGTCACAACACCACCGTTCGACCTGTATATCGGCAGGCAGGCGATTGCGTGGGGGTATGCGCACGTCATTAATCCAACCGACGTTATTGTCCCCTATAACTACAGCGAGCTCGATACCGAGGATCGAATTGGCGTGGACGCTATTCGCCTTCGCGCGCCGATCGGTTTTATGGCAGAGATTGACGCCGGCTATGTCTTCGGGGATGACTTCAAGTTTTCCCAGAGCGCCTTCTTTGTGCGCAGCAAGCTCCGTGCTGCCCGGACTGACTTTTCAGTGTTGCTGATCGGTTTCAGAGAAAACCTGTTGGTAGGACTCGATCTCACTCGTGACATTGGCGGAGCCGGATTCTGGGCGGAAGGCGCTTATGTCTTCGTTAACGCTCTTGACGAAAACGATGCTGATGGAAGTACGGATTACTTCCGTGGGTCAGTCGGCTTCGACTACAGTTTCTGGGGCAACGCCTACGGATTTGTCGAATACCATTTTAATGGCGCGGGTTCCAATAACTCGGAAAACTATTTCGATAATCTGTCAACAACGGCCTACACTGAGGGCAGTGTCTACCTGATGGGCAAGCATTATCTCGCCCCTGGCGCATCATACCAGGTTACGCCTCTTTTAACTGCTACCTGCGAAGTGCTTGTTAACCTGTCGGACCCGTCGGTTTTCCTGGTGCCTAACCTTGAATACAATATCGCACAGGATATCTACCTTACTGCTGGCGCATACGTGGGTGTCGGTCGAAGAGCGGAACTTGTCAGTGGCCCTGGTTTTGTGTCGCATCGAATCAACTTTGGTTCGGAGTTTGGTAGTTATCCGGATACTTACTACACTTCTTTTAGGATTTATTTCTAACTGTGAGACAGCTCTGAGGCGATTTTGCCAACTGTTAATAATGTCAGAAGCACGGGGGCTTCTACTTCTCAACTCTGCTATTTGACAGATTCTCCAAGGTCGATATATTACTAATACGGTTGATCTATAGATTAAGGAAAACTAAGGCGATGGACTTCGAGCTGGAACTGACCAGATTTGAATCGAAATTCCTGAAGTTTGACTCGCTGATGCAGTTCCGAGTCAAGCACATCCTACTTGTATCAAGTCTATACGACTCGTTTGTACTGGAGGAGGACGGCCAACTCACCGACCTCATCTACAATGAATACATGGAGCTAAATCTGACAGTTACCCCTCACGTTAAAAGGGCAACCAATGCTGAAGAGGCCCTCCAGATTCTAAAGACGCAGAATATTGATCTGATCATAATCTTCAAACGGGTCGCCGACATCGATGTCTCGGCCTTCGGTCGGACCGTTAAGGAAATAAGACCGGATGTTCCCGTTATTCTGCTGGCTTACGGTGAGCAGGACCTGGCAGTTATGTCGGAGCCGGGGTTCACTTCAGCAATCGACCGGGTATTCATGTGGACCGGAGACGTCAAGCTATTCCTTTCAATTATTAAGCTGGTAGAGGACCGGCTTAACATCGATCATGACACCAAACTGGTGGGAGTGCGAGTCATCATCATCGTTGAGGACTCCGTAAAGTTTTACTCTTCGTTCCTGCCACTCCTTTACACAGAAATCATGCGACAAACACAGGGATTGCTAGCTGAGGGCTTGAACCTTACAGATAAACTCTTGCGGATGCGGGCGCGACCGAAAATCCTATTGGCTCACAACTACGAAGAAGGTTGGCGGCTGTTGGACTGCTACCGAAAATTTCTGCTGGGCCTGATTTCTGATTTTCGTTTTCCAAGAGACGGCAAAATAGACGATGAGGCCGGCTCGAAGCTGACGCAACGCATCAGGGCAAAGATAACAGACCTCCCCATCGTGATGCAATCGTCGGATAAGAGCAACGCGAAGATAGCCCGCGCAAACAGTTGCGGGTTTCTTTGGAAGATGTCGCCAACTCTCAACCTCGACCTGCATGATTTTGTCAAGGAGTACTTCGGGTTTGGCGACTTTGTTTTCAAAGCTCCCAACGGCACACCAGTCGCCACCGCCTCCGACTTCCCATCAATGGAGAAGTGCTTGGCTGAGGTTGACGATTATTCCCTGGTCTATCACGCCAGCCGGAATCACTTTTCCAACTGGCTGATGGCTCGAACAGAGTTTGATCTTGCCGCCCGGATTCGTCCTAGAAAGGTTTCAGAATTCAAGGATACTGCTGCTCTCAGACAGTACCTGATAGATACTCTCAGGAGTTTTCGCCACGAAAAGCAGCGGGGTGTAATCACTGATTTTTCTCGCCGTCGATTTGATCTGCAGAGCGACTTTGTTCGAATCGGCTCCGGGTCGCTGGGCGGAAAGGGCCGTGGCTTGGCTTTTATTAATGCTCTCCTGACCAAGTACAAAATACATGAGCGTTTTGAAGGGGTACGGATTGCCGTTCCCTCGTCAGTAATCGTCGGCACCGATGTCTTTGACAGCTTCATTGAGAAGAATAACCTTCTGGCAAGCGCTTTGCGCAATCACCCTAATGAAGCTCTGGCTAAAGTTTTTTTGAAAGCAGCGCTTCCACGAGACATCGTCAACAATCTGAAGACTTTGCTTGATGTCGTGGACTACCCTCTGGCCGTGAGATCCTCATCGCTGCTCGAAGACTCGCGCTTCGAACCGTTTGCTGGCATTTACGATACACATATGCTGGTAAACAATCATTCCAACAAGGAGGTCAGACTACAACAGTTGAAAGCGGCAATAAAGACCGTTTTCGCATCCACCTTTTTCAGGAAGGCCAAACGCTACCACAAGGCTGTCGGAAACCGCGTCGAGGATGAAAAGATGGCCGTGATAATTCAGCGAGCCGTCGGCAGCCACCACGGCAATACCTTCTATCCCAGTATTTCAGGAGTGGCTCTGTCATATAACTATTACTCAATTGATGGGGTCAGGCCGGAGGACGGAGTCGTCTATGTGGCCCTTGGTCTTGGCAAGACTATTGTAGAAGGAATGAACTGCCTCCGCTTTTGTCCCAGCTATCCCAACAAGCTCCCGCAATTTGCCACTATCAATGACATGCTCGACAATTCACAAAAGGAGTTCTTTGCGATCGACATGAGTGATCCGGGTGTATTCCCTGAGCCAGGCGGGGAGAAAGGATTAATCAGGCTCCCTGCTTCCCGGGCGGAGGAGGATGGTACTCTCTTTCCTCTCTGTTCCACTTATTCTCCTGACAACGACCGTGTGTACACCGGATCAAGTCGGCAAGGAATTCGCATTATTACTTTCGCTCCTGTTCTCAAATCGGGCTTGTTTCCTCTGGCCGACATTGTCCAGTATCTCCTTCGCCTTGGCAGCCTGGGGCTGAACTGCCCGGTGGAAATAGAGTTTGCTGTTAATCTTGATCCGGTCGGTGGTAAGGCCAAGGAGTTTGCTTTCCTGCAGATCCGTCCCATGATCAGAGATGTCCGTTTTGAGACGGTGTCGGTTGAAGATGTAGATGATTCATGGCTTTTAAGTAAAAGTGAAAAAGCACTGGGGAACATGCGTGATAATTCCGTACGCGACATCATTGTTGTGCCGCCGGAGACGTTCGACCGTTCTAAAACAGTTGAGATTGCCGATCAAATTGGGAAGTTCAACAGAAGCTTCCTGAGTGCCGGCAAGCCGTATCTGCTCATAGGTCCCGGGCGCTGGGGCACTCGCGAGAGGTGGCTGGGGATACCGGTCACATGGGACCAGATCTCATTTGCCAGAGTAATTGTGGAGGCAGCCTATGGGGATTTCTGTCCTGATCCTTCTTTTGGCACTCACTTTTTCCACAACCTTACCTTATTACAACTGGGGTATTTCACCGTCAATCCGGCTGCAGACAACGGCTTCATCGACTGGAACTGGTTGCTGAGACAGCCTGTCGTGAACGAGACGAGTCATCTCAAGCATATTGCGCTGCCAGAACCAATCGAAATTCGCATTGACGGACGCAGTGGGAAAGGGGTAATTCTTAAGAAACAACGCTAGCCACCGGCAGGGCAGGAAACATATTCAGTCATCGGTAACCGAATTTCAGACGTAGTGCAACTGATGTCTGGTGGCAACAAACGATGGGAGGAGTAAGGCGAATCTCAGAAGCGGGTGCGGTCGCTGGCTGTGTCTTCAGACATGGGTTCCGTTTTTCGCGATGAATTGGATAGAGCCCCTCCCTTTGCCGGATGCTGGTGGCAGGTTGTCGTCGGCCGGTTATCCTCGGTGAAGACCTCGTTGTGAACGTTTACGCAGCGCTCGGTGGCAAGCTCGCCCGATTCCAGACAGACGTCAAGATGTACAATACCATCGGGTTCTTCAAAATCCATTACGGGTAGCGAGTCATGGGCCTTAATCATGAATTCCGTCCAGACAGGTACACCGTTTTTGGCGCCGTCCTGGTTTTTTCCCAGCGAGGTCTTATCGTCAAAACCGACCCACGCGCCGGCGGTAATTTGTGGGGTGAAACCGATAAACCAGTTATCACAGAAGTTGTCGGAGGTACCGGTCTTGCCGCCAGCCGGACGGGTGAAGCCCATCCAACGTGTCCGACGGCCGGTGCCGTTATCGACCACCGAGCGCAACATATCAACCATAATGTAGGCTGTCTTCGCCGAAAGCACTTCCTCTTTCTCGATGGCAGTGTTGTCTTCGAGTACACGCCCATAGCGGTCAACAATCTTGTGAATTGAACGATAAGCAACGTGAATACCTTTGTTGGGGAAAGTGGAAAACGCTGACACTAACTCCAGCAGTTTCACCTCGCTGACACCTATGGCCAGCGATGGGACTTCTGCCAGAGGAGTCGTTATCCCCATTCGCCGAGTATAGAAAATGGCCTGCGGAGGGTGGATCTTCAGCAGCAGGCGTATCGCCACCAGGTTCCTCGACAGGCGCAATGCATCCCGCAGGGTAATCGGTCCCATGAACTTATCGTCAAAGTTGTGCGGTCTCCATTGCTTGGCTCCGGGGATGTCGAGAACGATCGGATTGTCATCAACAATATCGGTAGTACGGAAGCCGTTATCAATGCAGGCCGTATAAACGAATGGCTTGAAGGCCGAGCCGGGTTGCCGCAGCGCTTGAACTGAGCGATTGAACTTGGTCTCTTCAAATGATCTACCGCCCACCATAGCCAGCACGTCGCCATTGGCGTTGTCGATAGCTACAAAGGCGCCCTGAATTTTTTTGTAAACTCGAATGGAATCGCCGTGTTCATCAACAGTGTCAGGAAGAACCTCAGTGTAGTGCTTGTTCGTGATACTATAATTACGCTCGGTACGAGCGCGCAACGAGTCGACTTTATGTCTGACCGCTTCTTCAGCAGCCTTCTGCAATCCCGCATCGAGCGATGTGAACACCCGCAATCCCCCTGAGTAGAGTACATTCTCGCCGTATCTATCAAGAATGTACTGCCGAACCCACTCAGTGAAGTAGGGGGCTGTCCCGACCTTTTCCTCGGGAGGCGAGATCGCCAACGGTTCATGCTGAAGGGAATCATATTCATCCCTCGCAAGGCCACCTGAGCTATAGTAGGAATACAGAACACGGTCACGGGCCCGGCGACACTTATCGGGGTTCGTGAATGGAGAATTGATGTTGGGCGCTTTTAATACTCCAACAAGGATAGCGCAGTCATCGATATTGAGCTCCCCGACCGATTTCGAGAAAAAGGCATGGGCCGCCGCCGCGATACCGTAAGCACCGCGGCCGAAATAGTACTGGTTGAGGTACATCTCGAGGATTTCTTCTTTGGAATAGGTCCGCTCCAGCTTGATGGCCGTCAGCGCCTCTTTTATTTTCCTCTCGAAGGTCCGCTTCCTGGTCAGAAAGAGCATACGAGCGAGCTGCTGGGTTATGGTTGAGGCGCCAGCGGCTTTCTCCCATTTCAGCACGTTGGAAACGGCAACGATGAAAACACGACGGACATTTATACCCCAGTGGTCGTAGAATTCACGGTCTTCCGAGGCCAGCAGCATACTAACTAAGTGGGGGGGGAGGTCCCGATAGGGGGTCAGGACACGGTTCTCACTGAAGAACTCCTTGAGCAGAATACCGTTGCGATCGTATACCTTGGTCTTAAGACTTGGCTCAATGTTGTGAAGCTGCTCAAACGAAGGCAGCTCCGACTGGTACACCATGTAGGTTCTGTAACCAACAACAAGAGTAAGTATGAAGCAGACAATGACCAGGACAATAACAGAGTTTCTTAGCCGGTGTCTTCTGTAACGTCTTTGGTCCACTGAAATTGCCATAAATCAAATTTTGCCGCCGTACAGGTGCCAAGTCAACTTAAAATAGACAGATAGGCTGTATGGTTGCTTTTTGACCGTTTTCATACTAACATACACTCTGCCTTATGGAGGTTGTGTATGTCAACCTTTGCATGTTATATGACGATACCTCAATAAAGATGCACAGATGGAGAGGAAATTGAAAGCAGAATTGAACAGCAGTCGGTTGAATACTGAGTTCGAGCGCCAGTGGGGAATCATTGCACGGGGGGCTGTTGATCTCCTTCCGGAGGGCAAGTTCGAAGAGCTGGTTGAAAGGTCAATCAATGAAAACGTCCCCCTGCGGGTAAAACAGGGCTTTGATCCAACCGCCCCGGATATTCATCTTGGGCACACTATTGGGATACGTAAGCTGAAGCAATTCCAGGAGTTGGGGCACAAAATTGTCCTAATCATCGGTGATTATACAGCCATGATAGGCGACCCGTCAGGTGAGTCGGCGACCCGGCCACAGCTTGAGTACGACAAGATCATGAAAAATGCCGAGACCTACCAGTCGCAGTTCTTCAAAATCCTGGATAAGTCGAAGACTGAGGTACACTTCAACGGGGAATGGTTCAAGCAAATGAGCTTTGCCGACATCATGAACCTGGCCACCAAATTCACAGTCGCCCGACTGCTGGAACGAGACGACTTTGATATCCGCATACGACGGGGAATACCGATTTCGGTACATGAACTGTTCTATCCGTTGATGCAGGCTTATGACTCCGTGGCCATCAAGGCCAATGTTGAAATCGGGGCCACCGAACAGAAGTTTAACCTGCTTGCCGGACGGACTATTCAAGAGGCTTACGGCGTGGAACCACAGTGTGTTTTGACGCTGCCGATTCTGGTTGGTATTGACGGTGAGATGCGGATGTCTAAATCTCTCGGCAACTACATTGGTATCGATGAATCGCCGAAGGAGATATTCGGCAAGGTGATGTCTGTCCCTGACGAGTTGATTTATCCCTACTTCGAACTGGCGACCGACGTCACACTGGAGAAGCTCGAGCAAATCAAGCAGGTTCTCTCCCATCCGGATGTCAACCCGATGGCGATCAAAAAAGAGCTTTCGGAAACCCTGGTTGATATGTACCACCCGGATGGCTCCGGCAAAAAGGCCCGGGAAGAATTTGAGCGGGTGTTTTCTCGCAAGCAGCTCCCTGATGAGATTCCCAAGGTTTCAGCCGAAGATCTCAAGGGTTGGGGTATTGAATCTGAAAAGATCTACCTGGTACTTCTGATGTCACGGGCGAAGCTGGCCAAGTCAAATAGTGAAGCCCGGAAACTTATTGAGGCAGGCGCTGTTTCACTAGACGGCGAGAAAGTGACCGATTCTGATTATGAATTCTCACTGAAAAAGGGTGAAGAAAGGATATTGAAAGTCGGCAAAAGACGATTCCTTAAGATATGTGTATAAATAGACTGGTTGTTGCTGACAAAGCGCTGGAAACCGGAGCCGGCCAACCATCCGGAGAATCGAGTGAAGATTGAAAAGACTGACCCTCGTCACACCACTACTCGCCTTCCTTGTTATTGGGTGCTCATCTCCTGCCGTAAAGCGGCAGGTAGTTGAGGTCAAAGCAGAGCCCGGTCAGGTGCGGGCACAGCCTATACCGCTGGTACCTACCCACGAGAAGATCGATCCCCGGGCTTTTCATTTCTTTGTAAATGCCACCCTCTATGAACAGATGGGCAATCCACTTCTCGCTGCCATTAACTACAAGAAGTCCCTTGAGTTTTTCCCCGAATCATATGAGATCCGCTTCTCTCTCGCAAAGAATCTCTACCGCATGGAGAAGTATGAGGATGCCTTGGTAGCGCTGGCCGAGATCAGCCCGGTAGATACCAGTGTCCAGGAACTGCGCGCCGGATTGTATCAGGCCATGGGTGCCGAGGACTCGGCCTGCATATCATTTCTTGAACTGGTCAAGCTTAATCATAACGATTCCAGGGCGTACTCGTATCTTGCCAGTTTCTACCGTAAGCACGGCAATCTCGATTCAACGGTCTGGGCATACGAGAACCTCGTCAGACTTAAACCTGATCATTCCCGTCTCTGGTCGGAACTGGCCCGGCTGCAAGCTGAAAAAGGGGACTATGACGCAGCTAAGAAGTCGTTTTGGAGTTCGATTGAAGTTGCTAAGAGTCCTCATAACATTCTACCCTACATTGGCCTGGAGGAATTGTACCAGGCTATGCAACAGCCCGATTCAGCCTTGATAGTACTTAATATGGCACTTGAAGTAGAGCCAGACAACGTGCTTGCCCATAGGGGGTTAAGAGGTCTCTATGTCAGCATGGATTCGCTTGGACTGGCGCTTCCTCACGCAATAAAAGAGGTGGAGCTGGCGCCGCTCAACCGTTCTGCCGCTCGCCGACTGGGTGTCCTGTATTACTGGCTGGATTCTTTACAGCAGGCAGACTCGATCTTTTCGTACCTGGTGGAGAGCGGTGACCAACACCCGGCAAATCACAGTTTCCTCGGCCGCATAGCCCTTCGCAATGATGAGCTGGAACGAGCCTGTAAGCAGTTCGCCATTGTAACCCAGTTGGCCGACTCCGTGCATACATCGTGGCTTGACCTCGGATATGTGTACCGACTGATGGGAGAGCCTGACAAAGAAATTGAGACTTACCGGAGCGGTCTGAGCCACATGCGCGACGATCAAAATCGCCTGCGGCTGTTGTTCGCGCTAGGGGTAGTGTATGAACAACATGGAAGGATTGAAGAATCAATAGCGATATTCGAGGAACTCATTGCTAAAGATCCTGATTTCGATCCAGCTCTCAACTACCTTGGATATATGCTGGCTGACCGGGGGGAGCAGCTTGAGTACGCAAAGGAGCTGATACAGCAGGCTGTCTCAATTTCACCGGATAACGCCGCTTACCTTGACAGTTATGGTTGGGTGTCTTATCGTCTGGGCAATTATGACCAGGCACTGGTTTATCTCAAAAAAGCAGTATCGCTGGACAACGATTCGGTAGTATTTGACCACCTTGGCGATGTATATAAAGCTGTCGGCGACACTGAGCAAGCCCGCACCTGGTGGCAGAAGGCACTGGAGATGGATCCCGATAATGAACGGATCAAAGAAAAACTTGGCTTGTGAGCGCCGGCTGAGTAGGGGGTATGTTTCTCACCTAATCACGGTCAGCACATTCGTGCTGCTGATTCTTGGGAGCTGTGCCGAAGTAGCTCCCCCTCCTGGTGGTGAGGCCGACAAGGCCAGCCCCGTTCTTACCGGTTCAATACCTGATGACGGAGCCGTCAATGTCAATCCCGGCAATTCTGTCTGGCTATTCTTCTCCGAAAGGGTTGTTGAACCGAGATCGGGTAAGGCCGTGTTCATATCTCCGCGTCAGGCAAAGGAACCAAAGCTCAAGTGGAAGTCAGATCGTTTGGAAATAACCTTTTCAGCCAAGTTTCAAGCCAACGAGACCTACATTATCTCCCTGAGCGCCGACATAGCTGATCTGCGCGGCAACAAGCTTGATAGCTCAACAGTTATCGCCTTTTCTACCGGTCCGACAATTGACAGCGGTTGTGTGGCCGGTTATGTGTACTCAAAGGATAAGCCTGCAAGTGGACTGATGGTAGCATTGTACCCGGCTGATCTGTTTGAAGATAGTACGGTAGTCTTTGATTCTCTTTATCCGGAGTACGTAACCCAGTCCAACAAGGAGGGCTCATTTGCGTTTCATTACCTGCCGTCCCGAGAGTATTGTCTGGTGGGCTTTGGCGACAAGAACCGCAACGAGCGTTTTAATCCGACACGGGAGCCTTTTGCTCTTTCGGATAGACCGATTATCGTCGGCGGCGAAACGCCGTTAGATGATCTTCAGCTTATACTTACAACACAGGATACCGCGACATCGGAGATCATTTCCGCCGCTTTCACGTCTGACCGGTTGTTGAAAGTGCGTTTCTCGCGGGAAATTTCGCTTAATCTTCTACGCCAGAGTCCGTCCAATCTAATGCTGAGAGGTCAGGAAGATACTGACCGGGTACTTATTGCAAAGTCGTTTCTTGAGTCGGACACGGCAAGAACATCTGTCCTCAATTGCCACTTTGATTCGTTGAGAGAGGGGACATACGACCTGGAACTGACATACGATATCTCGAAACCGACAATTTACTATCGGGGCATAGAAGTGAAACTGGCCGAGGATAAAAATCCACCGACCATTGTCAGCTTCTATCCGAATACAAGTCCGAAGTTTGTCGATGAAATACAGATACAGGCTGTATTTTCCGAACCGCTTGACACGACCAGGATAACCGACGGCACCTTCATTCTCCAAGAGAAACCCGACACTCAAGTGCCTGTGGGCCGCGAGTGGCAGGATGCATTTCATCTCCTGTTGCATCCGACTCAACTCAAGGAGGGCATGTCCTACACATTGGCAATCACGGAGTTCGAAATCGCCGATATAGCCGGCAACGTCCTTGGTGACAGCTTACGTGAGTACTCCTTTTCATCGTTGGATTCCGACTCATTAGGGTCGATATCAGGGGAAACAGTGATACAGATAGCCGGCGAGCGAGACAGGCCGGTTGTGTTATCCTTCAAAAGGGTCGGTACCAAGCAGATTTTCCATTTGCCGGTGTCAGCGCGGAAATTTGCTATCGATGTACCGAGCGGGAAGTATCTGCTGTCAGGGTTTATCGATTCTGACCTGGACGGCAAAAAGGGCAACGGGTCGATCTACCCGTTCCGTTTAGCCGAAACGTCAGCAAGCTTCCAAGATACCGTCAGTGTCAGGGCACGGTTTGAAACTGCCGGAGTGTATTTCGAGTTCAAATAGGTTTTGTGCAGCTCATCACAGCGGAGGGACAACAACTTCTGCCTTATACCTGAGGAACTCCTGGCGGAGAAGAACTATGCCGGTATACCCTTACCAGTAAAAAGGCGGGACATTTATCCCGCCTCGTTGTCAACAAAACTATGAAGAGGAGACGTCAGTTTTATAACTGCCCCCAGACTTTCAGCGTCACCCGGCGGTTTTTGGAAGCGGCGTTTCGTTCGTCGGGCATCGCGACTGGTTTTTCTTCGCCGTGCGAAATTACAAAAAGACGGTAGAGCGATATGCCGAAGTGATCTGTAAGGAACCGCTTGGCAGCATTGGCTCGCTTATCACCCAACATAAGATTGTACTTGGCCGAGCCGGTTCGATCGGTATGCCCGGCAATCTCAATTACCGAGCCGGGATTCTCTTCCATTTTCTGGCCAGCCTCATTAAGAATAGCAGCGGCGCCGTCATTGATCTCATAGCTATCAAAGTCATAGTTGATTACGCCCGACCAGATAATCTGATAGTTCTCAAACCCCTTGGCCTCGTTAATAGCCAAGTCGGTCTTGTCGGAAAGCTGCTTGGCAAGCGACTGGAGCTTGACGATTTCACCAGCATTGGCGTCAGTTTTATCCTGCAAGGTTACAATCTTGGAACCTGTGCGCGCTTCCGACTGGCTGATTTGTTCCTGGACAAAGTCCTTGTTCACGCCGCAGCCCGCTGCAAACAAGGCCAGAGCCGCAACCACAATCCATGTTTTCCTCATCGTGGAGACTTCCTTTCTCTAAATGATTACACGTCGCATTATCTTCACCTTTGGTTATCATATTAAATGGCGGCAAGCCCTTTCAAGCAACAAAAAAATCTTGAAAGAAACCCCTGTTTTAAAGCAAGGTTGGAACCGGGTAATATGAGCCGCTATCGTTACATTATTGCTTTATGGCTCCTGTTGTGATCCCGGATACAATTTGTCTCTGCATAATAATGAAAAGAATTAAGATTGGAACAACTGCAATCGCAGAACCGGCCATCAAATGCTGCCAGTCAATCGCCTGGTACCCCTGGTATAAGGCCAGACCTACCGGCAGCGTTCGCACATTGTCGCTTGATGTAAGAATGTAGGGAAACAGAAAAGAATTCCAGTTGGTGAAAAAGACCTGTATAGCTAGCACCGCCAAGGCCGGTTTGCACAGTGGCATAACAATCCTGAGAAGAATACGCAACTCACCGGCTCCGTCTAAGCGCGCCGCTTCCTCCATCGAGGGTGGAATCGACTCTATATACTGCTTGACCAAGAATATCCCAATCGGGTTGACAAGCCATGGAAGAATGAGCGCCCAGTAAGTATCATAGATACCACTTTTGACCATCAGCACGTAAAGGGGGATAATGAGAATATGGGCGGGGATCATTAGTACCAGAATGACACTGACAAAAAGAAGCTTGTTGCAAAGGTAACGATAGCGGGCTAAAGCATAAGCGACCATAAAGCAGAAAAGAATGTTTCCGACTGTGACGGTTACTCCAACGAAGAGGGAGTTGAACAGGTAACGTCCCATGTTGTGTGCTGCGAAGAGGTCTCGGTAATTGGTGAGTGTGAAGTCCACATTGAAAATCTGCTTCATATCGATACTTCCTCCGGCGCTCATGAGTGAGACACGAAACATCCACACCAGAGGGAAGACCATGACTGCCAGCAGGCCAATCAACAGCAAGTACTTGAGCGCAGAGAAAACCCAGCCTTTTACCACAGCGCCTGCCTCCTTCTAAGCAGCAAGAACCACATAGCAGAGAAAAGAGCAATGATGATAAACAAGATGTACGCCGCCGCCGAGGCATAGCCGGACTTGAACCCTGTTGTCAGGCCGGTTTCGTAAATGAAGTAAACTGCCGTAGATGTATCGAACTTCCCCTTAGTCATCACAAAGATTTCCACAAAAACCTGGAAGGATTTTATCGAGTTGATGACAAGGATAAACAGCATTACCGGCTTAAGGAGCGGTAGGGTGATTGAAAAGAGTTGGCGGATAGCCCCCGCGCCGTGAATCCGAGCGGCTTCGTACAGCTCGTCAGGAATCGATTTCAAACCTGCCAGGAAAATGAGCATGTAGTAACCGACCGACATCCAGACATCCATCGCCATGATGGAAAACAAGGCTGTGGAGCTGTCGTATAGGAAGCCGTTTTCAGGGGACTGCAGGCCGACCAATCGGCTCAGCAAAGCGACATAACCGCCGCGCTGGTATAGGTTGGTGAAGATCAGCGCGATAACTACCATTGAGGTGATCGAGGGAAGGAAGTAAGCGGCACGGAAGATGCCTCGTCCTTTGAAACGGTGGTTCACCAGCAAAGCCATACCAAGCGAAAAGACAGTCGTGACAGGTATAGTGCCAAGCACAAAGATGAAGGTGTTTTTCAATGCCTTGAGGAAATCTGAGTCTGAAAACAAAGCGCGGTAGTTGGCCAGCCCGACCCAATGATAGTCTTTGATGAGTAACCGGAAATCGGTGAAGCCCATGAGAAAGGAGACTACAAGGGGAAAAAGCCAGAACACGACGAGAGTCAACAGCCAGGGGAGAACCAACACCAGCGCCGTTGACCGGGAGCGTTTCACTTGCTCTGCTTCAACTCGACTATCTTTTGACGGGCCTGCAGGAGCGGCTCCGCTACCAGTCCTGAACCAAACAAGGCGTCCTCTACAGCCCTTTCAATAGCGTCTTCCATATAGACCCAGTCGGGATCAACAGGTGGATGTTTAGCGGACCTTATCTGCTTGATGAATGTTTGCAAGTGAACATTCGAAGTGAAATAGGAATCATCCTGGATGGCGATACTCGATGGATTGGCGGAACGGTTGGCTTTACAGAAACGAAGCTGATTCTCTGGTGATGTTATGAAGTCGACAAGCTTCAAGGCTGCCCTTTTGTGTGCAGAGGCCTCATTCACGGTCAGAAACTCGCCGCCAAGGAATGACTTCCCCGGGAAATCCAAGCCCGGAATAAGAGTCGAAACGAGGTTAATGCTACGGCGCTCGAGTTCAACCCGTTTCAGCAGCCAGTCGCCGGAGATGATAAAGCCGACCTTACCGTCGAGAAAGGCATCTTCAATACCGCGCTGATTGGCAACGTAGCCGCAGGAATCATGCAGTTCTTTGTATAGCTCCAGGGCTCGAATGGCCTTTTCGGATGGGAGTATGCAATATTTGTTGTCATCGGTAAAAATCTGGGCACCAGCCGACCAGAAAAAGGGGAGGTACTTCTTGTACAGCCGATGCTTCTCAGGCGTGTTCGATCCCCAGCCGTAGATATCCTTACCGAGGTTATTGATCTTAAAAGCAGCCACCTTGAGTTCGCTTATTTTGATTGGCACCCAATTGCTGTCGTATCCGGCTTGTGTCAATAGATCGCGATTGGCAAACAGAACCCTGGTTCCTAAAATCCACGGTTTAGCATACACCTTCCCCTGGTAAGTAGCCATTCCCCATCCCTGAAAATGGCTGCTGTCATGGGAGATATGATCAGAAACATCTGCCAGATGGCTATTGGCGGCAAACTCGGCAATCCAGTCGGAACCAAGCTCGACAACATCGGGGCCAGTGCCGGATGCGAAGGCGATAGCAATCTTCTCATGCCCGTTGGCCCAGGTGAGATCTGTCAGCTCAACCTTTATGTCAGGATTGGCTTTTTCAAACTCGGCCACCATCTCTGAGATTTCGGGCTTGACGCTCGGATCGGTCCAGAACTGCCACCATCGGATAGTCGTCGCTTCCGAGACATTAAGGCCAACAAGAAGAACAGCGGTCGCAATAAAGAAAATCGTTCTTTTCATATCTCCTCTCGGTTAGGAACGTGAAACACAATAAGCAGAGATGCCCATATCAGGGTCAAGAAAAAAATCTTTTTGTTGATCGATCAGCTGAAGCACATTTTGTTTTTTTTTATGCAATGGTGCTTTCTTGTGGTCGCCGTCGCTGAACAGACGCCGTGGTTTGATCTGGACAAACTTACAACTCTTATTTCAGCTCTGATTTCCATAAGCATTGTTTTGTACACCACCTATCACCGGTCGAGCCGAGAGAAGTTCAAAGTACGTGAGATTGCCGGTCTGAAAGCTGTTGACGAGGCTATCGGACGTGCGACCGAGATGGCACGTCCGGTTCTGTACACTCCCGGCTGGGGAGGAGATATTCAACGACCCACAACTATTGCCTCAATGAATTTCCTCAGCCACGTAGCGGAGAAGACGGCCGTGTATGATTGCACTCTTGTTTACCCCACTCATGACCCGGTGCTTATGGCGGTTGCACAGGAAGTCGTACGGGAAAGTTACACCCGTGCCGGCTATCCCGATCGCTTTCGCCGTGACAACATTTCGTACGTCACCTCCTCCCAGTTCGGCTACGCGGCGGCTGTGGATGGAATTATCAGCCGCTTGAAACCTGCATCCATATTCCTGTTAGGGACGTTCGAGGCCGAGTCGCTGATACTGGCTGAAACCGGCAACTCCGTGGGTGCCATTCAAATTGCTGGCACAGACTCGACGATCCAACTCGCATTCTTTATTGTTGCATGCGATTACACACTTATAGGTGAAGAGTTATTCGCGGCCTCCGGCTACCTGTCAGGAGACCGCTCTATCCTGGCTTCAGTTCGCGCTCAGGATATCTTGAAGTTGCTGATAGCGATTTTGTTTGTAGTTGCCGTAATCTGGAGCACGATCGCTGCCCTCAGCGGCAATACCAGTGACGGCTGGTGGAGATTCTGATGAATCGCAAGATTGCTCTCGTTATCTGCTTTCTCTTCGGGCTGGTTATGTTCCTCCAGTACTTCTCGCAGCACCAGGTGGCAAGGTCAGTAAATCAGGCCGTGCTCGAATACTGGCAGATCATATTCGCTTTTACTCTGCTGGTCGGGGTGGCCAGTGTGATTAAGAGTAATGTCGCGCAGATGCGACGGGGGCAGGACCGATCTTACCGCCTGGTCACACTGATCGGGCTGGTATCGATGCCGCTTCTGGCTCTCGTCTGGGGCATTAAGGCCGACACGCCGTTTATGTGGGTCTTTGAAAATGTTCAGGCGCCCATGCAATCGACTGTCTTTGCCCTACTAGCTTTCTTCGTCGCCTCGGCGTCGTTTCGCGGTTTCCGAGCGCGCTCCGTTCCGGCGGCGATACTGTTGCTTTCAGCGCTGGTAATCCTGCTAAGCAGAAGCGCCGTCGGGTCATCTCTTTTCCCACAGTTGACAGGCGTCGCTGACTGGATACGCAACTATCCCTCAATGTCGGCTCGTCGGGCAATCTTGATCGGTATTGGATTGGGATCGCTGACAACCTCTCTCCGGGTTGTCTTGGGAATCGAGAGAACCTGGTTGGGTGGACGAAAATGAGAAAGATCGAGACTCGGCACTGGACTTTCCTGGGGCTGTTTGTCTGCATCGGACTGGTAATGCTCATTAATGTAACGGTAGACCACCCTGTCTCTGCTCAAACCCAGAAGATGTATGATTTCATTGACTCGCTGCCTTCTGGGTCAGTCTTGATAGTTTCATTCGATCACGAGGCCTCATCACTTCCGGAGATACGTCCCATCGCTCTGGCGATACTGCGGCATGCATTCTCCAGAGGACACCGGTTGATCGGGGTGGCGTTGCTGTCCGAGGGTACGGCTATCGGTTACAGACTTATGCGGAAAACGGCTGCCGAATATGGCCGGAAATATGGCAGGGACTATGTCTATCTTGGGTTCAAGCCACAATACATCGCAGCTATTCTGTCAATGGGCGAGTCAATTCCCAGGACCTTCCCACAGGATTACCTTGGACGTTCCTACGAAAATCTGGAACTTCTCAATGGAGTCCGCAACTATGACGATGTTGCGGCAGTGATCTCTATCACTGACGGATCTCTCACAACTCACTGGATGGAGTATGGGAGTGCGCGCTATGGCATCAGGATCCTGTCAGGAATGACAGCCGCGATGGTGACCACTTTCGACCCGTATGTCGACTCCGGACAGATGTACTGTCTGGTGGCAGGGCTTCGCGGGGCCGCGGAATATGAGCGACTCATCAATTACAAGGGGGGAGGAACAAGAGGAATGCTGGCTCAGACGACAGCCCATCTGTATGTGATCCTGCTCGTGGTGCTGGGGAATGTGATCTACTTCAAATCCCGCAGAAAGAGGACAACCAGGTGACAGACCCCGGAACAATCATCGCCGGCCTTTTGACGCTGGCCATATTCTCCTTCCTATACCGGGACAACCCGATCTACAAGATGGCCGAGTCTCTTCTGATTGGGGTCTCCATCGGTTATACTCTGGTAATTGTCTGGTCAAGTACTTTGATGGATCTGCTATTCAAACCTTTTTTTTGCAATGAACAGTATGGGTTGGCACTACCATTCATTCTAGGTCTGTTAATGTTCGGGCGGTTCCTACCAAGGACTTCCTCTTTCTCACGCATACCCATTGCAGTTATGATCGGTTCCGGAGCTGGCGTGGCGATTCCCGTCATGCTGGAAGCTCGGACATTAAAGCAGATATCAGCCACCGTAACCCCACTTATTACAGAATCAGGTTTCCCCGATCTGTCTGCAATAGTCGTCATTGTCGGTGTCTTGACGACATTATCCTACTTCTATTTCAGTCGTGAACACAAAGGCTCTCTGGGAATATCGGCGAAGGTCGGCACATACTTCTTGATGATATTCTTCGGGGCCACTTTCGGATATACCGTAATGTCACGGATGTCGACCTTCATTGGGCGGATGGAGTTTCTCCTGACGGAGTTCTTGCATCTGACCGGATAAGGACTTGTAGGGCAGGAGGCCCCGACTCCTGCCAACTAATGTTATGAAATGTCCCCGCTGTAAATCGGCTATGAAGGAGTTCAAACGCTCCTTCCATAAGAAACGCAAATGGGTCTGCCCTAAATGCGGCTGTGTCCGGTTTCAGGAGGTGAAACAAAAATGAAGAAATGACAGTAGAAAACCACCAAAATCGTCACCCTGAGCGGAGTTGAAGGGTGGTAACATTGCAACAGCCGTATGCTTGGGTGGCAGATGTCCACATCTACCACCCACAGGACCCGAAATCGTTCTAAGTAGCAGCAAGCGCAGCATGGAAGTAAGAGTAGGCACTTCAGGATACAGTTTTGAAGACTGGCGAGGGGAATTTTATCCTCCGGGCATCGACAAGGGGAAAATGCTTGACTACTATGTAAGACATTTCTCAACGGTAGAAATAAACTCCACGTACTACCGTATCCCTCACCCGGCGGTCATGGTCAACATGGTCAAAAAGGCGCCGCCGGGCTTTGATTTCATGATCAAAGTTCCCCAGTCTATGACTCACCGCAGGACGGACGTTGAAGAGGACATGGCTAAATTCCTGGAGGCGATCAGGCCGTTTGAGGAGTCAGGAAATCTAGCCGGGCTACTGGCGCAGTTTCCGTATTCCTTTAAGTTCAACTCTGACGGCCTTGATTATATCGGGACATGCCGCGAAGCTCTCTCTCCACACCGTCTCTTTGTTGAGTTCCGCCACGATGGCTGGGAAAATAAGGCCACGTATGATCGGTTGCGAGCGGAAAAAATCGGTTATGTCAGCGTTGACGAGCCACAACTGCGCGGATTGCTGAAACCACACTTATTGTCGACAACAGATATTGGCTACATCCGCCTACACGGGCGCAACTCAGAACAGTGGTGGCATGGGGGCGCACTACGGTATGACTACAACTACTCACTGGAAGAGCTCGAAGTCTGGCAAAAGAAAATCGAAAATGTAAAGAACAAAATAAAAAAAATGTATGTCTTCTTCAATAATTGCCACCAGGGAAAAGCTGTCTCCAACGCCCAGCAATTCATACGCCTTTTAGCAGAGAGGTGAAAACCCCAGCTCTCTACTCGACGGACGAGGACGTCGGCCGGGCACGGTACAGTGGAGTATGTCCATTTGATTTCAATAAGAGTGCCCTCGCCACCTTTTTGTTGACGTGGTACCTGCCCCATGTTATATGTCAATGCCTAAAGAGGAAAGTATGCAATGTACATGAGATTGGACAACATGCTCAAGAAATTAGCAAGATGCATCAAGTAGTAATAACGGCGGTTATGTGTTTTTTGGCATAACTAACAAAAGAACTTTTCCAAAGGTTTTGCTTCTGCTGGTAGGGTTTGTGCTGTTCTCGGCCAACACCGTTTACTTCCTCGGAGCTGGTCAACTAGAACTCAGGCCCCCCATGCAAAGTGCCTATCATTTTGATTTCGAGAAAGTCAGGAAGAGGACTCCATACTTGAATCTGAAATCGGCTCTGTTGGTAAACTACGACAACGGCGAGGTATTGTACGAAAAGAAGTGTGACAAAGTCAGACCAATAGCATCCCTCAGCAAACTTGTCGCGGCGATGGTAGTCCTTGACAAAGGAATCAATCTTGACAAAACGGAGAAAATCGCCAGAGAGGATGCTCGCCGTTCACGCCGCTCGAGACTGAGAGTCGGTTATGAACTGACACTGCGAGACCTTCTGCACGCCGCCCTGATGAGCTCTGACAACCGGGCCACCAAGGCACTGGCGCGTGCGACGTCGGGCTCGATCAAGGAGTTCGTCAGAGATATGAACAGAAAGGTCAGAAAGATGGGGCTTGAGCATACCATCTTCTATGGTCCCACCGGCCTGGATGAACGCAATGTTTCCACCGCCCACGAAGTGGCCAAGATTCTCCACTATGCATACAAATATAACCTGATTTCCAAAATCACATCTAAGAAAAGGTACCGGGCCAGGATCCTAAACAAGAAGAATACCTACCGTTCTTTCTCCAACACTAACCGTCTGGTTTTGTCGCCTTATAAGGTACTGGCAGGGAAGACTGGGTATACCATCGCTTCAGATTATTGTCTTGTCACCCTGGTCAAAAATAAAAAGGGGGAAATGCTGACATTAGTAGTCCTCGGGGTTCCAGGTGATAAACTACGCTTCAAGGAAGCCCGCCGCTTGATTAATTGGGGGTTCAGGAACCTGTCATAGACCAGGTAGTAGACACCAGATTGGATTCCGCACGGCCCGCCTTGGGTGGGACAAGAAACCCAGCATGTTTGCTGTTGATAGTGCATTTAGTAAAATCATTTGGTAACAGGTCACTTGCCGCTTATAATAGCAACTCAGGTAGCTTAGTAACGTAGGTTAAAGCCTTTGTGGTTTTGACAAGCTTGGATAGCAGTTGCATAGAATGAGCCATATGACATCGCGTCCTTCCATACTTGTCGTCGGCGCCGGATATGTCGGCGTGGCGACCGCTGTTTTTCTTGCTGATCACGGATGTCCGGTGACCGTGCTAGAGAAAAATCCCTATACCATTGAATCCCTCCGGCGTGGCTATCTGCACTTCCGCGAGCCACTTCTGCAGAGGAAGCTCCGGCGAGTTTTAGCGGAGAAAAGTATCCAGTTCTGTCGTCCTGCAGAAGAGCTGTATCAGAATTCACAATTCATTTTCATAGCGATTGATTCCGCCGACCCGGCTACGGGCAAGATGCGGGTGGCCAGCTTCAAGAGGATGGCCGACTGGATTGGTGAAGCGAAGAGCAAAAAGAGACCGACTGTGGTTCTAAAATCCACCAACATCATTGGTTTCTCTGAACGTTTCTATGGATTGCTGAATGAGACTGCTCATGGCCGCCATATCCACCTGGCTGTCAATCCCGAATTCCTCAGGGAAGGCCACGCCTACGAAGATACAGCACATCCGTGGAGAATCATTATCGGTGTGAATGAAAAGAAGGCGGCAACTGACCTGCTCAAGTTGTACCGATCAGTCCATGCGCTGTCGATACCCATTGTAATCACGGACTGGAAATCAGCGGAGTTGATAAAGCTTGGCTCCAACGTCTATCTCGCACACCGGCTGGCTTTCATCCATGAGGTCGCCGAGTTTGCCCGCAACGAGGGTCTTGATATTGACTCGATCAGGCAGGGGATAAGCCTTGACCCGCGCATTGGGCAGGATTATTTCAAGCCTGGCCTCGGCTTTGGGGGCTCATGCCTGCCGAAAGACTGTCATCTTATCAATTCACATGAGGCTGAAAGCAATTTCGAGTTCAAAACCGCCTGTACAGCCCTCGAAATCAATGAACGAATACTGGACACGTTGATTGAACGTTTGCGCGGCAAGCTGGGACGGCTGAAAGGCAAGAAGATTGCCATCCTCGGTGGAGCCTTCAAACCGGAGGTCGACGACACCCGCGGTTCGCAGGCAGTGAAGCTTGCTCTCAAGTTGAAGAGGCGCGGAGCAAAGGTTGTCTTCTTTGAACCATATCTGGCAAAAGCTGAGAAGTTAGTTGAAGGCAACTTTCCCCTGGAGCACAAGTTGGAAGCTGCTTTGCGGGGGGCTTCAGCGATCATTATTGGGACGGCGCACAAGCAGTTTCGGTCCATCAAACCGAGACATGTTACCCAACTGGTAAAAAAGAGACTCGTCTGCGATAATTTCGGCCTTCTCAACAAGACGACATGGATAAAAGAAGGGTTTGAGTTTATCTAAGTGATCAGAACGATTCTACTAACAGGTTCGTCCGGTACGGTTGGAACCGCCCTGACCCAGGAATTGATGCGTAAAGGTTATAATGTCATCCCGCTGGACATCAGGCACTCTCTGTGGGACAGGGAAATCGACGGCAAGACGATATCCCATGATCTGCGCCGACCCCTAACCAAGCGTTGCCTGCAACGGCGCAGTAAACCAGATATGATAATCCACCTTGCTGCCAACGCCCGTGTCCACGACCTTGTCGTGCGGCCAAACCTAGCCCGTGACAACTATCTGATGACGTATAACCTGCTGGAATATGCCCGGCAGGAAAACATTGGCAGATTCGTTTTTTCGTCGTCACGCGAAATCTACGGAGAATCAAAAGCGGGGGAGAGGCGTCGGGAAGACTCAACTAAGCTGGTGAAGATCAAATCACCGTATACGGCGTCTAAGTTTGGCGCAGAAGCCCTTCTTCACGCTTACCACGAATGCTATGGCATCATGCCGGTAATCACTCGTCTATCCAATGTCTATGGGCGATATGATGTCTCCGAACGCGTCATTCCCGTTTTCATGTACTATGCGCTCCGAAACCGTGATCTCACTATCTTCGGAAAAGAAAAGAAGCTGGATTTCACTTACATGGACGATTGCATCGATGGATTTCTCCGGATAATCAAAAGATTTGACCGTATCGCCGGCTTGACATTCAACCTGTCGAGCGGAGCAGGGGAGAGGATTGTCAATCTGGCCCGGATGATCGTGTCGTATTTAGATTCCCGTTCGCAGATCAAGATCGGTACCAAAAGGGTCGGAGAGATATCCTCGTTTGTTGGCGATATTTCGCTGGCTAAAGAGAAATTGAGCTACTCACCTAAAGTGACGTTAAAAGAAGGGCTGCCGCGAAACATCGAGTGGTATTTGAAGGCGATGAAGTCGCGCCGGGTTTACCAGAGCCAACGCCGAAACCTTGCCAGACGAGGATGGGCGTGAGGTTAAAGCGTCACTTTAACATCGCGCTGAAAGACATCCCGTGCGTGGTAGATGTCCCCACCAGCCACGACGCAGTGGGTTAAAAGCCCTGTGTTTCTGACATTCAATACCTCGCGTGAAAGCGAGTGTCGAAACCACAGAGGTTTTGACTTACGTTACCAGGATTACTTCCCCAGCGAATCTGGCATGGCGAAGAGTGTGTCGTCAATCGGAGTGTTATGATTTACTTCGTCAAATACGTAGGTGCTCT